>CAKSIU010000006.1 GCA_934463265.1 uncultured Eubacteriales bacterium | reverse complement strand
TTTTTTAAGCACAATTTATAGTGCTACTTCTTAAAATGTTTCTAAATTTGTGTCCTTTTTATTGACTGTAGTCCATTAAGCGTTATAGCAATTCACGTTTTAGTGCTTCAACTTTATCGAGTTTTTCCCACATAACGTCGAGGTCTTCCCTGCCCATATGACCATATGCTGCCAAATTTTTATAAATCGGACGTTTTAATTTTAAATTTTCAATAATCGCAGCCGGACGCAAGTCAAAAATCTTTTCCACGGCCGCCGCAATTTTTTCATCAGACAGCTTTGATGTTCCGAACGTATCCACCATAACAGAAACTGGTCGCGCAACGCCTATCGCATAAGCAATTTGAACCTCGCATTTGTCAGCGATTTTTGCTGCAACGATATTTTTGGCAATATGACGCGTCGCATATGCCGCCGAGCGGTCAACTTTAGTTGGGTCTTTTCCAGAAAAAGCGCCTCCTCCATGTCGAGAATATCCACCGTATGTGTCCACAATTACTTTTCTGCCCGTCAAACCTGTATCTCCCACCGGACCGCCTACAACAAATCTGCCCGTCGGATTTATGAAAAATTTCGTATTTTCGTCAATTAAATTCTTTGGTATAACCGGAAAAATAACTTCGTTTTTTATGTCACCTTGAATCTGCTCAAGCGTAACCATATCGCTGTGCTGAGTCGAAATGACAATCGTATCAACTCTAATAGGCTTGTCCCCATCGTACTCCACAGTAACTTGAGTTTTTCCGTCCGGTCTAAGATATGAAAGCGTTCCGTTTTTTCTGACTTCTGCCAATTTTTTCGCTAATTTATGCGCCAAAGAAATCGGCAGCGGCATCAGTTCCGGCGTTTCGTTGCAAGCATAACCAAACATTAAGCCTTGGTCTCCTGCGCCTATCTGATTATTTTTATCGTCAACGAGATTCTCTTTTTTAATCTCAAATGCCTCATTAACCCCCATCGCAATGTCCGCGGACTGTGCATCAATCGAGGTTATCACCGCACAAGTTTTTCCATTAAATCCCGCTGATGTACTGTCATAACCAATTTCTGTTACAACATCTCGTGCGATGGAAGCGATATCCACGTAGCACGATGTGGAAATCTCTCCCATAACATGAATCATTCCCGTGGTTGCCGTAACTTCGCACGCCACATGAGCATTTGAGTCTTTTTCCAAAATAGCATCCAAAACCGCGTCCGAAATTTGGTCGCATATTTTATCCGGATGGCCTTCTGTAACTGATTCTGATGTAAAAAAATGTCTTGTCATAAAAAAACTTCCTTTCGGCGGCACAAAAATTAATAAAAAATGCCCGGCAAAAACCGGACAATAAAAAATCTCATCTTTCGGCTTTTACCGCAGAATTTAGCACCTTACAAACGTAGGTTGCCGGACTTCATCGGGTCTGTTCCCTCCATCACTCTTGATAAGCAACATATTCAATTAAAATGGCTGCATAAATATTTAAAGTTATTATATCACAATTTCCGACATTTGTAAACGGGCCGCCCACATTATTTTACAAAGCCCTTAAATAAATTATTAATCACCACAGATAACTTTTTATAAAGAACGAGCGTAACCGCACAAATCAGCGCACCTTTTAGCAAGTTAAATGGGCAAACTACAAACAAAACAAACGTAAATTTATCAGAAATAAGCGGATTAATTGCGCTTGCTAACGAAATTATTGTACTTTCCGAAATAGAAAATAATTTTTCGTAAGCAGGCAGCAAAATAAAATAATTTGATACCGCAGAGACAGCCGTTAAGCAAATAATTCCCAAAAGCATCGCGACACAAGCACCTTTAAAAGTCCTGTATTTTTTATAAAAAACAGCACTCGGCAACGTCAACGCCACACCCGCAACAAATCCCGCAAAATCGCCTAACCCCACGGTTGTTGAGCCTTTTATTAAAAGTTTGAGCAGAACCTTTAAAAATTCTGTCAAAATTCCCGCCAATGGTCCTAGAGAAAATCCACTTATCAAAACTACGACGTCGCTAAAATCCAGCTTATAAAACCCCGGAGCAAAAAATACAGGTAGCTCAAAAAAAGTTAAAACTGTTGCGATTGCTGCAAAAATAGATATTTGTAGGATTTTCACCAGTTTTTTTGTCCGCAAAAAATCTCACTCCCGACTCAAAATCGATAAAATAATATTAACGTTAAAACTTATTTATGTCAAATTTATTTCCTTTCCGCATTGAAATTTTTTAGTAAATATTTTATAATATATAAAGCAAATGTGTTTTTTATTTATTAAAACTGCAAAGGAGTTAATTTCATGGTCGCCAAAGTAAATAGTCTGGGACTTATGGGTTTAGAGGCGTTTTTAGTCACAATCGAGGCCGATTTAGCCGGCGGTTTACCTTCTTTTGACGTTGTGGGACTGCCTGACGCTTCCGTAAAAGAATCGCGAAATCGAGTTAAATCTGCTTTAAAAAATTGCGAATTCGACTTTCCTACAAACAAAATCACTATAAATCTTGCTCCTGCAGACGTAAAAAAAGAAGGCTCCATTTACGACTTACCAATTTTAATCGCACTGCTTATTTCCTCCGGCCAACTAGATGCTCATCTTGAAAACGCGGCTTTTATCGGAGAACTTTCTTTAAGCGGAGAATTATGTGCAATAAAAGGCGTTTTACCAATGACTTTAAAAGCAAAAGAGTTAGGCATAACAGAGCTGTTTGTGCCCGCCAAAAACGCATTTGAAGCCGCTTTAGTTGAGGATATAAAAGTCTTTCCGGTTGACAACATAAAAAATTTGTATTTACACCTCACCGGTAAAACAAAAATTTCTCCTGCAAAAGCCAATTTAAATATTCCTTCGGCCGCAGATGGATTGCTTGATTTTTCTCAAGTAAAAGGGCAAAATGACGCCAAAAGAGCGCTAGAAATTGCAGCTGCGGGCGGTCATAACGTAATACTTATCGGCCCACCAGGCTCAGGAAAAAGTATGCTTGCTAAAAGAATTCCCACAATTTTGCCCGCTATGACGATGAATGAATCCATTGAAACAACAAAAATTTATTCTGTTGCGGGTTTAATAGACAGCGATACACCTTTGATTACAACGCGACCATTTCGCTCACCACATCACACAATTTCTGCAATAGGCCTGTCCGGAGGCGGCTCCATGCCAAAACCAGGTGAAATTTCTTTGGCGCACAATGGTGTTTTATTTTTAGACGAACTTCCAGAATTTTCCCGAAACGCCATGGAGATTCTTCGTCAACCAATAGAAGATGGCGAAGTTACAATTTCTAGAGTAAACGGCACCATTACATATCCCTGCTCAGTCATGCTCATCGCCGCCATGAATCCTTGTCCATGCGGCTATTACGGTCATCCAAGCAAGTCTTGCATATGCTCCGAAAAAACTATATCCAAATATCTCTCCAGGGTTTCCGGCCCTCTTTTGGACAGAATCGACATTCACGTAGAAGTTCCACCGATTGAATATTCGGATTTGTCCTCAAAAAAATTATCAGAAAGTTCCTCTAAAATAAAAAATCGCGTTGATGCAGCAAGAAAAATTCAGTTGGAGCGTTTTAAAGGCCATAATATTTCGGCAAATGCAAAAATTTCTCCGGGTTTGCTTCAAAAGACGTGTATTTTAACAAAAAATGCAGAAAATCTATTAAAGAAAGCTTTTGACAATATGGGTCTTTCTGCCAGGGCATATACAAGAATTTTAAAAGTGGCGCGAACTATTGCCGACCTAAGTTTTTCGGAAGAAATAAAGTCCTCGCACATAGCAGAAGCTATTCAGTACCGCAGTTTGGACAGAAAATATTGGTCTCGAAAAGCCTAAAAATCAGCATTTAACGATTATATTATCAAGAATTTATTCTGTGCATATAATGTTATCAGGTAGCAACCTACCGAATTTAATTGAAAGGATGGTTAATATGTGCAAACAAAATTCTTGTAATAGCGCAACTGCTCTAATTATAAGCGTAATTATAGGAATCGGAATTTCTGTACTATTTAGTCTAAGTTTAATTCCAAATGTTATTTTTGCATTGTGGATAGCATTTGGTTTATCAATTTTGTCATTAATCGCACTGCTTTTTCTTATTCCACTTGCTGGTTTTAATAATTTTTCATCGTTAAAGAAATGTATGTGCGAATACAGCAAAAATTTAATTGTAGGAACTATCGGAACACTTGTAACGACAATTGCAGCGTTATCTTTAACCCTGACGGTCAGCACTGCCCTTATTATCATATTTTTCTTAATTGGAACTTTTTTAAGCTTTTTAATAATATCAATTGCAAAATTTTTATTCTGTCTGTTAATAAACGACTGTTGTAAACACATTCCTTGTTGCAAAGACTAATTAACAGGAAATATAAAAAAGGCTCGTTTAAAATTCTTAAGCGGGCCTCTATTTCCTAAAAATTTTTGAAAATTAGTGTAAATATTTTTACTACTTTTTTATTGACTTTTTATAAATATTGTATTATCATAAAATGTAAAAGCCTATATTAAAGTAAATTTCTTAGCTGTTTGTTTTTTATAAATTCAAACGTTAGTTTATATATTTTTTCAAAAAAATTACAGGAGGCATAAAATTGGAGAAATTTTTTATAAATGGTCATATTCCATTAAAAGGCGAAGTTAATATCAGTGGCGCAAAAAATGCCGCTGTTGCTATAATTCCTGCGGTTATTCTCTCCGACGGCGTATGTCAAATAGAAAACGTTCCAAACATAAATGATGTAACCTTGATGGCTCACATTTTGGAACAAATGGGCGCCACGGTTAAAATGATAAATAAATCTACTTTTGAAATCGACACTCGCAATATAAAATCTCACGTTGCTTCTTATGATTCTGTCCGCCATATGCGCGCCTCTTGTTATCTTTTGGGCGCCCTTCTCGGCAGATTTCACAAAGCTTCTGTTTCTCTGCCCGGTGGTTGCGACTTCGGTGTGAGACCTATTGACCAGCATTTAAAAGGTTTTTCTGCTTTGGGAGCCACTCACACGGTCGAGGGCGGACTTGTTAATGTTACCGCCGAAAAATTAATTGGCGATACGGTTTACATGGATGTTATGTCTGTGGGGGCAACCATAAATATAATTCTTGCAGCGGTAAAAGCCGAGGGTACTACTATCATCGAAAACGCCGCAAAAGAACCTCATATTGTTGACCTGGCTAACTTTTTAAACTCGATGGGCGCTGAAATAAGCGGTGCCGGTACAGATTCAATTAAAATTAAGGGCGTACAATACTTAAGCGGAACAAATTACTCAATTATTCCGGACCAAATTGAAGCCGGAACTTATATGGTAGCTGCGGCGGCAACCGGCGGAGATGTTTTGGTTAAAAATGTAATTCCTAAGCATCTTGAGTCAATCACTGCAAAACTTCAGGAAATGGGCGTAAATGTAGACGAATTTGATGAAGCTGTTCGGGTTTACGTTAATGGTCCGCTGAACAAATGCAATGTAAAAACTATGCCTCATCCCGGATTTCCAACAGATATGCAACCTCAAATCACGACTTTGCTGTCAATAGCCAACGGAACCAGCATTGTCAACGAAAATGTTTGGGATAATCGGTTCAGATATACTGATGAACTGAATCGATTTGGAAGTAAAATTTCGGTTGACGGCAAAATTGCTGTTGTAGAAGGCGTGAATGAACTTGTTGGAACCAGCGTCAGGGCACTCGATTTGCGCGCCGGTGCTGCTATGGTAATTGCCGGTCTGGCTGCGTCTGGAACTACGATAATCGAAAACATTAAGCACATTGAACGTGGATATGAAAATATTGTCGAAAAGCTATCTAATCTCGGTGCAGATATTAAAAAAGTATATGTTCCGGAAGATAATTCCATGCCTAAAGCATTGTAAACTGTTTAAAATTTTTATTAAAACCTATAGAAACCGATTTTTTTTGGTTTCTATAGATTTTTTATTGATAAATAAATTGGAGGGATTTTTTGTCACGTATATGTCCATTATTCAGCTCCAGCAAAGGAAATTCTACATACGTCGGCACTGATCAAGTCGGAATTTTAGTCGATGTTGGAAGAAGCGCCAAACAAATTGAGCAGTCTTTGCTAGCAAATAACATAAATATAAATTCGATAAAAGCTATCTTCATCACGCACGAGCACTCCGACCATATTCAGGGATTGAAAGTTTTTGCCTCCAGATATAAATTAAAGGTTTTCGCATCCCGCGGAACTATGGAGGCTCTCGAAAATAAAGGCGTTCTAACAAATAATTTTTCTGCAGAAATAATTGACATCAGCGGAGTGGAAATTTGTGGAATGTACATAAAGGCATTTGAAACTCCTCACGATAGCCGGCAAAGCGTCGGATACATAATTGATACGGCCGATAACAAACGTGCTGTAATTGCCACGGATATCGGCTATATGACTGATTCCATACGAAATGCGATTTCCGGTTCAGACGTGGTTTTAATCGAGTCAAATCACGACGTCAGAATGCTTCAGAACGGCGCTTATCCTTATTACTTAAAAAAACGAATTTTATCCAATATCGGTCATCTTTCAAATGATGCTTGCGCCGCAGAATTGCCTAACTTTATAAAAAACGGAACGAATAAATTTATTTTGGCGCACTTAAGTCAAGAAAATAACATTCCTGAACTCGCTTTCGAGACTTCAATATGCCATCTTTCTTCTCATCACATGACTCACGGCAACGACTTTCAACTTACGGTTGCACCTGTGCAAAATTTAGGCTCTGTAAATGTCAATTTTTGAGAGAAAAAGGATTTAACCATGATTAAAATTAAAATTATCTGCATCGGAACGCTAAAAGAAAAATTTTTTAAGGATGCTTTCAATGAATATCAGAAAAGATTGTCGGCTTTTTGCAAATTTGAAATGATTGAACTCGATGAATACAAAATAAAAAGCTGCCCTTCTGATGCCGAAATCGAAAAATGTTTGGAGCAGGAAAGTCTTAAAATATCCGCCAAAATTCCCGATAATTCTTACGTAATAGCGATGTGCATTGAGGGTAGAAAATTATCTTCGCAAAAATTTGCCCAGTACATCGAAAATACTGCCGCAAATCAAACGAGTTGTATTTGCTTTGTAATTGGAAGTTCGCACGGATTGGCAAAAAATATCAAAAAACGCGCGAATTTTCTCATGTCGATGTCCGCTATGACATTTCCGCATCAGCTGGCGCGAGTTATGTTGTGCGAGCAAATATACCGAGCTTTTCAAATTTCTGCCGGAGGAAAATATCACAAATAAAGTCAAATTTGCTCATTTACCAAATAAATTTTTAAAAAATTAAAGAATAATTCGCGAAATTAGTTCATTCGACAGCAAAAAGCCTTTCGGCGTAAAACAAACACTTTCGTCATTTACCACAGTTAAGCCGTATTTTTGAAAATCTTCGGCTCTTTTGAAGTAATTTTCTGGAATATCAACGCCAAAGCTAGCTTTAAACTCGGCATTATTTAGCCCTTCACAAAGCCTTAATTTCAACATCGCGTACTCCTCTATCGTTCCACCAATTCCATCTTCAATGGCACTCAAATTTCCTGATAAAAAGTCTTTTAATGACCGTGGATAAAAAAATCTTTTTCCGTCGATAAATGAATGTGCCGACGGGCCTACACCCAAGTATTCTTGAGAATTCCAGTATTTTAAATTGTGTTGGCTTGCGTAGCCTTCTTTGGCAAAGTTTGATATTTCGTACTGCTTAAATCCATTTTTTTGTAGTTCTGACTCAAAAAATAAGTACATGTCAGCCTCTTCGGCATCACTTTTCAGAGGCAATTTTGATTTATTTTCATAAAACTGCGTTCCTTTCTCTATCTTCAATAAGTACGCCGAAATGTGCTGAACTTCTTGCGATATACAAAAATCTATCGACTTTTTTAGAGAATTTATCGTCTGTCCGGGAGTCGCTATCATTAAGTCGAGTGAAATATTTGAAAATCCAGCTTTTTTTGCTAAATTTATCACATTTTCTGCGTCTTTTACAGAATGTCTTCTGCCTAACATTTCCAATTCACTTTCAACCGCAGACTGTAAACCTATCGACAGCCGATTAAACCCACATTCTCTCAACCTGTTAAAGTCTAAAATCGGCAAAGTAGTCGGGTTTATCTCCAGCGTGACCTCGTTCGGTGAACTTTTTAAATAATTCTTTATTGTATTAATTATCTTTGCTAAATTTTCGCTGCCCAGCAAACTCGGTGTGCCTCCGCCAAAGTAAACCGTGTCAAATGAAAATTGCGAGCTTTTACTATAATTTTTCAGCGTTTCGCAAATTTTTTCCGCGTACTCACCGAATATATCTGACGTTGCTCTCACAGAATAGAAGTCGCAATATGGACATTTTTTCTCACAAAATGGAACGTGGATATACAATCCTAGCTGTTTCATAAAATCTTCCTCTAAATAATTTCGCACCGCAAGGGGCTCGGCAGTCGAAAAAATATTTTTCGACTAATTGTTTCATGTAAAAATTACTGAAACAATTTTCACCAAACAGAATTAAACTCTATTTGGTGAAGCCGAGCCCCCCATCTTGTGTCGCGCTAAAATTTAATTATTCATCAAGCTTCAGTACGGACATAAACGCATCTTGCGGCACTTCTACCGTCCCGATTTGACGCATACGCTTTTTGCCTTCTTTTTGTTTTTCCAGCAATTTTTTCTTTCTGGTTATATCTCCGCCATAACACTTCGCTAAAACGTCTTTGCGCATAGCTTTTACGGTTTCACGCGCAATAACTTTCCCGCCGATACAGGCTTGAATCGGTACTTCAAACAACTGTCTTGGTATTTTTTCTTTTAACTTTTCTGCCATTTTTCTGGCACGTGAGTAAGCTTTTTCGCGGTGTATTATAAATGAAAGCGCATCGACAATATTACCATTCAGCATGATGTCAAGTTTCACCAAATCTGACTCCGCATAGCCTATAACTTCGTAGTCAAAAGAGGCATATCCACGCGTTTTCGACTTTAACGTGTCAAAAAAATCATAAACTATCTCATTAAGAGGCAAAACATAATGAATATCCACTCTGCTGTCATCCAGATATTTCATGTCCTTAAAAATACCGCGTCGTTCCTGACAAAGTTCCATTATATTTCCCACATAGTCTGCCGGCGCATAAATGTGCGCGTTTGTTACAGGTTCCTCTGCTTTTGCAATTAGGCCCGCTTCCGGATAATTTGTCGGGTTGTCGATATAAATAACCTCGCCGTCCGTTTTTGTAAGCCTATAAATTACACTCGGTGCAGTCGTAATTATATCAAAATTGTACTCTCGCTCCAAGCGTTCCTGAATTATTTCCATGTGCAAAAGTCCCAAAAATCCGCATCTAAAGCCAAAACCCAGCGCAACAGAAGTCTCCGGTTCAAATGACAATGACGCATCATTTAGCTGTAATTTTTCGAGCGCGTCCCTTAAGTCTCCGTATTTTGAGCCATCAATCGGATAAATTCCGCAAAAAACCATGGGATTAACTGCTCTATAACCCGGCAACGGCTCTTTTGCAGGATTTTCCGTAGTCGTCACCGTGTCTCCAACACGAGCGTCATTTATCGACTTTATCGCGGCCGCTATATATCCAACTTCACCCGCCATAAGCTCATTTCTCGGTTCAATAGAAGTTGCGTGCAAAAATCCACATTCCACAACATTAAATTTTGCTCCTGTCGCCATTAATTTTATCTCGTCGCCCAGCTTTACGCGCCCCTCCTTTATGCGCACATAAATAATTACGCCCCTATATGCGTCATAATACGAGTCAAAAATGAGAGCTTTAAGAGGTTTTTCGGGATCTCCACTTGGCGGCGGAACTATTTTCACTATACTTTCGAGCACGTCTTTTACATTTTGGCCCGTTTTTGCAGAAACTAACGGAGCTTCATCTGCAGGAATTCCTATTATGTCCTCAATTTCGGTCTTAACTCGCTCTGGGTCGGCGCTTGGCAAATCTATTTTATTCACAACCGGAACGATTTCTAACCCCGCGTCCACCGCAAGATATGTATTTGCCAAAGTCTGAGCCTCTATTCCCTGCGACGCGTCCACAACCAGCACGGCTCCCTCACAAGCCGCCAATGAACGCGAAACTTCATAATTAAAATCAACGTGACCGGGTGTGTCAATCAAATTGAAAATGTACTCTTTGCCGTTGTCCGCTCTATATAAAAGTGTCACCGCACGCGCCTTTATGGTTATTCCGCGCTCCTTTTCTAAGTCCATGTTATCCAGCAGCTGTGCCGACATATCCCTCCTCGACACCGATTCCGTCAGCTCTAAAATTCTGTCTGCTAGAGTGGATTTTCCATGGTCTATATGTGCTATAATGCTGAAATTTCTGATTTGCTCGCGTGGAAATGACAATATACCTCACCTCAAAAATAATTATACAAAAAAATTTATCCGTGCGCTCGGCTGGGGAGCCCTTGGCAAGAATTATTTAATAATTCTTGCGGACAAAACGCCATCTTTAGGCATTCTGTCATGTTCAAAAATAATATTTTTGAACACAAGGGCGCCCCGCCACGAATTTGCACTAAAAATTAATTATAAACAGTCTTTTTATTTCCAAATTTAAACAGTAGCAGCATACCCAGTACAACTGTAATCACCGCTATCACCTGAGAAATTTTCAAATTAACTCCAGGAATAAACAAGCTGTCAGTTCGCAGCGCCTCCACGAAAAATCGCTCTGTTCCGTACCAAATAAGATACAGCAAAAAAATCTGTCCATCATATTTTCTAAACCTTACACTGAAAAAATGCAACAAAAAAAATCCTAAAGCGCACCAAATAGATTCATATAAAAAACATGGATGAACCGCTATTCCTGCTGTATTTTCGCTCACCATACGGAGAATTATGTCCGTTTGCGAACCAAAAGCCTCTTGATTCACAAAATTTCCCCATCTACCTACTGCCTGTCCGATTAAAAGCCCTAGTGCTGTCAAATCTAATGCTGCCATAAGATTAAGTTTCTTTTTTTTCGCCACAAAAAGTCCGCCCAAAAAACCTCCGATAATTCCGCCATAAATCGCAATTCCGCCCTCATTTATATACAAAATTTTAATCGGGTCTTTCCAGTAAACATCGCCCGGGAAAAAAATCACATAATACAGTCTGGCGCCAATTATTCCGCACAAAAGCCCCACAATAATCGCATCTGTCATCGAATTAGAATCAATATTGAAGCGCTTGCAATTCGAAAGTACATACCAAAGTGCCAAAAGAAATCCTAGACAAATAATCACACCATACCAATGCACCGTAAGCTTTCCGACATTAAACGCGATTGGATTAATTTTAAAATGCAAATTTAGCCCCGGAAAGCTAACATTATAAACAGTTGAAACCATCGCTATTTTTCCTCTTTGCCGGGCATTGGCAACACAACCGATAGCGAAGAATTTTTATTGTCCAACTGATGTTTTAAACGGTCATTCACCTGCTCAAGAGTGGTGTTTGCAATGCATTCAATCGCATGAAACAGCTCTCGGTTGGCAAAAGTCAAATTCATCATCGCGTTAGAAATATTTTCCGGACTGTTCAGCATTGCCACATTTCTGCCATAAACTAACTTTTTAGCGCGGTCGAACTCCTCTTTATTAATGCCGGTTTTATGAAGTTCTTCTATAGCTTCTTTTATGATTTTGGCGGCCTTATCGGGGTCTTTTGACTCGCCCGAAAAAATAACCGCAGCATACCCCACTCCTTCAAAATATTCGTAACCAAATGAATCGTTTATCAAATTTTCGTCCAGCAACTTCTTATAAAGTTTTGACGATTTTGACGCCAAAGATTGCAATATGATATCCGTTTGGGCCAACTGTTCATCGGTTACGCGCTCTTTTCTGACCTTTTCTTTAAATCCCAATTGAAACGTCGGCATAGCAATTTCAAAATGCTGTTCAACGCGGTCTGTGACGACATTGTACGGCTCATCTGGAAAAATACACTCCGGAACTTTATTAGCATTTGGTTTAATCGCCTCGTCCACAATCCTGAAAACGTCCTCCGGCCGCACATTGCCCGCAACGCAAAGAACCATGTTATTTGGGTTGTAAAAATCATTGTAGCATTTATATAAATTCTCAGGATTAATCTGTGCAATTGACTCAATCGTGCCCGCAATATCGACTTTTACCGGGTGATTATGATACATCGCGTCCAACAAATTGAACATCACGCGCCAAGAAGGGTCATCATCGTACATTTTTATTTCCTGACCGATTATTCCGCGCTCTTTTTCGACATTTTCGTCTGTAAAATACGGCGACTGAACTAGGTCTAAGAGTATTTTGAGCGACTCCTCGAATTTTTCGGTGCAAGAAAATAAATAGCAAGTCATGTCAAACGAAGTGTACGCATTGGCACACGCGCCGGTTTTAGCATATTTTGCAAATGCGTCGCCGTCCTCGCTTTCAAAAAGCTTGTGCTCCAGGTAATGCGCAATTCCGTCGGGAACCCGCGTAACATCGCATTTTCCACAAGATTTAAAGCTTGTGTTAATAGAGCCATACTTCGTGCCGATTATCGCGTAAGTCGAGTTGTAACCCTTTTTGGGGTACACAAAAACCCTCAATCCAGACGAATGTTCAACATAAAAATATTTGTCACCAATCCGATTACTTTTCACTTCTTTTAAAATCATTTTGCACCCTCCTCGTTGCCAACTAACGCATAAACTGTGTCGAGAGTAATTAACTTTGCCGCATTTATGACCTGTTCTCTCGAAACTTTATACATTTTTTCGATAAACTGTTCAGGCGGCAAAAATTCGTCATCGAAGGCCTGAGAAAGATAAAAATTCTCAAGTCCGCTCAAAAAGTCGCCAATAGTCCGATAGCTGTTAGCCAAACTTCTTTTGGTGTCGTCGAGTTCTGCATCGGTAAAATTGCCATTTTTTATCTCATTGAGCTGATTTAATATTTCGTCTTTAGCTTTTTCTAAATTTTTCTTCTCGACTCCGCTCTGCACTAGCATTATGCCCTTATTTCTGTCATATTTTGCGGAGCAATAGTAGCACAAACTTAATTTTTCGCGAACGTTCAAAAACAGCTTTGATTGAGGTGTCGCACCAAACAACGCAACCGCTACTCTAACCGGCATAACCTCATCGTCCTGAAGCGCCGCATGAGTTCTGAAGCCCATAACCAATTTCGACTGCGCAATGTCCATGTTATCGTATTTTTCTTTAACTTTTTGAGCCGCTTTTATTATCTGAGTTTCGCAATTTACAACATTTTCTCTTTTTACTCGTGAAAAAGCATTTTTAAAAACATCCAACGCGGAATTTTCGTCCAAATCTCCCAGTGCCATAATCTCGATTCTGGCGGTTTTTAATACAGTTTTCCACGCATCAAAAATGTCTTCCGGAGTAATTTTCGAAACCGTTTCCTTGTCGCCGAGTCTGCTGATACCGAACTTTTCGTCCTGGCACATAAGCTGCTCACAACGCGTCTTCGCGAGAATTTTTTTATCGTTGTACTCCGAATCAATTAACTCGATAAGCTGGCGTCTTTCCTGCTCCACATTTTCCTGTTTAAATGCACCATTTTCCAGCAGCGGGTCAAACAGAATATCGCAAAGAAGCTGCGTAAGCTGAGATGATAAATTTTCTTCATCGAGCGCAAATTTATCGTCGAGGAATGAAACCGAAACTGTCAAAGCCTGCATATCGCCAATTTTGCTGACGTCTGAAAAAAGTGACGCACCATAAAGGTCAGCCAACTTTTGATTTAAGCTGGTGAAATCAGGATACTTTCGACAGGAATTCGTTAATACAAACGACAAAAGTGCATAACTTGAGGCCGTTTTGCTGTCAAGAGGCAAAAACATATTAACAGAAATTCTGCCGGTTTTAAAGCGTTCATCTTTAATAGCATTAAAATTCACACCGTTACTAATTTCGTAATGAGAAAAATTTCTATCCATTATAGTTCCTCCTATTTTTATAATTAACTTGTAGTTTTTATTATACCATAAAATTTAGAAATTTATCTACAATAAAAATGCCGATAAATATCACTCATAATTGGTAAAATATTTGACTAAACAAAAATTTATGATAAAATTATATAATAATTGTCATAAAAAATTAAAATTTGAGCTCAGATGGATAAAAATAACAAAAGCGAGGCGTAAAATGAGTACGAATATTATTTCAATAGCAATGATTTCCATAAAAGTAGTATTGGCATTTTTGGGGTTAATAATATTAATTTCGTGTTTTTCGTCCATGAAAAATCATAGTCGCGGTAAAAATACGCTGGTAATCTTGCAAAATACGCGCACAAAACAGGAATATCCGGTCCTATACTGGGAAAACAGCATTGGCCGGAGTAAAAATTGCGATATTGTTATCGACGATGCTGCTATTTCACGCAACCATGCAGTGCTTTTTCGGCGAAAGGAAGGCTGGTTTGTTTCGGATACACATTCAAAATCCGGCGTGCTTGTAAATGGGCAAAAAATCAAAAATAAGGTCAAAATAAACCTCGATGATACGATTTCTCTAGGCAGTACCACACTCATCTTGAAAAAAGCTTCCGATTCGCGTGAAATTTCTTCTTTTTCCGAAACGCAAGGCAAAATTCGCCCTCTAAAGCCCGCCAGAAAATTATTTTTAGTGACATTTTTCTTAATTTTGACCTGCGCTCAACCAATAATAGAAACTCAAACCGTTAATTGGGGCGCTGCCACGCCGATTTTAGGTTTTATTTTATTATCGTGGACATTTTTTTTCGTGTCAACAGTCGTCATCAAGCGCTGTACATTTGAGCTAGAAACTCTTGCCATATTCCTCTCAGGCATCGGATTAATTTTGATAAGTCACGCAAATCCTGATGACGCTTTTATGCAACTGGCAACTATTGCCATAGGAATGATTTTATTTTGCTTTATCATTTGGTTCATAAAAAATCCAGATTTCGTGTGCAAAATGCGTTTTTTAATCGCAATTTTAGCAATTTTGCTGTTTGTTTTAAACTTAATCTTTTCAAAAGAGATAAACGGTGCTAAAAACTGGATAAAACTCGGTTCAATTTCCGTTCAGCCATCAGAATTCATAAAAATAGCGTTTATTTTTGTTGGCGCATCAACTTTGGACGAACTGCAAACCACCAAAAATTTAACCGGATTTATTGCATTTTCTGCAATATGTATCGGCTGCCTTTTCCTCATGAAAGACTTCGGTACCGCTTGCGTATTTTTTGTAATGTTTCTGGTCATATCCTTTATGCGCTCCGGAAGTCTGCGCACCTTGATTTTATCGTGTTCTACCGCCGTTCTCGGAGTTTTTTTAATCTTGACATTCAAGCCGTACATAAAAGACCGTTTTGCCGTCTGGGGACACGTTTGGGAACACATGAACGAACTGGGATATCAGCAAACGCGCGTTTTGACGTATAGCGCAAGTGGAGGTTTATTTGGCGTCGGCGCTGGAAATGGCCACTTGAAAGATATTTTTGCTGCCACCGGAGACTTAATTTTTGGTATGATTTGCGAAGAAATGGGCTTGATTATCGCTGTAATTGTCGCTTTAATTATTGCCGGATTCGCATTTTTTGCCCGCTCACAAAGCACTAAAAGTCGGTCAACGTTTTACTCTATTGCATCTTGTGCCGCCGCAACTATGTTGGTTTTTCAGGCCGCTTTGCACATTTTCGGCACTACCGATATTCTTCCGCTAACCGGTGTAACTTTGCCTTTTGTCAGCCACGGCGGCTCGAGTATGATATCTTCTTTTTCGCTTTTGGCTTTTATAAAGGCTGCCGACGAGCGCACTTATGCACTTAAAAGAGGTTAAATTTTGATTTTTTGCGAAAATGCAGGTGATTTTTATGAGAAACACACGAACTCGTTCAATAGTGCTGTCTTTGATGACGCTGGCTTTTCTTTTTGGAATTGGTCTTTTTGTCTATCGGTTTGTCACAACAGCAAGTCTGTGGGCGCTCAGTCCAATAAACAAGCACTTTTCTGGGATTAATCTCTCGAGCGCGGGCAAAATTTTAGACAGAAACGACGTTATTTTGGCTCATAGCGAAAATAATAAGCGAATTTATCACAACGACGAAACTACTCGAAAAGCGGTTCTGCATACTGTTGGCGACGATAACGCTCACATTGCAACCTCCATTCAAACATTGTACCGTGACGAACTTTGTGGCTATAACTTTGTTTTTGGCGCCAACACTCCGGATTTCTTTAAACAAAGCAAAAATATTCAAGTCACACTTGACAGCGAAATTTGCAAAACTGCCTTGACTGCTCTTGGAAGTCAAAAAGGCGCCGTTTGCGTGTATAATTATAAAACCGGAGAAATTCTCTGCATGGTTAGCTCGCCCACTTTTGACCCGTATCATCCGGAAGTTATTGACAATGACAAATCCGGACAATACGAGGGCGCTTACATCAATCGCGTTTTGAGTTCATCTTACGCACCAGGTTCTGTATTTAAACTCATAACCAGCACTGCTGGGTTGAATTCATTCAGCGACATGGAAAGCAAAACTTATTCCTGCCAGCAAACCGAAACCGTAAACGGCAAAAAAATTACCTGTATGGGGCATCACGGGGACATAAATTTGAAAAATGCGATGATGAAATCTTGTAACATTTACTTTGCCGACTTGTCTATTGCACTTGGAAAAAATAATATGACAAAAACGGCAAATTCAATGGGTTTTAACCGAAATTTTAAATTTGACCGAATCGAAACTAAAAAAAGCGTTTATGATGTTCAAAATGCAGATAATTATAATCTTGGCTGGTCTGGCGTCGGGCAGTACAACGACCTGCTTAACCCCATGCACAGCGCTATTTTAATGGGTGCTATTGCTAACTCCGGAAATGCTGTTTTGCCGCACATCGTTATGGAAATTCTTTCTGACGACGGCGTTAAAACTAAGAATTATCTGGAAAACAAATCCACCGAAGCTTTATTAGCCGAAACCACCGCGAACAAACTTAAAGAAATGATGCGATACAATGTCACCGCAAACTATGGCGATTCGATGTTTCCCAGCTTAAATGTCTGCGCTAAAACCGGTACTGCTGAAGTCGGCGAGGACAAAGAACCTCACGGCTGGATGGTAGGTTTTTCCTCAAACGAAGACTCTCCACTTGCTTTCTCTGTGATTGTAGAAAACTCCGGATACGGCTCTAAAACCGCTGGACCTATCGCTTCTAAAGTTATGAATCTTGCCGCTAAAAAACTAAAGTAACAAACTTTCTTATAATTATTTTTCGACGCATTGTACAAAATTTCAAAAAAATTTAAATCCCTTATTGACATCACTATCAAATTTTGATATAATGATATGAAAGACTTTAAGGAGGTTGATTTTATGGAGAATATTTTAAAAACTGTTGATATTACAAAAAAATTCTCGAAAAAAGTCGCAGTTTCGGCTGTAAATATGAACATTAAAAAAGGCGACATATACGGATTCATTGGAAGAAACGGCGCTGGTAAAACTACTCTTATAAAAATGTTGGTGGGACTGTCTCAGCCAACTAGCGGTTCTGTTGAGCTTTTTGACAGCAAAAATTTGAACAAAGCCCGTCACAAAATCGGTACGGTTATCGAGGCTCCGGCTTTTGTGCCGCACCTTAGCGCCAGACAAAATATGCTCATTCAATGGACTTTGCTCGGCTCTAAGGACAAGTCTATTATCGATGAAACTTTAAAACTTGTCGGTCTTGGTAACGTGGGCAATAAAAAAGTAAAGAAATTTTCGCTCGGTATGAAACAACGCCTTGGCATCGCTATGACTTTGATGGGCGAGCCGGAATTTTTAATTCTTGATGAGCCTACAAACGGTCTTGACCCTGAAGGTATTATTGAAATTCGCCAAATGTTAAAAAAATTAAATCAAGAAAAAGGCTTGACTATCCTTATTTCGAGCCATATTCTCGGCGAGTTATCCAAATTGGCTACGCGCTACGGTATTATTAATGACTGCGTTCTTGTTGAGGAATTTACCGAGCAGGAATTATCAGAGCGTTGTAAAGCCAGCCTAATTGTCAAGGTAAATGACGTTGTCAAAGCTTGTGAAATTTTAAAAAGCGAATTAAACACTGATAAATTTTCTGTTCTTAATGAAAATACTATCGAAATTTCTGATTTTGTCGATAATCCTGGCATGGTAAACAGTACTTTGGCTAAAAATGATGTTATTGTCGACTCAATTTCCAATAAGTCTATCGACTTGGAAGACTACTTTATGAAAGTTATCGGAGGTAATAAAGATGCTTAATATTTTAAAAACAGACTTTTATAAGGCTTTTAGAACACCATCCTTTTGGGTAATTTCAATCATCACTATTTTCTCTTCTTTACTGTCATCAATTGCAGTATTTTGGTTATATACCGCACCTGAATTCTCTGAATTTATAAGTGCAGTTCAACCAAACTTTTTTCAAACTGTACCGCAGGTTCTTATTGGATGTGTTTTTTTAATCGGCATTTTCGCTGTCATGTTTTCTGTTTCTGACTTCAACTATGGTACCATTAAAAACATTGCATCTAAAGGTTACAGGCGAGAATACATATATCTTTCTAAGTTCGTTACTGCCATAGGATTCGCAATAATAACCCTTTTACTTTCATTTTTAACTTCATTTATCACGGCTCAAATAATGGTAAATACAAAAATTTCGGAATTTTTTAAATATAACGAAGACTTTCACACCCTGCTTTCAAAGTATGCCCTTTCAATCGTCGCATATATATCTATTGCAATTCTTTTAGCTATGCTATTTCGTTCTTTAGGTTCTGCTCTTTCAATTTTTCTCGTTTTTTTCTTTTTAGAAAACAGCGCAGTCCAATTGATAAACAAATTAATTCATGATGTATTTAAATCAGACTTTTCTGTTGCTCCTTATTTTATTAACGGCGCATTCTCCGACCCTGACAAAACCGCTCAAGGCGTAATTGTCTTGCTTGTTTACATCGGCGTTACAACCGCAATCGGACTTTATACATTTAGAAAACGCGACATCAACTAAAAAATAAACGCTTAAAAATATTTTAGACTGGTGCAAAAAACACCAGTCTAATTTTTTCGTGTGAGTGCAAAAACATAAATAATTATTTTAAAAAAAACTCCGAACGCGAATTGCGTCGGAGTGCTATCAATCTAAAAGAGCATGCGCATAAAGAAAACGATTGCTTTTAGAATTAATGCGCGAATTGGCCTGTGTGGCCATACATTGGCGGAGGAAGAGGGATTTGAACCCTCGCGCCGGTCACCCGACCTACTCCCTTAGCAGGGGAGCCCCTTCACCACTTGGGTATTCCTCCAAACAAAATTATTTTTCTAATTCGTAAATTAAACATCGCATGCACTTCATCATAAGCTGACCCTTTGCGCTCTTATCTATCATATACAAATGCCATCCTTTTGCCATTAATCATCCTGTAAACTGTTATAAACATCAACATAGTTTTCATTTCTTATTATTCTGTCAATAACATCAGCACTCAAACCTTTAGCAACATATTTATTTTTCAAATTTTCAAGTGCACTTCTACAACCATTCGGATCAAAATCATAATCATAATCAATGTCAGTTTTCTTACTATTAAACTCATCTAGAAGATTTTGTTTTTTCGCTTTCGTTAAACCTCCTGAAACAGCCTCTAACTCATTCAAATTTAATTCTCTACTCATCGCAAACACTCCTCTACTTTAAAAATATTATCACATAACCGCTAACACTATACACCTCAAGCATAAAAAAGTTTAAATGGCGGAGGGGAAGGGATTCGAACCCTTGGTTCCTTTCGGAATCACTAGTTTTCAAGACTAGCTCCTTAAACCACTCGGACACCCCTCCAGAGTATCCTTTTTTGCTATAAATATAAGATATCATATAAAAAAATATTTGTCAACAGAAAAAAAAATATATTTTTATCGAAAAATGTTGAAATTTTTTCACATTGTGATTATAATAAAAATGTCGAAAATTTTCACATTATAATTTTAAGGGAGGTCATTTTAAATGACGTGCATTACTAACATCTACAAAAAAGAGTATTCTGAAATCGCTGATATTCAGAGTAAAAAGAATGTGTACTATAACTTAGTAAAGACGATTTCGGATGATTTAACTTATTTTGGAATAGAAATTATTTTAAAAAATGATATCAATAATCCAGAAAAAGCTTTTTTTGACGGCATATCGGAGTCGGAAAATTATGTTAGAAATATAATAAAATTTCTCTATGAAAACTCTATAAAACCGGATTCTTCTTTAGAAATAATAAGCGATTTGGTTTCCGAAATGGAATATATTAGTTGAAAAGATATTCTTTACAAAATATATTATGAAAAATTTCACCTTAAATATACCAATTCATTCTTTTTTATGTTTATAAAATACATCGGCGTATCAAATTTTAAATATAAAAAAATTTTCCCTACCCTTTTTTAGTCCAATTATCTCTTAACTGGGTACTTACAAGGGTTGGGGATTTTTTATTTACGATTTAAGTGCACCGTCTGCAACGCCTTTAACAATGTGCTTTTGTAGGAATAAAAATACAACGATAATCGGTATGATAGATATCAAAACGGCAGGGAATATCAATTCCCAGGGATTGCCGAACTGAGAAGTCTGCATTTTAGCGAAGTATAGCTCCAACGTCAGTGTTTTTAGCTCCGAGTTGCCCAAAACTTGAAACGGAAGCAGATAATCATTCCAAATCCACATTGCGTTTAAAATCACGACCGTCACCGTGGTTGATTTTAGCAACGGAAATACCACATGAAAAAATATCTGAAATATATTTGCACCGTCTATTATGGCCGCTTCCTCTATGGATTTCGGAATACTTTTTATAAATCCATGATACATGAAAACGGATAAACTTAGCCCAAATCCGCCGTACATGATGATAAGTCCGAATAAATTTTTCATGTTAAACTTGTCTGCCATGTCGATGAGTGGGTACATGACCGACTGAAATGGAATTAACATCGCAGAGATAAAAATCATCAGCAAAAACGACGAAACTTTAGATTTATTTCGAACAAGCATCCACGCCGCGAGCGAAGAAACTACAACAATCAGCGCAACAGAAACTATCGTTACAAACGCCGTGATTAAAATAGATTTAGAAAAATTAATCTGACTAAAAGCATTTTCGATGTAGGTAAAATCCCAATGGCTCGGCAAAGAAAGCGGAGAATTGCCGATTTCTGCCTGACTTTTGAAAGAATTAATAAAAAGAAACATCAGAGGAAAAATTGTGTAAACAGCAAAAATTCCTAGAATAACATAGCTAAAAATTTTGCCGATTAAAGTTTTATTTTTAGTTGAAAAAACGTTTCTTTTCATTATAATTCCACCTCTTTTTTCTTCGTGACATTCACCTGAATCAACGTGATAATCGCAACTAAAACAAAGAAAATAACCGCTTGAGCCTGCGCTTGCCCATAATTTGGCGGAGACATATCTGCGGGAGTTCTTAAAATTTGCAACGCCAACAATCGAGTTCCAAACGCGCCGTTAGTAAGCGCAACATTTTGGTCAAGCAGCTTAAAACAGTTAGCCAAAGTTAAGAAAAATACGATAGTAAAAGCTGGCATAAGCATTGGCAAAGTTATCACTCTGAATCTGGTAAACGCACCTGCTCCGTCAATTTGCGCCGCTTCGTACAAATCGTCCGAAATGTTGTTAAGCCCCGCAACGTAAATAATCATCATATACCCGACCATCTGCCACGCAACTAAAATAACAAGCGCAAAAATGGATTTTAAGCCGCCTTGAGTCATATTTGTTAGAAAATCAATCGCAATTAAGCCATCAGGACCAAAAAATATCTGCGAAAAAACGACCTCAAAAATAAACTGCCATATAAAGCCCAACGCCAAACCTCCCAAAAGATTCGGCATAAATAAAATCACTCTAAAAAACCCGGCAAACTTTTTGATGCTGGTGAGCATTAGTGCCAAAAGCAGTGCCACCACATTGATAACAACAACTGCGATTATCGTAAATTTAATTGTATTGCCAAAAGCAACCTGAAATTTTTCATTATTGACAGCATCCACATAGTTTTGCAACCCCACAAAAGCTCCAAAAGGATTGCTTGTAGCAATTTTGCCATTTAAGAAAAATGTACCTTTCCACGCTGTAAATGAGTATAAAACTCCCGTGACAAACGGAACAAAAATCACTAAGAAAAACAATATAATTGCGGGTGCAGACAGTGGCCAAAACCACTTTTTATAGTATTTATTCATAACAAAAAAACCTCTGTTAAACTACCTTAGTTTCATTTGTTTATAAGTTTCTATCGCAAAATTCGCAATGCCTTCCATGTCGCTATTTGACCAAGTTGTTTTAGTCAAAAGGTTCTCCATAATTTTCATTGAAACGGCTTCTTTGGACCAAGCTTCTGGTGTTCCGTGATATACCGCAGCTAAAGTTTTTCCCTCTCGCTGATATTCCAAAATAGAATTATTCAATGAACTTTTCAGCACTAAATCATCTTTTGCATTATAAGGAATAAATCCGAACTTATTTATAACAAAATTTTGTGCATTCTCCGATGTATTGAGCCAAACCAAGAAGTCCTGTGCTAATTTTTGTTCACGCTCGCTTACTTTAGGATTTATCACGAAATAGTTTGGAACATACACCGGAATTGAACTGTTTAATTTTTCGACAGTCATGCCGTCGTACTTTATATCTTCAGCGGAAATCGGCATTTTTACCGGCAAAAATACCAGACGATTCAACATTTCCGAATTAATTTTTTCTATGTTCGGAAGTATCCAGTTGCCTTGCTTTATAAACAGCGCTTTTCCCTCGGCAAACCTTTGAATTGCCTTATTATAGTCGCTTGAAGTCGTATTAATAAACTGTGCACCGCGTTTTAGAACCTCATTATCGCCCGCCGCGTGAGAGGTTTTTAAATCAAGCGCGCGCAAATACTTCGTAAATGCACCTTCCATCGCATCAATTTGAGAATCGCTTGCATTCATAAAGTCACTTGGAGATTTAAATGCGGCATTTAATGCGATATTCATCATATGGTCGCCAAAAGTCCAAGGTTCCGAACCTGCAACCGAAAATACTCCTGTTAAATTTTTCGCCAAACCGATCTTAACTGAATTTAAACTGTATGTATTTCCGTTTAAAATAAAGCTCTTGGACTTGTTCCCCTTTATGTAATCGCTCAAATTAACTACAAAATTTCCAAATTCCTCATAAGAAGCCGCTTTCATGTCTTTTAAGAACGCATCTACATTGTCAGAACCTAGTAAATCCGCCAGCATTTGCCTATCTACTATGTATCCGTAACCCTCGATATTGTATGGGATTCCGAAATTATTTTTTCCGTCAGAAGTCAATCTTAAATTTTGCGGAACTGAATCAGCCAACGCTTTAAATTTTGAAGAAGAAGCATTATTTAGGTCCATAACAGAGCCGCTCATCTCATACTCATACAGTTCGCGCAGCCCTTGCAAAGAATAAATTCCGGGCTTACTAGATGAGTTCATTTGAATACGCAAAGTATCCTTATGTTCCGTGCCAGAACCAATTTGCTGCAGTTTTATTTTTACGCCCTTTTCACTCTCATACAGCTTGCACAGTTCTTCAAACTGAGAAGTTATTTCGCCTTTAGAACTAAAAATATACAGGTCGTAGTTGTTACTCGTTTGGCTGGCAGAAGAACTTTTGCTTCCACATCCAGAAACAAACGGCATGGCCATACAAGCAGATAATACCATCGGAATGACCTTTTTTAAGCTTATATTCACTTTTTAATCGCTCCTAAAAATAAAAATTTATATTTTTGTCTTGATAAGTAATCTTCAAAAACGCGTTAATTTCGTGCGCTATTCCCGATTCTATGTATATTATTAATTTCAACTATACTAACACATAATAATAAATATAACACATAAAAAAATTTTTTCAATAGTTTTTACTATAATTTTGCTTTAAAAGCCAGTAATAAACAAACTTTTTATCACAATTATAAAACAGCAAAACCTTAGTTTGCGCCCGCACTATACCGCGCGGGCGCACTTGCTCTACAAAAAGCACATCTTTTAAAGATTTTTTAACCTTTGCACTGCTTTTAAAATATTTTCTCGGTCGCCAAAAGAAGTCAATCTGAAGAAGCCCTCACCGTTTTGGCCAAACCCGGCACCTGGCGTTCCAACAATATTTGCACGTTCCAATAAATAATCAAAGAACTCCCAAGATGACATATTATCGGGGCACTTCAGCCAAATATAAGGTGAATTTTCTCCACCGGTAAAATAAATATTTTTCTTGTGCAAAATCTCGGCAATAAGATGCGCATTTTCTTTGTAATAATTTATATTTTCTTTGATTTGAGTCAATCCGGTTTTAGAAAACACCGCCGCAGCGCCCCTTTGAACAACATAAGACACGCCATTAAACTTTGTTGACTGCCGTCTGAACCATAAATTATTTACAGAAATATTGTCAAAAATCAAGGCTTTGGGCACAACAGTGTATCCGCATCTAACTCCGGTAAACCCAGCCGTTTTCGAAAATGAGCACAATTCTATCGCACATTTTTTGGCGCCTTCGATTTCAAAAATGCTGCGTGGTAAATCTGATTCAGAAATAAAGGCCTCATAAGCCGCATCAAATAAAATAATCGCCTTGTTTTCCAGCGCATAATCCACCCATTTTTTCAGCTGCTCATGATTATAAACCGCGCCAGTCGGGTTGTTCGGTGAGCATAAATAAATTATGTCCACTTTTACACTTTCATCCGGCAACGGCAAAAAATCATTTTCTTTGTTGGCGTTAATGTACTGTATTTTTCGACCTGCCATCACATTTGTGTCAACGTAAACCGGATAAACCGGGTCCGGAATAAGCACGGTGTTTTCGCTCGAAAAAATGTCCAAAATATTGGCAACGTCACTTTTTGCGCCGTCACTGACAAAAATTTCGTCCAAATTTATCTCAATATTTTTGTCTGCATAATAATTTTTTATCGCGTTTTGCAAAAAATCATAGCCTTGGTAAGGGCCATAGCCTTTAAAAGTTTCTTTTTTGCTCATCTCCAAAACGGCTTCCTGCATAGCGTCGGTAACCGCCGGGCACAACGGCAAAGTGACGTCTCCTATACCAAGACTGATTACCTCTTCTGCGTCGGGGTGATTTTTTGAAAATTCGCCAGATTTTTTGGCTATATTCGCAAAAAGATAGCTGTCTTTAAGATTCAAATAGTTCAAATTTAAATTCATCTCAATAAAATCCTCTCAAAAAATATTTGATTTGTTTTTATTTTCCAAAGAAGCGCGAATAAACTCTCTAAACAGCGGGTGCGCGTGATTCGGCCTACTTTTAAACTCTGGATGATATTGAACCCCAACAAAGAAATCATTTGCAGGCAACTCGATAGCCTCAACTAGCAAGCCATCTGGAGACGTTCCCGAAAAAATCATCCCATTTTTCTCAAAAACTTCGCGAAAATCATTATTAAATTCGTATCTGTGCCTATGCCGCTCATCAACTTCGTCCGCACGATAAGCTTTTTGCATAACCGTACCGGATTTTATCTTGCACGTGTAAGCTCCAAGCCGCATCGTACCGCCTTTTGGCAAATTTCCAAGTTGGTCTTTCATCAAGTCAATTACCGAACATTTTCCTCCTGGGTTAAATTCGCTTGAATTCGCGTCATCAAAGCCTAAAACATTGCGCGCAAATTCCATTGCAGCGGTCTGCATACCCAAACAAATTCCCAAAAACGGAATATTATTTTCTCTGGCAAACCTTATCGCATAAATTTTTCCATCGACGCCCCTGTCGCCGAAACCGCCGGGAATCAAGATGCCATCGCAGTCATACAGCAAATCCTTCGCATTAAAATCCGTAACAAGTTCCGCATCAATCCATTTTATTTCAACTTCCGCGCCATTCTCAAAGCCTCCGTGACTCAAAGCTTCCGCCACAGAGAGATATGCGTCATGCAATTTGACATACTTGCCGACCAGCGCGATTTTAACAATTTTATCGCGCGCACTTATTCTGTCCACCATCGCAAGCCACTCGGACATATCCCCCGCATGACAACTCAGCCCAAGTTCACGACAAACTATCGCAGAAAAATTACTTTCTTCCAGCATTAAAGGCACCTGATAAAGCGAAGAAACCGTCATATTTTCAATAACGCAGTCAGGTTTTACGTTGCAAAAAAGCGAAATTTTCTGCCGAATGCCGACGCTTAAAGGTTCATCACAGCGAGCAACAATTATATCCGGATTAATTCCGAGCGCGCGCAATTCTTTAACCGAATGCTGCGTCGGTTTAGACTTATACTCACCGGAACTTTTGATATAAGGCACGAGTGTAACGTGGACGAACAGACAATTTTCTTTCCCCACCTCGAGCGAGACTTGTCTAATTGCCTCCAAAAACGGCTGACTTTCGATATCTCCGGTAGTGCCGCCAATTTCTGTAATTACGACATCCGCGTGAGATTTTTCGCCCACCGAGTATACAAAATTTTTGATTTCGTTGGTAATATGAGGAATTACCTGCACAGTTTCGCCGAGATATTCACCATTTCTTTCCTTCTTCAATACATTCCAATAAACTTTTCCGGTTGTCAAATTTGAAAATTTATTCAAATTCTCGTCAATAAATCTCTCGTAATGACCCAAATCGAGGTCAGTTTCGGCGCCGTCCTCGGTGACAAAAACTTCTCCATGCTGATACGGACTCATTGTTCCAGGGTCAACATTTATGTACGGATCTAATTTTTGTGCCGCAATTTTCAGCCCTTTCGACTTCAACAATCTGCCCAAAGACGCCGCTGTTATGCCCTTTCCCAAGCCGGAAACCACTCCGCCTGTTACAAAAATATATTTTGTCATACCTCAACTACCCCTTCAAAAACTTTTTCTGCACCGCCCGTCATG
This sequence comes from uncultured Eubacteriales bacterium, assembly GCA_934463265.1. Lineage (GTDB taxonomy): Bacteria > Bacillota > Clostridia > Oscillospirales > Acutalibacteraceae > CAG-557. The sequence continues at coordinate 34,126 of CAKSIU010000006.1, read as the reverse complement.
TAAACCGCGTCATCGGTGTAATTTATCGTCAAAACGCCACCTTTCAAATTTACGGTAACGTCTTCATTTTTCGCACAAAAGCCATTTAAAACCGCGGCCACAACGGCTGCAGAAGCACCTGTTCCACAAGCTAAAGTTTCTCCGCTGCCTCGCTCCCACACTCTCATGTTTAGAATATTTTTGTCGACAATTTCCACAAATTCCGTATTCACTTTCTCCGGAAATAACTCGCTATTTTCAAACGCCGGCCCGATTTTTTCAATGTCAATCGAATTTATATCATTGCAAAAAACTACACAATGCGGATTTCCCATAGAAACGCACGTTATGTTATAATCTTTGCCACCGAAAGTTGCTTCATAGTCGATAATTTTGCTTAAATTCAGATTAACCGGAATTTTCTCAGCTGCAAGCTCTGGTTTTCCCATATTTACGGTCAAAAGCTCCGCTTTTCCGTTATTTTCTAAAATTTTTAAGTTTTTAATTCCGCTCAAAGTCTCGATTGAAATTTCAGACTTTTTCGCAATATCATTGTCGTACAAATATTTCCCAACACAACGAATTCCATTACCACACATTTTTCCTTCGCTGCCATCCAGATTAAACATCCGCATTTTCGTATCCGCAACCTTCGACGGACAAATCAAAATAATCCCGTCACCACCGATTCCATAGCGCCTGTCTGATAATTTTACACTCAGCGCTCCAGGATTATTTATCACCTGATCAAAGCAGTCAAAATAGATATAATCGTTGCCACAGCCGTGCATTTTGGTAAATTTCAACTTCACAGTATCGCCTCATTTTAAAAAAGTTAAAGTAGCAATATATAAATTAGAATTATACCCCAAAATCAAAAACTTTTCAATACAGTCCGCAAAAACTTCCGGCTAAATGGTCAAAATAACGCCGGAATAACGTACGAAATGACAGACATTATTATTCCCGCAGTTATTACTCCGAGAATAATAGGCGGAAACGCTTCTTTTACCTTCATTCTCATCATAGCTGCAACCAAAGCGCCTGTCCATCCGCCCGTACCAGGCAGTGGCACCGCTACAAAAACAAAAAGGCCCCACTTTCTGTGAGTTTCAACTGATTTGCTTTTGGCACTTGCCTTTTTTTCAAAGTGTTCAACAACTTTTTTCAAGCGAGTTTTCTTTAAAAACGCGAATATCTTATCAATAAACAGCAAAATAAACGGTAATGGCAATAAATTTCCAATAATACAAATAGGAAAAGCGCATAGCCAATCTACTCTAAGTAAACTAGCTGCGATAAGTCCTCCACGAAGCTCCAAAATAGGCAACAAAGACACGATAAAAATTATAATCTCGGCTGGAATAACACTAGTTAAATTGTTTGTTATCGTTGTAACTATAGATTCTGCCAAAAAAAATGCCCCCTTATTTATTTCATCGACTTAAAATTCATTATATATTAAATTTTAAGTTCTATCAACGGATTTCAGAACTATTTGCAATAAAATTCGAGAAAATTTGTGTCAATTTACATTATCTGTTGATTTAAATTTGAAAAAAAGTTATAATTATAATAAAAATATTTCTCAAAATTAGGAGGCAAATAATGGCGTTAGACAAGAAAAAAGCGCTTGAAACAGCGTTAGGACAAATAGAAAAGCAGTTCGGAAAAGGTGCCGTAATGCGTTTGGGACAAAGTCAAGCTATGCAAGTGGACGCGATTCCAACCGGGTCTTTGTCTTTGGACTTAGCTCTCGGAATCGGCGGTTTGCCAAGAGGTCGTATAATTGAAATTTATGGGCCCGAATCTTCTGGTAAAACCACATTGTCGCTGCATTGCATTGCGCAAGGACAAAAAAACGGCGGAAATGTTGCTTTTATCGACGTTGAACACGCATTAGACCCAGTTTATGCCGCTGCTTTGGGCGTAGATGTGGATTCTTTGTTGGTTTCTCAGCCGGATACCGGCGAGCAGGCGCTCGAAATTACAGAATCTCTGGTGCGTTCCGGTGCAATCGATGTTATCGTCGTCGACTCTGTTGCTGCGCTGGTTCCAAAGGCCGAAATCGAAGGCGAAATGGGCGATGCTCACGTTGGACTTCAAGCCAGATTAATGTCCCAGGCACTAAGAAAATTAGCCGGCGCAATCTCAAAATCCAATTGCGTCGCGATATTTATTAATCAGCTTCGCGAAAAAGTCGGCATAGTTTATGGGAATCCAGAAGTTACGCCTGGTGGTCGCGCTTTGAAATTTTATTCTTCCGTTCGCATAGAAGTTAGAAAAATCGAAACTTTGAAATCCAGCACAGAAATAATAGGCGCTAGAACTCGTGCAAAAGTCGTCAAAAATAAGATTGCTCCGCCGTTTAGAGAGGCTGAATTCGATATAATGTACGGCACGGGAATTTCTCGCGAGGGCGAGCTTTTGGACTTGGCGGTAAAACTCGATATAGTTAAAAAAAGTGGCGCATGGTTCTCTTATAAAGACGAAAAATTGGGCCAGGGTCGAGATAAAGTTAAAGAACTCTTCCGCGAAAATGAAAAAATTGCTTCAGAAATCGAAGAAAAAGTCAATGCAAATGTTGATAAACTTTACGGAAAAGCAAATTTAAAAGCTGCCGCCATAGCTGTTGCAATACCCGTCGAAGTGCCGGTTGTTGAGGAATCCGAAACCGACGTGAAGGCCAACATCGACATAACCGTTGACGATTAATCGTGTACATAACAGGCTTAAAAAATGAGCGCAAAATGTTGAGCGCCGTCTTTGTTGACGATGCATCTTGGGCGAAAATTGACAACGAAATTCTGGCTCGAAATGGCGTTAAAGTTGGAATTTCGGTAGATGATGAATTTTTGTCGAAACTTAAATTTGATTCGGATTTCAAGCGTGCAAAAGATAAGGCTTTATACTTGCTGTCGTTTAGAGATTATTCTAAAAAAGAATTAAACGACAAGCTGAAAAAAGATTATTGTTCGGCGTCAGTAGAAAAAGTTGTCGCGCGTATGGAAGAATTAGGCTTTGTAAATGACGAGGTTTTTGCTAAAAAATACGCGAAAGAACTGCTTTTTAACAAATTTTTTTCAAAGCGAAGAGCCGAATTTGAACTTTCGCAAAAAGGAATTGATAAAGATACAATTTGCGAGGTTTTGTCTGGTTTAGAATGCGATGCGGTTGAGCAAATTCGAATTTTAGTCGATAAAAAATACAAGACGGCTTGCTCTGATGAAAAAGTAAAAAAGCGTGCGGTTGCTTTTTTGCAAAGACACGGATACTCTTGGGACGATATTAAACAGGTGCTCGATTCTTAAATTCTCACAGCAAGCCTGGAACCGTGCTGATTGTCGGGATAAAGTCGACAATCCATAAGTTGGTGATTCTGTCACCAACTTACTCAAGCGTACGCTTGGCACGGTTCCCCATGAGAGGCGCTTAAAAGTTCAAAAATCAGCGCAAAATTAACTCAAAAATTGACATTGTAAAGGCAGGTATAAAATTTTGTTTAATATCCCTAATAAAATTACAATATTTAGGATATTTCTTATTCCTATTTTAATAGTATTTCTGCTTGTGAAGTCGATTCCTAACCGATTTTTCCTTGCTTTGATTGTTTTTTTAGTCGCGTCACTCACGGACCATTTAGACGGTAAACTTGCAAGAAAATATGGTCAAATAACGAATTTTGGCAAGTTTTTAGACCCACTAGCTGACAAAATGCTGGTTATGTCGGCATTTATCTGTTTTGTGGACTTAAATTTAATAAGTTCCGTACCGGTAATTATCGTTCTGCTCAGAGAATTTCTTGTAACGTCAATGCGTCTGGTTGCGATGAGTTCTGGAAAAGTTGTCGCGGCAAACATCTGGGGACGGACGAAAACTGTAACGCAAATTATCGCCATAATTGTAAATTTAATTTCGCAGTGCTTCTCTCAACATATCGCAAATCTTTCTTACAACGAATTGAATTTTATCTCGTCAATTAACAATTTTTTCTTGTGGATTGCTATGATTTTTACCGTTTTTTCCGGCTACATATACCTGAAAGAAAACTTCTATATCATAAAAAATTCAAAATAGGGTTGCATTATTATTTTTTTTGTATATAATAATTGTTATATGGTATGAATATCGTACAAATGCGTTGAGAAAGACCAGTACTCAGACAATTTTAATATCAGAGAGAAAGTATTTTGCTGCGATTACTTTTTATTAAATGTCTGAAGAATGCACTTTTTAGCTCATAGAAAGAACCTTTTTTAGAAGTATTTCTATGCGGTTTCGTCACCGTTACATGACTTTTGAGCAATAAATTCGGAGTGGGACCGTGGCTTAATTGTTTTATTTTGCCGCCTCTGTTTTCCTTTTTTAGGAAGATGGTGGCGGTTTGTTTTTTATAAAATTGCTGCGTAATTTGCAAAATTAAAAATAATTTTAATAAAGGAGCTTCAAAAATGAAAATTTACAACACCATGACGCGAAAAAAAGAAGAATTTTCTCCAATAAAAGAAGGTAACGCAAAAATTTATTCGTGCGGCCCAACTGTTTACAATTACATTCATATTGGAAATGCTCGACCACTTTGCGTATTCGATGTTTTGCGTCGTTATCTTGAATACAGAGGGCTAAAAGTCGATTTTATTCAAAATTTTACAGATATAGACGATAAAATTATAAAAAAAGCCAACGAAGAAGGCACTGATTACAAAACCGTTGCACAAAAATTTATAGAAGAATATCAAATAGACGCAAAAGGGTTGAACCTAAAAGAAGCTACCGTTCACCCAAAAGCTACAGATAATATCAACGAGATGATTGCGATAATAAAGCAGTTGATGGAAAAAGGCTTTGCTTACAGAACAAAAGATGATGACATTTATTTTAGGACAAAACATTTTAGAGAATATGGAAAATTATCTCATCAGCCGTTGGAGGACTTGGAAGCCGGCGCAAGAATAAGTATCGGCGAAACTAAAGAAGACCCAATGGATTTTGCGTTGTGGAAGTCTGCAAAGCCAAATGAACCTTATTGGCAGTCTCCGTGGGGAAAAGGTCGCCCCGGCTGGCACATCGAGTGCTCTGCGATGGCAAATAAATACCTTGGCAAAACCATTGACATTCACTGTGGCGGCCAAGATTTAATTTTCCCTCACCACGAAAACGAAATTGCTCAAAGTGAATGCTGCAATGGTGTGCCGTTTGCCAATTACTGGATGCACAACGGGTACATCAATATAAACAACAAAAAAATGTCCAAATCGCTTAACAATTTCTTTACCGTCAGAGATGTGGCTTCTCAGTTCGGCTACGAACCGATTCGCTTTTTGATGCTGTCGGCTCATTACAGAAGCCCTATAAATTACAGCAAAGAAATAATCGAGCAATGCATCGCTTCGTTGGAAAGATTATACACTTGCAGGAATAATTTAGAATTTATTCTCGAAAAATCTCTTAATGATGAATCCGTTGCTGAAATGAAGTTGCGTGGAAAGTTGTTGTCTTACAAATTTAAATTTATCGAGGCTATGGACGACGATTTGAATACAGCCGATGCTCTTGCGGTTTTATTTGATTTGGTTAGAGAAATAAACACGAATATAAATATTAAAAATAATGTATCAAAAGCCACCGTTCAGTTCGCAATCGACTTATTCGACGAATTGGCAGATGTTTTGGGGTTGGTTTACAACAAAGAAGCAAATTCGTTAAACGATGAAATAGAAAAATTGATAGAAAAAAGACAACAAGCCCGAAAAGACAAAGACTGGGCAACTGCAGATAAAATTCGCGACGAGCTAAAAAGTAAAAATGTTGTGCTGGAAGACACCCCTCAAGGAGTCAAATGGCGCATAATAAACGACTCGGCTAATGTATGATTGGAGGATTTAAGCAAAAGCTTATTGAAAAATTTATGAGTAAAAAAGTTATGGTTGGCATGAGCGGCGGCGTCGACTCGTCTGTTACCGCGCTGCTGCTTAAACAAAAAGGTTATGACGTCACTGGAGTTACATTAAAATTAAAGCCGGAAAAGTATTTGAATCAAACTTATCAAAACGAAAATAATCTGAATAAAGACATTGTCGACGCAAAAATTGTTGCGGATAAACTTGGAATAAAACACATGGTCGCGGATTTTACTGACTTATTTGAGAAAAAAGTCATAGAAAATTTCGTAAACGAATATTGCAACGGCAGAACTCCAAATCCTTGCGTCGTTTGCAATAAATTTTTAAAGTTCGGCGCAATGTTCGACTACGCTATGGAACACGGCTTTGACTACATTGCGACAGGTCACTATGCTATAGTGGAATTTGATGCGACAAAAAATAAGTGGCTTTTAAAACGTGCAAACAGCAGCAAAGACCAGAGTTATGTCTTATATAACCTTACACAAAATCACTTGGCACACACGTTATTTCCTTTAGGAAATCTTGAAAAAACTCAAACTCGCGAAATCGCTGAAGTTTTTGGACTTCCTGTTGCTAAAAAGCCAGATAGTCAAGAAATTTGCTTTATTAAAAATGAAAATTACGTTGAGTTTATTAAAAATAATTTTAATTTTATCGGCCAAAAAGGCAATTTCGTGGATAAATCCGGTAATATTCTCGGTAAACACGACGGTATTTTAAATTATACAATTGGCCAAAGAAAAGGGTTGGGCGTTACTTTTGGCAAACCAATGTATGTTATTGGCATCAATTCGGCCGATAATACTGTCATTTTAGGCGAGGAGGGCGAACAATATTCCGAAGAACTTATTGCTACAAACGTTAATTTTATCCCGTTTGACAGAATTCCAGGCGAAATTGAAGTCACGGCCAAAATTAGATATCAAGCAAAACCAGAAAAAGCCAAATTAATTCAGCTCTCCCCCAACAAAGTTAAAGTCATTTTTGAGAACAAACAGCGCTCGGTTACCCCCGGTCAATCTGTTGTTTTTTACGATGGCGACATCGTTCTTGGTGGTGGAATTATTGCTTAGCTGATTTATTTTTATTCGGTTAGATGCGGCACGCGGTATAGTGTGCCGCATCTACTGCAAAAATAGGAGCCGCACTATACCGCGCGGCTCCTATTTCAACATATAAAAAAATCTTATTAATTTACTGAATAGAACAATCCAAGTAATGGTCTAAATCTTCATCGTCTTTTCTTTTTTTCTCAAAATAAACAATAGCAGTAGCGACAGCAGCCGCGATAGTTGCGGCAGTAGCGACGATTGCAATAATCAGGCCAAATTTATCGTTACGTTTCATAGGAGCACCCCCATAATTTAATAAGACAATTATAATAAAAAAACAAAAAAAAGTCAATAAAAAATAAAAAGCAGAACAAAAAGTTCTGCTTAAGCGGCGTCTAGAAAGAAACTAAGCTGAAACGACATTTAATTTACGAACGAGCGCAGATTTTTTTCTAGAAGCGGTATTTTTATGAAGAATTCCTTTAGACTCTGCCTGGTCGATTTTTTTAACAGCCAAACGGACACATTCAACTTTATCGGCAGCGTTAGAATCGACAGCAACAACAGCCTTTTTTATGGCAGTTTTCAAAGCAGAATTATAAGCTTTATTTTTAGCGGTTTTAGTAGCAATAACCTTAACGCGTTTTTTTGCAGACTTAATATTAGGCATACGAGCACCTCCTTTAATAATTTGCCAATTACAAATTATGATAACATTAAGCGGACAAAAAATCAAGAGGTTTTGAGTTTTTTTACGTAAAGTTGATTAAAAAGTTACCAAAACCGGAATATGAACGCAGATAAAGCTCAATAATATAAAGAGAAATGCGTAAATAGAGGTGTTTTTAATGAATTTTAGAACGGATTTGGCGATGGAAGCAGTTCAACTTTTGGAACGTGCAGACAACGGAATAAAACAGCAAAAAAAAAATATCGGCGACCTAGAAGTAACTCAGGTTACGATTGAAACTGACTCGTCCGCAAAGAAATTAGGCAAGTTAAAAGGAGAATATATTACCGTAGAACTACCGACTTTTACGGACAATTTTCAAAATATCGACGATAAAATAGAAGTAATTTCAAAGCAAATACGATATCTACTACCGAGTGAAGGTTTAATTTTCGTGGTAGGTTTGGGTAACGAAGCGATAACTCCCGATGCATTGGGGCCTAAAACAATAAAATCTATCTTGGCAACCAGACACATTACTGGCGAAATTGCTCGTTCGACCGGCCTTGAAGCACTGCGCTCTGTTGCAGCGATTGCTCCTGGGGTTTTGGGGCAAACCGGAATCGAAGTCAGCGAAATTATTCAAAGCGTTGTAAAAAAAATAAAGCCCGCTGCGTTAATTGTTGTCGATGCGCTAGCTTCTATGGAAACCAGCAGGCTTGGCACGACTATTCAAATTTGTAATACTGGAATTTCTCCCGGCTCCGGCGTTGGGAACGCTAGACCCGGCATAAATCAAGAATCTATGGGCGTTCCGGTAATCGGAATCGGCGTTCCAACCGTTGTTGATGCTCAAACTTTGGCTAGAAATCTATTGAATTCAGATGCAAATGCAAGTTCCGAAAAAATATTTCAAAAAACCTCCCCTCGCGGGGAACCTATGATGGTCACTCCCAGAGAAATTGACTTGCTTATTGAACGCTCGTCAAAACTGCTGGCAATGGCTATAAACGGTGCATTACAGCCAAATTTTTCTGTAAAAGATATCATGTCACTCGTTTGAAGATTGGCATAAATTTTGCCCCCATAGCATATTTTTACTTAAGATTAAATCTTCTTCGGATGGTTGGAGGTAAAAGGATGTTAATCGACGTCAAAAAATTTAAAAAATTTGTCCTTTATTTTTTATCAACCAGTTCAACTGCTGTGTGTTGCATATGCCTGGCTCTGCATACTTTCGAGTTATCTAAAAAAAATTTGGGGCTGTTTGAGGTATTTTCTTTGAGCTTTATTATGTCGGACGGCGATATGCGTTGCGCCGAAACAAAAATTAATGTAGGAGATTTCAATATCAATGATGTCGTTAGCCTGGATATTCACAAGCCGAGCACTTCTTTAATTTCTGATTTAGAAAATAGTGGCATAGAAAAAGTCAGTCAACAGGCCGACGCTTATCCGGATATTTCCGATTTTTCGATTCCTCATAAAGAAGGCGAAAATACTTTTAAAATCATCGAGAGCCATTTCGGTGACAGCGGTTTAAAATATGAAAATTTTTATGTTAATAATAAGTCCGGAATCGACCTGAACATCGCAGAGGAACTTTCCAAAAAGCCTGATATGTCCATAAAAAAAGACGGTTCTCCGCAAGTCTTGATTTATCATACGCACACTTGTGAGTCGTTCATGGATAAAGACCAGGGCTTCTATTTTGAGAGTTTTTATCCGCGAACCGAAGACAAACGTTTCAGTGTCGTTAGAGTCGGCGACGCCATTTGCGAAAGCTTAAAAAAGGCCGGCATCGGGTCTATTCACGACACTACTTGCCATGATTCTCCGAGTTTTAGTGGCTCTTATAAACGAAGCGCTGAAACTATCGACAAAAATTTGGCCGAACATCCATCAATTCAAGTGACAATCGACATTCATCGCGATACTATCGGAAATAACGAGCGCGGCAAAATTAAGCCTACTTTTAGGGTTGGCAACAAAAAAGCTGCTCAAATTATGATTATGTCGGGCTGCGATTTGGACGGAAGTATGAATTTTCCTGACTGGGAATTTAATCTTCGATTCGCCCTTAGACTTCAAAAAAGCGCCGAAACCTTATATCCCGGCATGACTCGCTCTTTATTTTTCGGACCGGTAAAGTACAATATGAATAAAACTCACTCGTCGTTGCTTATCGAAGTCGGAACCGAAGTCAACACTCTAAACGAGGCGGTTTACAGTGGAACTTTAATCGGAAATGCGCTCGTTAATGTTTTTGAGGGACTTTAAATAAAATTTTAGGATGATTAAATTGCAAAAACAAATTTTATCAATTAAAACTATTTTTAACAGCATGATTTCTACGTTGCTTATTTTAATTTTGCTTATGGGATTTATTATAGTGGAAAAAAATACCCGAAAAATCGGGTTCGCCGATAATAATCCCTGGTTTATTTACAAGGATTCTCATGATGACGGGCATTATTTTAAAATTAGATTTATGAATGAGTCTTGCACCGTGGATTTTTCTGGTATATATGACGTGACAGATGCAATTTTAAACTACGTGAATCAATTTGCAGACACTGTAAAAAATAGGTCGGGAATTATGTAAAATTTAAATTTTGTATTGCTTAAAAATATAATTATGTTATAATGTAGGTATCGGTTTTTGTTTTTTTATGTATTTTGCTGTGAAAAGGAGGTTCGTGCAAGTATTTTCGCAATTTTAAACATAAAAGTGCACGATTTAAAATGAAAAATAAGTATACTATTTTCTTTAAATTAAATTTTTGCTTAATATTAAGCGCATTTTTAATTACTTTTTGCAATTTAAACGCTTCCGCTATCTTAAATCAAAGCAACAGTTCGTCACAAAGTTCATCGTCCAGCTCCAGTTCAAGCTCTAATGGAGCTTCATCAAATTCAGCTAACAACAGCTCAAATTCTAACTCCGGTGTTTCTGGCTCTACTAGCAAAGTCAACTCGTCGTCGAAATCTTCGAGCCGTTCAAGAGTCGCTGTTTCCCCTCCGCCTTCTTCAACAAAAACTCAACCCAGCACAAATTCATCTGCAAATAACAGCACTCCCACTGCTCCAAAACCAGAAAATTCAGCGCCTGCTACAAATTCAAATACGTGGGCTCCATCAAATAATTCCGAAAATACAGCTTCTCAAACCATCGCACATAAAGAAAATGTCGAAAGCAAGCCAGAAGTCGTTGCGCACACAAACAGCGACTCATCTGCGACAAATAAAGTTGCCTCTGAACAGGCAACTTCTGAAGCCAAACCTGCGAGTGACGATAAAACTAACGAAGAAAAATCTCAAACTCCAGAAGATTTGCCAAAAGTTGAGTCCTCTGAAATAGATTTTCCTGAAGTCGTCGCTCCTACCGCTACAGAAAAAAATGAATCCACTAATTATTTCGCCGGAATTATCGCTTGGGTATACATTTTGGTGGGCGTTGCTATTGTGATTTTCGTCATGATTAAGGGCAAAAGTAACGCGGATGTTCCTATTCAAAACATATCTGGGCACAAAAAACGCAGAAAAAAAGGCAGGCATCTTTTGCCTGACGATTTTTACAGAGATAAATTTTAATAGCAAAGCCCCGCGCGGTATAGTGCGGGGCTGTTTTTATAAATCATCAGCTAAATTATTTTCTTCCTCAGGGTTTATTAAATTTTTTAAAGATCTTATTGAATTTTCTAAAAAATCCGAAAGTCTAATAAGCAATTCATCAACTTGCGCACCGTAATCCCTAAAAGGCCTAAGAATCTTTGGGCAGATACCACGAACGATTAATCCGGTGTAATCTGTAAATTTTTCTACGATGTTCCGGAAAAAAGGTGTTTTAATATTGTAATCATTATAACATTTAAAATTATAATATTCAGCCACAATAACAGAGAATATTGTTATTAATATACCTAATTTAATAATTTGTTTGATTAAAGACAAACTTTTTTTATTTTCTTTTTTAACCTTTTTTTCTAATTTTGCTTGCTCTGCCATGCATTTTTCAAGTTTTTCTTTTAATAACTTATACTCTTCTGAACTTTTAACATTTGCATCAAAATTTATTTGAGTTGATGTAGTTTTTTCAGCAAATACACGCGTACAAGTTAACGGCGAAAAGGCCAAAGACAACGTCAGACCTAAAGAAACTATTTTTTTACCTTTCATAAAAACCTCCTATTATTAATAATATAATTTTATTATAGCATAATTAGAAGGTATTTACAACACTTAAAAGAAAATTTGTACAAATAACCAATAAAACGGAAATCTATGTCGAAATTTGTCGTTTTGTTCCATTAAAAAAGCTAAATTATTACTGAGATGGCAGGAGCATTTATCTCGCTCATGAAAAAGTTCAGATTTCGACGATGATCAGATTTCGACGATGATATAAATGTTATTATATAATAATCGACAACAAATAAAAAGCCCCGCACTATACCTCGCGAGGCTTTTTTTGCAACTCAATTTTCAATCAAATTAGCAGCCACAGCCATTGCCGCAACCACAGTCGTTACCATTGTTTCCGCAGCAGCAACATAAAATGAGTATCAATAGGATAATCCATGAGCAGCCTCCGCCAAAACTATTGTTACACATATTGTTGACCTCCTTTTGTTTATTTCAATATCATCATATGGAGTTCGTTGTCGTCTGGTTACTGCCAAAATTTAAAGTCGATTCAAAATAACTTAAATTTTTAATCAATTTTGAGAAATCGTGAGATATTTTAAGAAAAAATAAAATATATAAATTTAATTCGCATAAAATAGACTTTATTTGACTTTGACCTTAGTTTGACTTTTGTTTTATAATGTTAAAGGTCAAAGAAAGTTAAAGTTAAATCTATCAAAACCAATTTCTGCTTAAAAGGAGATGAGAAATTTTGAGAATCAGCGATGAGGTCGCGAGATATCTACTGGAGCTTTTGGAGGAATCTCACGGTGACATTCAAATTCAGCGAAACGAATTGGCTAATAATATCGGGTGCGTGCCCAGTCAAATAAATTACGTTATAACGTCAAGATTTACGCCGGAACATGGGTACATTGTGGAAAGTCGGCGTGGCGGCGGCGGATATATCAGAATTACCCGCATAAAAACCGAAAAAAGTACAGCAATCATGAATATAATAAATTCTATAGGCTCAAAATTGGACGCTATTTCGGCAGAAATGATTATAGACAGCTTGGTTCAGCGCGGAATAATTTCTGAAAACACCAGCAAATTGATGCTGAGCGCCGTTTCCGACAGAGTTTATTCGGACGTCCCGGTAAATTTGCGCTGTACTCTGAGAGCTTCTGTTTTGAAAAATATGTTATTAACTCAAGTGTAGGGAGGAATATTTATGTTGTGTCAGTCTTGCGGAAAAAATCAGGCAAATACCCATATAAAAAGAATTATTAACGGCGAATTGACAGAATATATGCTTTGCGAAAAATGCGCCGCTAAATTGGGATACTCAAATATTTTTGACGGCTTTGGTTTCGATTTTGATAATCTTTTGGGCAGTTTCTTTGCAAACATCGAACCTAAACTTATGCCTTTAAACAACAAGCGCTGCGATTTCTGTGGCTCCTCATTCGAGGACATTTCAAATAGCGGAAAAGTCGGTTGTACCAAGTGCTACGACGTTTTTTTTGAACAGCTTATGCCTTCTGTAAAAAGAATTCACGGCAACACGAAACATTCTGGAAAATGCGCTTCTGCGGCCGGCGAGGAAAATATTGTTAAAAATAAAATTCAAACCCTTAACGAACGTATGAAAATTGCAATTAACGAGCAAAACTTCGAGGAAGCTGCAAAAATTAGAGACGAACTCAAAAATTTGCAAGAAAAGGAGTGCTCCGACAATGAATAAATGGTTTGAAAAAGCCGGCGAATACTGCGATGTTGCTATAAGTACGAGAATTCGGTTTGCAAGAAATATTTCTAAGTATCCCTTTCCGTGCAAATTGAATGACAATATGAAAAGTGCGGTTATAAATGACATAAAAACAGCTTTGTTGGCCGATGAATTCAAAAATTATGGATTTAATTGCTGGAATATTTCAGATATGAACGCGGTTCATATGAAAAGTTTGGTTGAATGTCATTTAGTAAGTCCGGAATTTATAACGCCAGGCAAGTTTAAAGCGGTGTTTTTGTCAAATGCTAATGATATAAGTATCATGGTCAACGAGGAAGACCATATTCGGTTGCAGGCAATGAAAGAAGGTCTGGCACTCAACGAAACTTATAATCTTGCGGACGAAATTGATACTAAACTCGATAAATCATTAAATTTTGCGTTTAGTGACCAACTCGGGTATTTGACACAATGTCCAACAAATCTGGGAACCGGCATGCGAGCCTCTGTTATGCTGCATTTGCCTGCTCTTAGAAAATGCGGAATGATTGAAAAAATCTCATCAAGCTTGATAAAATTGGGGCTGACAATTCGCGGACTGTACGGCGAGGGTTCTGAACCTAAGGGTGATATTTATCAGATTTCAAATCAGGTTACGCTGGGAATTTCTGAAAAAACTGCTCTCAAAAATTTAAATGACATCACTCTGCAGATAATAAATCAGGAGAGAAATTGCAGAAAAGAATTATCAAAAAATATTCAGGTTGTCGACTCCATATGCCGTTCTGTTGGCATTTTGAAAACGGCTAAACTTTTAAATAATGACGAATTTATGAAGTTAATTTCTAACGCCAGATTAGGCTTGTCAATCGGACTTATTAGAGGAATTTCCTACGATATTCTCAATGAAATTGCGATTAAATCTCAGCCCTTCACTTTGATGCAGGCTTCAAATTGCGACCTTTCTGCACTTCAACGTGACAAAAAAAGAGCTGACTTAATCAAAAAAAAATTTGGCGAAGTAGAAATATTATAAAAAGGAGGAATTTTTATGTATAGATTCAGTGGCTTTACGGAAAAAGCCAATCATGCGATGAATTTGGCAATTTCTAGCGCGGAAGAACTCGGACATACTTACATTGGCAGTGAACACATTCTTTTGGGACTTTTAAAAGAGGGTTCCGGTGTGGCATCTGTCGTGCTGGACGAACTCGGAATTTATGCTGACGATTTGGAAAATTTACTCAAAAATGAAATCGGCACAGGTTCAAGAAGTTCTCTCAGCACCGCGGATTTTACACCGCGAACCAAGAGAGTATTGCAAAATGCCGTAATGCAGGCTGCTAGCTTAGGTCATAATTACGTCGGCACAGAGCATCTGCTTTTGGCCTTGATTAGCGAATCTGACAGCTATGCCGTAAGATTTTTAAATGAACTCGGCACTAATACGAGAAATATTTTTGAAAAACTTAACGAAACTTTTGGCGAACAGCCATCCGAGGACATTATGTACGGCTCGATGGGAGAAGCTTTCTCTGGCGGAATCGGCTCCGGAAGCACTTCTACAAAGACTAAAACTAAAACTTTGGACCAATTCGGTCGAGATTTAACTCAACTGGCTCAAAACGGCGCCATTGACCCTGTAATTGGCCGTCAAAACGAAATTGAGCGGGTTATTCAAATCCTTTCTCGACGTACAAAAAATAATCCCTGTTTAATCGGTGAGCCTGGAGTCGGAAAAACCGCAGTTGCTGAAGGTCTGGCGCTTAAAATCTCTTCCGGCGACGTACCGGAACTTTTAAAAGGAAAACGCGTAGTTTCGTTGGATTTAACCGGGATGATTGCCGGCACAAAGTATCGCGGAGATTTTGAGGACAGAATTAAAAATGCGATTGATGAAATCAAAAAAGCTGGAAATATAATTTTGTTCATAGACGAACTTCATACAATCGTTGGTGCCGGTTCTGCTGAGGGCTCTGCGGACGCGGCTAATATTTTGAAACCAAGCCTCGCTCGAGGAGATTTTCAGGTTATTGGCGCAACAACAATAAAAGAATATCGGAAATACATTGAAAAAGATGCAGCTCTCGAACGAAGATTTCAGCCAGTTACCGTCGGCGAGCCTACGGAAGATGAATCCGTAATGATTTTGAAAGGGCTTCGCGACAGATATGAGGCTCATCACAAGGTTAAAATTTCTGATGAGGCCATTAAAGCTGCGGTAAACTTGTCTTCACGATACATTTCTGACCGCTTTTTGCCAGACAAAGCTATCGACTTAATCGATGAGGCCGCGTCAAGAGTAAGACTTAGAGCTTATACGGTGCCCGACGATTTGCAGGAACTCGAAAACAAAATTAAAGAGCTGGATAAAGAAAAATCTGCGGCAATAAATGAACAAAATTTCGAGCGTGCAGCAAAATTAAGAGACGAAGAAAAATCCGTTAAGAAAAATTTAGAAGAACAGCGTCGATTGTGGCAAAGTGAACACGAAAATACAAATGGAGAAGTCACCGAGGAGGACATTGCGCAGATAGTTTCTAACTGGAGCGGGATTCCCGTAGTTCAGTTGACACAGGCCGAAAGTGAACGTCTTTTAAACATGGAAAATATTTTGCATGAGAGAATTATCGGGCAAGACGAGGCTGTTGAACAAGTTTCCAAAGCCATTCGTCGTGGCAGAGTCGGATTAAAAGATCCAAAACGTCCGGTTGGTTCGTTTATATTTTTAGGTCCCACCGGCGTAGGAAAAACTGAACTTTGCAAAGCTTTGGCTCAAGCGATGTTTGGCGACGAAAACGCTATAATCAGATTTGATATGTCAGAGTATATGGAAAAACATACCGTTTCTAAGCTTATCGGCTCACCTCCTGGATACGTCGGCTTTGACGAGGGTGGCCAGCTTACTGAAAAAGTACGTCGAAAACCGTATTCGGTAGTGCTTTTCGACGAGATTGAAAAAGCTCATTCTGATGTGTTCAATATGCTCCTTCAAATCCTGGATGACGGCCATTTAACCGATTCTCAAGGCCGAAAAGTGAATTTTAGAAACACAATTATAATAATGACTTCTAACGTCGGCGCAAGACTTATTACTGAAAAACAGGCTAATTTGGGATTTTCTGTGAACAACAGTCGTGAATCGGACAAGGAAAAGTTAAAAGAAACCGTTATGGCTGAGCTGAAAAAGGTCTTCAAACCGGAGTTTTTGAATCGTGTTGACGATACCATAGTATTTAATAAGTTGACACCGGAGGATATAAAACTTATTGCTAAAAATATGCTTAAAGAGGTAAAAATTAGAGCTAAAAACCTCAACATCGACGTTGATTTTGACGAAAATGCTATTGAGGCCATATCTGATGCCGGTTTTGACCCGGTTTATGGCGCTCGTCCGCTCAGAAGAGCAATTCAATCGAAGATTGAGGATAAATTGTCTGAAGAAATTTTAAAAGGTGGAATAAAATCCAGTGAAAATGTGCTGTGCAGTTACGATAAAGAAAAAAAACAATTTGTTTTTTGCTGTCCAGCACTTGAAAATGCAGATTAACAAAATTTTAAGCTGCAAAAAAAGCAACGATTTTTAATCGTTGCTTTTTTTATCCAAAACCTCAATTAATTGTGGTTTTGGATATTTTCAAGTGCGTCATCGATAAGGTCAGAATTTTTTGTCAGCAAAGCCAACATACAAGTATAAATTAAATTCGGGTCTTCCTGAAAATTTCGCTTAACGAGTTCCGCTTGTTTTATGTCTGGAACAAAAAGATTTATGGTCAAAAGATTGACAGCATCGCCGCCGGAAATATTGCACGAAACATAGCAACCATTCGATTCTTTTTTTATCGTGACCACATTTTCATTTTCGCGCTTAACCCTCGCCAATAAATTTATTGTTGCCGCGAGGGTTTTTTCTCTTATAGAAATTGGCAGTGCGGTATCGAGCTGATTTACAATTAATTTTCCGCTTTCTGTAACCGCATATTTTTCAGGATTATCACGGTCTTTTGAAATATTATTGTTGCCTATAAGGTCCGAAAACGCGTCATTTATCTCAAAATAATTGGCAAGTCCGTTTTCTTGTAACACCGAAACAATCTCATCTTTTGAAAGTGCCTGATTTACACTTGCAAGCATATAACAAATCAGCAGTTTAATGTCATTTTTGCTTCGCAATCCACCCAAATTAACACCGGCAGAAAAAGCATCAAATTTCATGTTAAAAGCCTCCCTATTTAAAAGCTTATATTATTTTTTTCGAGCTCAATTTTTATTTTTTCATACAGATTTTCGCTTAAATAATCATACTGTTCCGACTCACACCAAACCTTTATAACAACGTTTATCGTCTCGTCGCTAAAACTACTTATTGCTACAACCGGCTCAGGGGTTAAAAGAATATCTCTGTTATTTTTAATTATTTTATCAAGAATCGGCTGAATATCAGCAAATTTTGCCTCTTTTTTTATCGGCAAAACTATGTCTAATCGGCGACGTTTGTTTGCGCTGGAATTAATGACATAATCGGCGGTAAGTTTAGAATTCGGTACGACAATTTCTTTGTTATCCGGCGTAACCAATGTCGTGTACAACATTTCGATTTTCGTAACTTTTCCTTTCACGTTGCTGGTTTCCAAAGAATCTCCTATTTTAAACGGCTTATTTATGATGATAATCACACCACTAGCCGCGTTAGAAAGGTTATCCTTTAATGCAAGCCCTATTGTTACAAGAGTTGCACCCAATGCGGCGATTATCGAAGAAACATTTACGCCAAAACACGTGACAACCATTAAAATAACTATGCTTCTGAATATTACTTTTAGTACAGAATTTGAAAATGAAATTATGCTTTCTTCCATATTTGACTTTGTCATGGCCTTTTTTATCATGACGGTAAGCTTTCCTGCCAAAAACCAACCGATAAAAAATATCAGCACAGCAGGAATCAAATTATTAAAAATAAACGGCATATACGTTGTTGAACTGATTATATCCATAAAAAAAATCACCTTTTCATCTGTCAATTACATTTATTATAGCACATATTTTGCTAGAGTTGCCCATTAAAATCGAAACTTCTTGAAAAAGTTCCACATTTAATATAATATATAATAAATTACGTGTAAATCTATGGGAGTTTTTATAAAATCATGGATAATACAAATGATATTAATTATTATTCAATAATCTGTCCAAAATATGACAAAAACTTGTTGCAATACGACTGCGACTTACTATTTCAGGTCAGAAAAAACTTTTTTGTAAGTGGAAAAAAACAAAAAAATAAAATCACCAAAGAGTTTTCAAATAAAGTATATCACTATTCATACGCTCTTGAGACCGGCAAACCTATGCGTTGGAAACGTATGCTCGGCGATAAAGTCATTGAAAAAAGTCGCATAAATAATGACGGCTCTTATGAAATTTTGTTTTTCGACTCAGCCAGACTTATTTCAAAAATTATTTACTTCGACCAGCAACACAGCATTAAAAAAATTGAATATTTCTTAAATAACAGCGAAACTCGTAAAAAAGCCTTGGCTCTCAACTTAAGCAAAAACGATTTATCGGTTACAGAATATAAAAACAATGCAAACAATATAGCGTCTTATAAAGTTTTCCCGGTTAATATAAATTTGAAAAATTACAAGTTCGCAGCTATTGACAAAAATTTTACGGCTTTTTTGTGCTTAACTGACCGTGGTACGATAACCTACAGCACAAAAGAACAATTATCGGCTTTAGAAAGTATGAAAAAATTTGAAACTGATGAAAACAGCACAAAAAATCAAAAATATAAACAATCTGAAAATAAAAACAATGAAATTAAATCCAATGCAGAGAAAAATAATGTTATTAATAAAAAAATTGTCAGCGAGAATGACATTGGCCGTAACTTAACGTATAAAAAGATTGTAAAAACCGAAAATAATGAGAAATTTTATTACTTTGGCCAGATGAATTCTGACTTAAGAAACGGCAAGGGGATAACTTTAACAGAACACGGCACTGCGGCTTATGTCGGCAATTATATAAACGATAAAAAAGATGGGTTGGGCGTTTTTTGTAATAAATCAGGCGAAATTCGGTATGTTGGCGGTTTTAAGCAGGATAAAAAACATAATATCGGCATAACTTTTGATAAATCTCAGAATAAAATCATTGTCCGAGCATACAAAAATGGAATCGCGCAGGGTATGGTTGCTGAATTTGACGAATTTGGAAATTTATTGTACGCCGGAAAAATTGAGAATGGTAAAAAAGTCGGAAATTTCGCCAGTTATAATATCGAAGATGGCAAACTTTCAGTGTCACAGGTTCGTTCCGATGAGCCAACTTTAATGTAAAACGATGCATTTTATTGACATTCATGATGTGGGCTACGGCGAATGTATCGTCTTTGAGGGCGAAAAAAATGAAATTTTGATGGTCGATTGTGGATCTATGAATACTATTTTAAAAAACAGCCACATCAAATTTAAGGACTACGTTTCTGACTTCATTATGCCTCGATACGACGACGCGCTTGAAAAAAGTTTTCTTCTGACGCACTTTCACAGAGACCACTTCTGCGGGTTGAAGTACATTTTGAAAAAACAAAAAAAATTTTTTGATAATATCTACATTCCCTACCCCGCTCTGAATGAGTCGCGGCAAACTTTGCTTTTGGAGATGGCAATTTACGCTTTTACTTTTCTTAAAAGGCAACACGCCTGCGCGAGTATGAGCACGAGCGCATTGTTTATCTTTGATTTTTTGAGGAAAAACAGCTTTGCAAACAATGTCATTCCTCTAAAACGCGACGATATTTTTGAATTCGCGGGAATAAAATATAACGTGCTAAATCCTTTTTGTGAATCATTTCCGTTTTCGCAGGGATTTTCCGATATTATTGGTGCTCTTGACGCTTTATTAAAAAAATCTTTGCAGACTGATTTGATTGATGAATTTTTCTATTTAAGAAATTTATTCTGCGACGAATATATCAACTGCTGCGATTTGTGCAGAGAAACTGACTCATTTTTTGATGAAAATATCACTGAATCAATAAATAAACTTAATTTTTGCGCCATTGAATTGAATAATTTATCAAAAAAACTCGCTTACGCCGACGTTGCTGATGATATATTATCGGTGCTAAACGCTGAAAATACACGCATTCAGTATAGTCTTGCGCAAAATTCTGCCAGCATAGTCTTTCAAAATGAGCTTCAGAATTCTTTTAACGGTGGAAATATCTTGATGACCGGTGACGTCACTTGCGAAATTTTAAATTTACTTGAAAATGATTTATTTCAGGTCTATAATGTAATAAAAGCTCCTCATCATGGCACAAATAATTATCAGAGCGGCGTTTTAAATCGTTTAACCTGCTCTCATATCATAATTTCAAACGGAGAATATCATGCGGGCGGTAAAATTTCTGGTGATTATGCTAATAACATTGCTATAAAGCACTGTGTTGGAATTGAAAATTGTGATTATTTACTAAAAAATCATTCTTGCTGCAATCGAATTCTATTTTGCGATTCTTTATGTAAATTCGGCGAATTGAGTTCTCATTGTCCTAAAAATTCAATCTCTGCGGGACTAAATCGTTGCGGTATTTATGTGGTCTCTCCAAGTGGTGATAGAGGTTGCTATTGCGATTAATTTTTAGAAAAAGGTGATGGTTTCATTGGTTTCTGAGATGATTGATGCAGTCAAAAATGCCGAACTCTCGGCTCTGGATAAGCAAAAAATGGCCAAAAATCAGGCCGATTTGATTATCGAAAACGCTAACAAAGAGGCTCAAAGCATCACTAAAGCAAAAGTTAAAGAGGCTAAGGCTAAGGCGGATTTACGAATTAATTTTGCCAAAAGTTCTGCCGAGGAAGCCTCGAAAAAAAATATTAAAAAATGTGAGGAAAATATCAAAAAATTAAAAGAAAAGTCAGAGAAAATGAAGGCTCAGACGATAAAAACAGTCATT
This sequence comes from uncultured Eubacteriales bacterium, assembly GCA_934463265.1. Taxonomy (GTDB): domain Bacteria; phylum Bacillota; class Clostridia; order Oscillospirales; family Acutalibacteraceae; genus CAG-557. The sequence continues at coordinate 12,684 of CAKSIU010000006.1, read as the reverse complement.
AATTTGATTGTTAACTAACCTAGCAAAGGTGGTTGCGCAATTATGGCAGTTCTTTCTATGAAAAAAGTGAATATATGTGCGCTCAAAAAAGATAGAAAAGCTATCCTCGAAACCTTACAGCGTTTGGGCTTGGTCGAAGTTTCTGACATGGACGAAAATTTGGCCGATTTTAAAAAAATTGACACTTTTAATATGCGTTCTGTTTTTGATAAAAATAAAATTATAGCTCAAAACGCTTTGGAAATTCTTGAAAAATATATTCCCGAAGAAAAAGTTTTTCTGAGCAACATATGTGGTCAAAATGACATTTCAAAGGAAAATTATTATATTTTTGCAAACGAAACTGAAGAAATTATGCGCGTCGCTAACGAAATCGTACGTCTTTCCAAATTAATTGACGATGAAAAGGCTGAAATCATTCGGTTAAATACTCAAGTCGATGCGCTGGCCGACTGGAAAAACCTTGACGTGCCAATGAACTTTGAAGGAACTAAAAAAACTCGCGTTTTTATTGGAACTTTGCCCTTAGACATCGGTGAGTCCGGCCTAAAAACATTGTTGGCCGAAGCTCTGCCAAACGAAGAAATGTACACTTTGCAAGTCTTGTCTCGAAGTGCCGAACAAACTTGTATTTTCGTTTTGTGCCACGTTTCCGTCACCGATAAAATTTGGCCTGCTCTTAGAGAAAACGGCTTCGCTTTGCCGACTTTCGTTTCTGATGAAGTGCCCAGTTTGAAAATAGAGGAAATTTTGCGCAAAATAAAAGACATCGAAACACAAATTTTTAATGCGGAAAAAGAAATTAAAAGTTACAAAGGTCAGCGAAACGCAATTAAGTTTATGGTCGATTATCACGCGATGCGTTCGCAAAAATACGAGGTTATTTCTAAGCTTTGGCACACAAAAAATGTGTTCATGCTGAGTGGTTTTATCCCTCAAAAATATGCAAAAAAATTAGAAGCAGCTTTAACTTCAAAATTCGACATTGCAATTGATTTTTCTGCGCTGGAGGATAATGATGACGTTCCAGTCACTTTGCAAAATAATGCCTTCGCTTCGCCGGTTGAAGGCGTTCTCGAAAGTTACAGTTTGCCCGGTAAAGGCGAAGTTGACCCTACTTCTGTGATGGCCATTTTTTATTACATTTTGTTTGGTATGATGCTCTCCGACGCGGCTTATGGCCTTATAATCGTTGCGGCTTGCGGATTCGTTCTTGCAAAATACAAAAACATTAAGTCCGGTATGAAAAAAGCTTTGAAAATGTTCCTATTTTGCGGAATTTCTACTACTTTTTGGGGAGTTTTATTCGGAAGTTATTTCGGGGACATCATCGATGTAGTTTCTACGACTTTCTTTAACAACCCGATAACCGTGCCGGCGCTGTGGTTCGTACCGCTCAATGAGCCTATGCGAATGCTCGCGTTTTCGTTCGGAATTGGAATAATTCATCTTTTTACCGGACTTTTTATGCAGTTATATGAACTTATTTTGGCGAGAAAATTTAAAGACGCTATATACGACGTGGTTTCTTGGTATTTGCTGGTCGGCGGACTCGTAGTTTATATGCTTTCGGTGCCTATGATTACCGAAATGTTGCTACTAAACTTCATTCTCCCTCCGATTGTTGGAAATATCGGCATAATCTCGGCGGTAATCGGCGCTCTACTGATATTATTTACCGCTGGAAGAGAGTCAAAAAGTCCATTCAAGAGGCTTTTAAAAGGGTTATACGGCCTTTACGGCGTTACTGGATATCTTAGCGATATTCTCTCTTATTCGCGACTTTTAGCTCTTGGATTGGCCACAGGCGTTATTGCTCAGGTTTTTAACAAAATGGGCACTATGGCCGGAAATGGTCCGGTTGGAATAATTTTGTTCGTGATTGTGTTCCTCGTCGGACACACCATGAATATCGCAATTAATCTTTTGGGTGCGTATGTTCATACCAATAGATTGCAATTTGTGGAGTTTTTTGGTAAGTTTTATCAGGGCGGCGGAAAAAAATTCTCACCGTTCTTTGTAAATACTAAATATTTTAATGTTACGGAGGATATTTATAATGAGTAGTTTCGGAATTGTTTTAGCTTTGTTGGGTGCAGCTTTAGCGTCGCTTATGGCAGGAATTGGTTCTGCAATCGGAGTCGGTATGGCTGGTGAAGCCGCTGCGGGCGTCGTTACGGAAGACCCTGGAAAATTCGGTAAGGTCTTGTTACTTCAATTATTACCAGGCACTCAGGGCATTTACGGCCTTTTAGTCGCGGTTTTAACTCTTATTCAAATCGGTATTTTAGGCGGCTCTCCTAATGTTTCTTTAGGTCAGGGATTTTTATATTTAGTCTCCTGTTTACCTATCGCTTTCGTCGGATTGTGGTCGGCAATTCGTCAGGCCAGAGCTGCTGTTTCCGGTATCGGAACTGTTGCCAAACGTCCGGAACAAATGGGTAAAGCCATGATTTTTCCGGCTATGGTCGAGACTTATGCGATTTTGGCTCTTTTGGTTTCAGTTTTATCTATTTTAAATATCCCTAAAATTAATATTTAATTTTGCCTATCTTATTTGTGGGGAGTTTTATTTATGACAGGTTTGGACAAAATTGTTAATCTTATCGATGAGGAAGCTTCAGCCTCGGCTTATGAGATAATTAATTCTGCGGAGGAGAAGGCTAAAAAAATTATCGCTCAGGCTAAAGTTAATGCGGAAAATACTGCGAGTTTAATCGTCAGAAAAGCTGAGGATAAAGCTGAATTTATCTTGAAACGAGCCGCTTCTTTAGAAAATTTGAAAAAACGCGAAATGGTTCTTGATGTAAAACGCGAGCAAATTAATTATATTTTGGACGAAACTAAAAAATATTTGCGCAGTTTGCCTGTTGAGGAATATTTTGAATTGATTCTAAAGTTGTGCAAAAAATATATTAGCCCTTCGAAAGGTGAAATTATTTTTTCTGCCGCCGATTTAAAAAGAATTCCGCACGATTTTCAGGCTAATTTATCTAAGGTGGCACAGACGATTGGCGCGGAAATTACTGTTTCCAAGCAGACTCGCAATATTAACGGCGGTTTCATTTTGTCTTACGGAGATATTGAAGAGAATTGCTCCTTCGATGCGTTGTTTGAAAGTAATTTCGATTTGTTATCCGATAAAGTCAACGAAATTTTGTTTTCGTAAAGTGTGAACGTTGAAGGGAGTTTTTTATGCGCGAACAATTTATTTATGCGGTTGCACGTATACGAGCTAAAGAATTATCGTTGCTTTCGGCACAGGACGTTAGCAGATTGATGTCTTGCGAAACTTTTGAAGAGTGTATTAATGTTTTGCGCGACAACGGCTGGGGCAACGAAACTGTTGACGTCGAAGACTATCCGACTTTACTGAAAATCGAAGAAACTAAACTTTGGCAGTTGATTTCTGAATTAGTTCCGGACAAGTCGCTTTTTAACGTGGTTTTATTGCCTACGGATTTTCATAATTTAAAAGCCGCTGTTAAGGGCTGCGTTACGGACTCACTCTCGGAAAATTTATTTATTCCTGGCGGGAATGTAGATATTTCTCACTTGACGCGGTGCGTCGAGGAACGTAACTTTTCTGAGTTGCCGGCTTATATGGTTGAACCTGCAAAATTAGCGTTTGAAAAGTTACTTCACACCGGAGACGGGCAGCTTTGTGACAATATCATCGATAGGGCTTTATTAGAGGCAATTAAAATCGAAGGGAACAACTCAAAAATCACGTTAATTAGGGACTATGCTGAATTTTACGTCGCTAGTTCTAATATTAAAATCGCGATTCGCAGTTTGATTTTGAATAAAAATATAAACTTTTTAAATTCAATGCTGGTTAAATGCAACTCTCTCGATGTACAAAAATTGGCATCTGCGACTACCGGCGGAATTGATGGGCTATGCGAATATCTTGCTTTCACGCCTTACTCCGATGCCGTGCCTTTTATAAAAGTTTCTTTACAAAAATTTGAATTTTGGCGTGATAATAAAATTATTGAGATTATAAAATCAAAAAAATATAATTCTTTCTCAATCGGCCCGATTATTGCTTATATTTTAGCTCGTCAAAATGAGTTTAAGGTCGTTAGAATTATTCTTTCTGGGAAATTACACCACATCGAAAAAGACTTGATAAAAGAGAGGTTGCGGATGATGTATGCATAGAATAGCTGTGGTCGGAGAAAAAGACAGCATTTATGGCTTTGCGGCGCTCGGTTTGGAGATTTTTTCGGTTAAAAATTCTCACGAAGCTAAGTCCACAGTAAAGCGGTTGATAAATGAAAACGTCGCTATTATTTATTTAACAGAGTCAATTATTGCGAATATTTATCACGAATTAACCGAACTTACTGCGGATAGTTTCGTTTCGGTTGTCCCGATTCCTGGCTTGTTGGGCGAAACAAAAATCGGTGTTGAAAGTTTGAAAAAAGCCGTTATAAAAGCTGTCGGAACAGATATTTTGTTTTCATAAATAATTTAAGCAGGTGAAATAATGAGCAGAGGTATTATAAAAAAAGTCGCGGGTCCTCTTGTTATTGCCGAGGGTATGAAAGATGCCAATATGTTCGATGTCGTGCGTGTTAGCGATGAGTATTTAATCGGCGAAATTATCGAAATGCACGGCGATAAAGCTTCTATTCAAGTTTATGAGGAAACTTCTGGATTAGGTCCCGGTGCTCCGGTTGAATCGTCTGGTGAGCCACTAAGCGTTGAACTCGGTCCTGGGCTTATCGGCAGTATTTTCGATGGAATTCAGCGACCTTTAGATGATATTATGCATGTTGCTGGAAATAATTTAAAACGTGGCGTGGAGGTCCCTTCTTTAAAGCGAAATAAAAAGTGGACATTTGTCCCTTGCGTTGACGTTGGTGACAGAGTTGAATCCGGCGATATCATCGGTGCCGTGGCGGAGACGGAACTCGTTAAACACAAAATAATGGTGCCAACCGGAGTTTGCGGTGTTGTTAAGTCAATAAAAAAAGGAAACTATTCCGTAGACCAGACCGTCGCTGTGATTAAAACTGAACACGGAGAAAAAGAACTTTCTCTTTTGCAAAAATGGCCTGTTCGCGTTGCAAGACCTTTTAAAAAGAAATTATCTCCCAATATGCCACTAATTACTGGTCAGAGGGTTATTGATACGCTTTTCCCTATCGCAAAAGGCGGTGTTGCTTCGGTGCCTGGACCTTTTGGCAGCGGAAAAACTGTCGTTCAGCACCAGCTGGCTAAGTGGGCTGACGCGGATATTGTTGTTTATATTGGCTGCGGCGAGCGCGGAAATGAAATGACTGATGTTTTAAATGAATTTCCGGAACTTATTGACCCAAAAACCGGGCAATCTTTGATGAAACGCACAGTGCTTATCGCGAATACTTCGGATATGCCTGTTGCGGCGCGTGAAGCTTCGATATATACAGGAATTACCATCGCTGAATATTTTCGCGACATGGGATATTCTGTTGCTCTTATGGCAGATTCTACTTCGCGCTGGGCGGAGGCTTTACGTGAAATGTCCGGTCGTTTACAGGAAATGCCAGGCGAAGAAGGTTATCCAGCATACCTCGGCAGCAGATTGGCTCAATTTTACGAGCGTGCCGGTAGAGTTATGTCTTTGGGAAAAGTTTCGAGAGAGGGCGCTTTATCAGTTATCGGCGCAGTTTCTCCTCCCGGTGGAGACATCTCTGAACCGGTTTCTCAGGCCACTTTGCGCATCGTAAAAGTCTTTTGGGGACTGGATTCTTCTCTCGCTTATAAACGTCATTTTCCGGCCATCAACTGGCTCAACAGCTACTCTTTGTACGTTGACACTTTGTCCGACTGGTTTAACAAAAATGTGGACTCGGATTTTATGGCGCGCAGAGCTCAAGTTTTGAAACTTCTTCAGGAAGAGGCAGAACTCGAAGAAATCGTTAAACTCGTCGGTATGGACGCACTTTCGCCGCAGGACAGACTAAAATTGGAGGCGGCACGCTCGATTCGTGAGGACTTTTTACATCAGAACGCCTTTCACGATGTGGACACTTATACTCCTATAAACAAGCAATTTTTGATGATGAATTTGATTTTGGAGTTTTACAGCTTTTCCTTGCACGCTGTTGAAAACGGTGTCTCCGTCGATGATTTGCTTAATTTGCCTGTAAAAGAACAGATTGGCCGATTTAAGTATGTTTCAAGCAAAAAGTCAGGTGAAGAATATAAAAACATTTTACAGAAAGTTGCCGTACAAGTCGGATCTACATTGAAAAAGGAGGATTTTTGATGCCAAAAGAGTACAGAACTATTGATGAAGTTGCCGGTCCTTTAATGTTGGTTCGCGATGTCGAAAATGTGAATTTTGATGAGCTTGGTGAAATAGAACTTTCCAATGGAGAAAAACGTCGCTGCAGAGTGTTAGAAATCGACAGCTCTAATGCGCTTGTTCAGCTATTTGAAAATTCTGCAGGAATAAATCTCTCTAACAGCAAGGTTCGTTTTTTGGGCAGAAGCATGCAGCTCGGCGTTTCTATTGATATGCTAAGTCGCGTTTTTGACGGGTTGGGGCGACCTATCGATGGTGGTCCGGAAATTTTGCCGGAAGAACGTTTGGACGTAAACGGATTGCCGATGAATCCTGCTGCTAGAAATTATCCTCAAGAGTTCATTCAGACCGGAATCTCTGCTATCGACGGCTTAAATACACTCGTTAGAGGACAAAAACTTCCGATTTTCTCTGCAAGTGGTCTTCCTCACGCTAATTTAGCCGCTCAAATTGCACGTCAAGCCAAAGTTCGCGGCACGGATGAGCCTTTTGCTGTGGTTTTTGCGGCTATGGGAATAACTTTTGAAGAATCGCAGTTTTTTGTCGAAAGCTTCAAGGAAACCGGAGCTATTGACCGTACTGTTATGTTTTTGAATTTGGCCAACGACCCCGCGGTGGAACGTCTTGCTACACCAAAAATGGCGCTTACTGCCGCTGAATATTTGGCTTTTGAAAAAAATATGCACGTGCTCGTGATTATGACAGATATCACCAATTACGCCGACGCGTTGCGTGAAGTTTCTGCCGCCAGAAGAGAAGTTCCCGGCAGACGCGGCTACCCTGGATATATGTACACGGATTTGGCTACAATTTATGAACGTGCCGGCCGTCAAAAAGGCAAAAAGGGTAGCATAACTTTGATTCCAATTTTAACCATGCCAGAAGATGATAAAACTCACCCCATCCCCGATTTAACTGGGTATATTACGGAGGGGCAAATTATTCTTAGTCGGGAACTTTTTAGAAAAGGTGTCACTCCACCTATCGATGTTTTACCGTCACTTTCTAGATTGAAAGACAAAGGAATCGGTGAAGGAAAAACTCGCTCAGACCATTCCAGCACGATGAATCAGTTGTTTTCTGCGTACGCCAGAGGCAAAGAGGCTAAAGAACTTATGGTAATTCTTGGTGAGGCTGCACTTACTGATATTGATAAGCTTTATGCAAAATTTGCGGAGGCTTTTGAAGCTGAATACGTTTCTCAGGGGTATGAAAACAACCGAAGCATCGAAGAAACTTTGGATATCGGTTGGAAGTTGCTCTCCATTTTGCCTCGAAGCGAACTTAAAAGAATCAGCGACGAATTTCTTGATAAGTATTACGGAAAAAGTGGTGATTAATTATGGCAAATGTTCAGGTAAATCCCACTAGAATGGAACTCACTCGATTAAAGAAAAAACGCTTAATGGCGGTGCGCGGACACAAACTTTTAAAAGACAAACGTGACGAATTGATGAAACAATTTATTTCCTTAATGGAAAAAAACAAAAAGCTTCGTGAAAAAGTTGAAATTGGAATAAAAAAAGCTAACCAAATGTTTTTGTTGGCTAAGTCCGAAATGAGCGACGAAGCCTTAAATGTCGCACTGCTCGCACCAAAACAATCAGTTTCCATCGATGTCTCTAGCAAAAACATCATGAGCGTGAATGTGCCTAAATTTGAATATAAAACTCGGACTGCTGACAAAAATGATATTTTTTCTTATGGATTGACTTTTACTTCTTCCGGCTTGGATATCGCTGTAAAATCGCTTTCTGACGTGTTCGAGGATATGTTGGAACTTGCAGAAATTGAAAAATCCTGTCAGCTTTTAGCCGCAGAAATAGAAAAAACTCGCCGCAGAGTTAATGCGCTCGAGTATGTTGTTATTCCTCAGGCAGAAAATGGCATTCGATATATCTCTATGAAACTGGATGAAAATGAACGGAGCGCTCAAGCCAGACTGATGAAAACCGGCGCTACAAAATAAACTGTGGATACATATAAATTGTATCCACAGTTTGTTTTATTTAAAATCTTGAAAAACGCGCTAGTTCATCTTCTGGAGTGTATCCACTTCCTCCAGCTAACATATCTGCCTTAGAAGCATCTCTTTTTGTTTTGTAAATTTTTTTATCTTTTGTTGTTGACGATACCCAGCCTGATTTTCCATCATTAAAAACATGAAAATCAATTGTTCATCCAGAAATTCCTTCCATGTCCATATCCTTTAATTCAGCAGAGCTCTTTTTCATTTTTCTCTTCCTTTCATTAAAAATTTAAACTGTTAATAACGCGATAGAGGATTATTCCATTGGTCTTTTACTGCGGCCAAATCATTATTACTAGAGTAAGGATTAAAGTTAGATTTAAGATTTTCTTGTGACGCAGAAATACCACTGCCTCCAGATGCTTTATCTACTGCAATAGCGTTTTTAGAGCTTTGAAAAATATCTCCAGGTGCAGCAGAAGCAACCCAGCCAGCACTGCCATCTTCAAATACATGAAAATCAACCGTTCCACCAGAAACCTCACTTATCGAGCTATCACTCAATTCGCATGGGTTTGTGTTTTTGTATTCTCTCTTTTTCACTTTAATTACTCCTTCTTTCTTAAAAATAAATTAAGTTACGCAACTTGTTAATATTATACCATTAATTATCATATATATCAATAATTTTGGTAAAAATATTTATAATATATTTCCTATTCTTATTGACGTTTTTTTTTCAATTGGGTATAATATTATTAAAATTCTATCTGAAAGGTGGGAACGCATAATCACTTTAATGCTGATTATGTTTTGCAATGAAAAGAATAGAAATAGCTAAATTATATAAAAACTCTGCAGATTTTTCTAACACTGAAGTTACTGTTTGCGGCTGGGTAAAAACTATTAGAGACTCCAAATCACTGGGATTTATGCAGCTAAATGACGGCAGCTTTTTTAAGGACATTCAGGTTGTTTTCGAAGAAAATCATATTGAAAATTTTAAGGAAGTTGCTAAACTTAATGTTGGTTCTGCAGTTCGCATAAAAGGGATTGTCGTTTTAACTCCAGAAGCAAAACAGCCGCTTGAAATTCAAGCTCGAGAAGTCTTTATAGAAGGTAAATCAACAAGTGATTATCCTTTGCAGAAAAAAAAGCACTCACTCGAATACCTTAGAACTATTGCTCACCTTCGTCCTCGCACAAATACTTTCAGCGCCGCTTACAGAGTTCGTTCTGCGGCCGCTTATGCTATTCACAAATTTTTTCAAGAGCAAGGCTTTATTTATGCACACACTCCAATAATTACTGGCAGCGATTGCGAAGGCGCTGGCGAAATGTTTACGATTACCACACTTGACCTTGAAAAAGTACCTAAAACTAAAGGTGGAAAAGTTGACTATTCTCAAGATTTCTTTCAAAAACATACTTCTTTGACGGTTTCGGGGCAACTTGAGGGTGAATGTATGGCTATGGCTTTTGGAAAAATTTATACATTTGGACCAACTTTTAGAGCCGAAAAATCGTATACTCAACGTCATGCTGCAGAATTTTGGATGATTGAACCGGAAATTGCTTTTGCCGATCTCAATGAGTGCATGGAAATTGCTGAAAATATGATGAAATTTATCATAAGGTACGTGCTAGAGACTTGTCCCGCCGACATGGAATTTTTTAACCAATTCTACGATAAAGAATTGCTTAGTCGGCTTGAAAACATTGTAAGCTCTGACTTTGGCGTGGTCACTTACACTGATGCTGTTAAAATTTTGGAAGAAAACAATGATAACTTCGACTACAAAGTTTCGTGGGGAATTGACCTTCAGACTGAGCACGAAAAATATTTAACTGAGAAAATTTATAAAAAGCCTGTGTTTGTCATCGACTATCCAAAAGAAATAAAATCGTTCTATATGCGCGAAAATGAGGATGGTAAGACCGTTTCTGCAATGGATTTATTAGTCCCAGGGATTGGAGAAATTATCGGCGGAAGTCAGCGTGAGGAGCGGTTAGAACGTTTAATTGCACGTATGGAAGAGTTAAATTTGCCCGAGGAAGATTATTGGTGGTATCTTGACCTGCGTCGCTATGGAACGGCTGTACACTCAGGTTTTGGATTGGGATTTGAACGTCTTATTATGTATTTAACCGGAATTTCTAACATCAGAGACGTGCTGCCCTTCCCCAGAACAACGGGTACTGCTGAATTTTAATAAATTAATTATTGCTAAAATTTTATTTTTCTATTGACAATATTTTTCATATATGTTATTATTATTAAAGCTGTTTTTCCAAAGACAGTAGGTGCATGATGCGTAATGTGATTTTCACGCCTACCGAGGATTTGCGCGAGTATACTTTATTGGATATTTACGCCTTTTCTGCGGTTTGCGGAAAGGGCTTTTCGTTTTTTGTGCGCAGTTTTAAATTTATCTGTGGAGGTGAATATTTTGCCAAGCGAGAAAATTTTAGAACAAAAAAAGGCTCTGGTTGCCAGTTTATCCGATAAATTAAAAAATTCTTGCGCGGGTGTTATTGTAAATTACAAAGGTATCAACGTTTCTGATGATACTAAATTGCGTAAAGAACTCAGAGAAACCGGCGTTGAGTATTTTGTTGTGAAAAATACTTTGCTTCAAAGAGCCTCAAAAGAAGCTGGTTTAGATGGCCTAGAGCCTGTTTTAGAAGGTACTACTGCTATCGCTATCAGCAAAGAGGACCACATTGCCGCTGCTAGAATTCTTTGTAAATTCGCCGATGAAAATGACTTTTTTAAAGCTAAAGCTGGTTTCATCGAGGGAAAAGTTATCAGCGAGGCCGAAGTTAACAATCTTGCCAAACTTCCTACAAAAGAAGTTCTTGTTGCAAAAGCTCTTGGTGGCTTGAATGCTCCTATTTCTGGCTTTGTTACGGTGCTTAACGGCACAATTAGAGGTCTTGTTGTTGCACTTAATGCTATTGCAGAAAAACAAAGTGCTTAAAAAATTTGAAAACTTATAAAAAACGGACTTTTTGTCCTAAATTATCGAAATTTTTGGAGGTTATTTATTATGTCAGAGAAAGTTACTAAGTTAATTGAAGATGTTAAATCGTTAACCGTTTTAGAATTAAGCGAGCTCGTTAAAGCTCTTGAGGAAGAATTTGGTGTTTCTGCTGCTGCTCCTGTTGCTGTTGCCGCTGCTCCTGCCGCTGGTGGCGCTGCTGCCGCTGAAGAAAAAACTGAATTCGATGTTATTCTCAAATCAGCCGGCGCTAACAAAGTTGCTGTTATCAAAGTTGTTAAAGAAATCACCGGTCTTGGCCTGAAAGAAGCTAAAGAAGTTGTTGACGGTGCTCCTAAAGCCGTTAAAGAAGGAGCTTCTAAAGAAGATGCCGAAGCTATTAAAGCTAAATTAACAGAGGCTGGCGCTGAAGTAGAAGTTAAATAATTGAATAATTAAATTTAATTCCACCACAAAATAATGTGGTGGAAAATTTTTTTAGGGAGATTTTTTATGTACGATAGATTTATGACTCCTAATGCAATCGGCGTTATTATAACAACGATGGTAACGCAGAAATTTTGCTGCAAAAAAGAAAAAATAATATGTACTGGCTGTGGGAGACATATTGAGAAAGATGAATCTTTAAATGTATGTTGCAGCTATGCCCCGGAAATTTGTTTATTGTTAATTACTTTTTTATTTACAAGCCTTCGCAAAACTGCTGATAATTCATGTCGAACTCAATGTTCACATTATATCCTCGGCTAACTTTGACGCCTCTTATGAGTTGGCAGGCTTTCATTTTTCTTTGTTCTAACGTCGAGTTTTGGAACTCCTCTGCCCAATTTAAAAACTGATTATAATAATAGCCTAACTTGCCCATGGTTCCCTGTTTATTGTCTAATTCCGCTTTCAACTTTTCTTTTTCAGAAATTTTTTCATTTATCTTACTCTGCGTTGCGCGTATCGCTTCGCTCAACTGTTCCGCAGTAAATGCGCTTTCTCCGGCCAATGCTTTTCCTCCATTTTTAAAGTCCGGAGCTGATTGTCTAATTTTAGGGCTTCGGAATCTATTTTTTTATATTTCGATTTACAAGCTCCGACTTGCGATTTGTACTTCTTCTCCAACGCCTTATCTTTTGGCGTTTCTTTGATTTTCTTAAACATATCGTTAAGCACGTCCATAACGACCTCATCAATCGGCTCGGTTATATACGATGTTTGACCATCGCAGTTATTAAACTCTCTGGTCTTATGATAACAAGTATATTTCAGCTGGTCGACTTTGTATTCTGTGCCATCTTTTCGTATGTAGCGGTCTTGATACCTAGTTACAACCAGTTGGCTTCCGCAGTGGTGCTACTATATAAAAGTAGACACATTTTGAAAAACTATGTATTATAAAATCAGACACTAAAAGGAGGTATCTT
>CAKSIU010000005.1 GCA_934463265.1 uncultured Eubacteriales bacterium | reverse complement strand
TAAAACAATCTGACTCACCAGGCCCTAAATATTAAAAGTAGTTATAAGAAATCTCAAGTCCCTTATAACTACCCACATTGGAGCTGGTGGACGGACTTGAACCCCCGACCTGCTGATTACAAATCAGCTGCTCTACCAACTGAGCTACACCAGCTAATAATCCTTACAGTTAAATACTATACCATGATAACGCAGGCTTGTCAATATCTTTTTTACTTTTATTTCAAAATTTTTATACAAAATAAATCCCCCCAACAACGTTGAGGGGACTTGCCTTAAATTAATAATCTAAGCTTGCTTCATAAAAGTCCAATATTTTTTGCAAGCCATCTGAGCTAACGCCTTCACCATACTTCCACTTGCCTGATAATACTAATGGAGCGAATGGTCCCACTATTACTTCGTCGGAATCATTTAATGCCCTTGCATCTCCGTATTCATCTATATTAGCCTTTTTTTCGCTCTTTATAAAGCTAGAAACAAAATCAGATTTCTTTATAACAATCTGTTTTGCTATATTCTTTAAATCATTTTTAATATCTTTTACATTTTCAATTTCATCCAACGAGTTAATTTGATTTAATGCTTCTAACAAGTGATTAGCCTGATAAGTTGCAGTAGCCCCTAGCAAATTCGAATACTTTTTATATTTAAGCTTAGAAGCTTTAAGCCTATTAACCAGCTCGTTTTCCATATTTATTGTTTCCGTATGCGTTATAAAATTTCCTTTTTGATCTTTTGCTACAGCCGTAACGAACTTCTCATTAGTGCCAGGGATTTGTTTTTCAACTACACTACAATTAAAATCGTCAATAAATTTATCATCACTAATCCTATTTATAAGCAGTTCTTTTAATAAACTGTTATAATTTTTAACAAGTTCCAGCTTAATTTTTCTTTGGTCACCCTCCGGTACTTTTGATATATCATCCACTTTGTCAGTTACCGTTGTATTATACTTTTTAACCACTTCTTGGTTTGTAAAGTTATCAATACTGTTGTTAATGTATGTTTGAACTATTTCTTTAATATTCCCATTAAATGTTTTAAGCCTTTCTGTCTTTGCATCTTTTATACGCTCTTCTCGCGCTTGGGCGTTAAGCCCATTTACAAAATCTTCTAAATTTATAGACTCTTGCACATTACCATCAATCTTGCTTACTACCGTTACTACTTTTTTATCTTCAGACGCAAGTCCCGTAAACGAGACAGTTAGATCTTCTTCTGCCGCCTCGTACACTCCAGCTACTTCATTGCAAAAACTTTCTATAATTTTAGGCAATTCAGCGTTTGTATACTCTGCAAAATTTCTTCTTGCTAATACCTTTTTAAATTCGGCTTCAATTATCTTTTTTAGGGCCTCTATCTCTGTTTTAACTTTTTGAGTTTCACGCTCTTTTACCTTTTTTGTTGCCTCATTATTAAGCTGATTCACAACCTCATCTACGTCTATATTCACTTTCTCCGTATGATTATTTGTTCCCCACAAAGTCCCAGGAATGACTCCTGTTACCGAAAGTGTGAGCTCATTTTTTACACTATCTCTCGTAATTTCAATGTTTTCCTGTTTCCATTCTTTATCATTTTCATTTTTAGCGAAACTTGTAATTTCTGCCGAAATAAGGGGACATCCACCGCGCTCTCTTACTTTTTTATTAAAGTCTTCCTTTATCTCAGATTTTATTTTTTCGCCAGCCTTTTCTACAAAAAGCTTCAATTTTTCTTTTGTTGTATTTGTTAAATCAATTTCATCTGCTTCAGCTCCACCATATTCAATCGGTTTTTCTTCTGCCAAATCTTCTGTTCCTGTTGCAAAAACAGGACTTGCCGGTGCTGCCTTAGGAGTTTTAATTTCTATATGCGCAGTCTCATGTGTTGAAGTTTCTTTTTCGGCAGTAGGCGTAGCCTGCTCTTTCTTGCTCTCACCTTCTACTGCTTTTGCTTCGTTTTTAACAGTGCTAGTCTCTCCGCTACTTTCAGCAGCTTCTCGCAAAGCTTCATTTTTTTCTGCATTTTCCCTGGCCTCCGGAGTTTCAAATTTTTGCCCCGGTAAAACTATTTTTTTATTTTTCAAGGCTTCCTGAATATCTTTTGATAAATCTTTTGCTGGAGCTTCTGCATCAGATTCTTCGCTCTCATCTCTCATGAGTTTAGGAATTGAATCTTTGTTAATTTTTTTCGATTCACTCTGCTTAGAACTACTCATTATTGCCTGATTCTGCGTTGGTGTGTTAGACATCATGTTTACAACGCCAGCTGTAACAAATGACGAACCTAACGTAACCGCTAATGCTATCGCAGCTGTTCTAGGGCTCATGCCACCACTTACAGCCGCCAAATCTTCCTCGCTTAAACCTTTAATCATCTCTTGGCTATAAGCTATCAATTCATCTGCGGTAAAGTCAAATCCTCTTTCCTTTGCCAACGGAATTATTTTTGAACTAACCAGTTCATTAAGCTTATCCGAAGCCAAACTTTTCTGCTGCATTTCTTCACTTATTTTTTTCAAAGCTTCCACTAGTTTTGCATCCTCACTTGCGGACACATAAAATTTTTTAACATTTTCTATTGACATTTTATTTTCCTCCTTATTTCTGATAAACACTAATTATCTATTAATTATTTTTTTAATTAATCAAATTGTATAGGGTATACAAATTATCTATTTCATTCTGGGATACACCAAGATTTTCAGCAGTATAAGTTTTAGCACCTAATCCATGAATTCCTTTGCTGCGAAAAACTTTTGTTCCATTATTATCCATTATTTGACTTCCAACGTGTCGTATATCATTTCTAAATTGGTCTGCTCCCTCTGTAACATCGCTCAAACCATTAATTTTATTTTCTCTTATAAAGCTAAGTAATAATTCTGATTGTTTGCCCAAGTCACTTGAAGCATTTTGTACATTACCGGTATAAGCCACTTTTTTTGCTTGTTCTGCTAATTGTGCTTTTAATTGCTCTATTTCTTGCTTTAATGCTTCATTTTCTTCAGTCTGATTATCAATAGTTTTCTGTTTTTCATTAACGACTTGCTCTAACTGCTTAATTTCTTCTAACTGTTTATTAAATGCGTTAGACAAATTATTAATATTAACTTTCAACGGGGTCATTGCTGCTTTAACCGCTTCTTTTTTCTGTTTCTCTAATTCACTTTTTATCATTTTTTCTACTTCCACTTTAAGCTTTGATAATTTTAATTTTTGCTCTTCTTTTAATTTTGTTATCTCCTCTGCCGACTTCTTTTTAACTTCTGCTATCTCCTTTTCCGAGGCTTTTTTAACTTTTGCTATCTCATCTACCGAGTTCTTTATCTGCTCGGACTGTTCTTTGTTTACTTTTTGCAGACGTTCTTTTTCGGCTTTAACTTTTTCTATTTCTTCTCGCAACTCAATTATATTATCGGACTGGGCCTTGAATTCTTTCTGCAGACTTTCTTTTTCTCCATTAACTTCTGCAATTTGCTTTTTATATTCTTCATTTAAATCTGAAGCTTTTTTAGCGTTTTCAGTCTGTTGAGTTAATTGAGATTCTAATTTCTTATTATTTTCTTGCAAAGTACTTAAATTCTTGTTTAATTCGTTTATGTTTTTTTGCATTTCATTTTTTTCTTTTTCACTTTTGGACTCAGTTTCAACAAGTTTTTGTTGTCCAATTTTTATATTTTCCTCTAAATTTTCAATTCTTTCCTGATTAGCTTTTGCTTCAGATTCCAATTTTTCGATTTTTTCTTGGTTTTCTTTATTTTCTTGTAATTCTTCTTGATACGTTGCTTTAATTTTTGATATTTCTTCTTCCGAAACCTTTATCTTCTCAGATTGTCCATTGTTTACTTTTTTTAATTCGTCATTAGATTTTTGCAATTCTTCGTACTTTTGCTTTTGCTGTTCTAAGTCACTCAAAAGTATCTTTCTCTGCGCCTCATACGTCTTTTTTAATCGCTCTTCTGCAGCCTTTTCACCCTTATAAAATTTTGACTTATTTTCTGTCTTGGCTTTCTCTAAATTACTTTTTAATTTTAGATTCTCATTTTTTAACTTTACATTTTCCTGACTAGTATTATTAATTCTAGTCTCTGCATTGCTTAACTCTATTGTCATTCTATCTTTTAGCTCTTCGTTGTCCTGTTTACTTTGTTTCAATTCATTGTTTACTTTCTCAAGTTCAGCTTTTAACTCATTTATTTGGGACGTAAACTCTTTCTCATCTTTTACAAGTTGTTGTTTTCTTGCTGCATCTAAATCGTGCATCAATCTGTCATCAAAACTTGTACTAAATCGTGGGTACCGATATGCTATGAAATCCATATAATCATTGTAGTCATCATCTTTCAAAAGTTTATTAGCATCTTCTTTTTCAAGTCTAGAAACAGTTTCTTCTAACTCTTGCCTACTTTTTTTAGGTGAGAACTTAGAGATAACAACTTCTTCTTTGCTGTTTTGCTGTTTTTCTTTGTTTTGTTTCTCTTCATTTTCACTGTTCGACGCATTATTTTTATGATTCATCGTTTCGGATTCATCTTGTTGATTTTTTGCAACACTTATAGTTTCAGGCTTACCTCGCATTGCAGACCAAGTTGTTCCACCCATTACCGTAGCAAAAATCAAAAATACAGAAGTGCATAATGCACTAAGTCCGACTCCGCCGCTTACATTAAGTAAGTCTTCTTCACTTAACTCAGTCAATTTTTCCTTTGTGTAAGACATAAACTCATCTGCAGTAAAACTTACGCCATGCTTTTTAGCCAAAGGAATAATTTTTTCATTAACCACATACTCATCATCAAGAAATTTTTTATCGCTCTTCTCAAGTTTCTCCTTAAGTTTGACTAATTCCCGCGCTAAACTTTCGTCCGTCTTCATCATTTCATAAAATTTTTTCACATTTTCTTTTGCCATTTAAATGCTCCCCCTCCTCAATTTGAAATTAACTATTTTATAGCATTATATAAATTGCTTATTTGTATATTACCACGAAAAAAATTTTTTGTCAACACTTTTTTGATTTTTTTAATAATTTTTTTTGAAACATAAAAGTTTTTATGATAATATTTATAAAAATGCAATTCTTTGCAAGAAAGAAGGCTTTAAATGAAACATTTTTTAGAAAAATATCCTAAAAATAAATGCTTCATTTTCTATATCAGCACAATGATTGTAATAATATCCTGCATAGCAATATTTTTATTTCGATACAATAATCTTGTAAACGCCACAGGTTGGCATGAATCTGAAGACGGAAAATTCTATATACTCGAAGACAATCAAAAAGCAACCGGTTTTTTAGACATCGACGGAAACATTTATTACTTCAACAATAAAGGCTTTTTGCAGACATCTTGGCAAGAGATTGACGGAGAAAATTATTATTTTGATTCAAAAGGGGAGCTTCAAAAAGGAAATCAGACGGTAAACGGCATAGAATATCACTTTAACGAAAATAACGGCATACTTTACACGGGATTCAGAAATATCAACAGCCAAAAGCACTATTTTGACGAACATGGATTTCCTAAAATCGGAGTATTAAATTTAAACGGAAAAAAATATCTTCTCGACAACGATGGTACTGTTCAAACCGGAATAAAAAAAATCGAATCAAAAGCATATTTTTTCGATAACGAAGGTATTTTGCAAACTGGACTAATTCTGGACGGCGAAACCAAGCATTATGCCGATGAAAACGGTGTTTTGCAAAGTGGATATGTATATTTGGACAAAAAAAAGATTTACTTTGACGAGGCTTACAACTTGGCAAAAGGCTGGACAACAATCGACGGAACAAAATATTATTTTAACGATGAAGGCATAAAACTCACTGGAACTCAACAAATCGGCTCCGAAACGTACTACTTAAATGACAACGGCGCATTGGTTACAGGCTGGGTAAATGAGAACGGCAAAAAATATTATAAAGACAGCCACGGAAAAAATTTAGTTGGAACTCATAAAATCGGCAAAAAAACTTATTATTTTGACGATTCCGGGGTTTTAATACAAAATAAAAACACAAAATCCGTCCAATCTAAAAAAACTCAGCTTGGCAACCAAAACAATAACGTTAATCAATCCGCATATCAGGCCAAAACTTACCAAAATCCAACTTACAGCGCTATAAATGTTGAAGACGATGATAACAAATTCGATGAAATAGATATTGAAGAAATTGAAAAATTTTTGGAAAATAAAGAAGAAAAACAATTCAATTTGGACTCCATTTTGGATGACTCTGGAAAAAGCATAACAGAAATTTATAATTATGTTCGAAATAATCTGCACTATATAAACGCACCTGGCGGTAGCATCGACGAACTGGTAAATTTTGCTCTGGAAAACTGTGGAGGAACTTCTCAGCATTATGCCGCTCTGACATACAAATTGCTAAAAAATGCAGGACATAATGCTAAAATTATTCAAGGTACACTTCGCGGCAATACACATTTCTGGAATCAAGTTGAATGCGACGGCACATGGTACCATATTGACACTCTTCTCGGAAAATATATGATTTCTGAGGACCAACTCGGCACCGCTTATTGTTATTAACCTCTAGCTCTTTAAAATTAAGCGCTTTTTCTTTTGAAAATCAAACTTTTTTGGTTACAACCACAAAACGTCCATTTTTAACTGAGTTCTCACAAGTAGAAAGCGTTATGAACTCATCGCCGAAATTTGCCTTGGTGTCTGTTTCATATAATGACAACTGCTTTATGTTTTCGTAAAAATAATCAAATTCTTCCTGATTTTTTGCATTATAAAACCGATAATATTTAAAAATATTGTCGCTGACATTGTAAACTTTTGAAATAAAAACGGAAACTATCTCATAAACCTGATTCTCATATAATGTATCAAATAAAATTTGCTTATGTGAGTCGTAAAAATCCTTTGACTTATACTTTATGAGCGCACCAAACATAGACCCGTTATTCATGTTGTGTCCGTGAAATATCAAGTTGGTATCTCGCGGTTCTAAATGACAGTGTTTATCTATGAATATGCTTCCGTTTATGTCTCTATTTTTATAAAAATTTTTGTACAAGTAAAACTCTCCGTCGTCCGGCGTGTACATAACCGGGTAATCTATGACCGTTCCTTCTATTTTTATCCAGCCTACTACATCATTATTCTTTTCATAAACAGATTGCATATTCGGCAACATAGTTTTTACATTTTGCTCGCAGACAACCGATTCCGCAGCTGAAAGTGTTTTATAATTTTTGTTCTCTTTCTCTGCAGCATTTGTCGAGGTTACTCCAGACGAAACTTCTCTTTGCGGAACTTTAGGTACGCTATACGACAAAAATATTGAATTTATCGAGGAAAAGATCATAACTATTCCCGCCATTACTAGCGCCATTTTTAAAAAACTTTTTTCATCTACCTCTTTTTTCTTCATAATTTATCAAATCCTTAAAATTTTTATTATATAACAATGAGTACAGAATTAATTTATCCTGTACTCATAATAAAATTACAAATTATTTGCAAAAAATTTTCTTCTTAGTCGCAATGATAATCGTGAACAAGCCTGCAGTTAATAACAAAACATATGGCATTACTGATGTTTCGTCGCCTGTTTTAGGAAGTTGGTCTTTTTGATTTTGTTCTGTATTTG
Source organism: uncultured Eubacteriales bacterium (assembly GCA_934463265.1). GTDB lineage: Bacteria > Bacillota > Clostridia > Oscillospirales > Acutalibacteraceae > CAG-557. The sequence goes on along the minus strand of CAKSIU010000005.1, from coordinate 54,489 downwards.
TTGCTGTATTTGCATTGCTATTATTGTCCGTAGCCACCGGTGTTGTGTCTACTACATTCAGAGTAAAGTCTGCATTTGTACCATTTGCAAATTTAAATGTTAAAACGTGGGCTCCAACTGGTAAAGTCTCTAAATATTCTCTTACTTGGAACGTTACTGAAACCGGATCTGCTCCGTTGTAATTCAAAACATAATCTCTGCCCACTTGCAAAGCTGTATCTCCGGCTACAATTTCGCTAAGTGTATTTCCGTTTAATCCTAAACCTACTGTAATTTCTGTGTGCTCTTTAGATGCTGTGTATTTGTCAAAAGTTGAGGACGTCGGGTCTAAAGTTGTTTCGTTATAAAGCTTTACATAGTCCTGACCTCCGGCCGTTAGCGCTGCTACTATTTCACTACCTTTAGTTTGAGCTAATTTTGTTGCTGTACTTACTGTTTGTCCTGCCATAGCTGTCCATGTTACAGTTTCATCTAATGTTAAATTTGCAGTTCTAATTGCATTTGTATTCCCAAGCGCTTCTATTACGCTGCCTTTGTTTATCGTGATAGTTTTTCCGCCTGCATTAGATATACCATATGGTGAATGTCCTGCTGCACCTATGGCTTTTACATTTGCACCATTTATAGTTATTGTTTCTGCGCTGTAAAGCGGAATTCCTGTTGAGTTTGCATTTGTGATTGTCGCGTCGATTGAACCGCCACTCAGTGTAACTGCTCCGGTTATATCTATACCGTTACCAGTTGCTCCTGCATTTTTAGTTACAACTGAACCTGCTGTCATATCTAATGTTCCTGTGCCTTTTATCGCCGCATTTGTCGTATTTTGCGTTATATCTAATACACCGTCATTTATTTTTGTTGCGCCTCCAACAGTAATCGCATCCGCTGCACCAGTCTGGGTAATAATTACATTGCCACTTGTCAAAATTACATCTGCTACAGAATTTATTGCTGATGCTGCCGCCGCTTGTTTTAAAGTTATTTCTGAATTTGATGCAAACTCTATATTGCCACCTGTCGTCGTTGCAATTGCACTGCCGGCGGTATTTTGGCTAATTGTTAAAGTTCCATCACCACTAAACTTTATATTGTTACTTGTTGCTGCAATCGTTGCTTTTGTAGAAGTAATTGAGTTTGTACCGATCAAAACTATTTCTAAATCACCATCTCCAGATGTGGCCGTTAATAACCCGTTATCAGTTGATAAATCAACTCCATTTAAAGTCAAAACGCCTGTTCCACCTGCTGTTGAATAAGAAATCGTTCCTCTACCGGCTCCAACTGCACCTGTACTATCTTTATAACCGCCAGAAGTTGCATAATCTCGGCTTTGTCCATTTGTAATCGCGGTCAACGCTCCATCTGCAGTATCTGGCAAAACACTAACTGTCGTTGGTACAGTTGAATGCGCTATATGGTTCGGACACATTGTTACGAATAAAAATGCTAATGGTAGAATTCCTATACTTACTTTTTTCAATAATTTTGATTTATTCAAATTCATATATATTCTCCTTTATAAAATAATTTTTTAATGCCTTATTTTTAATGACAGTAGACTTTTATATTGCTTTTCGTCACCTCCCAGGTCATTCTTGTACATTCAATATATTTAAACTCTTTTTAAATAGAAATTTACTAAATAAATTTTTATTTACTTATATTTTTAACTATAAATAACTTTCTAATCATGTAATTATTTGTAAATTCAAAATTTTTTAAAAAGTTAGGGCGCACGCACGATACCATTTCCATATCGTGCACTGCGCCCTTTTTTCTAATAAAAAAAATAAAATTTTAATCATCAAAATTAATACGTTCTTCTTCGATAACCAGTGGCCGTTTCATCACGCGTGTATTTATGTTCATGACGTACTCGCCGATAAGTCCTATAAAAAAAAGCTGAATCGAGCCAAATAAAAAAACACCAATCAAAATTGGAGCCATTCCGGCTGAAAAATTATTCCAGTTAAGCAACTTTAAAACAAGATATATAAATGCCGTTACAAGACTAAAAAATGAAAAAATAAAACCGATAATCGTTGCCATTCTCAGCCCGATTTTCGTATAAGAAGTAAAACTTAGCATTGCAGCGTCATAAAGTTTATACCAATTATTACTCGTTTTTCCTGCACGCCTTTGCGCCTGTTCATACGGAACATCTTTCCTTTTTGAGCCAAGTTCTGCTACAATTCCACGCAAAAATGGAGTTGGATCATCGAGCGTTTTTAAAGTTTCGATAAAAGATTTATCGTAAAGTCCAAAACCTGTAAAATGCTCAATTTGTTCAACATCACTCATTTTTTTTATGGCAGAATAATAACATGAACGCAAAAAATACATTAATTTATTTTCACGGCTCGAAGTCTTTATTGCACATACTATTTTATACCCGTTTTCCCATTCTCTTACAAGCTTTGGAATCATCTCAACAGGGTCTTGAAAATCCGCACACATACTAATTGTACAGTCACCTGTCGTTTGCAAAAGTCCGTAATAAGGTGAATTAAATTGCCCAAAATTTTTGGCATTAAAAATCGCTTTTATTCTTTTGTTTTGAGCACATAGACTCGCTAAAATCTCCCTAGTTTTGTCCGTAGAACAGTTGTCAATAAACAAAAGCTCCCAATCATATTTCTTTAAGCCTTCCAACTGTTCTATTATCGCGTTACTAAGCGGTCCAACATTCTCTTCCTCGTTAAAGCACGGCACCAAAACGCTAATTTTCTTCATTTTTTTCAGTCCTTAAAAAAATTTAAGTGCTCCAAATAAATTTTTACTTTTGGAGCACCTTTACTCTAAAAAATAATCATAAAAACGCCAATATATCTTCAGGAACATTTGCCACAAAACGCACGTTATTTTCCGCTAAAAAAGCGCTGACATCTGCTTTAATCCAATTTACAAAAATGCAGTCTATACCCGCATTTTGAGCCGTTTTAATATCAGTCAAGCTGTCGCCGACGTAAATCGTTTCTTCTGGCAAAACATTATTAATTTTCATAAGTTCATTAACTGCATACGGGTCAGGCTTAGACGGTCTTTCGTCCACGTAACCAAAAATTCCGGAAAAATTAACTCCAGAAAGCATATTCGCACAAAGTTTTTCTGCTAAAATCTGCGATTTATTTGTATTTATCGCAATTGAAATGTCATTTTTTTCATTTAACTTTTTTAAAACGTCCAAAACTCCGTCAAAAGGCTTCGTGTTTGGTTTTGGGTCAAGTGAATATACTTCTCTGTACTTATTTTTTAATTTAGAAATAATTTCCTCTGTTCTATCCTGCTCTTCCAGCAGTTTTGAAAAAATTACCTCTAAATTTCCGCCAACCAAGCAATTATATTGCTCCAAAGGATAAGTTTTAAAACCAAATTGCTCTAAAACTTTGTTAAAGCAGCGCCCCGCATCCATTAAAGTGTCTATTAGCGTCCCATCTAAATCAAAAATAACAAGTTTTTTCATAATTATTTTCCTAACTTCGCTTTTGCCATTTCAAATCTTTCTACAAGCATCTGCATTCTGACTTTGTCTTCATTTGCCATTCTATCATAAAATTCACATTTATTTTGCAAATACAAAACTTCGAACTCCATCGCCTTTAAAATTCCAGCCTTTAAGCGTTCTGCATCGTCATCATATTTGAATACTATTTTTCTTGTTTCAAATTTTTGCGCTAAACCTTTCATGTTTTTAATAAAATCGATTGCGTCAAAAGAAATTCCTCCACCAAAACCTACTACAATTTCGGCTGCTTTGGCTTTTTTAGCAAAAAATTGTGCGGCTTCAAAAACTTCCTCGCCGTTTATCACTTCTCTTGTAAGCCCCATAGATGCCGATAAATCAACTCTTCCAATTGAAATTGTATTTAAAAAACCTTTGCCTTCTGCTAAAATTTCATCAAAATTTTCCCTGCAAGTCTTCGTCTCGGCATTTATAATCCACTCAACGTCCGAAACTTCATCGCCGTAAACTTTTTTTGCCGCACCAACAAACTTTTTCATTGCAAATGGAGATTCTATCATTGGCGCCATAATTCCTCTTGCGCCAAGCAGTTTGCATTGATCTAAATCTCTAACTGCCTCACAACCGCCAATTTTTATGAACAAATTCATGTCTGCACGAGAAACTATCTCGTTTAATTTAACTAACTCATCGGTTCTTGAGCCCTCTGCCTCGAACTCCGCTTTTACTGCCAAAACATTGTGTTCATTTTTTAGTTCTTTCAAAATTTCCAGCATTTTTCTTTCAGTTCTGTTCATAAATTATTATCTCCTTTTTATTAAAAAAATTCAAAATTTATTGCTTTCGTATTCTTCTCGCGACAAAAATGGAAACATATCATCTAGCTGAGGTGACATAATTTTTCCATCTGGCATAACTTTAGAGGATAACTTGGGTTCAAAATTCTGCGTCGGATCAACTACTGCCTCGCAGATTGCAGGCCCATCAAAATTCAAGAATTCTCTTATTTTTTCATCAGCGCTCAAAATATCGTCTATTTTTACATACTTTAAGCCATAGCATTCTGCCAATTTCTCGCACTCCGGAAAACTAATGCCATTCTCTTTAGAAACCCCAATTAGCGGATGAGGCGAAAAAATATTTTTCTGCGTCTGTCTAATTGAGTGGTAGCCGTTATTGTTCAAAATAATAATTTTTAAATTCAAATTATTGTGCACAACAGTCTGCAATTCTTGTAAATTCATCTGAAAACTTCCATCGCCATCGATGCAAACAACCCTCTTGCCATCCAAATTAACAGCCACTCCAATAGCCGCAGGAAAACCATAGCCCATACTCGCACATCCAGAATTTGTAAATAGCCGTTGTCCCTTTTTCACATTCGCCGCCTGAAATGTAATGACACACGCGCTGCCATTTCCACAAATAACTGGTTCATTTTCCGGCAAAACTTTAAATAAAGTATCAATAAACGTATACGGATTCATCGGGTTATTTTTCTCATAGTATCGCGGCAAACAAGCCGGATATTTTTCATTTACCGATTTGCACCACTCGAGCCATTTTTTATGTTCTCCATTTTTGTTCTCAAACTTCGATTCCAGCAATTTTTCTATAACATCTTTTACATCTGCATGAATTGGCATATCCGGCTTGAGAGTTGGCTTTTGAAGCTCTGCTTTATCTATATCGACAATGATTTTGTACGCATTTTGGGCAAAATTTTTATAATTATAACTGATTTGACGAATATTCAATCTGCATCCCAAAGAAATAATCAGATCGCTGTTCTCAACGACAAAATTACCTCCGCGTGTTCCGACAGTGCTGGGTTTTCCACAAAAAAGCCGATGTTCATTCCACAAAACGTCATGTGCATTCCAAGCTGTAACAACAGGAATATTCAAATTTTCAATCAATCTCAAAAATTCTTCATAGGCTTGTCCTAAACGAATGCCCGTTCCAGCTATAATTATGGGGCGTTTTGACATTTTTATCTTTTCTATAATCTCATAAACGACGTCTTCTTTTATCTTAGGAACTTCCTGCAAAATCATCTCATTTTTGCAAAAATGGAGCAATTCATCGGTTTCCACAACTGCCCCTTGTACGTCGAGTGGAATATCCAGCCAAACAGGCCCTCCACGGCCGTTCATCGCAATGTACATAGCCTTTTCCAAATGATACGCAATTTCATTCGGTTCCATAATCATTTTTGCGTATTTTGTCATAGTTTTTACGCATTCAACAATGTTAAATTCCTGGTCGCCAAGCTGTCTAAGTGGTAAATTTGTTGAACTCACCGTTGTTTCCCGCTTAACCTGACCTGACAAAATAAACATTGGAATGGAATCCAGCCAACCACCTAAAACTCCAGTAAATGCATTAGTTCCGCCTGGTCCGCTAGTCACGCAAACTGCCGCCAATTTCCCAGAATATCTCGTATAACCCTCTGCAGCAATCGCACAGGCTTGTTCATGATGATTATAAGTACATTTTAATTTTGGATGATGTCCCAATGCGTCGTTCAAGTGCATTGCACCGCCGCCCGTAACGGTAAACACGTCCGTTACACCATTTTCGCTCAAAAAATTCGCAATATAGTCCGATACTTTTATTTTCAAAAATCACAACTCCATTTTGCTAATTTTTTAGTTTTTCTTAATAATTTCTTTAATCGCCTGTTTAAATTCATATTTTGGCACAAAATCAGTGTCATTTTTTAAGACAGATATATTCGCAGACAAAAACATCACCTGATTTTCACTATAAGGCTTCTGTCCAAAAATCAGGTTTACCGAAGGATTTACCACATCCGCAATATCTTGAATGTACTCCTTTAACAGCCTCTTTTGTCCACTTCCTAAGCAGTAAACCGCACCATTTTTTCCATTTTCTGCAACTTTTACCATAGCATCAGCCGCATCATAACTATAAAGATAGTCCCAAATCTGCTCACCCGGCGTCAATACCGGACTTTTCCCAGATTTTAATTCATTTATTACATACGAAACCAACGTTCTGCTGTCGTCGCAAGGGCCAAACACGCTAAAAATTCTAACCCAGATATGCTTTAAACCAAAATTCTGCGCATAAACTCGGCTCATCTGTCCAGCCGATAACTTTGCAGCTCCATAAAGTGTGAATGGTTTTGTAACCGTGTTTGCATCTGCTGACTCAAAAAAATGCCCATATTCTGCCTGAGAACCCGCTCCGACAAACACTTTGCAATTTAAACTTTGGGCCAGATTAACCGCATCCAGAGTATATTTAACGTTGTTAAACTGCAAGTCAATTTCATTTCGCGCGTCACCAAAAGTACCATTCCAAGCAAAATGATAAAATGCATCAAAATTGCCGCTCAGTTTGCTTTTTAAGTCAAGCAAATTTGAAATGTCGCACTCAATCACATGAAGATTCTCACGATTTTTCAAATTTTTAATATTGCTGGAATTTGGTCTGCAAATTGCATAAACTTCGCAGTCACTTTTTGTCAAAATGTCAGTTAATGCAACACCTATCGTACCGGTAGGACCAGTTATAATCACTCTTTTCATCTCAACAAATCTCCTTATTTAAAAGCCCAAAATTTGTTCATTAAAAAATTTAGTGGAATTGTAATAACTAAAGTAACAACCGGCGCAATTACCTCCGAAACGCTAAAATATTGAACCATCACGAAAAGCAAAACCGTTGACAGCAAAAAAGTTGAGCCGTAAGACAAAAAAGTCTTTATGAGTGGCTTTAAATGCCCTTTTTGAGTCTTTTTGAATACATACTTATTATTCCAATAATAGGAATTTAATACGCTCACAACAAAGCCAACTGTGTTGGCTATTAAATAATTTACCCCCAAAAAATACAGCAAATAATACGTTCCAAGCGAAATCAGTGTATTCGAAACACCAACCAGCCCGAACTTTATAAATTGTTTAATTGTCGCCGTTAAATTGCTCATAAATGCACCTTTTAAATAATTTTACCTATTTAACCCGTCTATGATTGTTTTTGCCATGTAATCAATCATTTCCTCGGTCATGCCCGGATAAACTCCGACCCAAAATGTGTCATTCATAACTCTGTCCGTATTTTTTAAATCTCCGACAATTCTGTACCCCTCGCCAGATTTTCTTAGCTTGTCAAAGCAAGGGTGTTTTGTAAGATTTCCGGCAAACAGCATTCTTGTCTGGACTCCGTGCTCCTCAACATATCTCACGAGTGCGTTTCGGTCTACGCCCTCTTTGCAAGTAATTAAAAAGCCAAACCAGCTTGGATTTGAATTTTTTGCAGCTTCTGGCAAAATTAATTTATTCGACACAATTTCTAAAGCTTTTTTCAAGCGCGCAAAATTATACTTTCTACGCTCCACAAAACTCGGAAATTTCTCAAGCTGAGCGCTGCCAATCGCCGCTTGCATATCGGTAGCTTTCAAGTTATAGCCAAAATGAGAGTAAACATATTTATGGTCGTAGCCCAGCGGTAACTCGCCGTACTGCTTGTCGAAACGGTGTTGACACATATTGTCAAATCCGGACTTGCAAATACAATCTCTGCCCCAGTCGCGCATAGAACGCATTATTTTTGCCAAAAGTGGGTTACTTGTGTAAACCGCACCGCCTTCACCCATCGTCATGTGATGAGGTGGATAAAAACTGGATGTTCCGATATCGCCGATCGAACCGGTAAATTTTTCCCTTCCATCAATAGTGTACTTAGAGCCAAGCGCGTCACAATTATCCTCAATCAACCACAAATTATTTCTATTACAAAAATCTTTTACCGCTTTCAAATCAAAAGGATTCCCCAAAGTATGCGCAAGCATAACCGCTTTTGTTTTGTTTGAAAGTGCTTTTTCCAGCTGCCGCACATCTATGTTATACTGCGGAATTGTCACGTCCACAAAAACAGGCACGGCGCCAAACTGAATTATCGGCGTCACCGTTGTAGGGAATCCTGCTGCTACCGTAATGACCTCATCGCCGCGTTTTATTGCTCTTTCGCCTAAAAGCGTGGAAGTCAGTGCCATAAATGCCAACAAATTTGCCGATGAGCCGGAATTTACAAGCGCACAGGACTTTACTCCCAAATACTTCGAAAGCTCTTCTTCAAATTTATCCGTATAACGGCCGGAAGTCAGCCAAAATTCCAACGCGCTGTCGACTAAATTTACCATTTCCCGACTGTCATAAACGCGTTTTGCATATGATATTTTAGGGTTATTTTCATCAAAATTTTCTGAATTATGATAAGTTTTGCAATAAATATCCACCAAATCCAAAATTTTTTCTCTTGCCTGCTGTTCAGTCATATTCAAAAACATAAAAAAACTCCTATTTACTCAAAATTTCAAAAATTTGCTCGTCCATAACCTTAGAAATATCGCCTTTCTCAACGTAAACCTTCGTCCAATCAACCGTCTTTTCAATCGCTGTTTCTATGTTCCATTTCGGCTTCCAGGCAAAAGTTTTTTTCAATTTTGAGCAGTCTAATTTTAAAAAATTCGCTTCATGAGGGCCGTCCATTTGGTTTATTTCTGCTTTTAAGCCATTCCCCCACTTTTCGCAAAATAAATTTACCAATTCTCCTGTTGTAACACAGTCGCACTCATCCGGACCAACATTATAATACCCAGAAAATTTCGAATCATCATACTGCATTTCTGCTATCATCAAATACGCGTAAAGTGGCTCTAATACATGCTGATACGGCCTTGTTGAGTTTGGATTTCTAATAATTACATTTTCATTTTTCACAATCGCTCTAACGCAGTCCGGAATTATTCTGTCGTTGGCAAAATCTCCTCCCCCGATGACATTTCCAGCCCTCGCAGTAGAAATTGCAACGTGATCATCGCTAAAAAATGACGATTTATAACTGTGCGTAACCAATTCCGAACAAGATTTTGAATTTGAATACGGGTCAAAGCCATCAAGAGGCTCGTTTTCTCGATAGCCCCATTCCCACTCGTTATTTTTATAAACTTTGTCCGTCGTCACGTTTAGAAATGATTGTACCGTCGCAGAGTCTCTAACGCATTCCAAAATATTCACTGTTCCCATCACGTTAGTTTCATAGGTGTACCGCGGATTTTTGTAGCTGTCTCGAACAATGGGCTGCGCCGCCAAATGAAACACAATTTCTGGATTTGCGCTTTCAAAGGCAACTTTTAACGCGTCAAAATCTCTGATATCCCCTATCACCGAGGTCATTTTTGATTCGATATCAGCCAATTCAAAAAGATTCGGATTAGTCGGAGGCAAAAGTGAATGTCCAGTAACAATCGCGCCGGAATTTATGAGCATTTTGCAGAGCCAAGTGCCCTTAAATCCAGTGTGTCCCGTTACAAAAACTTTTTTCCCATTATAAAAATTCATAGACAAATTTAAATTCACCAAACTTTCCATGGAGCCTTGCCCGTTGCCCACATTTCTTCAAGCTGACATTTATCTCTTTGCGTATCCATGCACTGCCAAAAACCTTTGTGTCGAAAGGCTTTTAACTCGCTCATTTTTGCAACCGTTTCGAGTGGTTCCTGTTCAAAAACAGTAGCGTCATTCTCTATAAAATCAAAAATTTGCGGATTTAAAACCATAAATCCACCGTTTATAACGCTACCATCGTCGTGTTTTTTCTCTCTAAACGACCGAATTGTATTTTCTTTCTCATCAATGTCCAAAACGCCAAATCTTTGACCAACATTAACTGCCGTCATTGTCGCGATTTTTCCGTGAGATCTATGAAATTCAACGAGTTTTGATATATTCACATCCGAAACGCCATCTCCGTACGTCAACATAAAAGGTTCATTTCCAATATATTTTTGTACACGCTTAATTCGTCCACCTGTCATCGTATTAAGGCCGGTGTCCACCAAAGTAATTTTCCACGGTTCAGCAAAATTATTATGTAAAATCATATCATTATTATTTGCAAAGTCAAAAGTAACATCACTCGAGTGCAAATAATAATTAGCAAAATATTCCTTTATCATGTGCGCTTTATAGCCACAGCAAATCACAAACTCGTTATAATTATACTGCGAATATAGCTTCATTATATGCCAAAGAATCGGCTTGCCGCCTATTTCTATCATCGGTTTCGGTCTTAAATGACTTTCTTCTGAAATTCTTGTACCAAAACCGCCTGCCAAAAGCACAACTTTCATATAAAGCCTCCTTTTTTTAATAAAACATTATACCACACAAAATAATTATTTTCCAGAACAAAAAACGACAAACATAATCTGACTGACAAATATTTTAATAGTTATTTATCATAAAAAGTCAAAATATAAGACTTTCATGCGTGTAAAATTCACACCAGCCCATTCTCGTACAAAAAATTTGTCAATATTGCAAACTGTTCTAAAGTCAAATTTTCTGCCCTGCTTTTTAAGTCAATTTCCAACTCATCAAAGGCTTGTAAAAGTGTTTCTTTGGGCAAGTTTAAATTGTTGCTCAATGCGTTAATTACAGTCTTTCTTCTCTGCAAAAAAGACACTTTTATAATTCTGAATAATAATTTTTCATTAAAGACTTCGCAAGCCGGATTTTTTCTTATGTTCAGCCTAATTACCGATGAATCAACCTTTGGAGCAGGTAAGAAACTTCCGCTTTTTACAAAAAACAAAATTTCTGGTTCTGCATAATAATTCACTGCCAAGCTTATACTTCCGGATTTTCTGTTACCAGCTCCGGCACAAATTCTCTGCGCAACCTCTTTTTGAACCATAACCGTAATAGCACTCAGATTTAGCCGCTCCTCGAGTAGCTTCATTAAAATCGGCGACGTTATATAATATGGCAAATTCGCGCAAACAACTACATTCATGCCAAAAAATTCCTCGGTTAGCAGACTTTTTAAATTCATTTTCATTACGTCGTTATTAATAATTTTTACATTGTCAAATTCGGACAGAGTTTCATTTAAAACAGGAAGTAACCGCTTATCAAGTTCGATTGCAACCACTTTTTGGGCTCTTTGGGCCAGCTCGCAAGTTAAAACTCCTATGCCCGGCCCAACTTCCAATACACCTGTATTTTCTTCTATTCCACACGACTCTGCCATTTTAGGGCACACGCTCGGATTTATTAAAAAATTTTGCCCCAAAGCTTTTGAAAAGTTAAAACCATACTTTGTCAATATACGTTTTATTGTTCCGATATCCGATAATTTATCCATATTTTCTCCTAAATCTTCATATTTTTACTTTTTTAGTATAGCATAATTTCTCTTAAAAACAAAAGAATTTGATTCTCACAGAAAAATATCTTATAATAAATTTATCTAAAAGGAGATTTTTATTATGGACAGAATCAATAAAGAAAATTATTATTTAGACATTGCTCAAACTGTTTTGGAGCGCGGAACTTGTTTAAGACGAAATTTTGGTGCTATAATTGTCAATAACGACCAAATAATATCTTCTGGATACACCGGCGCTCCCAGAGGTCGAAAAAATTGCATGGATATTGGCAAATGTACCCGCGAAGTTTTACAAATTCCTCGCGGAGAACGTTACGAATTATGCCGCTCTGTTCATGCGGAAGCTAATGCTATTATTCACGCCGCCAGAAATGATATGCTTGGTGCAACTTTATACCTCGTTGGAAAAGAAGCTGGCTCGGGCGAATACGTCAAAAATACCTGCTCATGCGCCATGTGTAAAAGACTAATTATAAATGCCGGAATTAAATTTGTTGTCGTTCGCATAGATAAATCCAATTTTAAAATCATAAACGTAAATGATTGGATTGAAGAAGATGAATCATTAGTTGGAAAAAAAGGTTATTAATTAACTAATTTAAATTTTTTATTTTTATGGGAGATTTCTTATGAATCCAGGTTACAAGTTAGGATTAAGAGCTATAAAAACCGCTATTTCTGTTTTTTTGTGCCTTTTAATCGCTTATATTTTAAACCGTACCGACACTTTATTTGCAAGTATCGCTGCCATAATCTGCTTGCAGCCCACATATAATAAAACGTTTAACTCCGGTTTGCAACGTTTGGTCGGCACGGTAATCGGCGGTATCGTGGGTTATTTGATTCTTTTAGCTATTTATAAGTTGCCTTTTAAAGAAATTACTACTCTTCTTATCGCGCCCATCGCCATTTTAATTGTAATTTATATTTGCAATTTTATCGGTCAGCCTGCCTCTGTGAGCATCTCTTGCATTGTCGTTTTGAGCGTTGTGATGTGGCCTGACGGAAATATTTCTGACACATTAATGTACGTTATCAACCGTGTTTTGGACACCAGCATGGGCATTATCATCGCGATGCTCGTGAACAGATTCACTTTTACCAAGCACAATATTCAAAATTAATGCCGTTGACTTTGTTTTTAAAGTATTTTATAATTCTTTATGTGTGTTTTAAAAAATTTATACCCAAATCGGAGGATTACATGAAAATTACTAAAGCTGTAATTCCCGCCGCTGGCCTTGGTACTCGGGTTTTGCCCGCTACAAAAGCTTTGCCCAAAGAAATGCTTCCTATTGTGGATAAACCCGCTATTCAATACATCGTGGAAGAAGCTGCCGCGTCTGGAATAACTGACATATTAATTATTACAAATAGAGGCAAAGAACTCATCGAAAATCATTTTGACAGATGCCCTGAACTTGAACAGCGTCTTTTACATAGCAAAAAAGCCAAAACTTTTGACGAAATTGTGAATATTTCAAAGCTCGCTAATATTTATTTTTTGCGCCAAAAAGAAACTTTAGGGCTTGGTCACGCTGTAAGTTGTGCGCGTTCTTTTGTTGGAAATGAACCTTTTGCTGTGCTTTACGGTGATGACGTCATTATCGGAGATGATCCCGCTTGTGCCCAACTTATTCGTGCTTACAACGAATTTGGCCGCGCTGTTTTAGGCATTAATAAAGTCACTCGTGAAGATATCTCAAAGTACAGCTCTTTAAAAGTCGAAAATATTCGGGAAAATATTTTTTCTTGCACCGATATGATAGAAAAACCTTCTGAAAATGAAATTTTGTCGCTATATTCTGTGCTGGGCAGATGCATTTTAACTCCGGATATTTTCAGCATTCTCGATAAAATAAAGCCTGGCGTTGGTGGAGAAATTCAACTTACCGACGCGATGAAAATCTTGGCAAACACCGTCGGAATGACCGCAGTTGAATTTACCGGCACGCGCTATGATATGGGCAACAAACTCGGAATTATGAAGGCGTGCGTTGAAGTTGCGCTGAAACACCCTGAAATAGGTTCAAATTTTAAAGACTACCTTAAACAAATTGCAAATAATTTATAAATTTTAAAATAAAAAAGGTCCGCTCAGAAATTTCTGAACGGATTTTTCTACTTTAACCTCTATGATGCCAAATGTTGTCATAACTTTTTGCGTTTTTTTCATTGTCAAGTGTTTGAACTACTTTTCCTGTCGCTTCATCCACAACATCATACTTCTTGTGCTGCAAGATATAATCGCCATTAAACTCTTCTTTCCAATCCATTCTACCATATATTGGTCCGGACTTCTTTTCCTCTACTATACGTGTATCAACTCTTCCTCCGGCCACATCTTCCAGCGTGTTCATGTCCAGCTCTTGCGCTGCTTCCATTGTGTTTTGTGCATTTTCCATTTCGTTTTTCTTTTTGCTTTTCATTTTCAACACTCCTTCTTTAATTTAATTTTTATGTATTTGTCGGCAGAAGCAAAAAACTTCCGACACTTTTATTTTACCCCCCCTCTGTAAAAAGTCAATAGTTTTTTTGCAGTTTTTTAAATTTTTATGTTATTTTTTTCTTTTTTAGCATTACAAATACTCCCAAAAACGCAACAAAACCCCATCGTGTAGGCAAAAGTGCTCGCCTAAATGATGAGGTTTTTTTCCATTAAATTTTTTTAATTGTTATTTCTTGTTAAATATTGACATTATATCGTAAAAAGTATCGTCATCGTCATCAAAATCTGCAGCCTGACCTGGACGTGTTTCTTTTTTTGCCGAATTTAATATTTCATTTTGCACATTATCATTTCTTCCGCTCAAACCAGATGTTATCGGATGTTTTTCATTTTTGTTGTTTGTAAATTTTCCTGCATAAGTTAACTTCGCATTAGATGGCCCTGGAATATTTACGTCAGAAAAACCTGTTGCTATAACCGTAACACTCATTTCATCTTCCATATTTTCATCAAAAGCCGCACCCCAAATAATATTTGCCTCTTGGTCGGCCTGCTCTGCAATCATTGTTGAAGCGGTTTCAATTTCATCAAGACCAATGTCAGGTGAAGAAGTAATGTTTATTATGACACCTTTTGCACCATTAATGGCCGTTTCAAGCAGCGGGCTTGAAATTGCCATATTCGCAGCAACTTCGGCCTTATCTTTTCCGGAAGCTCGTCCAACGCCCATATGAGCATATCCGGCATCTTTCATAACCGCAGTTACGTCGGCAAAGTCAAGATTTACAAGTCCCGGCAACAAAATCAAATCCGAGATGCTCTGAACACCCTGACGCAAAACGTCATCGGCAACAGAAAACGCATTAAGCAAGGTTATTCTTTGCTCGCTCGCATATTTCAATCTTTCGTTCGGAATGATAACCAAAGAATCCACGTGTTCGCGAAGATTTGCAATACCGTTTTCAGCTTGTTCCATTCTTCTTTTTCCCTCAAAAGCAAACGGTTTCGTCACGATGCCGATAGTTAAAACTCCCATTTCGCGCGCTATTTGAGCCACAACCGGAGCTGCACCTGTTCCTGTACCGCCGCCCATTCCGGCTGTAATAAACACCATATCTGTGCCTTTTATTGCCGCAGCAATTTCTTCACGATTTTCTTCCGCTGCTTTTTGACCTATTTCTGGTTTAGAGCCGGCACCTTTTCCATGTGTAATTTTGTCTCCGATTTGGATTTTCTGAGTAGCTTTTGAACGTTGCAGAGCCTGCTTGTCAGTATTAACAGAAACAAACTCAACGCATTTTACGCCGGCCATAACCATTCTGTCGAGCGCGTTACCTCCGCCGCCACCTACTCCTATAACTTTTATTTGAACTATATTATCAAAATCATTTTCTAATTCAAATGGCATTATTATACCCCCTGTTTTAAATTTATTTTTTATTAAAAGTCTTAATTAATATAACTCCTATTTTAATTTAACATATTAATATAAAAAATGCAAGATACTTAATAAAATTTATTTCTTTTTTAGAACAAAAAATAAGTTTTGTATATATTCCCACAACGTTATTCCAGAATATCCCTTAAATCAACATTTCTCAGTTAATAACTCGGCGTAAAATATGAGCGATTTTCTTTGGGCACGTCTGAAAGGTCTAGCGTACCGGATTCTGCTGCGCCCAACTTATTATTTATAATTTTTGATGCAGTTTTTATTTTGTAGTCCATATTTTCGTAAAAACCAAAATTTATTTTTATTCTGTTATCGTAATTTACAAAAAATAAAGAACCCTTATTAAAATTTATCTCCGATATCTTTGATAAACCGTTTGAATTCATTTTTTCTGCAAATTCTGATAATTTTTTCTCCAAAGATTTATCTGCATACTTCACCTTTTTGCCAACCTCAAATGAATCTAAACTTATACCCTTTAAAAGAATTAAATTTTCATCGCGCTCATCAGAAATTTCCAAAACTTTGCCTTTATTGCTTATAAAAACGTATTGCTCTTCAAATTCTATGCAAAAAAATTTAGTCGCTTTTTTCACGTCAATAATGAGCTTATTCGGAAATTTTTTCGTCATTGTAACCGTATCTACCTCCGGAATTTTCTCCTCTAATTTGGTGCTTGCTGCTTCTGTATCGGCCAAAAAAAGATTATCTCCCTTTTTTATTTCACTTTCTTCGATTAAAACCTGCTGTTCGCAAACTTCATCGCCCTGCATAACTATTTCTTTTATTTTAAAAAGAATCGCTGATGAAAGAAAAATACATATCGCAGAAATTATAAAAAATGTCGTTGTATAAGCCAAAAATGACTTTATTTTATAGCCTAAAATGTTAGGTTTTCTGCGCACAACAATTTTTTTTCCTTTAATTTTTCGCATAGATTTTTTTTTATTTTCTTGCACTTTTTTCATAAAGCTTTAAATCCTTTTTACACTCACCTAAAAAAATATCTTTCCAAAATTAACTTTTTAACCTACTATTTTCTCTATTATAGAGTAAATTCTCTCATTTGCGTCACAAATTGCCATATTTTTTGCATTTTGCTGGTATTTTCTCAATAACTCTGGGTTTGACAACAAACTTCTAACTTTTTCTATTAAAATTTCTCCGGTCAAGTCTTTTTCCTCTATGATACTCGCCGCTTGATTTTTTACCAAAGCCATTGCGTTGTGATATTGATGATTTTCTGCTACATTCGGCGACGGAATCAAAATGGAAGCTTTTCCCTGAGCTTGCAGTTCACTTAGAGTTATCGCACCGGATCGACAAATAACTAAATCTGCGGCAGCCAAACAGGTTGGCATATCGTTTATGTACTCTCTTATGTCGAAATTTGGATGTTCAGAAATTTTTACGCCTTTCTCTTCTAACTTTGGCAAAAACCATTGTCCATATTGACCATATGCGTGAATATGTTGAAATTCGTCATTCTTCGCGGTATCTGCAATCAACTTCAACACCGCTTCGTTGACTTTTCTCGCACCTAAACTGCCTCCAAACGACAAGATTACCGGTCTATCATCAAGTTTCAACTTGGCTCGTGCAGCGTCCTTACTCGCCGATATTATTTCCTTTCTAATGGGATTTCCTGTTACTACCACATTACATTTTTCACTAAAAAATTTTTTTGCCTGCTCTATCGCCAACATTACGCAATCTGCTTTATGCGAAAGTATCTTTGTTGTTACACCTGGAAATGCATTTTGCTCATGAATTATTATCGGAATCCCCATCTGTGCAGCTTTTCGTAAAATCGGACCGCTTACGTAGCCACCTGTCCCAACGCATATATCCGGCTTGAAATCTTTGATAATTTCTCTCGACTCAGCACTTGCCGTCAAAACTCTTTTTAACGTTACTATATTTTTCTTCAAGCTGGCAATGTTAATTTTTCGACTGAATCCAGAAATTTTTATTCCGCGAAAGTTAAATCCGGCCTGCTTTACAAGACGTTCTTCCATTCCGCCAACCGCACCAACGTACAAAATTTCCGCATCCGGCTGTTTCTCTCTTACATATCCAGCCACCGCCAGCGCCGGATTTATATGTCCAGCCGTGCCTCCTCCGGCAAAAATAATCCTCATAAGTCACATTCTTTCTCAAGTTTTTTCTATTTTAGACGTTCTAGAAATCGATAAAACTATGCCCATCTGCGCCAGAAGCATAACTAATGACGTTCCGCCATAGCTGAAAAACGGCAAGCTTATTCCTGTATTGGGAATCGTGTTTGTAACAACAAATATGTTTAAAATTACCTGCAAACCAACCTGCGCCGTTAATCCTATTCCCAACAGCGCGCCAAATTTATCCTTCGCCCTCATCGAGATGATGATTCCTCGCCAAATAAGCATTGCAAACAAAATTAATATTATCAGTGCGCCGATAAATCCTAGTTCTTCGCATACTACTGAGAAAATAAAGTCATTTTGCGGCTCCGGAATGTACAAATATTTTTGCCGAGACTGTCCCAACCCTAGTCCCCACAGACCTCCAGAACCTATCGCGTAAAGTCCTTGTTTCGTCTGCCAAGTGTCAACATTTGGATTGCTAGTAAATGGGTCTAGCCAGCCCTGAACTCGGCCATTTGCATATCCTAATTTATCGGTAAACAAAACTACATATCCGACTGCTGCCAACGCGATTGCTAAAACCAGACCGAACCATCGCAGTTTTACGCCGCCTATATACAACATTCCACCGGCGAGCAGCACAACGATTATCAAGCAGGAAATGTGCGGCTCCAGGTACAGCAAAAACGCTGTAAGTGCTAATATTATTCCATACGGCAAAATTCCATACTTAAACGTACCCATCTTTTTGAAATTTATCGAGATAAAATGCGCAAATGACAAAACTATCGCAAATTTAGTTATTTCCGACGCCTGGAATCCAATTGGTCCCAGTGGAATCCAGCGATGAACGCCGTTTACCATTGGCATGAACAAAACTACTACCAGCAGGATAAATGACAAGCCCAACACAGGCACCGCAAATTTATGCAGATGATGGTAATCGAAATAAGAAATCGCTATCATCGCAACTACTCCAATTACCGCCCAAATAAGCTGACTTCTTATAAAATAATAACTGTCACCGTGTTTGTAGTAGTACGCGTTAGGGTAAGACGCCGAAAATAACATTATCAGTCCGATTACAAGTATCGCCATATTTATAAAGAAAAACGGCATATCAAGGCCGGAACGCATAGAAAAAACTTTGAATTTCTTTCGCACCGGGTTTAACTTTTTTGACACAGAAAACACGCTGCTTTTTGTGCCGGATGCTTTACCCGATTTTGAATTTTTTCTTGCGCTAACTCTTTCTTTTTGATATCTCGCTGTACTTCGACCATAATTTTTACTCAATCTTACCCCTCCTTAATAAAAAATTCTTCATTTTCTCCGAATTTTAAAGTCCGCATACAACAAGTACTGTTGCTAAAATTCCAAAAATCATCGTAATTACGTCGAAAACCAAACAAAGTTTTATTTCACTCCAGCCGCACATTTCAAAATGATGGTGCAATGGGCTCATTTTAAACAGTCGCTTGCCCTTCGTTGCCTTAAAATAAGTTACCTGCAGTATCACCGAAAACATTTCTATAACATACATTATTCCTATTATTGGCAAAAGTATCGGCATATCCAACGTGAACGCCACAGCGCATATCAATCCGCCCAAAAATAGCGAGCCTGTATCTCCCATAAACACTTTTGCCGGATGCATATTAAATATCAAAAATCCAAAGCATCCCCCTATGAGCGCACCTGTAACTATACTCAAATTCATCATGCTTAAAAAGCCCGCTATCAGCATAAAAAATATCGCTACAAAAAATGTTACCGACGTACACAAACCATCTATTCCGTCGGTTAAATTCACCGCGTTAACCATTCCGACTATCAACAAGGCCGCCATTGGCCAATAAAATAGCCCGAAATCCACTCTGACAAAAAAAGGTATTATCGTTGAGGTAGCATTGCCGCCTCCCTGCAGAACTTCCGCACAGTACAACGATAGCAAATATGAACCTACTACCAAAAACTGCATAATTAATTTTTGTAACGCGGTCAGTCCCAAATTGCGATTTTTTACAACCTTTACATAATCATCCAAAAAGCCTATCGCACCGTATGCTAGCGCCATTAAAAGCCCGGATATGATTTTTAGCACCATAAGTGGCGGCTCTTGCAAACGCATATTTCCTTTTGCCGTCAAAAAATAATACAATGGCATTGCAACTATAATTGACAGATATATTCCTAAAATGAAGATTATTCCTCCCATTGTAGGCGTACCTTGTTTATTTTTGTGCCACGATGGACCGATTTCTAATATAGTTTGCCCATATTTTAATTTGTGAAGATATGGTATGATTTTTTTACCGGAAAAATACGTAATCAAAAATGAAATCATTGTAGCTACTAATATCCAAGCGCTTGCCATGATAATTTCCACCTCTCTTGCTGCTTTTTAACCACAAATTAACTGCTTTAACTTTAATTATATCACATATTAAGTATTTTTTACAAAATAAAATTTAACTGTCAATCGCTGTGTTCGGACTTACTTTGAGAAAACACCAACGTTATAACTGTTCCTGGATTTACTTCGGTTCCTTCTGCAATGCTTTGACTTGAGCAAACTGAGCCGGAACTCGATAATGATGCACCTTTTATTGTAATATTTAATTTTGCCGCAGAAGCTTCTCTATTTGCCACCGCTAGAGTAAGTCCAGTGAACTTTGGTACGACAGATTTTTTGTTTGTACTGTCCTTGTCCGTGTACAAAACTATTGTTCCGCCTTTTGGCATTTTAGTCGAAACGTCCGGAATTTGCGCAATAACTGTGTCTCCAGAACCATAAACTACAGGATTAAGCTGTAAATTTATCGCTTGATTTTTTGCTTGCGACACCGATGAACCAACTAAAAACGGAACCTGAATATCAAGCGTTGCAACTTCTTCGTCCGTGTATTTGCGTTCTATGCCTAAATATGGCAGAGCGTCCTGCATGACTTTCGCAAAAGTCGGTGCTGCCACCGCCGCTCCGTAATAGCTCGGTCCTTTCGGTGTATCGTAATAGATAAGCAAAATATACTGTGGATTATCTGCTGGAGCTATTCCGCAAAAAGACGCAATGTAATCCATTCCGCCTGGGCCACTGTTGCCTATTTTTTGCGTTGTTCCCGTTTTCCCTCCGATTCTGTAACCTGGCACATATCCGTTTTTCGCACCGCCATCAATTGCGTTTTGCATTAATAATGCGCAAATTCTTTTTGAAGTCTGCTCTGAAATAACTTGTCTTTTTTCTATTCTATCAAAACTTTTAACTATATTTCCATCACTGTCGATTATTTGTTTAACCACATGCGGTTGAACTAAATGTCCTCCATTAGCTATTGCTGCTGCCGCAGTTACCATTTGCATTGGCGTAATACTAAAGTTTTGTCCAAACGATGCAACTGCTAAGTCCATTGGTCCCATGCTTCCGTCCTTGCTGAAAAATATTCCATTTGCTTCACCAGGTAAATCTATACCAGTTTTTTCTGTAAAACCAAATGCATGATAATATTTGTAAAATTTTTCTGGACCTATTTTTTGTCCTATTTGAATGAACGCAGGGTTGCAAGAATTACAAAAAGCTCTTGCAAAAACTTGCGTTCCGTGTCCGCCATGCTTGTGACATTTTATCGGACGTGCACCTTGAAACGGTACAAAGCTTCCTGTACAATTAAAAACGGTTTTTTCGTCTATTAAGTTCTCTTCGAACGCCATAGCTGTAGTAATTTGTTTATAAACCGACCCCGGCATATATGTATCGTTTACAAGTTTATTTCTCCACTGTGCCTCGAGCGCTTCCGCTTTTGCTTTTGAGCGTTCTTCTTCAGGCAATGATTCAATCTGCTCTTTTACCGTTGCATCCGCAATCTCAAACGGCTTATTTAAGTCGTAACCGCCCTTCACGGCCATTCCGATTATCTCGCCGGTATTTACATTCATCATTATTGCTCCGGCTCTGTTCATAACCTTATTATTGGCAATTCCTTCCTCCAGGCCTTTCTCCAGAAAATGCTGAATCACCTCGTCTATCGACAGCACTAAGCTGTTTCCGTTTTGCGCAGGAATCATTTTTTCATAATCGAAAGGCATATCCGTACCTAACGCATTTCTGGCTGTAACTAATCTTCCCGCTTGACCGGTTAAATACTCATTATAATAGCTCTCTAGGCCGGACAAGCCTTGGCTGTCGGTTCCTGTAAAGCCTATTACACAAGACGCAAAATCTCCATAAGGATAATACCTTTTGTAATCTTCCACTAAGCGAATACCCGTAGTTATTTTATTTTCTTTTTGAAATTCTACAATCTTGTCCTTTATATCACTTTCAACTTTTCGTTTTACAACCGTATAAAATGATTTTTTCTTTGCTTTTTCCAAAATTTCATTTTTGTTCATGTCGAGTATTGACGACAGCCCTGTAGCAATTTTTTCACGAACTGCATCATCTTTTAAATAAGCTGACTCCAAAACCACCGTCCAAACTGTAGCACTTTGAGCCAAAGGCTTCATGTTGCAATCGTAAATTGTGCCTCTTTGCGCATTTATTTTTGTATCTTTAAGCTGCTGTTCTGCGGCCATTTGTTGCAAACTTTCGCCCTGAACCAGCTGTAATTGTATCAATCTAAAAATAATTACTCCGAAACCCACAACAATAAGCGCTGCTAATACGAAAATCGATCTTCGCCACATTCTGATAGTGGTTCCTTTTGCCATAACTTTGCTCCTCCATAAACATCATGAGAGTCAAGACTCATATATATCTTAACTCTCTATCATTAATATCTATTTAGTTAAAATTTATCTTATTCCCACAAGTACCAAAAAATTATATGTAACTATATTCTTTTGTCTGCTATCTGCTTTGAATTATTTCTGCTTTGTCGCCAGATGACAAACTAAAATATTCCACTTGGCTAGGATTTGTCTGCTCCATAGATAAATCGTTTTTGGCGTGATATGTAACTTTTTCCGGAGAAAATTTTTCTTTGACTTTCATCTGTAATTGCGTATTTTCACTCTTGCTTTCTTCAAGTTGCTTTTCTACTTTATTCGTTTTGT
The DNA here is from genome assembly GCA_934463265.1 of uncultured Eubacteriales bacterium. Taxonomy (GTDB): domain Bacteria; phylum Bacillota; class Clostridia; order Oscillospirales; family Acutalibacteraceae; genus CAG-557. Next base: position 31,741 of record CAKSIU010000005.1, on the reverse strand, counting down.
CGGTGATTTCGGTCAGCTGAACTTGATTAAAAAGTATTGTCCCGACTATGGCAACACCAAATGAAAATGTCAGCGCGGTAAATAGAACATCCATCATGTTTGACTTGTTTTTCTTATTTAATTTTGAATTTTTTTCCGGCAATTCTAAAATATTATTTTTTCTTTCGGCAATATGTTTACGTTCTTCAAATATAGATATATCATAAGCCGTATTTCTTTCTCCCAAAGTCATTTTATCAACTCCTATTTAACGACGCTAAAGTTTTTCACAAATTCTAAGTTTAGCACTTCTACTTCTGGGATTTTCATTTACTTCACGAGGCGAAGCCTCTATTACTTTTTTATTTATCAATTTTGCCTGCGGTTTTTTATTGCATACACAAACTGGAAACTCCGGTGGGCAAGTGCACCCTTCGCACCAAGCAGCCATTTTCTTTTTAACAAGCCTGTCCTCCAACGAGTGAAAAGTAATTACCGCTAATCTGCCGCCCGGTTTTAATATTGAAAAAGCCGCATCTAAACCAGTTGTCAGCACGTCGAGTTCTTTGTTCACAGCAATCCTCAGTGCTTGAAAAGTCTTTCTTGCCGGATGTCCAGCATCCCGCCTGAATTTTGCCGGTATCGCTGACTTTATAACTTCTGATAAATGTCCGGTGGTTTTAATCGGTGAATTTTCTCTTTCTTTCACGATGGCGAGTGCGATATTTTTTGCAAATTTTTCTTCGCTGTAAGTGCTTATAATTTTCGCCAACTCCTGCCACGACAAGCCATTAACCAAATCTGCCGCACTCACACCGGTTTGACTCATTCTCATGTCCAAAGGCGCATCGTATCTGTAAGAAAATCCTCTGGACGGCGTATCAAACTGATGAGAAGAAACTCCTATGTCCAACAAAACTCCGTTCACCGCATCAATCGACAAATCCTTTGCGATTTTTTCCATATTTGAAAAATTATCTTGAATCAAAACTGAATTTTCATAATTTGACAACTTTTCTCTTAAAAAATCAATCGCATCCGGGTCCTGGTCGATTGACACTAACTTACCTGACTTCAGTCTTTTTAAAATCGCTTCTGAATGACTTCCTCCACCTGCAGTTCCGTCTATGTAAATCCCTGACTCATCTATCGCAAGCCCGTCAATTGCCTCCGACAGCAAAACTGGTATGTGTGAAAAATTCATCTGCCGCAAGTCCTTTCTTATAAATCAAGCATGTCCATGGCTTCCTCAATATTTTCCTGTGTCAGTTCAGAGTTAAATTCAGCCCACTTGCTGCTGTTCCAAATTTCCACTCTGCTCGACGTTCCAATAAAAGTGACTTCTTTGTCGAGTTTCGCGTGTTCTCGCAGTTGCAGAGGAATTAAAATTCGTCCTTGCTTGTCCGGTACAACTTCTGCCGCGCCAGAAAAGAAAAATCTTTGCAAGCCTCTCGCCTTAGAAATAGGCAACGTTTTTATTTTGTCAACCAACCTATTCCATTCATCTTGTGGCAAAACGAACAAGCAATTATCAAGTCCTTTGGTAATGTAAAAAAGCGCACCCAAATCGTCGCGGAACTTTGATGGAACCGCGACTCTGCCTTTTAAATCAATATTATGTTGGTATTCGCCTATCAACATAAAATACCCTCCAAAAGTTAGAGAAAAGCAATTTAGCACCACTTATCTCTACTTTACACCACTTTTCACCACTTGATATCTTTATTATAATACACATATTTTTGAAATGCAAGCATTTGTGTAATTTTTTTTTACAAATAAAAAGAAAATATTGTATATTATGTTTGCGCCTCGAAGTTAATATTCTATAAAAGAATTATTTTTATTTTGTCTATATTGCCATCGTACCGCAATCTTATGCGAAAAAATCAGTAATTTCCCACTTAATAACCAAAAAATAATATGACATTTTACTGCTATAAAAAATGTGTTATAATTTAAACAAATTTGCAAAAGGAGATATTTTTATGCCTAATCTAATTGGTAAAGTTCGCGCCGCAATAGATTCTTACGAAATGATTAGTGAAAATGATAAAATTGCTGTTTGCCTTTCCGGCGGAAAAGACTCGATTTTTTTATTGTATGTGCTAAACCAAATTAAAACTTACTATCCTAAAAAATTCAATTTAGCCGCCAATTTAGCCGCCATAACTGTTGACCCTTGCTTTAACGGTACTAATGCGGATTATTCCGAAACCGAAAAATTATGTGCTCAATTAAACATAAATTATTTAATTAAACGAACTCAGCTCGGCAATTTGATTTTTAATGAGAGAAAAGAAAAAAATCCTTGCAGTCTTTGTGCCAGAATGCGCCGAGGGATGTTGCACGACCTGGCAAACGAACTTAACTGCAATAAAATTGCGTTGGGACATAACTTGGAAGATTGCGTGGAAACTTTTTTTATGAATCTTTTAAACTGTGGCACTATTGACTGTTGTTCTCCGGTAACTTATTTATCCCGAAAAAATCTTTACATGATTCGTCCACTTATTTTCTGTGAGGAAGCTAAAATAAATTCATTCGTAAAAAGAAAAAGTCTTCCGGTTGTTGAAAGCAGTTGTCCGGCTAACTTCAACACTAATCGGCAAACTACCAAAGAACTAATTTTTAATCTTGAAAAAAATTATCCAAATCTTCGAAAAAAAATCATCGGCGCACTCCAAAAAGCAGATATTCCCGATTGGTGAAAATATTTTTAAAAATAAACGCAAAAAAGTGTTGACAAGTTCGTTTTTATGTAATATAATAAAACTCGTTCATTGTTTCGGTATTGTATGTGGCGGTATAGCTCAGTTGGCTAGAGCATTCGGTTCATACCCGGAGTGTCATTGGTTCAAATCCAATTACCGCTACCATCGATTTTGCTTTTTCCATTTACGCGCGGATATGGCGGAATTGGCAGACGCGTATGGTTCAGGTCCATATGAAAGCAATTTCATGCAGGTTCAAGTCCTGTTATCCGCACCAGGTAGCATTTGAAGGTAATTCGCGTGTAAAGCTAAATGTAAATCGTTTTCTTTATATGTTCGCGTTTCGGGTTTTCAAGTTTCGATTGGTTCTTCGCATCAGTTGGCTTGTTTATTCGACTTTATTTTAGCTAATTTTTTAAAATTTTGGCCCGGTGGTCAAGCGGTTAAGACACCGCCCTTTCACGGCGGTAACACGGGTTCGATTCCCGTCCGGGTCACCATAAATTTGTAAAAGCCCTTTTGTCGGGGCTTTTGTTTTATCCTAAATTCCCCATACGGACGCATAGCTCAGCTGGTTAGAGCGTTCGCTTCACACGCGAGAGGTCATGGGTTCGAGTCCCATTGTGTCCACCAAGCTTTTTTCTAAAATTTGATTGCTTTATACTGTGAAAAATGATAAAATATACTTCTGAGGAGGTGTTTTTATGGACGAACAGACAGTTGAGCAATATTTACTAGCAAATCAAAACTTCTTTCCACAAGAAAAGTTATTATTTTTAAAAGAAAAACTTCTAAATTTAAACGAAAAACAATTTTCTCTGCTTTATTCTTTGGAACTTAAAGACCCACTTATCTTACTTATAATTTCTATATTTTTAGGACATTTTGGCGTAGACCGGTTTATGCTTAATGATACTACTCTTGGCGTGCTAAAATTATTAACTTGCGGTGGGTGCGGAATTTGGACTGTTATTGACTGGATTTTAATAATGGACAAAACTAAAGAATATAATTTTAATAAAATAATGAGAATTATCTGCGGAAATTATTTTTAATATACTAAACATAATAGCAACATTATCTACAAATATTAGTAGTTGATGTTGCTATTTTTACTTTCTAATCAAAATGAAAGGAACTAATCAATAATGAAGAAAGTTATATCTTATTTAAAACCATACACTTTCGGCATATTGTTTTGCCTAATTTTTTTAATTGTTCAGGGGTTTTGCGAGTTAAGCCTACCTAATTATATGTCTAACATTGTTAATGTTGGTATTCAGAAAAACGGTATAGAAAACTCTGCACCGGAAGCCATGAGTGAAAATTTTTATTCTTTTTTTGAAATTTTTATGACAGACTCAGAAAAAAATATTTTTGATAAAAATTATAAATTACTCAGAACAGATATTAAAGACAACAATTATGAAAATTATGCAAAAAGATATCCGTTGCTGGAAAAAGAAAATATTTATGTTTGCGACAATTCTGATACTAACGAAATAAATAGCACTTTTGATTCAGTTTGCCTTACGATGATTAATTTTTTTAAGCTTTACTTTCCAAATTACAGTATTTCTGTCAGTAATTCCGAGCACATCGATTTTTCACAAATATATAATTTAAAAACGCAATTACAAAACCTGCCAAAATCCACATTCGACGACATAAAAAATAGCATAAACTCGACCAATAAAGACTTGGCAAAACAAACTTCATTATATATAACAAAAGAACTTTATTCTGAATTGGGACTGGATACTGATAACTTTCAGAAAGACTATATTTTTAAAACTGGTTTAATTATGCTGGTTTTCACGTTAATTAGTTCCGGCGCAAGTATGTCGGTAAGTTTTCTTGCATCAAAAATCGCCACTAAAACTGCAAAAAATCTGCGTCACGACGTATTTAGAAAAGTAGAAAGTTTTTCTAATAACGAATTTAATAAATTTTCAACTGCCTCGCTGATAACAAGAACTACCAACGATATCACTCAAATTCAAACAACATTTATAAACAGCGTCCGAACTCTGTTCTTCGCACCTATACTCGCTTTTGGCGGAATTATTATGGCTCTTAATAAAAGCACCTCTATGTGCTGGAATATTCTTTTGGGAATAATAATTCTAACTGCTTTAATCGCAAGTATTTTTGTACTAATATTTCCAAAATTTAATCTGGTTCAAAAGCTCATAGATAAATTTAATCTGGTTACAAAAGAAAATCTGAGCGGAATTATGGTAATTAGAACTTTCGGAACACAAAAATTTGAGGAAAAAAGATTCGATGACGCAAACAAAAAATTGACACAAACTGACCTCTTTATAAACAGAACCATGGCAATTATGATGCCGGCTATGATGCTTTTAATGAATTCAATTTCTGTTTTAGTAATTTGGACGGGCAGCCATCAAATAGAAAATTCACAAATGCAAGTTGGTGACATGATTGCATTTATGCAGTACGCTATCCAGATAATTATGGCTTTTTTGATGATTTCATCTATGTTCATTATGGTTCCCCGCGCGGCTGTTTCTGCCAAAAGAATCACTGAAATTTTGGATACAAAGCCATTGATTAAAGACAAAAACCACACAATTAATGTGAAAAAGTCTACGATAAAAGGCAAAGTCGAATTTAAAAACGTGTCGTTTCGCTATAACGACGCACAGGAAAACGTTTTGGATAATATAAATTTCACTGCTTTGCCTGGTCAAACTACCGCTTTTATCGGCCCGACCGGTTCCGGAAAATCAACGCTTATAAATTTAATTCCGCGCTTTTTCGATGTAACCAGTGGTGAAATATTAATAGACGGCATTAACATAAAAGATATCTCGCAAAATGACCTGCATAATATAATTGGATATGTTCCTCAAAAAGGTATATTGTTCTCCGGGGACATCGAGTCCAACTTAAAATTTGGCAACGAAAATGCTAGCGAAAAAGACTTAAAATTAGCTGCTGATATTTCTCAAGCTGCAGAATTTATAAACTCAAATAAGGACAGTTTTAAACGAAAAATATCTCAAAACGGAAGCAATGTTTCTGGAGGACAACTTCAACGTCTTTCTATTGCGAGAACTATCTTAAAAAATGCCCCTATTTATATTTTTGATGACAGTTTCTCAGCGTTGGATTTAAAAACAGATGCGGCACTCAGAAAAGCTCTTTATAAACACACGAAAAACAGTACAATACTAGTCGTCGCACAGAGAATCAGTACAATTATGAATGCAGAACAAATTGTGGTTTTGGATGACGGCAAAATCGTTGGGATAGGAACACATCAAGAACTTCTTAAAAACTGCGAAACTTACAGAGAAATTGCATTATCGCAGTTGCCAAAGGAGAAAATATTATGAAAAAGGATATTAATTTTAAACCAGGCCCACCACATACAGGCGCTATGATAGTCGAAAAGGCAAACGATTTTAAAGGCGCTGCTGTAAAATTAATAAAATACTTGAGCAAATATAAATTAAGCGTATTTTTTGTGATTATATTTGCAATTTTTTCAACTTTATTTAATATAGTCGGCCCCAAAATTCTCGGTAACGCTACTACGTTAATTTACGAGGGCATTATGAATAAAATTTCCGGCAGTAATCTTGGCATAAATTTTGACGCCATTGCTCGGATATTAATTTCTCTTCTAATTCTTTACGTATTAAGCGCTATTTTTTCGTATCTTCAGGGCTTTTTGATGACTAACATCGCGGTAAAAACAACTTACACTTTGAGAAAAGAAATTTCTTATAAATTAAATAAACTGCCACTTTCTTATTTTGACAGCGTAAGCACAGGTGATATTTTGTCCAGAGTCACTAATGATGTCGACACGTTGAACCAGAGTTTAAATCAGAGCATAACGCAGATTATAACATCTGTTTCTACGGTTGTCGGTATCCTTATAATGATGCTGACGATAAATTGGGAATTGACTTTAATAACTTTTCTTATAATTCCAATCTCGCTGTCTTTGATAATGCTAATATTAAAAAAATCGCAAAAATATTTCAATAATCAGCAAAAATATTTGGGTTATTTAAACGGTCACGTCGAAGAAATGTATTCTGGACATTTGGTAATAAAGGCTTTCAACAAAGAAAAATATGCTATGGATATTTTTGATAATCACAATGAAAAATTATACACATCTGCATGGAAATCTCAGTTCTTGTCCGGCCTAATAATGCCAATAATGTTTTTAATCTCAAATCTTGGCTACGTCGCAATATGTATAATCGGCGGACACCTCGTTATTATGCAAAAATTAGCCGTCGGCGACATTCAGGCCTTTCTTCAATACGTACGTCAATTTACTCAGCCACTAAACCAAATTGCAAATATTTCAAATATTTTACAACAAACTACTGCCGCAGCTGAACGCGTTTTCGACTTTTTGGACGAAAAAGAGGAAATTCCTGATAAAAAAGATTCTTTAAAAATAACCTTTGAAAATAATTCTAATAACGTCCAAAGTCAAGTATTTATCGACGGCTCGGTATCATTTGACCATGTAAAATTTGGATACAGCGAGAATAAAATTATTATAAAAGACTTTTCTGCTAATATTAAGCCCGGCCAAAAAGTAGCTATCGTTGGGCCGACCGGCGCAGGAAAAACTACCATCGTAAAACTTTTATTGCGCTTTTATGACGTACTGGATGGCAAAATCTGCGTGTCTGGACACAATATAAAAGACTTCTCCAGAGATGATTTGCGCTCGATATTCGGCATGGTTCTTCAAGACACTTGGCTCTATAACGCGTCAATTAAGGATAATATAAAATACGGAAATCTTCAAGCAACTGACGAGGAAATTTATAACGCAGCTCGTGCCGCGCACGTAGAACATTTTATAAATACGCTTCCCGGCGGATACAACATGATTATTAACGAGAGCGCTGACAATATTTCTATGGGACAAAAGCAACTTTTAACCATAGCTCGAGCCATCATTTCTAAGCCGAAAATTTTGATATTCGACGAGGCCACCAGCTCTGTTGACACCAGAACTGAAATTTTAATTCAGAAGGCTATGGAAAATTTAATGCGAGGCAGAACAAGCTTTATTATCGCACACCGGCTGAGTACAATTAAAAATGCCGACTTAATCCTCGTAATGAATAATGGAGACATCGTCGAACAGGGAACTCACAAAGATTTGCTCGATAAAAACGGCTTTTATGCCAATCTTTATAACAGTCAGTTTAAATAATTAAGTATAAAATCGCCATCTAACTTACTTTGATGACGATTTTTATTTATTTCTCTTTGTTATTTTCCATTATCTGATTAAATTCTTCGGCACCCATTTTTTCTTTAGCGAACAATGTTTTAGCTACTGCATGAAGTTTTGCTACGTTCTCTTTTAGTATTTTTTCTGTCTCGTTGTAACCTTCAGAAATAATTTTTTTAACCTCAGAATCAATTTCTGCTGCAATTTTTTCAGAGTAATTTTTCACTTGCCCCATGTCTCTGCCGATAAAAACCTCTTCATTTTCTGAACCATATGCAATTGGGCCTAATGTTTGGCTCATACCATATTTTGTAACCATAGAAGTTGCAATTTCTGTTGCCCGTTTTATATCGTTCGATGCACCCGTTGAAATATCTCCAATAATCAAAGCTTCCGCAACGCGTCCGCCAAGCAAAACCTGAATCGTTTCGTTCATTTCGGAGCGAGATTTATATGAGCGGTCCTCAGCAGGCAAAGACATCGTATATCCCCCTGCCATACCCCTTGGAATAATTGAAATTTGATGAACTGGGTCTTGGGTCTTGCAAAAATAAGTTACAACAGCGTGACCAGCTTCATGATATGCTGTAAGAGTTTTTTCTTTGTCGCTCATCACTCTAGATTTTTTTTCTGTACCAACTACAACTTTAATTGTCGCTTCTTCAATTTCTTCCATAGTAATAGCTCTCAAATTTTTTCTTGCTGACAGCAATGCCGCCTCATTCAATAAATTCTCTAGATCTGCTCCGGTAAAACCTGCTGTGGATTTTGCAACCGTATTTAAAACTACATCTGGAGCCAAAGGCTTGCCCTTTGAATGAACCTTTAATATATCTTCTCGGCCTTTTATATCTGGGTAGCCCACCAAAACTTGCCTGTCAAACCTTCCTGGGCGCATCAAAGCTGGGTCTAAAACATCCGGTCTATTTGTTGCAGCAATCATTATTACGCCTTCATTGGCACCAAATCCGTCCATTTCCACCAAAAGTTGATTCAAAGTCTGTTCGCGCTCGTCATGTCCACCGCCTAAGCCTGCTCCTCTTTGACGGCCAACTGCATCAATCTCGTCTATGAAAACTATGCACGGAGAATTTTTTTTGGCTTGCTCAAAAAGGTCTCTAACTCGAGAAGCACCCACACCAACGAACATTTCTACGAAGTCAGAGCCAGAAATTGAGAAAAATGGTACACCTGCCTCACCAGCAACAGCCCTTGCTAGCAATGTTTTACCAGTTCCTGGAGGGCCAACCAGCAAAACACCCTTAGGAATTCTTGCACCTAAATCATTGTACTTTGCGGGGTTTTTCAAAAACTCAACCAGTTCCGCCAACTCTTCTTTTTCTTCATCAGCACCTGCTACATCGGCAAAAGTAGTTTTTCTTTTTTCGTCGTTCATATTTTTAACTTTTGCCTTGCCAAAAGTTATTGTTTTGCCACCGTCGCCCAATCCTGACATCATTTTTCGCATTACGAACCACCAAATAAGTCCGAGTCCTACAAACGTTAAAAGGTTTAGCAAAATTGAACTCCACCAAGAATTTTCACTTGCTCGAATTAAATTCTGCTTCATCTGCGCGTCGGGGTTGTTATTGTTGTACTCCTCCACAAACGGCTTAATATCCTCCCTTATCCAGAGCACATTTGGCGCGGTATAAGTGATTTCTTTGCTATCCTTGAGCTTTAATTTCATCTCGCCGGTTCCAAGATTCATGCTGTACTCGGTGACCTGTTGGTCTTTAAAGTACTTTACTATGTCGGAATACATCTCTGTTTTTTGCTGTCTTGTGCCAAAAAGCGTAACGATAAGTATTATGATTATAATTGGGATTCCGATGTAAAACAGCATATTTCGAAGCATTTTTTTATTTTCCAATGCGGCTCGCTCTCCTTTTTGTGTAAGTAACACTCGAATTTATTAAAATTTCATTTTGTTCGATGCCTATTTTTCTTTTTCAGAATAAATTATTGCGACTTTATGGGTATTTTCAGTGACTTTAACGTCTTCAGAAACTCCTACTCCATTTATCCATAAAACTTTGTTCTTGTCCGCTAAAACAAGCACTTCATCACGTTCACTTTGAGGAATTTTTAGCTCGTTAAACAGTTTTTTTACACTTTTTGTCACGCCTCTGCCCAATTGACAAAATTTGTCGCCAGCTCTTCTTGTTCTAAAACTTGCCTGTGAACCTATTTTATCACAATCTATAGCATAAGGAAACTGCAATTTATTAAACTTATCAAATTCACTTTTGTGCAGCACCTTTATTATGAACTTTTCTTGATTTTCTGTCAAGACTGCCCCAACTTTAAACGGAATTATTAACTCTTTTTTCTTTAAATTCAATTTCTTTTCAACTTTTTCCACATACAAAACATTTTTTTCCACTCTGACTTTTACATCATGTGGCAAAACTACCGCTCCGTTATTGTTTTTTATCAAATTTAAAATTAATTCTATGTGTCGCGCCGTAACATTCGTCTTTAACAAATCAAAAACAGCAAGTCGTATAAACCTTGACAAAATCGGAAGTGGTTCGCATTTTACATTTTTTAAAGCATAAACTCCATTTGAAATGTAGCTCTCAATTAAAAATTTTTTCGCGATATTATTTAAATATTCATCATCGGATTTCAAAAAAGACATCGTTCTTTCGGCCACCAACTCAAACTCTGGATTAATCTGCTTTAACATCGGAACCACATCTAAACGAACTTTATTTCGGGTATATTCTCGGTTTAAATTCGTGCTGTCAGTAACATAAAATACACCGTTTTCCTCGCAATATCTCTGAGTTTCGGCCCTTTTCAAAGTTATAAGCGGCCTTATAATATTATCTCTCTTTGCTGAAATTCCGCACAGGCCAGCTGTACCTGTGCCCCTTGCAAGATTTATAAGCATTGTCTCCACACTGTCAGACAATGTGTGCGCTGTTGCTATTTTTCCATCGTACCTGGCTGATAATTCATTAAAAAAATCGTATCTTAATTTTCTGGCGCACTCCTCGACTCCTTTTTTCGACTCTTTTGCAATTTTATTTACGTTTATACGCAAAATTTCTAAATTTATATCATTTTTTTTGCAATACTCACGAACAAAATTCTCATCTCTATCTGACTCTTCTCCGCGCAAACAATGATTCACGTGCGCTACAAAAATATTCAATTTTCGCTTTTCTGAGTAGCTTTCAAAAAATCTTAAAAGCGCCATAGAATCAGCTCCACCTGAAACTCCTAAAATTACGGCACTTACATTTTTTAGCATATTATATTTTTCAATGGTATTTTTAATTTTTTTTTCAATAAAATTAATTTCAGAATTCACTGCGTCTGACCTCCTTGGCTGTAAAACGCATAAATTCTCCCTGCCAATGCAATGGTACCGCACGAGTTTCTCCATGACGGTTTTTCGCAATTATACATTCGCCACTGTTTTTGTCAAAATCTTCGTCAACATTATCGCCGTCCCGATAATAATCATTTCTGTAAAGAAACAGCACTATATCTGCGTCTTGCTCGATTGAGCCGGAATCTCTTAGGTCCGACAGGAGCGGTCTGTGGTCGCTGCGCTGCTCGCTTGCACGGGATAATTGTGACAATGTAAGCACCGGTACATTAATTTCCTTTGCCATAATTTTTAAATTTCTGGTTATTTCTGAGATTTCCTGCACACGGTTGTCTATTCTTCTTCCACCCGACATCAACTGCAAATAGTCAATTACTACCAAATCTACATTTTTTAGGCGCCGAAGCTTCGCTTTCATTTCCGGCACTGTAATGCCTGGTGTGTCGTCGAAATAAATTTCTGTTTTGGACAATACGTCTCCAGCTTCTACCAGACGTATCCATTCATCGTCTGCCAGTTTTCCGGTTCGCAACTTAACTCCGCCAACCATAGCTTCCGTTGAAAGTAACCTCGCTGTGAGCTGTTCTTTGGTCATTTCCAACGAAAAAAACGCTACTTTACGTCTTTCTTTGACAGCCACGTGTCTTGCTATGTTCAGCGCGAAACTCGTTTTACCCATACCAGGCCGTGCCGCAAGCAAAATCAAATCCGAGCGGTTGAGGCCTGTTATTGTTTCGTCCAAATCTTTGATTCCTGTTGAAATGCCTTGATACAACTGGTTCTCATCAGAATTCAACGCGTCTAATCTGTCAAAAGTTTCAATTATCGTTTCGTTGATTCGTTGTAAGCCCTGCATATTTTTGCCTTGACGTATATCAAAAATTCTCTGTTCAGCCGAATCCAGCAACGTTGCCGCATCATTTGTTCCGCTCGAAGCATCTTCGATTATGTCTCTTGCTGTTGTAATCAGTGTTCTCACGTCGTAATTATCGCGCACAATGTACGCATATGTCTGTGCATTTTTTATCGACGGAACTATCTGCGCTAACTGCAACAAATACGTTTTTGCTGTGGTTTCTTCAAAGTTGCTGTCTTTTTTTAAATTGTCCAGCACTGTAACAAAGTCTATGGGCTTGCCCAGCGTGAACATTTCTAGCATCGTGGCGTAGATTAATTTGTGATTTGCTAGATAAAAATATTCCGGATTCGGCAAAATTTCTGCTATTCTGTCAAGGCACTGCGAATCAAGCAGTATCGCGCCCAGCACTGACTGTTCTGCTTCGGCGCTAAATGGCAACTTTAAGCCGTCGTAGCCCGATGTAACTTTTAAATCATCCATTTTTTGCTCCTTTTGCGGACTTTGCTAAGCTCATTTCTCTGTAACCATAACCGTCATTTTTGCACTTATCCCGTTGTACAGCTTCACATCAACCTCGTAAGCTCCAAGCGATTTAATCTCATTTTTTAAAGAAATTTTCCTTTTATCAACCGAAATTTTGTAATTTTTTTCAATTTCTGTCGCAATTTCTTTTGCTGTAATTGAACCAAAAAGTCGTCCGCCATTTCCCGCTTTTGCAACGATTTTTACCGACTTTCCGTTTATCACTGCTGACTCTTCTTTTGCTTTTTTTATTTCCTCTTCCACCTTGTACTGCATTGCTTTTTTCGCGTTATTCAGTTCATTCAACGCTTGAGGAGTTGCTTCTTTGGCCAGTTTTTTCGGCAGCAAACAGTTCCTTGCATAGCCATCAGAAACGTTTATTAAATCGCCTTTTTTTCCGCTGCCTTTCACATCGCTTAACAATATTACCTTCATTTTCGAGACCTCCATAACTTCAAATAAATCATTTTATAGCTGTTATCATTTCTATAATTTTTTCTCTAACTTGCTCAACATTTATATTTTTTATCTGCGCACCGGCCATTGTTTGATGTCCGCCGCCGCCCAATTCTTCCATCAAAGGCTGAACGTTTATATCCCCCATTGAACGCGCTGAAACATTTACTACTCCGTTATCAAAATATATCACAAACGACGCCCTCACACCTTGAATATCCAGCAATTCGTCCGCCGCCTGCGCTGATGCTATTCGAATGTCCTGCATTTCTTTTTGTGAGACAGATATCGCACAGTTATTAAAAATTTCTGCTGTCGACACCAGCTGATACTTTTCTTTATACGTCGTTATTGTATTTGAAAAAAGTCGCTTTACTGCTACGGTATTTGCGCCTTTTTTTCGCAAAAATGCTGCTGCTTCAAAGGTTCTTACTCCGGTTTTTAAAACAAAATTCTTCGTATCGAGCATAATTCCAGAAAGAAGTGCTTCGGCTTCAACCGATGTTAAAAAATTTTCGCCAAAATACTGAATCAATTCCGTTACCATCTCCGATGAAGACGATGCAGATGGTTCATGATAAAATACTAGCGCGTCATCTATGTGATTAACCATCATTCGATGATGGTCTATAACAACAATGCGCTTGCACCTCTGATAAACCGCAAAATCTTCGATAAAATTCGGCGAGTGGGTATCAACTATAATCAACAAAGTCTTGTCGGTTATCATACTTAATGCAGCTGACGCACTTATAAATATTCTTTCTTTTGTCGCTTTTTTTGCGTTATTAACCAGACTTTCTGCCAAAGTCGAGGCTTCATTCAGCACGACGTGAGCAGCTTTTTTTTGCCCTTTAGTAACCGCGCTCCACATTCCTATGCAGGCTCCAACGCTATCCAAATCAGAATATTTGTGCCCCATTATAAGTACCGTATCGCTTGATTTTATATGTTCAAGCAATGTATTCGCGATCACTCTTGTACGGACTTTATCCAACTTTTCGGTACCTTTTGAAATTCCTCCAAAAAACGCATAAGTATCTTTTTGCTTTACAACGGCTTGGTCTCCACCTCTGCCAAGTGCCATTTCTAACGCTTTTTTTGCCCAAAGTTCACTTTCTCTGAGTCCCGCGGCTTTTCTGCCCACTCCTATCGAAACCGTTGCATACTTATTTTCGTCGAGCTTTATATTTCTTATCGACTCCAGTATTTCAAATTTTTTGTCAACAAAGGCCTCTACATACCGTTCTTCGGTAACCATCATATAAAGCGTGTCATTGAGCCTTCTAAAAATCGCATTGGAATCCTTTGCCCACTTTTGAAGCTGTTGCTCAACTTTGGCCAAAACTTGGCTACTCTGTTCTACTTCGATATCACGCAAAATCTCGTCCTTGTTGTCAAATGTAACAAGCATAACTGTCGGCCGGCTTGCTAAATATTCAAAAGTAGTCTCCTTATAATAAGTGTCTTCAACAAAATATAATACTTTTATTTTCGCGGAATTTACGCCATATACCGTGTATCTTTTTTCTTTATAAGAAATATCTGTACCGTTTTGCTTAAAAATATCGTCAATCTTTTTACCTTCTAGAAATTTTTTAGCCTGTTCCCCTAAACATTCTGAATGGCTTGCCACAATATTTATAAACAAATCATTTGCAAAGACTATTTCATTTTGCTTACCTAAAAGTACTGCAGGAAATGGCGTCAACTTCAAAAATTCATTACTGTCCGCCTGCAGATTAATCACGTCATTTACAAGTGAACTTATATATTTTTTTAATCCAATTACATTGCCAATCGATACGAAAAATACAAGCAAAGTCAAGGCTAACTCTACAAAAAAAATATATTTGTTAAAAAACCAGCTTACTCCTGTCATCGAAATCATTAATAAGTTCATTGCTAAAATCAATGGAGTTGTTACCCAAACCTTTTTTTTCAAAAAAGCACCTCCGCGAATAAAAACGCTATATTTCCATGATTATTGGTAAAATCATAGGACTTCTTTTTGTTTGTTCATAGAAAAATTTAGACAAATCCTCTTTTATCTTTGTTTTCATTATCCCCCATTCGCGAATTCCTTCTTCACTGCAAGTTTCTAGCACTTTTACAACTTTATTTTTCGCTGTTTCCATAAGTGGTTCTGACTCTCTTACATAAACAAATCCACGTGAAACAATATCCGGGCCCGAAACAATATATCCATTCGAAAAGTCCATCGTACAAACCACAACAATCAAGCCATCCTGTGCCAAATGTTTTCTATCTCTCAGCACAATACTTCCTACATCTCCGACGCCTAATCCATCAACTAAAATTCTTCCTGCTGGAACTTTGCCCAGATGTTTCATATAGTCTTGATTTATCTCTATTATATCACCAATATCTCCAATAAAAATATTAGATTCTTTCATGCCCATATTTTTTGCCAATTGCGCATGGTGATGAAGATGTTTTTGCTCACCGTGAACTGGAATAAAATACTTTGGCTTTGTAACTCCATGTATAATTTTTAATTCTTCCTGGCAGGCATGGCCTGAAACATGAACTTCGTACATTGATTCATAAACCACTGTACAGCCTTTCTTTAAAAGTTCATTTACTACTGCTCCAACCATCTTCTCATTGCCAGGAATTGGGTTTGCTGAAATTATGATAAAATCATCTGGTCCAACTTCAACTTTTCTGTGGTCAGAATATGCCATTCTCGTCAGTGCAGACATTGGTTCTCCTTGGCTTCCTGTTGTTAAAAGCACTGTTTTTTCTTTTGGATATTTATTCAGCAAGTCTATATCAATTATCACACCATCAGGTATATCAAAAAAAAACAACTCTCCTGCAATTGTCATATAATTTATCATGCTTCGTCCAGAGAAAGCAACTTTTCTGTCATACTTTGCTGCACAATTTATAATTTGTTGGATTCTTCCTATATTCGACGCAAACGAGGCTATTATTATTCGATTATTTTCTGCTTGTTTAAAAAGCTGTTCAAATGAAGCAACAACTTTCTGTTCTGTTACCGTATAGCCCTGACGTTCTGCGTTAGTTGAATCGGCAAACAGCGCCAAGACTCCTTCTGCGCCTATTTGTGCAAATCTTCCCAGGTCAATCATTTCTCCCTGAAGCGGCGTGCAGTCAATTTTAAAGTCACCCGTATGCACCAATGTTCCGGCCGGAGAATGTATTGCTACTCCGACTGCATCCGGAATAGAATGGTTTACGTGAATAAATTCGATTTCCATGCAACCAAGTTTTATTTTTTGGCCTGCTTTTACTACATTTAATTTGGCCTTATTAAACAAATTATGTTCTTTTAATTTGCTACCGATTAGTCCCATTGTAAGTGGCGTTCCGTAGATTGGAATATTTACATTTTTTAGCAAATAAGGAATTGCTCCTATGTGGTCTTCATGGCCGTGAGTGATTACCAGACCTTTTATTTTGTCTATATTTTTTTCTATATACGAAAAGTCCGGTATAACCAAGTCTACACCCAGCATTTCACCGTCGGGAAACGTCATTCCGCAGTCCAGAACAAACATATCTCCTTCGCACTCGAACAAGGTAATATTTTTGCCAACCTCATTTAATCCGCCTAAAAACGCAACCTTTATCGACGGTTTGCTTACTTTCTTTTTTGAATATCTATTATTATTTTTTTTCACCGAACTTTTAACATCTTTTTGCGCATTAGACACTGTATTTGTCGGTGTTTTTTTTCTGTTGTTTGAATTTTGCTTTTTATTTTTTTTATCATTATGAGCCGCAACTTCCGCATTAATCTGTTTTTTAGCGTTATTTTCGCTTTGATTCTGAATTTGAGAATTAACTTGAGATTCCTTTTTCTCAGATTTTATTTTTTTCGCTTTGCTAACGTTATTTCTTTTTAATTTGCTGTTTTGAATTTCTTTTTTCACAGTTTTACTGTTATTTCCGTTATTTTTATTGTTTTTAGAGCCTTCTGCTTCTGCACTAACAGACAAAACTTGGTCTGATTGTTTATTTATGTTCCTCGACGGATGCTGTCTTTTGGGTGCATTCGGAACAGGTCTGCTTCCTATTAAA
Organism: uncultured Eubacteriales bacterium; assembly: GCA_934463265.1. Lineage (GTDB taxonomy): Bacteria > Bacillota > Clostridia > Oscillospirales > Acutalibacteraceae > CAG-557. Next base: position 14,552 of record CAKSIU010000005.1, on the reverse strand, counting down.
TTTTCTTTTTGCTCTATCATCGCAAAATACCTCCATTATTATAAAAAAATCATTTTTTCTTTTAATTACAAAACTTGAATAATTAAAACGGTGTCTCCGCAAACGGTGCCGGAGCTATTGAATTTATATTAAATATTTATAATTAAAAATAAACAAGAGTAATAGATTTTATACCAAATCCATTACCAAAACCGACCACTTATGTTATTGTAATTTTAACATTTTGCCTACACATATGTCAAGTAAAAACATATATAATTTCCTGCTACAGATATAAAATATTATTTACAAGTAATTATCGCTATAGTCAAAAACTTATTCTTATTCTCGAAATTTACCCTATTGATATAAAAAAATCTTGCTGTTATAATAATTTGAGCAAAAGTTTCTTCCAAATTTTATCGAAATGAGGTGTGTGTACGCATTAAATACCAAATTTTTTTGCGTTTATTTAAGCGTACAGAGGTCTTGAAAAAAATTGAAATATTTACTGACGGCGCTTGTCAAGGCAACCCTGGACCTGGCGGGTGGGGCGCTATTTTAAGATACAATGGGCATGAAAAAGAAATTTCCGGGGGAGATTGCTGTACTACAAACAATCGAATGGAACTCTCCGCGGTTATTGAGGCTTTATCTTTGCTCAAAGAGCCTTGTGATGTGACTTTATTCAGCGATTCCAAATATGTTTGCGACGCTATTTCTAAAGGTTGGGCTAAAAAATGGCAGAGCAACGGGTGGAAAAGAAATGGCAACTCTCCTGCATTAAATCCCGATTTGTGGGAAAAATTATTATCACTTATAGATAATCATAAAGTTTCCATTATTTGGGTTAAAGGCCACGCTGGTCACCCCGAAAACGAACGCTGCGATAAATTAGCTGTGGCTGCTGCAAATCGTGCTAAATTACAGAATATATAAGTTGTTGCATAAAAAATTTTGCGGTTGTATAATATTCTTATAAATAAAATTTTTATGAAGGTGACTCTTATGGAGAAAATTATATACGTGGACAACGCTGCAACTACCTCCGTTTCTAAGGCGACTTTAAACGCTATGTTGCCTTTTTATGAAACACATTTCGGTAATCCTTCTAGCATATATTCAATCGGTCAGACTGCAAAAAAAGCCGTCGAAGATGCTCGCAAAACTGTCGCTTTATGTCTGGGGTCAAAGCCTAACGAGATTTTCTTTACTTCTTGCGGAAGTGAAGCCGATAACTGGGCTATTAAAGGCATTGCTCATGCTATGTTAAAAAAAGGCAAAAATCATATCATCACGTCTAAATTTGAACATCACGCAGTTTTGCATACGCTAAAAGCTCTCGAAAAAGAAGGCTTTTCGGTAACTTATTTGGATGTTCACGATGACGGTATCGTTCGAGTAGACGAGCTTGAGCAGGCTATTACAGATAAAACCGCTTTGGTTACTATTATGTATGCTAACAACGAAATCGGTACTATTCAGCCTATTCGTGAAATCGGTGCAGTTTGTCGCAAACACAAGGTTTTATTTCACACTGACGCGGTTCAGGCGGCCGGAAATATTAAAATTGATGTTAATGAGCAGAATATCGATTTGCTTTCCATTTCCGGTCACAAATTCCACGGCCCTAAGGGTGTCGGCGTTTTATTTATAAGAAACGGCGTTGCTATCGAGCGGTTAATTGAAGGCGGCGCTCAGGAAAGAGGCAAACGTGCCGGAACCGAAAATGTTGCAGGAATCGTCGGGTTAAGCACAGCTTTAAAAATTGCCTGCGATAATATGCCTCAACGTAACGCAAAGTTGATTGCTATGCGTGACAAGCTTATTGAAAATCTTTTGAAAATTAAACATTCCAGGTTAAATGGGCATCGAACTAAACGCCTTCCTGGCAACGTAAATTTAAGTTTTAGCGGTATCGAGGGTGAATCTTTACTTTTATTGCTCAACGCTAAGGGAATTTGTGCTTCATCCGGCTCCGCTTGCACTTCCGGTTCGCTCGACCCTAGTCATGTTTTATTGGCTATCGGACTTCCTCACGAAATTGCTCACGGCTCGTTGCGCCTATCTCTTAGCGACGAAAACTCTATGGACGACGTGGATTATATTCTTGAAGTTTTACCGCCGATTATTGATAAATTAAGAAGTATGTCTCCTTTGTGGGAGAAAATTGCTGCTGAAAAGAATTGATTTTTGTAAAAAGGAGTGATTTTTTATGATTTACAGCGAAAAAGTAATGGACCATTTTGCTAATCCAAGAAATGTTGGCGAAATCCCCGATGCCGATGGTATCGGAGAGGTTGGAAATCCTAAATGCGGCGATATTATGAAAATATATCTTAAAATCGAAAACAATGTCATAACCGATGTAAAGTTTAAAACTTTCGGATGTGGCGCCGCTATTGCAACCAGTTCGATGGCTACCGAACTCATAAAAGGCAAAACTATCGACGAGGCTTTGAAACTTACCAACAAGGCCGTTATGGAAGCTCTTGACGGGTTGCCGCCCGTTAAAGTTCACTGTTCTGTTTTGGCCGAGCAAGCTATTAAATCTGCTATTTCGGATTATTATTCGCGCAGAGGCATTGACCCGGCTCCTATCGTCGGAAAAATTCCTTGTTGCGACCACGAGCATGGCTCTTGTAACTGTTCAAAATAATTTTAAAATGCAAAAATCCTTCTTTTTAGAAGGATTTTTTTGCGCTATTTGAACCTATTTCGATAAAATATAATAATCCAAAAGTCTATAAAGGCGCATTTTTGCTTTCTTTATATGCCGCGATGCCGTCGATTTGCCGATGCCTAACTGCGCGGCTATTTCTGTTACAGTTAAATTTCTGTAATACCTCATCACTATGCACTGCTGCTGACGTTCTGTTAGTTCGCCTGCTATTACTTTTGTTAAAATGCGGAGAAGTTGTTTGTATTCTTTTTCGTTTGTAAACTGCGTTTCTTTGTTGTATTCTATCATTCCGGCGACCGATTCAGTGAACTCATTTAGCGATAATTTAGTATTCATCTGGAAAATCTCTTCTTTCACAAAGTTTTATATACTCGCTGGTATGTTTTAAATCCAAGCAAATTGAATAAAGTATTGATAATCTTCTTTTTACCTCTCTTTCTTTTAATGGCTCTACAAATTTTAGCTGCTGCCTAAGATTTTTTACATATTTTGAAACATTTTTGTACTGCAAAAAATACTGAGCATATAGTTGTTTGTAACTCATATTGACCTCCAATTCTTACACGAAGCGTGTATATAAAGTCATAAATGTACAATCATAAAACCATTGCTGTTCAATAACAAAATGCGATTCAAAATAAAAAATGTGGGTGTTAACAAGTAAATATTAGCATTTAGCCACTAAATTGTCAATATTGTTTTCGTTTTTTTGTGTAGAAAATATTTTGAAAATAATGTGAAAAATAAATAAGTTGCATACACGTTTCGTGCGTGTTATAATTTAATTAATTTCATAAAGGAGAGCTTTTTTTATGTTTTGCGAGAATTTTAAAAAATTAAGACTATCTCATGGTTTGACTCAAGTTCAGATGGCAAATAAATTAAATATTTCTCCATCGGCTATCGGAATGTATGAGCAGGGACGCAGAAAGCCTGACAGCGATATGTTAACAAAAATTTGCAGAGTTTTTAACGTTAGCACAGACTATTTGCTGGATGTTGTTTTAGAAAAAAAAAATGAACAAAAATCTGTTTACGATTTTATCGACGAAATTACCTATACTTTAAAAGCTCAAAAAGGCTTGATGTTCAACGGCAAACCTATTACTCAAAAGGATAAAGAAAAAATCGTTCAGGCTATAAAATTAGCCACTGCTATTGCCGTTTCAAGCAGTGACTTCGAAAAATAAGTACGTAAATTTATTCTTTAAACTTTTGCGTTTGGGAGGCGATTATGTATAAAAAATTTTGTTCATAATTTGATTGAAAAGTATGGTACCAACTCCCCTTTTGAATTATGTGAAAAATTAAACATAAATATTTTATTTGTGGATTTGCCGGATAATGTAAACGGCTTCTTTTTGAATTCTCAAGCTAAAAGTTCTATATTAATAAAAAAAACTCTATCTCCGTCTCAAAAAGAAAAAGTCTGCGCTCATGAACTCGCTCATGCTCTGCTTCACAGTTGTGTGAACAGTGTTGTTTTTGAGGAGAGCAACCCCAAGTTCATTGAATCCCTTGAGGATGAGGCAAATAATTTTTCTAAACTTTTGCTTGAACAATAATTACATTTTAATGTTTAATTCTATCTGGAAAGGTGTTGCTAAATTTGAATACCCTAAAAGAAAAGTGTTTTTGTGATAACTTTTTGAAAGAAAATATTAAAAATAGAATGTTTTGTGAGCTTAAAAATCCTAAAAAACGCAAGCTTGCCATAGATAAATTTTGCCACGATATAGACAACATAATCAATTCGTCTACCGTTTTATGTAAAGATTCAAAATTGCAAAAAAACGACTTATTAACAGAAATTCATAAAATTTCTAACTCGAAAATCGGATACATAATTTCTGATAAAAACGATTTGGATGGTATGGAGTTTCCTCTTGAGGTTGCTATCGATGAGTTGTTCAAGCTTTATTTTGGTGCGGCTATAATCGTAGATGACCATACTGTAATTTTGAAAGATGAGCCATCTTATAAAAATTCTACAAACAAGTATGTTTTACACGTAAATCATCTTCATTAATACTTTTTCGATATTTTATCTCCACAAAAATTTTATATTATTCAACTGACAAATAATTATTTACTATGTTATATTTATGTAAATATTTTAAGTAAAGTAATTTTTAGATTCATTTTACAACCGCATTGAAAATTTTTCACATAAAATTAATTTTAAATCTGTCGTACATTATAATTAGTAAAATATTTTTAAGTGAGGTATATTTATGACAAAAAAAATCACAATATCTATTTTATTATCCGCAAGCTTATTGGTCACACCTGGCACTGCTTTCGCTTCTTTACCTAATGAAGAAGAAACTTCTAAATCAGTTCCTTTTTTTAATTTTTCTGAAACGACATCTTTGGGGCAAGAAATAGAAAATGAAAATAAATCTGATAAAGACGATTATTCTTCTGGACAGAACGCAAAAGAAGAAGATTTTATAGATACACACGAAAAAGCTTCTTCTGAACTAGAGAACGCTGAAGAAGAAGATTTTGTAGAATTGCCTACTGAAGAAGCTTCTGCCTCTTCTAAAAACACACGAGCTGTTTGCCCTTTTCTTTGCAATTTAATATAAATAGTTTATTATTAATTTTTTAAGTGAGGTATATTTAAATGTCAAAAAAAATTATTTTATCTACATTATTGTCAGCTGGATTGTTAGTCAATTCTGTTCCTGTTTCCGCTTCTATGGAGTCTTTTTTCTTTTTTCCAAATGGCGCTTCTTTTCACCAAAACATGAATCCTAATGATTTCTTTTCTTTTTTGAGAAACCTTGAAAATAATGAACCTACTCCCACACCTACCCCAGCACCTTTGCCTCCGGCAATTGCACAATTAGCAGCGCAGTACCGAACATTGGTAGACCAACCTTTTGATGAACTTATAAGGTATTATACTAGAACCTTTGCAATTAACTCTAGGGACGAAAATGGCTATCACGCTTATATTCTGGACGGCCAACCACAACTTCTTAATATCGCTGAAAGAATTCGCACTTTAAATAATATGGCTGACCCTATCGCTGAACTTATTTTATCTTTTATTAACGGTAGCGGAGTCGAAGTTTCTCCTGAAAGGATAGCGACTTTTAGCCGATTATGTACACAAATAAACACAGAAATCAACAGAATAAATGGAACTTTGCATGGAATATCTGCTCCTAAACCTACAGAAGAAGACTTTCTTAATGGAAGGTGCATTGATACTCATATTACAGACTAATTTGTGTAGGCAAAATTTTAATATTGGCTTTAATGCGGTGTCTATCATGTAAAAAAATTTTGGCATTACATTGATTTTAAATTTGTTGTATGTTGAAATAATAGGACTAACGAGTAATTGTCGTATTTTATAAAGTATCATAACAGAGAAATAGAAATTCTTCATGAAGATATAGAGATGTTGAGAGAAACTTTTAAAAGTATAAACAAACAAATTACCGACATCACTGAAAATACTAAAACTTTGAGTGAAAATCTTAAATCTTTGTATTAACATTAAAACTTTTTTTACGCAGACAATAAATTTTCACTCAACAATGATTTATGACATAATTTTATTAATTAGTAAAAATGATCAAGTAATTATAACTAATTCAAAAAATTCCTAGCATTATTTATGCCAGGAATTTTTTTTTGCATATAAAAATAACATTTTAAAAATTTTAATTCATAGCTAAAAAATTAGGATACTAAATACAAATTGTTATAATTCTATAAAATAAATATAATAAAAATTTTTTATAAAAATAGAATAAAAAAATACGCAGTTTTAGCATAAAAAACTGCGTAAAAATAAAAATGTCTAATCACTTAAGTTTTGATACAAAGGTAAGCCTAGCAATACTGAGCTTTCTTGGCTTGTAGAGCTGTTTTTAAGGCTGTGTTTTTTGAAAATACCACTATATTTTATTGACTTTTCATTTAGGGGTGTGCATTTTTTTGAAAAAATCTTCACAGGTGTGTGCATACTTTCACAAGGTTAAATTAATAAAAATTATAAAATCGGCTTATAGTACGGTAAAAATCTGTGCTGTGAGCTGATTTTTATTTTGAAATTACTTGACTTATGGAACAAAAAGAGTTTAGATATGAAACACGGAATTTTGAAATGATATAATGTAAAAAATAAATTGGTGTTGGAAAATTTTTAAATTATACTAATAATAGAAAGGAGGTAAAACCAGGAATATATGCCAAAAATTTTTAATTTGGCAAATCATTATGCAATCTAAAGAAAAAGGGAGTTTGATGAAAATAAGGATGAAGCTTATTGACACTGAAAGTTTTCTAAATATGCCAGTGTTTGCTAGATGTTTATACTTTGAATTGTTACATAGAGAGGCAATTATGCGCAGGATGACATTGTAATATTAATGGAAAAAGGTTTTGGAAAAATAGTTCAGGAAGGTATAAAGCTAGTAGTATAAAAACAAAGATGGCTTGGAACCTTTAATTAAGGTGGCAGGCCATTTTTATTAAAGTATAAAAAGAGCAAAATCTTAAGTGGTATACCTATTAACGAAAAAACTAGTAACAGGGGTTTAGCAAGTATCGATGTTCACATTGTAGTTTGCCTAAAGACTCAGCTTTAATCGTTGTTTTTGCTGGCTTTAATGTAAGAATAATAAAAAGAGTATTAAAGCATACCCTATTGAAATGAGTTCCTAGGTTTGGACGACAATAGATATTGTTATATGCTTTATTTTATGCGATTTTTTTAATGATTTTATTGCATTTTATCTGTTCTTATTTTTTACAATTTAATCTTTCCAATGGTATGTACACTCTTTAAATATTTACAAAGCCTTTTTAATTAACCAACATTCGTTGGGAAACGATATTCTTTGAAATTAAAAAAATAATATTTGTTATGAAGTTCCAAGTACTATGCTTTAGTCAATAGACTAAAATTTTATTCTGCATAATTGAGTTGACTTCTGCACAAAATTATATTATAATTATGCATTAATAAAAACTATTGGGCAGAAAGGGATGTTAAATATAAGAGATTTCAATTATAGTAATTTCCCCAAAGAGCTTTTAAATATAGACATAATGAATTTAGTGTCAAAAATACATGAGTTTAAAGGGAAAGAAGATCTTTTTATAGCAGCTAAGCCAGATATATTAGATTCCATGTGTGAAATTGCAAAGATACAAAGTACAGGTGCATCAAACAGGATTGAAGGGATATATATGTCGGACGAAAGACTGGAGGCTATTGTTATGGACAAAACTACTCCTCGTAATCGTTCTGAGCGCGAAATTGCCGGGTATAGAGAAGTCCTAAACATTATACATGAAAATTATAATTTCATAAATCCATCAGTAAATGTAATTCTTCAAATGCATCGAGATTTGTACCGTTTTTCAGCCTCTGACATTGGTGGTAATTTTAAAAACTCAGATAATGTAATAGCTGAAACTGATTCTAAAGGTAATATGCTGATTAGGTTTCGTCCGGTTCCAGCATTTGAAACACCTGTAGCACTTGAATTATTGACTAAAACTCTTTTTGAAGCTTTGAGTAAAAATGAATGTGATCCATTGATTTTAATATCTATGTTTATACTGGACTTTTTGTGTATTCATCCATTCAATGATGGAAACGGGAGGATGAGTCGGCTTCTTACGTTGCTTCTACTATATAGAAGTGGTTATATTGTTGGTAAATATGTAAGCATAGAAAAGATAATAGAAAGTACGAAAGAATCTTATTATATTTCTCTAAGAGAAAGTTCAGACTGTTGGCATGAATCTAAAAACACATATTTGCCATTTGTTAAGTATAATTTAGAGATAATTTTGAGCGCTTATAAAGATTTTTCTAGCCGAGTAGAACATTTACAGAATAAGCAATTATCTAAATCAGAAAGAATAAAAATATTATTTGATAATACATTAAAAAAATTATCAAAAAAAGATATAAAAGAACAGTGCCCAGACATCAGCATATCCACAATAGAAGTTGTACTTCATAATTTACTGCAAGAAGAATATATAATAAAAGTTGGTGCAGGTAAAAATACATCTTATATAAGAGATACAGAAAAATGACTTATTAAACAGTCATTTAAATGCTTTTTTTAGTTTTAGATTAATAATTAAAAATTTTTGAAAAAGATGTGTGCGTTAATGTCGAGCAACCCTTTTATAATAAAAGGAAAATATTTTGTGAAATGTTAATTTGAAAACAGTAAGTGAAATTGCAACAACGGTCCGAATTATATGTGTAACTATTTGTTCTTGATATAAGTAAAAGTTCGTGTAATTGTCCGATTTCAGATTTAGTAATATAAATACTTTGAAAAAACTTTTAAACCAATAACTTGCGGATAGCACAATTACTATTTGAAAAAAAACATATGTCTTTAATTAACAATAGCTCTTAGCAAACCATTATATCAGAATCAACGGCTTTTTTGTAAGTTTTACCGAGAAATAAAGCAACAAAGAACCAACATGAAACAAAGGCAAATCCTATACCGCTGGTTAAGAAACGATAAGCAGCTGCACCCAGTGGTTGGTAAAGCATGTTAATTGTGGAACCAGCTTGTTTGGACAGCATTGAACCAAAGATTTCAGCCTATGCCTGTGATTTGGATTTTGCGTCTTTACTTGTTGGAATGTAAAGTTGCTTAAGAACAGGACCGTTTATAGCGTAGTTAATTGCTTTGGAAGCCACCATTAAGCAGAATAAGAATGAAAGACTGTTCATTGTTAAGAATCCCAAAATTCCAAGGCTCACGAAAACAGGCAAACAAGCAAGTGCAGCACCTATACCTATACGTTTTGTTACCTTGCTGATACCGGCTAACAAAATTATAAGAGATACTATGTTTACGCAGGAGCTATAGATGGCAAGATACCTTGAAAATTCAACATTTGAATAAGTAGAGCCGGCGACATATTTAAAGTTAAAGTCAAAAATTGTAGCAATAAATTCAAAGAAGAAGTTAGCGGCAAATATGCCTAACAAATACTTATGTTTGAGCAATAATTTAAGTCCTTCCATAAATCCGGTCTTTTTTTGTCGTCTACTTTGTTATTGATTTCTTTTGTGGCAGAAACCATTAAATCCTTAGGAGTCTTTTTAATTAAATTATTTACCAAAGGTATAAATAAGAACAATAAAGCGCCTATAATTGCTATAGACAGCGCATTGGATTTTATGCCTAAGTCTATCGGAAAAGTGATCAGAACATACGGCAAAATAATTGCGCCGAATTGCCCAAATGCATATATTAACGGGAAACCTCTATTTGCTGATTCTGCTTTAGTAATTTCAGCAGCAAAAGCCCAAAATAATGCAATGTTAATTGAACCGAAACTTTCTATGACGAAGTACCATATATATCCCAAGATAACCGTGAAAATGCTCGGAGCTATTTTTCCGTTGTCAAAAGCCCAAACAAATACTGAAAACGCCAGAAATATACTTCCGTAAAAAAGCGGTGGCAAAAACGAAAGCAACTTTGATTTTTAGAAATAGTCAAGGATTTTTGAATAAATAGCCACAAAAAATACCATACCAACAATAGAGACTGTTTTTGCGTAAGGCTGATAAACTACACCTGCCAATTGCTTAAATATAGAGTCCTTAAGGGGCTTCATAGCCCAATACAACCCAATCAAAAGAAGGAAAATTATCCCCATACGCAACAATTTTTTGAATTCTCATTCCTCGAACCCCCCGAAGTTAAACTTAAAAATTGACATTAAAAACTTCACCATTAAATTATCCTCCTGAAAATTATTAACAGCAAGGCTATATTATATAGCAATATATAAAATTTTAACTATTTTTAATAATATATAGTTTTTTGATAATAATTGCAATTAACAAAATTACAAATGTAATTGCTAAGAAGGTAACCTCGAAAGTCAATAAAACAGTGAGAGTTCTCATATAATGACACTATTCAAAAAATCATAAGCTTTTTCTAAAATAATTCTATCACAGTTAAATGTTACAAGTTCTTTTGCCTTATCTATTTGTACCCAATTAACATCTTTTAATTTATTTGCTTCGACTTTTATGGTTGTTGATAAAGGTTTTCCAATAAAATATTTGACAATTCGGTTACGTATGGTAAAATTATCTATCAACTTAAATTTTGTAAATTCTTCAAATCCTGAGATTATTTCAATATCTATGAACGTCTCTTCTTTAAACTCTCTACATGCTGCTTGTTTTTCATTTTCGCCATCCTTGATATGTCCCTTTGGAAACCCCCTTATATTCAATTTTTCATAATCAAAATTGATTAGCAAGACATAACGTATATTTTCAATTTGCTTAAAAATAAGTGCACCATATGATTTTTCGTATTTCAATTAAACCACTTCTCTTTATTATTAATGGGTATAATTTATTAATTTACTTAGTGCGGAATCTATATCTTTCTGAGTTAAACGATCATTAAATTTATTTTGCAACGAATCTATCTGCCAAAAGTGATTAACTTTATTTCTAATAGAATTATTTAATTTCATATACAGCTGAGTTCCTGGGCGAGGTATGCACTGGATAAAACTCTTAGAAGTTTTAATTTGGTTTTTTATTATCGTATCAATTGTAAAGTTTAGAGATTCCAAATTGTCACCATACATTCCAAACATAATAAAAGCAGAATAGCTAATACCATTATCTTTTAAAAGATTAAGGAGATTTATCAGCTGCGCTTTGGTATATCCTTTTTTATTTTTTGATAATACTCTATCATCAAAACTCTCTATTCCTATCCAAATTGCTACACAACCAGCTTGTTTCATCAACACTAAAGTACTTTTTTTATTGAATCCACCCTTGTTTCACATTGCCAACTAATTTTTATATTATTTTCGACCATACTTTTACATAACTTTTTAGTGTACTCCTGATTTATGGTAAAGGTCTGATCAATAAAAAATATTTCTTTACATCCCTGCTTTTCTAATTGCTTAAGCTCTTTAATTATATTTTCAATATTTTTATATTTTACCTTTTTACCATAAATGTTATAGCAAAATATACAATTATAAGGGCATCCTGTGGTGGTTTGGAGTATCGCCCATTTTTTCTTTAAAACATGTACATTTTTGACATAGATATATCCATAGTAATCATTTAAATTTATGAGTGAATAATCAATGAAACTGTTTCTCAAATCCATAATTTCCTCAGGTGGCTCTGCACAACTTTTCACATACTTGTTATTTTTTAAAAAAATAATCCCATGTACATTGCTTAAGTCTACACAATCTTCTAGATTTATAATTAAATATTTTAATCTAGACTCATAATTCCCAAGTAAAATTATATCTGGAGAAATATCATTTAAAAGCATTTTGTAATCTACTGTTCCATGTGATCCGCATACTATTAACTTACTATAAGTGCAATAGCGTTGTATAGAATTAACTACTTTAGAAAAAACAACAAATCGTTTATCAACGAAATATGCCTGATATTGATCTATTGGAGAAGAGGTTACAACAATATATTTATAATTATTTCCTATCTTATTAACAAGATCTTCTATAGAATAATGATATACTCTATTATCGAATAAATCTACAGTTAGACCTTTTTTGATTAAATCAGATTTTGATTGCATCATGCATATAGGCGGTTGTAAAAAAGAACTTCCAGTTAAAAATTCAGGGATCAAAAGTAATACGTCAGCTTTTGTCGGAGTGAAATTATTTTTTATATTTTCGATAGTATATTCTATAGTATCATATAAGTATAAAGGGACCTCGTCATTTAGAATTTTTAAAAAATTCAAACAACTTTCCATCTGCTTTTCAGATAAAATTTTACTAGATTCACGAAAAAATTTCGTAACTGCAATAATGCCTTTTATGCTATGCTTTAAATTATCAGAAATATCCATTATTGCGTTAAACAATTGATTTTGGCAATATTTATCAAAGAATTTAATATAAAAACCACAAAGTTCTACTATTTGATTGACATAAATACCTTGGTTCAAAATGTATTTAATAAGATGCTTAGTTATAAGTCGCATTTCTTTAAACGAAATAAACTTAATACAATATATACCAAGTCCTTGCATACAACTAAGAAATTCATTATCACTTACATTATTCATTTGACTCATAAGAGAATTAAATAAGACATGCTGCTGTTTTTCTTCCATAAGAGGCAAATTCTTTAACATTTCATGATCAATCATAATAAAAACCTTTCAACCGCTAAAGCTTATTTTTTAAATCCAATCTGGATATCATATCTTTATTATCTCCAGTAGGTACAAAACGTGACCTTTGGAAAATTTTTATCATATATTCCATTTGTTGCTCAGGGTCATCAAATTTTTGTTCCTCTGTCCATCTACATGAACATAGTCGACCATCAGGTAGTGCAAATATATCGTATAGTCCTTCGTGGCAAGGATACCATTGACACTTTTTGCAAATTGCATCTTCTGCTAGCACATCATAATGGGCTCCTTTTTTACTGTTTTTAACAGTAACGAATACATTTCCAAAGCGATATCTAAAACAAGGTGTACCAAATCCCCTACTATATTCATGTGAATAAACTTCATCACATTTTTCAGTAAATTCCTTTTCTAAAGAATTAACTTCACAATAAAAATTTTGTCTCTTATCGGAAAACGGAACGGGAACGGATACAATATCTAAGATTTTTAAATCACAGTTCAACTTTTGACAAAATTTTATAATTTCGTAAACTTCATCTTTATTTAATTGGTTGTATACCATGTTAAGCCTTAATAGATTACCATGGGAATTAAGATACTCTATCCCATTTACAACATCTTTATGACATTTAGCGTTAGAGATTTTATTCAAAGTGTCATCTTTAAATGTATCAAAACTTACAGCAAATTTTACATTTGTATTTATAGAATCAATAATTTTTTTATTTCTTGTAATAAGAGAACCGTTAGTATTTACGAGAACATATAGCGCAGTACCACTGAGATATTTTAATATTTTATCGATTTCGGGGTGAAGGAAAGGTTCACCTCCACTAACACGAATTTTAGTTATGCCAAGTTTTTTGCTATTTCTACGTATTTTTTTATCATATCTAAACTTACAAGATTTTTTGATGATGCTGTAGTTTCACCGCCAAACCCACAATACATACATTTAAAATTACAACATTTAGTGGCAGGAAATGTTAGAAATAGGCGCCAGTCTTTTTCCTTAATTTCATCCATTTGAGCACAATAAGTAACATTGTCTATTGCTAGGTTAATTGCCCTATCTTTTGTGTGAAAATCTAAATATTTAGTCATAAAAATCACTCCATAATATAAATTTCATTTTTAATTTTTTCTAGCAACATTTATAGGTGCATACACAATTATAAATCAAATCTTAAAAAGACTATTTTGGTTGACATTATCTTCATTCAGACAAAGCTCTAAACACAATCTTTGTATAGCATGATACGATCTATAGAATTTGATATTGGTTCAATTAATAGCGTCCATTATTTAAATTATTAAGTGTAATCATATAGGTCACAATTGCAAATTCCACCAAAGTTTTGGTGTTCCACAACTAGAATTATAATTGGGGCAGTCTGTTTCGGTACTCATTGTTATTGTATGAGCATTTATAGGTTTGACTAAAAATAGTACGGCAGCCCTTTCATTATTTGTATCCAAAGCAATGTCCAAATTTTGATTATTAAAACCACTATCAGAATTAACCAATAAGTCATATTTTTGTTTTAAAGTTTCTATCAAAGAATATTTGCAATTTTGGCAAGAAACTTTATTGGAAGTCGTTGGACACCCACCCATACATTTGAGCTATACTAAAAAAGTAGACACAAAAATAAACAACATGCTACAATAAATCATACACAAAAAAGGAGGCCTTTTAT
>CAKSIU010000004.1 GCA_934463265.1 uncultured Eubacteriales bacterium | reverse complement strand
TCGCAGACCCGAGGTGAGGATTATAAGTACTGCCTAAAAATTGCATTTCTATAAGGTCTCCGATTAAAATATTAGAGCCACCGCCGAGCATTTTAGAAATAATAAAAGTGCTCACCGCCGGGACAAAAACCATAGTTACACCAGAAATAATTCCGGGAACACTAAGGGGCATTAAAACCTTAAAAAATACTTTTCTTCTGCCCGCGCCTAAATCCTGAGCCGCTTCAATGACTCTTTTGTCAATTTTCGAAATAGCAGAGTAAATCGGCAGAATCATAAACGGCAAAAAGTTATAAACCATGCCCAAAACAACCGCGCCAGAAGTATTTATAAAAGAAACAGGCGCAAATCCAAACATAGCAAGAAGTTTATTTAAAAGTCCGTTATTTTCAAGAATAGTCATCCAAGCGTAGGTGCGAAGCAAAAAGTTCATCCACATAGGTAGCATTATTAGCATAATTATAATGCCTTGCTTTTTTGTCGGAATTTTAGAAATAATGTATGCCAGAGGATATCCCAAAAGAAGGCAAATTGCGGTAGATAAGGCGCCCAAGCCTATTGAACGCAAAAATATGTTTGAATATTTACTGACATTTACAATATTTTCAAAAGTAAAATTCCAATATTTATCTGTAAAAGCAAAAACAAAAACTAACGCCATGGGAATAAGTGTAAATATTGTCATCCAAACGATGTAAAGTAGGGAAGAGGTTTTGAATTTCATTTTTTGTCACCAACTTTATTATTGTCAGGCAAATTTTCTTCATAAACTTCATACATTTCGTCGCTAAACGCACTATAATCGCCGTATTCTCCAGAATGTTCAGATTTTTTCATAATATGAATATCATCAGGTTGCAAAACAAGGCCGATAACATCACCGGGAGTTTGACTGTCGGTAGATTGAATCATCCATTTAAAACCGTCGATATCGACAATAATTTCGTAATGTACACCAATGAATGTAACGGACGTAACGGTGCCGGAAATATGACCGTTTTCAGGCGAAGTAACCTCAATGTCCTCCGGCCGAATAACCACATCAACATTTTCCATATCAGAAAAACCAAAGTCCAGACAATCGAATTTTCTTCCGGCAAATTCAACCTCATAATCTTTGTGCATAACTCCATCGATAATATTGCTTTCACCAATAAAATCCGCAACGAAAGCATTTTTAGGTTCGTTATAAATATCCTGAGGCGAACCGATTTGCTGTATTTGCCCTTTATCCATAACAACGACGGTATCGGACATAGAAAGAGCTTCTTCTTGGTCGTGCGTAACAAAAATGAATGTAATTCCCATTTTTTGCTGAATTTTTTTCAGTTCCGTCTGCATATCCTTGCGTAGTTTTAAGTCAAGCGCTCCCAAAGGTTCGTCCAACAGAAGCACTTTAGGATTATTTACAAGAGCTCTAGCGATAGCGACTCGTTGTTGTTGGCCACCGGATAAATTTGCGATATTTCTTTTTTCAAATCCGGACAAACTCACCATTTTTAGCATTTCTGCAACTTTATTTTTTATTTCTTGCTCGGATTTTTTTTGAAGTCGCATACCGAAAGCGATATTTTCATATACATTTAAATGAGGAAAGAGTGCGTAATTTTGAAATATGGTATTAACTTCGCGTTTATGTGCGGGAAGTTTGGTAACGTTTTTGCCGGCAAAAAAAACACTACCGCTGTCTGGCTGAACGAATCCACCGATTATTCGCAAAGTAGTAGTTTTTCCGCAGCCTGATGAGCCAAGAAGTGTAACAAAATCGCCGTTTTTAATGTCGAGATTAAAATTTTTTAAAACAGTATTGCCGTTGAATGAAACCGTAATATTTTTTAATGAAATTATCACATCTTTTTCCAACTTTTTATCTCCTTCTGAGCCTTTAATGTTAAAGATTTAAACACTTATAAATGATAGTTTGAAAAGTAGAAAATGTCAATATAAGAAGATAAAATGAATTTGCAAAATAAATAAACATTCAATAATATACAAATATCGCTCAAAAACACAGAAAATATGACTATGTTTTACCAAAATATAAATTAACTGTGAAAAACACTTGAACAATTTTAATTTTTTTGCTATAATCTTTATGTTTTGCGGAGTTATGGTGTGTGTATTATTAAATTTTGCAAAGGGGGGTAAATCTTTCTTTTGATGACTCTTAAATTTTTACTCATGCCAAATCCATTTTAATTTGATTTCTTTAATCAAATGCCGCAAATTTCTATTAACCTTTTAACTATAAGTTTTTAAATAAGGAGAATGTAAAAAAATGACAACCCAACAACAAACTCAACCTAAAGAGTTTAACAAATTTCAAGAACTGGTTTGGCCTATTCATAATTATGAGCTGAAAAAATTCTTGCCAATGAGCTTTTTGATGTTCTTTATACTGTTTGTGTACACTTTGGTTCGTGATTTAAAGGACATTTTCGTTCAGTATCACACGCATATCTGGGCTGGTGCTGGTAAAGCAGACACTGCTCAACTTATTAGTGCTCTTAAAGTTTGGTATGTAATGCCTGTTGCGTTTTTGGCAGTTATGGCTTTTAGCTACTTGATGAATAAATTTGATTTCAAAAAAACTTTTTACATCATAATTTCTTCATTCATGATCTTTTATGCAATATATGGCTTTATACTTTATCCAAATCTTAATAGCTTAATAATGTCTACAGAGCAAATTACAGCTATGACAGAGGCTGCTCCTGCTTTCTTTAGAACATTTCTTACTTGCTTGGGCAACTGGCCAATAACTTTGTTCTACACCATTTCAGAAATTTGGGGAACGATGGCTATTTCATCACTATTTTGGATGTTTGCTAATGCCGTTACAATGAAAAGCGAAGTAAAACGATTTTTTGGACTATTTTCTTTAATCGGCAATATTGGAACAATCATCGCCGGCGTTACCATAAAAACAGCTTTAAAAAATGCTTCTGTTTCAAACGTTAGAATGATTATGATTGCTGTTATATTCTTTGGTGTTGCTATTATGGCAATTTATTGGTACATAAATAATAAAATTTTAACAGACCCAAGATTTTATGACGCATCTCAAATTAAACCTAAAAAGAAAAAAGAAAAAGTTAGCATATTGGATGGTATCAAAATTTTATTTACAAATTCATACCTGCTTTTAATTGGAGTTCTTGTTATGGGTTATGGAATTGCAATTAATTTTGCAGAAGTTATCATGAAAGCTCATATGAAAGAAGCTTTTGACGGCCCGGGATACGCTTCAATGCAAGGCAACATCTCAATATTTACTGGTGTATTTTCAATATTTATAACGATAATCGGCGCATTTATTTTAAGAACTTGCAAATGGAGAATTTCTGCAGTAATTACTCCTTCAATATTCTTAGTTTTAGGCGGAATTTTCTTTGCGCTGGTTCTTTACAGACAGTTTGTATCTGCACAAATCTTTGGGATGTCAGCACTTATTCTTGCAACTTGGTTCGGAATCATTCAAGATGCATTGTGTAAGAGTGTTAAATATTCCCTATTCGATACAACAAAAAGTATGGCCTACATTCCTCTTGACGAAGATACAAAAACAAAAGGCCAGTCAGCTGTTGAAGTTATCGGCGGCCGTGCCGGAAAAGCAGGCGCTTCACTTATTCAGCAAGTTATGTACGGCATAGTTCCAAATATTATGTCTCACGTTGGAACTATCGTTGGAATTTTCGCTGTGACTGTTGTTGCCTGGATAGCTGCTGTGTTTAGCTTAAGCAAAAAGTACGAAGCTGCTGTTGCTGAAAATGCTGAAAATAAATAATAATCTTTACAAAACGTTATAGCAAAAATTAAAAGACGAAACTTTATGCGGTTTCGTCTTTTTTGTTTATAAATTTTAAATTTTTATTCCGAAATTATCGCATTAATATCATCGTCATGGCGCTGCATAAAAACGCTTTGAATCAGTCCGAGACCAAAATATAAACACGCAGAAGAAGAACCGCCTGCACTAAAAAACGGTAGTGTAACGCCCATAACAGGAAGTACACTCAGACACATACCGAGGTTAAAAATAGTTTGAGAAGCCACCAATCCGAAAAAGCCAAAACAAATGCAGGTTCCAAGACAGTCAGACGACAGAGAAGCTATTTTTAACGTCCTGAACAACATAAGACACAGCAATAGAATAACCAAAATGCAGCCGATAAAACCTAATTCTTCGCCTGCAACAGAAAATATAAAGTCGCTTTCTTGAATCGGCACAGAATTGCTACCAACACGAGGCCCATTAAATAGACCTTGACCGAATATTTTTCCGGAACCTATTGAAATTTTGCCTTGAATTTGCTGAAATCCTGTATTAAGAGGGTCAGCTTCTGGGTTTATTTGATTAATAATTCTCTGCTTTTGATATTCAGCAAAAACATAGTTCCATAAAATGGGTATCATAAGTATTATAGCGGCAAATACGGCGAAGAAATATCTAAGCTGGACGCCGGCCGCAAAAGCCATAAATAAAAACATAAAAAAGAATATTATCGCAGCGCCGTCGTCGCCTTGCAAGTGAGTTAAAGCTATGGGAACGAGGGCATGAACTCCTAAAAGAGCTACATTCAAAAAAGATTTTAACTCGTTTTTTTCTTTTAACACAGATAAATGTTTTGAAAAAGTAATCATGAATCCAATTTTTGCAAGTTCTGATGGCTGAAAAGAAATTCCACCGGGAAGTTTAAGCCAAGCTTTCGCGTCGATGCCGGAATTTCCTGTGACGGACGTTCCGAAAATCAATGTGCAAACTATCAGCAAAATACATACAGTGGCCACGATAATATAATGCTTTGCAATGATTCGATAGTCCGATTTAGTTATGACGAATGCGCCTATATAACCGATGATAATGGCGATTAATTGTGTGCGAAAATATCCAAAGTTTGATGTTCTTGAAACACTAAGCAAAAGAAGTAATGAGAATATAGATATTGAAATTGAAATTAACCAAAATATGCCATCGGTTTGCATAAAGTAATTTTTGGTTTTGTTCCAAAATTTTGACATGAATCCACCTCCAATTAGATTATATTATGCTTGATGTAGAAGTTCAAGCGGATTACTTTTAAAATGAGTGCAAATATGATATAATTTTTTAAAAAAACAAAAGGGGATAAATTTATGCTATCTGACATCGAAATAGCACAAAAAAGCAAAATGAAACCAATTTTTGAAGTTGCAGAAAATTTGGGAATACTCGAAGAAGAACTTGATTTTTACGGAAAATATAAAGCGAAACTTAATGATGCGTTTATTTTTGATAGATTAAAAAATAAAAAAGACGGCAAATTAATTTTAGTAACAGCGATAAATCCGACGCCGGCCGGAGAAGGCAAAACAACAACGACCATAGGTTTGGGGCAGGCCATGGCTAAAATAAACAAAAGTGCGGTTATAGCGCTAAGAGAACCTTCTTTAGGACCAGTTTTTGGGGTTAAAGGAGGTGCTGCTGGTGGCGGTTATTCTCAGGTTTTGCCAATGGAGGACATAAATTTGCATTTTACCGGCGATATGCACTCGATAACCAGTGCAAATAATCTGCTTTGCGCGCTGTTGGATAATCATTTGCAGCAGGGAAATAAGCTGAATATTGACCCGCGAAGAATTTTAATTAAGCGCTGCTTGGATATGAATGACAGAGCGTTGCGAAGTATAATTGTGGGCTTGGGCGGCAAAGTAAACGGAGTTCCGCGGGAAGATGGATTTATTATAACGGTTGCAAGCGAAGTTATGGCAATTTTGTGTTTGGCAGCAGACTTATCTGATTTGAAAAATCGATTGGGAGAAATTTTAGTTGCGTACAGCTACGACGGAGCACCAGTTTATGCCAAAGATATAAACGCGAACGGTGCGATGACGGTACTTTTAAAAGAAGCTTTCAAGCCGAATTTGATTCAAACTTTGGAGGGCACACCTGCTATCATGCATGGAGGACCGTTTGCAAATATCGCACATGGCTGCAATTCTGTTAAAGCAACGAAATTAGCGCTGAAACTGGCAGATTATTGTATAACAGAGGCTGGGTTTGGTTCAGATTTGGGAGCGGAAAAATTTTTTGACATAAAGTGCAGATTTGCAAAATTAAAGCCGTCAGCAGTTGTTATTGTTGCGACAGTTCGCGCGTTAAAGTATAACGGCGGAGTGTCGAAAGATTCATTAAAAGAAGAAAATTTGAAGGCTTTGAAAATCGGCATAAAAAATCTTGAAAGACACATAAGAAATATGCAAAAATTTGGAGTTCAAGCGGTCGTTGCACTCAATAAGTTTGACACAGACAGCGAATTTGAGATAAACTATATAAAAGATTATTGTGATGAATTAAATGTGAATTTTGCGATTTCAGAAGTTTTTTCAAAGGGTGGAAATGGTGGAATAGAGTTGGCACAAGCCGTTTGTGAGGTCACGGAAAAAGAGTCGAACTTTAGACCTTTATATGATACAAATTTGTCAGTAAAAGAAAAAATAGAGACAATCGCAAGAGAAATTTACGGTGCGGACAACGTAGTTTATACAGAAAATGCCAACAAAGCAATAGAATGGATTAAAGAGACAAATGCTGATAAAATGCCGGTTTGTATAGCAAAAACTCAATATTCTTTTTCTGACAATCCGAAGCTTTTGGGTGCGCCAACTGGTTTTGACATAACGATTAAAGATGTCAAACTTTCGAATGGAGCTGGATTTATAGTAGTTTTTACCGGTGATATCATGGCTATGCCGGGTTTGCCCAAAATTCCGGCCGCAAATAGTATAGATATTGACGAAAATGCGATGATATCGGGGCTTTTTTAAATTAAATAAAGGGGGATTTTAAAAATTGTTGGAAGTAGTAAGTCAATCTTGTGAGCAAACAGAACGATTTGGCGAAAATTTAGCTAAAACTTTAGCGGGAACCGAAGTTATTGCGCTGTTTGGTGAGCTTGGAGCAGGCAAAACTGCGTTTACACGCGGACTTTGTAAGGGCTTAAACGTAAAAAATAATGTCTGCAGCCCAACTTTTGCAATATTGAATGAATACGACGGAAAATTTAAGGTTTTTCATTTCGATATGTACCGAGTGAAAACTATTGATGACCTATACTCTACGGGGTATTTTGACTGTCTTGACAATGGAATTTTGATTATTGAGTGGAGCGAAAATATAGAAAATATTTTGCCGGAGAACGCAATTAAACTGACAATAAGATATGGCGGGACAGAAACCAAACGCATACTTAGCCTTGAAGGAGCAGATTTGAATGAAAATTTTGGCGATTGATTCCTCAGCAAAAGCCGTGTCTGTGGCGATAACAGAGGATAAAAATTTACTGGGCGAATTTTTTGTTAATGTCGGGTTGACGCACAGTCAGACTTTGATGCCTATGGTTGAGGAGATTTTAAAAAATACACGTCTCAAAATTAGCGATATTGATGCGTTTGCAGTTTCGACTGGACCAGGTTCATTTACAGGCTTGAGAATTGGAATCGCTGCTATAAAAGGATTGGCTTTTGCTGACGCAACTCCTTGCATAGGGGTTTCTACGCTCTATTCCATGGCGTACAATTTTGCCGGTGAAAATGCTGTTATTTGTGCGGTTATGGACGCTCGATGTAATCAGGTTTATAATGCAATTTTTGATATTTGCGATGAAAAAATAACAAGATTAACCTCAGATAGAACAATTTCTATAGAAGAATTGTCTTTTGAGCTGGAAAAATTAGAAAAAAAAGTAATTTTAGTTGGAGACGGCGCAGTCTTGTGCTATAATAAAATAAAAAACAATTTGAATTTGCATTTAGCACACGAAAATAGACGCTTTCAACGAGCAAGCAGTGTAGCGATTGCAGCTTACGATGCGTATTTAAACGGTAATGCGGCGATTAATTCGGCAGATTTGCTTCCGAAATATTTAAGAATACCTCAAGCTGAGCGCGAATTAATTAAAAAGAGACAGTAAGGAGGAACTTTTGTGATAGCTTTGGGTTGCGACCATGGAGGCTTTTTAATAAAAAAAGCTATAAAAAATTATTTTGAAGAAAAAAATATAAAATATAAGGATTTTGGAACAGATGAAGTTGAAAATTCGGTAGACTACCCGAAATATGCTTATTTAGTGGCAAAGTCTGTTGCCAACGGTGAATGTGAAAAAGGCATTTTGTGCTGCGGAACAGGAATAGGCGTTTCTATTGTGGCCAATAAAATCGATGGCATAAGAGCTGCGGTTTGTCAGGATGAGTTTTCGGCAGAAATGACAAGGCGCCATAACGATGCAAATATTTTGTGTCTTGGCGGACGGGTTATAGATGAAAATAAGGCAATTTCACTTACAAATATCTTTTTGAAAACTCCTTTTGATGGTGGAAGACATTATTGGCGCGTTTTGCAGATTGAACAGATAGAAAAAGGTAAATTTAACTTTTAATTTTTAAATATTTTGCAAAGGTTGTGTAATAATTTATGGAAAATCAAGTTTTTGTTATGAATCATCCACTTATTCAGCATAAAATCTCACTTTTGCGCGATAAAGACACGGGTGTAAAAGAATTTCGCGAAATGATAAGTGAAATCGCGATGCTTATGTGCTACGAGGCGACTCGGGATTTGCCTCTGAAAGAGGTGGAGATTGAAACTCCTCTGGCCGTAGCCAAAACTAAAATTTTGGCTGGCAGAAAAATGGCTTTCATTCCGATTTTAAGAGCAGGAATTGGCATGGTGGACGGCGTTACAACACTGATTCCGGCGGCAAAAATCGGACATATTGGGCTATATCGCGACCCTGAAACTTTGAAACCTGTTGAGTATTACAGTAAACTTCCAAAAGATGTAAACGACCGCGACGTTATTGTTTTAGACCCGATGTTAGCAACTGGTGGTACTGCTGTTGATGCAATTGGGATTATTAAAAAAAACAACCCAAAAAGCATTAAATTTATGTGCATAATTGCTGCTCCGGAGGGCGTTAAAGCTTTGACACACGCTCATCCTGATGTTCCGGTATATTGTGCGGCTTTGGATGAAAAATTAAATGAGAACGGCTACATTGTACCTGGACTTGGCGACGCGGGGGATAGAATTTTTGGTACGAAATAGTTATTTTTCCTAAAAAGGAGACAATATGATAAAAAAACGGGATAAAGTTTTAAATATAAGTGGCAGAAGGCATTCTTTTGCATCTGGACTAAATTTTTATAAGCTTTTTTGGATATTTTTAATCGGAAGCTTTTTGGGTGTAGTAGCAGAAACGCTGTGGTGCTTGGTAGTTCAGCATAAATTTGAGATTCGGTGGGGTCTGATATACGGCCCATTTAATCCTGTTTATGGGTTTGGCGCGGTTATTATGACGGTCTGTTTGAACAAGTTAAGTTTTCTTAAAGACCGTTGGATTTTTCTGATTTGCATGGTAATTGGCGCTTCTTTTGAGTATTTGTGCAGTTTATTTCAAGAAATGGCTTTTCACACGACTTCTTGGGATTATAGCGGATTTGATTCTAATTTTAGCGGCCGGACAAGCATTTTATTTGCGTTCTTTTGGGGCATTTTGGGACTTGTTTGGCTTAAAGATACATATCCTAGAATTTCCAGAATTATTGAAAAAATCCCGTCGAAAATCGGTATTGTTTTAACATGGGTGCTTTTTATTTATATGGCGGTTAATATTACTCTTTCTGCTTTGGCAGTTTGGCGTCAGTCTCAAAGAGCTGTTGGAATCGAGGCGGACTCAGCGATTACTGCTTTTTTGGATAAAAATTACACCGACGACTTTTTAAAGGTAATGTACCCCAATATGGTTGTAGTTAAGTAAATATTTTTATCTTGGCGGCCATAGGTCGCCATTGTTTTGTAAAAGTTTTTTGAAGGTGATGAATATAAAAAATAAAAAAGTTTTAGTTGTTGGAGCGGGACCTGCTGGTATGATGGCGGCTGGAATCTGCGCTAATAATGGCGTGGAAGTTATTTTGCTTGAGAAGAATGATATGCTGGGAAAAAAGCTGAGAATAACTGGCAAAGGTAGGTGCAATATAACTAATGCCTGTGATGTGGAAAATTTTATGTCTAATGTGCCCACGAATGGAAGATTTTTGTATAGCGCAATAAGCAAATTTTCATCGGAGGATACGATTAATTTTTTTAAGAAAAACGGGCTAGACATTAAAATCGAGAGGGGAAACAGAGTTTTTCCGCAATCGGATAAGGCTATTGATGTTGTGCGTGCAATGGAAAATTTTGTGTATAATTCCGGTTGCAAAATTTTGAATGAGAGAGTTAAAAATTTGATAATACAGTCTGAAAAATGTTGCGGAGTGGAGACTTTTAGCGGAGAAAAAATTTTTTCTGATGCGGTTATCATTGCAACAGGTGGAAAGTCTTATCCAAAAACTGGAGCAACTGGAGATGGCTATAAAATTGCAAGTAAAGCGGGGCACACTATCGTTGAATTACGCCCGTCGTTGGTGCCAATTGAGTGTTATGGTAATTTATGTCAAGAATTGCAAGGTCTGTCTTTGAGAAATGTTTCTTTGGAACTAATCGAAAAAATTTCTGATAAGGTCGTTTATAAAGACTTCGGAGAGATGTTATTTACGCATTTTGGCGTTTCTGGCCCGATTGTATTAAGTTCGAGCGCACATATGGAAAAAAATAAAAGTTACTACATAAAAATAGATTTGAAGCCTGCATTGTCCATAAAACAGCTTGATAAGCGCATTGTAAGAGACTTTGAAATGTTTAAAAATAAAAATTTTAGCAATTCTTTAAACAAATTGTTGCCGAAAAAATTTATTCCAGTTATTGTGAATTTATCAGGAATATCGGAATATACAAAGTGCAATCAAATTACCAAAGAAATGCGATTGAGATTAGCTGAACTCATTAAGGCCTTTACTATTGATGTAAAGGGGTTTAGACCTATTGACGAAGCGATAATTACTTCTGGTGGAGTTAAAGTTTCGGAGATAAATCCGAAAACGATGGAATCGAAATTGGTAAAATCGCTGTATTTTGCCGGCGAAATTTTGGATGTTGACGCTTATACAGGTGGATTCAACTTGCAGATAGCGTTTTCTACGGGGTATGTGGCTGGATTGTCTGCCGCGAGGGGAGAGTGATTTTTTGTGATTTCAATAGCAATAGATGGTCCTGCAGGTGCAGGAAAAAGCACAGTTGCAAAGGCTGTTGCAAAAAAATTATCGTTTATTTATGTTGACACCGGTGCATTGTATCGTGCCATTGGACTTTACTCATTAGAAAATAAGTTAATCAGCGAAAATGAAATTATTTTTTCTTTAAAAAATATAAAAGTTGATTTAAAATTTGAAAATGATTCGCAAAAAGTATTTTTGTGTAACGAAGAGGTTTCAGAGAAAATAAGAACGCCGGAAGTTTCTATGATGGCATCGAAAGTTTCAGCGATTCCTGCAGTAAGAGCATTTTTATTTGATTTACAGCGAGATTTAGCAAAAAAAAATAATGTAATAATGGATGGACGTGATATAGGCACGGTTATTTTGCCGGATGCTGATGTAAAAATTTTTTTGACGGCGGCTCCTGAAAAAAGAGCCGAGCGACGCTATAAAGAGTTGCTGGAAAAGGGGCTTGAGGTCAATTATGATGACATTTTAAACGATATTATAAGAAGAGACTCTGACGATTCAAACAGAGAAATTGCTCCGTTAAAAGCGGCCTCTGATGCAATTTTGGTGGATACCAGCGAATATGACCTTGAAAATTCGATAAATTTAGTTTTGAATGTAATTAAAAATAAATTAAAGCGAGGCAATTTTTAAATTATGAAAGAAAGCAAGCTATACAGAGCTGTGGTAACAATCATACGGCCATTCGTACGCATTTTATATAGGCTGAAAGTTGTGGGCCTTGAAAATATTCCTGCAGAAGACGGCGTTATTATTTGTCCAAATCACACTTCTAATGCGGACCCTGTTGTATTGGCGGTTTCGCTCAAAAGACAAATTTACTTTATGGCGAAAGCGGAGTTGTTTAAAAATAAGCTTTTAGGAAAACTTTTCAAAATGGTGGGAGCCTTTCCCGTGGAGCGGGGAAAAGGTGATACTTCGGCGATTGATTCTGCGGAAAAAATATTAAAAAATGGAGAACAATTAGGGCTTTTTATAGAAGGAACCCGTTCCAAAACAGACGATTTTTTGCGTCCCAAAACAGGTTGTGCGATGATTGCCTATAAAACAGGTGCTACGATAATTCCTGTTTGCATAACCGGTGCAAATGAGCATAAATTAAAAATTTTAAAAAAGAATGTTATTTCAATAGGAGAACCAATAAAAGTAAATCAACTTAACGTCAAAGAAGGCACTGGCAAAGAATTTCGCGACACAAGCAGATTTATTATGGAAAGTATAAAAGAATTAAGACCCAATTTTAATGAATAATTTTAATAAAAAAAGAGAAGTCTTTGTGAACTGAACCCGAAAAGTTAGACACGTTTTGATTAAATTTATATTAGGCGACTTTAAAGGGATGAATTCTGTAATTTACAGTGCTCATTCCTTTTAATTTGCCCTTAATCCTTTTATTATTATATTCGGGCACCTCTAAAAACTCGCCCAAAAGAAGAATCTGTGGTATAATAAGAGAAGCGGAAGGCGATAAAAATGCAAATAAGATCTTGGGATGAAAATGCCCGACTGGAAAAATTAAGCCGATTAGGAGATTCTCTGAAACAACGGAATCAGACGATCAACTGGGATGTTTTTCATCCAAGACTGGTTAAGGTATTTCGGAAAGACCCCAAAGGTGCTGGTGGTCGTCCGCCATACGATTACCTGATGCTGTTCAAAATTCTGGTATTGCAGAAACTGAACTATAGTCAAGTAAGTAGACACAAAAAAGTGTAAAATTTTTTAATAAGCATCTTAGTTAAGGATTCAGAGTGTAGAATAAGGCCTCAGATTCGTTAGGTGTCAGCATACCGAGAGTGGAGTGGGGTCTTTTAGAATTGTAGTATCCATCGATATACTCAAATATAGAAATTGGTTCTCCCGGATGCGGGGAGCTGGGGCAGCAGAGAAATGTTTGTAATAGGTGCTTCTGTTGACCCTAAGAACCCGGCAAAGGGTATTAATTGCGTGTTGGAAACGGAGCTTGTGAACAGCACTTAATCTTTGTTTGAGTGTGGCGTGAATATGGCAATCGCTTTTTTTAAGATAAGATTTTCCTCTTCCAGCTGTACATTGCGTTTTTGAAGTTCCATAACCAGCCTAGCCGTAAGAATTTCACCGTCATCAATTTCAACGGTAGAGTATTGCTTTATCCATTTGGAGATGGCGGATCTTGAAACGCCGTACTCTTTGCATAGATGTGCTTGGGCTTTTCCGTTCTGATGGAGCAAAACTAGAGATTTTTTAAAATCTTCATCATATTTTGCGTAATTGTTCGTAACCATAAAAGGCCTCCTTTTTTGTGTATGATTTATTGTAGCATGTTGTTTATTTTTGTGTCTACTTTTTTAGTATAGCTCCAAACATTTCTTTCCGTATGTATTAAATGTAAAACATATCCATACAGGTTTTTCGTATCTGGTTCCACTCGCAGCGATTTTTCTTCTATAGTTTTTACCGCATAAATTACATTTGATTTTATTTGTAAAAGCATACGTATTTAAATTTCTTCCTTTTGAATATTTTTTAACGCGTTTATCGATTTCATCTTGCACTTTTAAAAAAGTATCTTTATCTATTATTGGTGTATGTTTTTTTTCAACGTATGATGGTAATTAAAATCTAAATGATCGACAAAGTATTTGTCGTAATCTTTGGCTATCAATTCCCCTGTTTCATTGTCATACACATTATATAGTTGCTTTCCACCAAGTTTACGCCCTTTCCTAACTTCTCCTCCGGCCACATCTTCCAGCGCGTTCATGTCCAGCTCTTGCGTTGCTTCCATTGTGTTTTGTGCATTTTCCATTTCGTTTTTCTTTTTGCTTTTCATTTTCAACATTCCTTCTTTAATTTAATTTTTATGTATTTGTCGGCAGAAGCAAAAAATTCCCGACACTTTTATCCCCCCCTTTTTGTAAAAAAAGTCAATAGTTTTTTGCAATTTTTTTAAATTTTTATGTTATTTTTTCTTTTTTAGCATTACAAATACTCCTAAAAACGCAACAAAACCCCATCGTGTAGGCAAAAGTGCTCGCCTAAATGATGAGGTTTTTTCCATTAAATTTTTTATGGCAAATATTAAAATTATAATTTAAAAAATCTTCTAAGTTCCTGAAATCTTCGTTTTTTGCGTTTTGCTCCAACATTGTGCTTAACCAAAATTGTGTCTTCGCCTATTATTTCAATGTCTTCCCACCTTATTATGATGTCATCTTCTCGGCCCAAAAGTCCGCACCAACGCAACCTTCCGTATATTACAATCGCAAGAAGTTTGGCATCTTTGGTATCTATTTCCACGTCGCTTACGCAACCAAGTCGTACGCCTGTTTTTACATTTATGACTTCCTTGTTTCGCATATCCACCACTCTGCACCTCATAAAAACCTCCTAACCAAAGCTAATTGACTTTAATTTTGTCCAAATATATAATTAAATTACAAAATAAAATTGAGGAGAAATGTACGATGGCAAATAATATAATCAGGTACAATCCGGACCCTAATGTTGGGCTTTCTGACGAGCAAATTTCAGCCAGAAAAAATGCCGGTCTAGTCAACGAAGATATATCTGTTCCTACAAAAACAATTCCTCGCATAATAAAAGATAATTTATTCACTCTGTTTAATTTTATAAATTTTTTCTTGGCCGCTGCTATTATTTATGTCGGCTCCTTTAAAAATTTGCTGTTTATGGGGGTTGTTATATCTAACCTCATTATAAGTACATATCAAGAAATTCGTGCTAAGAAAACCGTAGATAAACTTTCGATACTTTCTCTGAAAAAAGTAAATGCAATAAGAAATGGCTCCTTGCGGCAAATAAATATCGACGAGCTTGTTTTAGATGACATTATCGAATTAATTCAGGGAAATCAAATTCCAACCGATTGTAAAATTATATGTGGAAAATGCGATGTTAATGAATCTTTGCTAACCGGCGAAGCCAATTCTATTTCGAAAAATGAGGGCGATTTGTTGTTGTCCGGAAGCTATCTTGTAAGCGGTAGATGCAAGGCTAAAGTTGAGCATGTCGGCCAATATAATTATGCGTCAAAAATTTCAAGTGGTGCTAAATATGTAAAGAAAACTAATTCGCAAATAATGTCGGCTTTCAACAAAATAATTTTAATTCTCTCAATTTTGATAATTCCAATCGGAATTTGCTTGTTTATACACCAACTGCAGCAAAATACATTCGAAAATTCGGTCATAAATACAACTGCCGCGCTAATTGGAATGATTCCTGAAGGACTTATGCTGTTAGTGAGCACGGTTTTGGCTGTAAGCGTAATAAGACTTTCCAAACATAAAGTTTTGGTTCAGGAACTTTATTGCATAGAAACATTGGCTCGGGTTGATACTTTGTGCATAGACAAAACCGGCACAATAACTCAAGGTACAATGCAGGTTGAAGAGATTATTCCGTATAAAAATGCTGATAAATCTGTCGTTCATAAAGGCTTATCGATTATAGTAAACAATACGGAGGATACAAATCCAACATACTGTGCGGTAAAAAATTTTGTAGATGAAAATAAAATCAGTTATGAAAAAGCTGAGGAAATTATGCCATTTTCGTCCGAAAAAAAATGGTCGGGAGCATATGTTAAAGGTTTAGGAAGTTATGTAATGGGTGCTGCCGAATTTATTTTAGGCGAAAACGTTAAAGCTATAGAAAAAGAATTACAGCAGTACAATAAAGAGAGCAGAGTTCTTGTTTTTGTGCACTCAAAAAATAACTTTATAAATGAAAATTTACCAGAAGATCTCGAATTAATTGGATTTATTTTGATAAAAGATGTGATTAGAGAAACTGCGCCGGATACTTTAAAATATTTTTACGACCAGGGTGTTGATATTAAAATAATTTCCGGAGACAACATGCAAACGGTTTCTAATATAGCCAAGCGCGTTGGTGTAAAAAATTATGACAAATGTGTCGATGCAAAAACTTTAAAAACAAAGAAAGATATCCAAAATGCGGTAAAAAATTATTCTATTTTCGGAAGAGTTTCTCCAATGCAAAAAAAAGAAATAATTTGTGCGCTGAAGGAACAAGGGCACGCTGTAGCGATGACAGGCGATGGTGTAAATGATGTTTTGGCGCTAAAAGAAGCCGATTGCAGTGTGGTGATGGCAAACGGCAGTGATGCGGCAAGAAATGTGTCGCAATTAGTGCTGTTAAATTCAGACTTTTCGTCAATGCCAAAAGTAGTTCTTGAAGGTCGACGTTCGATAAATAATATTCAGCGCTCGGCATCATTATTTTTGGTAAAAACAATATACTCTACTTTGCTTGCGATATTATTCTTGTTTTTCAATACTCCATACCCATTTATGCCCATTCAAATGACATTAACAAGTGTTTTCACAATAGGGATTCCATCGTTTGTGCTGGCACTTGAGCCAAACAAAAACCGAATAAGTGGAAATTTATTTTTTAACATAATAAATAAGTCTCTTCCATGTGCGTTAACCATAGTTGCATCGATTTTATCTGTTATGGCACTGTCCGGAGTTCTTGGGCTTAATTATACAGAAATTTCAACTTTATGCGTTATTTTGACTGGCTTTAATGGGCTTTCGCTGTTATTTGAACTTTGCACGCCATTTAATAAAATTCGAAAAGCGTTATTTTCTTTGATGACAGGCGCATTTGTGTTTTGTCTGGTGTTTTTTAGAAAATTTTTTTCGATGTCAGAATTAAACCTGAGATTGATAGTTATAAGCGTTGCACTTTGCTTTTTGGCGACGTTTGTATTTAAGGCAAAATCGTACAGTAGAGAATGCCACAAAAATGTGATATAATGAAGTTATGAATAAGGCAAATGACAGTATCGTATTTTTGTGATGAATTAGCACTAACAAAAACAAGTAAAAAAGCATTTTTAAGGCATAGTGGATAGGAATCTTGCTATTATAAAGGAGAGTGAGGCAGCAAGCTCTACACTCTAGAACGGATGCTTCGGATTTACATTATGCAAAACCTGTACGATTTATCCGATATGAGGATAATGATAGAAGTGATAGATAGCCGAGCCTTTCAGAATTTTGTGGTATAGACTCGTCAAACCAGGTTTCAGCTGGAAATACTATCGGAAGATTTCACAATATTTTAGTAAAAAACGGAATACAAGAGAAATTGTTTTCGCAGGTAGTAGAAATACTGAAACAAAAATGATTAATCTTGAAAAAGGGTACTATCGTTTGGATTGAAAAGCAGATTCAAAAACTTAATATGATGTTTGCTCTGGCAAATCTTTATTTGGCAGGCAGAAAATCTTTGTTGGCTTAATTGAGTTTATATTGATAACGTCGTTGTAGCAGGTTGCAATGAACTGTCCCTGTTTTTGTTTTGCGCTTTTTTAGCAATCACTTTTGAATATTATGTGGTGTTGCCTTAAATCCCTGTCAAAATGGAACAACTGTAAATCCCATGCTTTCAAGATTTTGAACCATCTGCACAGCACCCCACCGGTCGAATGCGATTTCTCGTATATTATATTTTTTGCCAAGCTCCTCGATAAATTTTTCAATAAATCCATAGTGGACTACATTGCCCTCAGTAGTTTTAAGATATCCTTGTCTCCGCCACAAATTATATGGTACATGGTCACGATTTATTCTGAAGGGAAAATTGTCTTCTGGCAACCAAAAATGCGGCAAACTTTGGTATTCTTAATTATCAATGTGCGAATTTGTCTGCGGGAACTCCACGCGGTGAAAATAGCAGCACAAACGCGGTAATGTCCGTAGTAGAAGATAAACCTAATCCACCATAGCAAACTCTGCCACGCAGCTCTTCTTTATTCACTTTAAAGCTACAGGTGTTCCACTTGCCCACCGGCATTCACCTTACTGCCTGTTTTACCCATTGATTTAGCCGAAGCTGCCTAAAACTATTTTCTTCTCTGAGGTTTTGTTTTGCTGATTCGCACACAGCTTTAACTTTATCAATTCCCACTGTTATTCTAAGCGATGGATTTACTTTTTTCCAAACTTCAGGATCTGTCCAATCATCCGATTTTTCTGCTCCGTAAATCACAGGATATACTATAAGATTTTTTCAATTTTAAACACAGTTTTGCTTTTTGCGCAATTTATTTATTCTTTCTTTCGCTTAAATAAGGGATTTTTTCTGTTTAGTCGATCTATAATCCGGAGGAAAAGTGGAGACGCGCATAGATAATTCGAGACCGTGGCTGTGGGTTGAAGTTTATGATGTAGTAGACGAGGAAACAGGTAAAGTGGTGAAAACTTTTGATTTTAAAAGTGAGGCAAGTGCCTATGATGCTGGCTATCATAGGAGATAAAATTAACATCGCATCTTTTTTTATGCGGTGTTTTTTTTATTTTTGCAAAGTTTTGTTATATATTCAAAAATTTTTCTTGTAAAATTGTTCTTGCCGTGGTATAATATCTTTAAAAATCACACGTTTGCACTTTTTCTTGGTGCCATTATTTGGTTTTTCGGGTATTTAAGTGCGACGGAGGTATAACCAAGGAGGACAATTTTTATGTCAGTAGTATCTATGAAACAACTTTTAGAAGCCGGTGTCCATTTCGGACATCAAACCAGAAGATGGAACCCTAAAATGGCAGAGTACATCTTTACCGAGAGAAATGGTATTTATATCATCGACCTCCAAAAAACTGTTAGAAAATTAGAGGAAGCTTATAATTTCATTCGCGACCTCACCGAACAAGGCAAATCGGTTCTTTTTGTTGGAACTAAAAAACAAGCTCAAGAATCCGTTAAAGAAGAAGCTATCCGTTGCGGTGCTTATTACGTTAATGCTCGTTGGTTGGGCGGTATGCTAACTAACTTTACGACCATTCGCCGCAGAGTTAATCGTTTAAAACAGTTGCGCGAAATGCAAGAAAACGGTACTTTCGATTTGTTGCCTAAAAAAGAAGTTATTAAGTTAAACCTTGAGATAGAAAAATTAGAAAAGTTCCTTGGTGGAATTAAAGATATGAAAGATTTACCTGGAGCTTTGTTTATCGTTGACCCTCGCAAAGAAAAAATTGCTGTTGCTGAAGCTAAAAAATTGGGGATTCCCATCATTGCTATTGTTGATACAAACTGTGACCCAGATGAAGTAGATTATGTAATTCCTGGCAACGACGACGCAATCAGAGCGGTTAAACTTTTAGCTGGCGTTATGGCAAATGGCGTAATCGAAGGCAAAGAAGGTCAAATGAGTGCGGCTGCGATTGAATCTGAGGGCGAAATGGTTGAAG
The DNA here is from genome assembly GCA_934463265.1 of uncultured Eubacteriales bacterium. Classification (GTDB taxonomy): domain Bacteria; phylum Bacillota; class Clostridia; order Oscillospirales; family Acutalibacteraceae; genus CAG-557. The sequence goes on along the minus strand of CAKSIU010000004.1, from coordinate 45,137 downwards.
ATTTAATCGTTGAAGAAAAAGTTTCAAAGTAATTTATAAAATTTATTTCATATAAAAGGCGGTTTTAACCGTCTTTTGTTGTGAAGTGTCTCGTAATTTTCGATATTTATTTAATGATATTATTTATTTGGAGGTAACAAATTATGGCTTTTACAGCTAGTGACGTTAAGGCGTTGAGGGAAAAAACCGGTTGCGGGATGATGGATTGCAAAAAAGCACTTACAGAATCTAATGGTGACATGGACAAGGCTGTTGATTTTTTGAGAGAAAAAGGGTTAGCCGCTGCGACTAAAAAATCTGGAAGAATTGCTGCAGAGGGTGTTGCATTTGCTTGCACTAACAAAGAGGAAAATGTTGGCGTTGTTATCGAAGTCAATGCCGAAACCGATTTCGTTGCAAAAAATGCAGACTTTTTGGCTTTTGTTCAGACTTGTGCAGACACGGTTATTGAAAAAAATCCTGCTTCTTTAGAGGACTTAATGGCATGTAAGGCTTCTGGCAGCGATTTAACCGTTGAAGAATTAGTTAGAGAAAAAATTCTTACAATTGGCGAAAATATAAAAATTCGCCGCTTTAAAAGATTCGACGGCGTTGTTACCACTTATAACCACGCTGCCGGCAGAATAGGTGTTATGGTTAAATTTAACACTTCGGCCGAAATTGCAGCTAAAGACGAGTTTAAAGTTTTTGCGAAAGATATTGCTATGCAGGTTGCTGCGGTAAATCCTGGATATCTCAATAGTGAATCGGTGCCTGCGGAAGTTCTGGAGCATGAAAAGAAAATTCTTACAGAGCAAGTTATGAATGAGGGTAAACCTGCCAATATTGCTGAAAAAATCGTTATGGGCAAAATTGGTAAGTTTTATAAGGAGAATTGCTTAGTTGACCAAATCTTTGTTAAAGATTCAAATTTGACTGTTGAACAATATACAAAAGAAACTGCTAAAAAATTAGGCGGAAATATCGAAATTGTTGATTTTGTTCGTTTTGAAAAGGGAGAGGGCTTAGAAAAACGTGAAGATAATTTTGCGGATGAGGTCGCAAGTATGGTGAAATAATCGTTTTTTAGCTTTTTGAATTTAAATTTTTATAGGGCGTGGTTAAACCTACGCCCTATTTTATCGTAATTGAATGGATCTTTACAGATTTGCGATATTATTGTAAAATAATAATATAAAATCAATCGTGGGAGTGGTCGCAGTGCAACCTAAATATAAAAGAGTTTTGCTTAAGCTTAGTGGTGAAGCTTTGGCGGGAAGGCATAAAAATGGAATAGATTTTGATACTGTTACTAAAATTTGCAAACCTATTAAAAAATGTTCAGATTTAGGTGTTCAAATTGGAGTTGTTGTCGGTGGAGGAAATTTTTGGCGTGGACGTAGCAACGGAAATATAAACAGAACTCGCGCGGACCATATGGGAATGTTGGCAACGGTAATTAATGCTCTGGGTGTGGCAGAAGTTCTGGAGCAAATGAATGTCGATGTTCGAGTTCAAACTTCAATGCTGATGCAGCAAATTGCAGAATTATACATAAAAAATAAAGCTGTTCGTCATTTGGAAAAAGGCAGAGTAGTTATATTTGGTTGCGGAACAGGTGCACCGTTTTTCTCAACCGATACGGCTGCTTCTCTTAGAGCGGCTGAAATCGGTGCGGACGTGATTTTAAAAGCGACTATGGTTGATGGTGTTTACGATAAAGACCCCAAAAAATATCATGACGCGGTTAAGTATGACACCCTTAGCTACTCCGACGTTTTTAATAAAAATTTAAGCGTTATGGACAGCACTGCGGCGTCTATGTGCAAGGAAAATAATATTCCGCTGCTGGTTTTTAGCATAGAAAATCCGCAAAATATATATGATGCTATTATGGGCAAGTCAATCGGAACCACTGTAAAATAGAATTTTTTATCGAAAAAGGAGATTTTTTATGAAACAAATTTTTAATAAAACAGAAGAAAGTATGAAAAAATGTTTAAATGCGCTTTCAAAAGAATATGTTGCAATCAGAGCCGGCAGAGCAAATCCTGCAGTTTTGGACAAAATTTGGGTGGACTACTACGGCGCACCAACGCCAATAGATCAACTTGCGGCAGTTTCTGTTGCGGAAGCGAGAACTTTAGTCATTCAACCTTGGGACGTTTCAGTTTTAAAGGAAATAGAAAAAGCAATTCAAACTTCAGAATTGGGTATAAATCCGCAAAATGACGGAAAAATTATACGTCTTATTTTTCCTGCGCTTACCGAGGACAGACGCCGTGAAATCGTTAAGGATATTGCGAAAATGGGTGAAGATTCCAAAGTTTCTATACGTACAATACGTCGCGATTCAATCGACAAGTTGAAAAAAATGAAGAAAGATTCGGAAATTACAGAGGATGATTTAAAGCAGGCCGAAAAACAAGTTCAGGACTTGACCGACAAATTTTGTAAGGAAATTGATGATTTATCTAGCGAAAAGCAAAAAGAAATAATGGCAATTTAAATTTTTTTATTTTAAGTTGATTGGCGCGTGATATTTATTATGAATTGGTTCAAAAGCCCGCAAAATAACACAAAAAGACGCTTGCCTGAACATATTGGAATTATTATGGATGGTAACGGACGATGGGCAAAAAAACGCGGATTACCTCGTTCGGCGGGGCATAAGGCTGGGGCGGAAACTTTTAGAAAAATTACTAAATATTGTAGCAAAATTGAGATAAAGTATTTAACTGTCTACACTTTTTCTACCGAAAATTGGAAAAGGCCTAATGATGAAATTTCTTTTTTGATGAAACTATTTGAGCAATATTTGAATGAAGCTTTGAGAGATTTCCAGCAGGAAAATATTAAGGTGCGGTTCTTGGGTGACAAAAGCGGTTTTTCACAAAATTTGCAAAGGCTTATTGATGAAGTGGAAACGGCTTCCAAAGATAAAACCGGCATGGTGCTTAATATTGCGATGAATTATGGTAGCAGAAATGAAATCGTTAAAGCTGTAAAAGAAATTGCTTTTGATGCAAAATTTGAAAATGTTGATGTTGAAAAAATAAACGAGGAAACTATCTCCAATCGGCTTTATACTGCGAATCAACCAGACCCGGATTTAATTATTCGTCCAAGCGGAGAATTTCGTTTATCAAATTTTTTGCTGTGGCAGAGTGCTTATTCTGAACTTATTTTTTTGAACGTTTTGTGGCCGGATTTTTCTGAAAATGATTTGGAACACGCTATTGATGAGTATTCAGCCAGAAATCGGCGTTTTGGAGGGATATAATGGCAATTAGAACAATTTCGGGTATTTTGGGCGGTTTAATCGTTATAATCGTGCTCATTTTCAATAATACTCTACCATTCTTGCTAAATTGTGCAGTTTCTGCTGTATGCGTTTTTTCCACTTACGAAATTTTTTCTGCAATGGGGCTTGGAAAAACTTTTAAAATTACCGTTTCGAGCTTGATTTTTTCTGCGTTATTACCTTTATTAGGAAACGGATTGATTTGGCAATTCGCGTGGCTTGTTTACTCGTTTTTTATCTTTGGCATAGTCCTGCTTTTTGACAAAGAACTCAATTTTAAGGATATTGCTGCAATTTACAGCATGGTTTTGCTTATCACAATTTCGCTGAGTTTTATTGTCAAGTTGCGCGACTTTGGCGGCGTGTTCAGCAGTTTTTACGTTCTCTATGCGCTTTGCATCTCTTGGATGTCTGATATTGGCGCGTATTTTTCTGGCACTTTTTTCGGAAAAAGAAAGATTTGCCCTGATATCAGTCCTAAAAAAACCGTTGAGGGCGTTTTTGGTGGAATTATTTTTTCACTGTTTATTAGCGTTCTTATCTGTTTTTTCTTTGAAAGATTTATGTTCGATACCGGTGTACGAGTTAATTTTCATTATATAATCCCGATTTCTTTAATCGGTTCTATTATTTCTATTGTTGGAGATTTGGTCTTTTCTGCGGTAAAACGTGGCTGTCACATAAAGGATTTCGGTAGCATAATTCCTGGTCACGGGGGCTTTTTGGACCGTTTTGACAGCGTTGTTTTTGTGGTTCCTTTTGTGTATTTTATGGTGAATTATTTTAATATCATGAGAATTTAAATTGGCGGAGGTTAGGATGATAAAAAATATTTCGGTGCTCGGTTCAACTGGCTCGATTGGAGTAAAATCTTTAAAAATAGCTAAAAATTTAGGAATTTCTATAAAAGGTCTTGCGGTTTTTAATAATATTGCGCTACTTGAAAAACAAATTCGAGAATTTAAACCGGAAAAAGTCGCTGTTTTTGATGAAAAATCTGCAGAAATTTTGAAAAAAAATGTCGCAGATTTGAATGTTAAAGTGTTGTGTGGAATTGACGGTTTATGTGAGATTGCAACAATCGACTGCATCGATATGGTTTTGAATTCGGTGTCCGGAATGATTGGTTTAAAGCCTACTTTATGCGCAATAGATGCTGGAAAAAACATCGCTCTTGCCAATAAAGAAACTTTGGTTGCCGGTGGAGAATTAGTCATGAAAAAAGCCAGAGAAAAAGGTGTCAAAATTTTGCCGGTAGATAGCGAACATTCTGCGATTTTTCAATGTTTACAAGGCTGTTACAACAAAAAAAGTGTTAATAAATTAATTTTAACCGCTTCTGGTGGACCTTTTTTTGGAAAAGAAAAAACTTATTTGCAAAATGTTACAAAAAATGATGCGCTAAAACATCCGAACTGGAGCATGGGTGCAAAAATTACAATCGACTCTGCAACTATGATGAACAAAGGCTTTGAAATTATCGAGGCTGTTTGGCTTTTTGATATGACGCCTGACAAAATTGATGTAATAATTCACAGAGAAAGCATAATTCACTCTATGATAGAGTATGTTGACAACTCAATCATTGCGCAGCTCGGCGTTGCTGATATGGGAATACCAATTCAGTATGCTTTGACATATCCAGGAAGGCATCCGTCAATTGTTGAGAAATTAAATTTGGCTCAAATTAGAAATTTGTCTTTTTTTGAACCAGACAACGAAAATTTTCAGGGTATTAATATTTGCAAATCAGCACTTAAAATTGGTGGCACAATGCCTGCGGTTGTTAATGGTGCAAATGAGGAAGCGGTAAAACTGTTTTTGAATGATGAGATTTCTTTTTTAGAGATTACTGATGTTGTTCAAAAGGCTCTGAATTCTTGCAAAGCTTCTGAGATAAATTCTTATGATGATATTTTTAAAGCTGACTCACTTGCAAGAACTTTCGTGAAAGAAAATGTTATAAAAAAAGGAGAGTAATTTATGTTTATTAGCATTTTATTGGTTATAATTTCAATTTTATTATTTTCTTTGGTCATATTTATTCACGAGCTTGGGCACTTTATGACGGCCAGGTGGGCTGGTGTTAAAGTAAATGAGTTTGCAATTGGTATGGGTCCAGCAATTTTCAAAAAACAAAAAGGCGAAACACTTTATTCTGTAAGGTTATTTCCAATTGGAGGATATTGCTCCATGGAGGGAGAAGATGCAGAAAGCGATGATGCTAATGCTTTTGGGAAAAAATCTGTATATAAAAGGCTTATAATTGTTGCCACTGGTGCTATTATGAACATTGTATTAGCTTTTATTTTTATGATGATTATTTTAGTGCAGCAACCTCAATTTGCTTCTACAACTATCGGTAGTTTTTCTAATGAATCTATTACAAATCAACATGGTTTGCAGGTTGGAGATAAAGTTAAATCTATTGACGGCTATAGTATTTCAACTTATACGGATATTGGCTTTGTTTTAGCAGTAAACAAGAACTTTAAATCTGATATCGTTGTGGAGAGAAACGGAGAAACTATTACTCTTAATGATGTGAAATTTGCTACGCGTGAGAATAATGATGGCAAAATTATAATTGTTCGAGATTTTTATTTGCAGCCTATAGAGAAAAATTTTTTTACTCTAATTGCGCAGACGTTTAAAGAAATTATTTCTAATGTTAGAATGGTTTATTCAACTATTATTGGTTTAGTTACGGGAGCGTTTAGTTTTAATGAAGTTTCTGGACCCGTGGGACTGGTTTCTATGATTTCAAGTGCGGCTTCTGAAGGACTAAAAGTTAATTTTATGGCAGCGTTAAATAACATTGTCATGATGATGATGGTTTTATCGGTTAACCTCGGAATTTTTAACTTATTGCCCTTGCCAGCTTTAGATGGTGGCAGACTAGTATTTTTAATTTTAGAGGCTGTAAAAGGCAAACCGATAAATCCTAAATATGAAGGGCTAATTCATACTGTTGGTTTTATTTTACTTATATTGTTAATGCTGTTTGTTTCGATTAATGATGTGTTTAAGTTGGCATCTGGAAAGGGAATAATGAGTTAAATGAAACGAATTTCTAAAGTTGTTCAAATCGGTAATATAAAAATCGGTGGAAACGAAAAAGTTGCGATACAATCCATGCTAAACGTTCCTTCTTATGATATTGAAAATCATGTAAAAGAAGCTCAACGACTAAAAAATGCTGGCTGTGAGATTTTACGTATCGCCATTCCTGATATGGATGCAATACAATTAATTCCAGCGATAAAAGAAAAAGTGAATATTCCTTTGGTGGCGGATATCCACTTTGACTACAGATTAGCAATTGAATCTGCTATGGCCGGAATAGATAAAATTCGCATAAACCCAGGAAACATCGGGGACGATTCCAGAGTAAAACAAGTTGTGGATATCTGCAAAAGTAAAAATATTCCTATAAGAATCGGTGTTAATTCAGGCTCTGTTGAAAAAAATATTCTAAATAAATACGGTCACCCTACTGCAGAGGCCTTGTGCGAAAGTGCACTTTATCATGTATCTTTGTTAGAAAAATTTGACTTTGATAATGTGGTTTTATCTCTGAAATCGTCAAATGTTAAAACTATGGTAAACGCTTACAGACTTATCGCTGAAAAATGCAATTATCCGCTTCATTTAGGTGTGACAGAAACTGGAACAAAAAAATTAGGCATTATAAAATCTGCAGTGGGCATTGGGGCGCTTTTGCTTGATGGGGTAGGAGATACTATCCGAGTTTCTTTAACATCTGACCCCGTTGAGGAAATTTATGCTGCTAAAGATATTTTAAAAGCCATTGGTCTTGAAAAAAATGGCGCCGAAATAATTTCTTGTCCAACCTGCGGAAGAACTCGCATTGATATTATAAATTTGACAGAGAAAATTGAACAAAAACTTGCAAATTGTCAAAAAAATATCAAAGTTGCGGTAATGGGTTGTGCGGTTAACGGGCCGGGCGAGGCCAGAGAAGCTGATATCGGTGTTGCCGGCGGGGATGGAGTCGGTTTGATTTTCAAAAAAGGTGAAATTATCAGAAAAATTAATGAGGAAAATATCGTAGAAGATTTGATGAAAGAAATTGAAAGTTTATGAGTTAAGAGGTTTTTTGTTTTGTGTGCGTTTGGAGATTTTTTTGGTAAATACATAGATAAAAGCTTATTTTCTGCGGATGTTTTAGGCGGAAATATTGTTTCTATGGATATAGATTCAAAAAACAGAATGCTTGACATAGACGTGGCGTTTTCACAGCCTGTGAAGCGCCTTACTCTTTTTGAAATTGAAAAAAAAATACAAAATTCTAAATTAAATTTGTGCAGGGTCAATATTAATCCTTCTTTTCCGAGTGAGACTTTTTTCGCTGAGTATTATAATGATTTGATTTTAAAAATTTCTAGAGAAACCAAAAGTATTTGCGGAATCCTTAAGGACTCTTCTGCGACGCTTAATGAAAATATTTTAGAAATTTCACTCGTTCACGGAGGAAAAAATATTTTATTGGACAAAAAGTTTGATAAGTCTTTGCAAGGTTTAATAAAAAAGGAATTTAATTTAAATTTAAATATAAATTTTGTAGGGAATATTTCTGTAGATTGCGAAAATTCTCAATATATTGAAAAACATTCCGTTTTAATTGAAAAGGAAAAAAGAAAAAAAGTTATTGAGGAAATAGAAATTTATGAATCTAACTTGAATGAAACACCGAAGAAAAGTAATTTTGATATTTCTATATCGGTGAGAAAAGATAAAAATTTATATCCTAGCATTATTTTACCAACAGCTGCATCTATTTTAGGTGGAATTATAAAAAATGAACCTGTAAAAATTTCAGATATTACTCCGGATATTGGGTCAGTTACTGTTTGGGGTGATGTTTTTTCTATTGATGAGCACATGACTAAAGACGGGGCAAAAAAAATTTATGCCATTAATATTACCGATTACACAAGCTCTATTTCACTAAAATTCATTGCAGATAAGGAAAAATGGCGTGTATTTGACACAATATCAAAAGGAAAAACTTTGCTGGTTAAAGGCGAAGTTACTTATGATAAGTACGACAGGGAAATTGTTATTCGGCCTAAAAATATTAATTCGGTTGAGAAAGTAAAAATTGTGGACAAAGCCGAAAAAAAACGTGTTGAATTACATTTACATACGAATATGTCTGCAATGGATGGAATTACCACTGCAGGTGATTTGATTGAACGTGCGCATTCTTGGGGACATGAAGCTATTGCGATAACTGACCATGGTGTAGCTCAGGCCTTTCCGGATGCTATGAATGCTGTGAACAAAATAACGAAAAATGGTGGTAATATAAAGGTAATTTACGGCGTTGAGGCTTATTTTATAGACGATTTAAGTTCAAATTTCGATGGTGACATGAAAAAATTAAAATATTATCACCAAATTATTCTTGTAAAAAATAAAATCGGCTTAAAAAATTTATACAGGCTGATTTCAAAGGCTCATCTTGACTATTTTTATAGAAAACCGCGTATTCCTAAAAGTGAATTAATTAAGTATAGAGAAGGCTTGATTCTCGGCAGTGCTTGTGAGGCGGGAGAACTTTTTAGAGCGGTGGTAAATAATGAAAGCCATGAACGTTTATGTGAAATTGCCAAATTTTATGACTATCTGGAAGTTCAGCCGATTGGTAATAATAACTTTTTAATTCGGAGCGGATTTGCTAAAAATGAGGATGATTTGCGTCAATTTAATAAAACGATTGTTGATTTGGGCGAAGAACTTGGTATTCCTGTGGTTGCAACGTGTGATGTTCACTTTATGGAGCCGCAAGATGCGCAATATAGAACAGTTTTGATGGCAGGTCAAGGTTACGAAGACGCTGAAAATCAGGCTCCTCTTTACTTTAGAACCACTGACGAAATGCTGGAGGAATTTTCTTATCTTGGCCAACAAAAAGCTTACGAAATTGTTGTTGAAAATACTAATAAAATCGCCGCTGAAGTTGATGAAATCAGTCCGATTCCTCCGGGAGTTTTTCCACCGTTCATTGAGGGCGCCGAGGAACAACTGGTAAGTATTACTTGGGATCGAACTAAAAAAATTTACGGCGACCCTCTGCCTGAAATCGTGAAAGAACGTCTGGAACGAGAATTATCGTCAATCACCAAGCATGGCTTTTCTGTGCTCTACATGACGGCTCAAAAATTAGTTGCTAACTCCGAAGAACACGGCTACTTAGTCGGTTCCAGAGGCTCTGTCGGTTCGTCTTTTGTTGCCACAATGTCTGGAATTTCTGAGGTTAATCCGTTGTTTCCTCATTATGTTTGTCCGAAATGTCAACACAGCGAATTTTTTAATGATGGCAGCTACGGTTCTGGATTCGATTTACCGGATAAAAATTGTCCTAAATGCGGTACGGCTTATCATCGCGACGGCCATAATATTCCATTTGAAACTTTTCTCGGTTTTGACGGTGACAAAACCCCTGATATTGACCTTAATTTTTCTGGCGAATATCAAAGCGAAGCTCATCGCTATACAGAAACTTTGTTTGGTAAGGATAATGTTTTCAAAGCCGGAACAATCGCGACTATAGCCGAAAAAACCGGAGTTGGTTTTGTAAAAAAATACGCCGAACAAAAAGGTAAAACTTTGCACAAAGCGGAAGAAGCTCGTTTGGCCGCGGGCTGCACCGGAATAAAAAGGACTACTGGCCAGCATCCTGGCGGTATGGTGGTTGTTCCAAAAGGTATGGAAATTTATGATTTTTGTCCAGTTCAACGGCCTGCTAATGACCAAAAATCTGACAACATAACAACACATTTTGACTTTCATTCTATTCACGATACCATCTGCAAATTGGACGAACTTGGTCACGACGTGCCTTCAATATACCGATATTTGGAGGATTATACAGGAATTCCCGTTATGGAGGTTTCTATGAGCGACCAGAAAGTTATGTCGCTGTTTACTTCCACAGAGGCTTTAGGCGTTACTTCGGAGGCAATTGATTCTCAAACTGGAACATTTTCTTTGCCAGAAGTTGGAACTCATTTTGTCCGTCAAATGATGATTGAAGCGCAACCCAAAACTTTTTCGGACTTGTTACAAATTTCCGGATTGTCGCATGGTACTGACGTTTGGATTGGCAACGCGCGCGACCTTATAAAAAATAAAACTTGTACGATTTCGGAAGTTATCGGAACACGTGACAGCATTATGACGTATCTTTTACAAAAAGGGTTAGAACCCAAAATGGCATTTAAAATTATGGAAATTGTACGAAAGGGCAAAGCAAAAAAACTTTTAACCCAGGAACATATCGACGAAATGAAAAAACATGATGTTCCTGACTGGTATATTGATTCCTGCATGAAAATAAAATATATGTTTCCAAAAGCGCACGCCACCGCTTATATGATTTCTACTTTGCGTCTCGGGTGGTATAAAGTTTACAGACCTGTTGAGTACTATGCAGCTTATTTTACCGTTCGCAGCGAGGATTTGGACGGAGTTCTTGTGATGAAAGGCAAAGATGCTGTTAAACAGCAGATGAAAGAGATTAAGATGAAAGGCAATGAGGCAACTGTAAAAGAAAATGCTGCTTTGGCTACGTTGCAAATTGTAAATGAAATGTTTGAGCGCGGAATCGAAGTTTTGCCGATTGATTTGTATAAGTCTGACGCATATAAATTTTTGGTGGAGGACGGTAAAATTAGGCTACCGTTTTCATCGTTACCTGGAGTTGGCGAAAATGTTGCCAAAGGTTTGCAAAATGCTGGCAAAAATGGAAAATACATTTCTGTAGATGAAATTTCAACCAGATCCGGCGCATCTAAGACTATCATTGAACTTATGGGCGAAATCGGTATGCTTAACGGTATCCCAAAATCTAGTCAGTTGAGCTTTTTTTAAGAAGTACTTGAAAATTTTTGCGCTTTGATATAAAATATCCTTATATATAAATTTTTTGGAGGAAATTACATGATATCAGCTGGAGATTTTAGAAATGGCGTTACCTTTGAAATGGACGGAAATGTCTATTGTATAATAGAATTTCAACACGTTAAACCCGGTAAAGGTGCCGCTTTTGTAAGAACAAAAATTAGAAATGTAATTACCGGCAGCGTGGTTGAAAAAACTTTCAATCCAAACGATAAATATCCTACTGCTTTTATAGAACGTCGTGATATGCAATATTTGTACAATGACGGAGATTTATATTATTTTATGGATTTGGAAAATTATGAGCAAATTCCGATAAATAAAAGCGTGTTGGGGGATAATTTCAAATTCGTAAAAGAAAATATGGAGTGCAAAGTATTATCTTATAAAGGCAACGTTTTTGGCGTGGAGCCACCATTTTTCGTTGAACTCGAAGTTACTGAAACTGACCCAGGATTTAAGGGTGATACTGCTACTAATGCAACAAAGCCCGCTACTTTAGAAACCGGTGCTGAAATTCGTGTTCCGTTATTTATAGACCAGGGCGAAATTATAAGAATTGATACTAGAACTGGTGAATACATGGAACGTGCTTAATTTTTGTTAAATGCTAGTTTCGCTGTAATATTTCTTTTATTTGCGGTAAAATTAGTATAGATATAAATCTTTATTTTAGGGAGGTACAAGTATTATGACTATTACTGAAAAATTGGCTTATGTTAAGGGGCTCGTAGAAGGATTAGAACTCGATAAATCTAAACCAGAGGTAAAAGTTTTGTCCGCAATCGTTGAACTGCTCGATGACATTACTCTTTCTGTTTCGGATTTAGAAGAGGGCTATGACGATTTGGCCGATCAAGTTGATGAAATAGATGAAGATCTTTGCGCTTTAGAGGAAGATTTTTACGAAGAAGAATGCGATTGTTGTGATGAAGAGGATGAGGTTTTTTATGAAGTAACTTGTCCTACCTGCAATGAAACTGTTTGCGTTTCTGAACCTATTCTTTTAGACGGTGGAATTGAATGTCCGAACTGCGGCGAAAATTTGGAATTTGATTTGGATGGACTATCTTTAAGTGGAAAATGTGACTGTGGAGACAACTGCGACTGTGAGCCTGAATGTAATTGTGAGTCAACTTGTGAATGCGAACCAACTTGCAATTGTGAACCAGAATGTACTTGTTAGATAGACTTAAGTTTAAAATAAATTTTTGAAAAAAGATTAGCGTTTATTGCTAATCTTTTTTTATTTGGTAGATACGCTAACATTTAACAAAATAAAAAAATGATAACGTGGAAAATTATAATTAGAGTGTTGGAGGTGAAAATTTTGAAAAAATTTTTTAAAGGATTATCAATTTTTGCAAGTATCGTAGCTTGTTTTATTTTGAGCTTTTGTGAAGTTACAGCGTCGTACTTACCGAACAATTATAAAATTACATCTGCGTGTACTGCTGACATAAAAAAGCATATTTCTATTGATACAAGTGAAAAATCTACAATAAAGCCTGTTTCTAAGGGAAATATCCAGCCTAGTTTCGACGCAAATATTTTATTTATGAATATAATTCCCATAAAGAAGGTCAGTATAGAAAAAATTGACGACGTTTATGTAGTTCCAGGAGGAAATCCATTTGGCATAAAGTTATTTACAAAGGGTGTCATTATTGTTGGAATATCTGATATAAAAACAAATGAAGGCATTTTTAATCCGGCAAAAAAAGCAGGTTTGCAAAAAGGAGACATAATCCTAAATATAAATAGTCAGGAAGTAAACAGCAATGAAGAACTTATAAAACTGGTTGAGGCTAGCAATGGTAATGAACTTTTTGCCGAAGTTATCCGAAACGGAATTAGGTACGAAACCAATATTAAACCGATAAAATGCGATACTGATAATATTTATAAACTTGGGATTTGGGTAAGAGACAGTTCTGCAGGAATTGGTACGGTTACATTTTGGTACGAAAAAACTAAAATCTTTGGAGGTCTGGGGCATGGAATTTGCGATGTGGACACGGGAGAATTATTGCCATTGTCGCACGGAGATATAATAAAAGTAAATATTAATGGAATTTCAAAAGGTATGCGAGGAAATCCCGGCGAACTGAAAGCGTACTTTATTGAGTGTGAACCGATAGGAATACTTACAGAAAACACTTACAGCGGAGTTTACGGAAGATTTAATGCTTCAATATCTCAAAACGAAGCTCTACCCGTTGCAATGAAACAACAAGTAAAGCAGGGAAAAGCTCAAATTTTAACGACAATTTTCGGTTCAACTCCAGAATATTATGATATTGATATCGTGCATATAAATTATAATGAAGAGCAGGCAAGCAAAAACATGATAATAAAAATAACTGATGAAAAACTGTTAAATCAAACCGGAGGAATAATTCAGGGAATGAGCGGAAGTCCAATAATTCAAAACGGAATGCTTGTAGGTGCGATTACACACGTATTTGTAAACGATCCGCAGAAAGGCTATGCAATTTTTGCTGAAAACATGATTTCTAAGATACAAAATTCAAACGACACTGATTATAAAAAAATCTCCTAAATAATCTAAAATTTTATCGTAGGTAACAAATTTGAATTTTTTATTTGGAAAGTCTTGCCAATTTAAATTTTATATGGTAATATATGGATACGATAAATAATAACTGGAGGAAAAAACATGGGAAATCTTGTTAAACTACTAATTGCAGAAGAATCTGAAGAACTTAATCGAGAATCAACGTCAGTGTTCGAAAAATTGGGTATAAGCAGTAAAATTATTCAAAAAGACGGCTTTACAGTTTTAGAATCGATAAAAAAATATTCGCCGGATGTTGTAATAATGGATTTATTTATGCCAAAACTTGATGCAATAGGTGTAATGAAATCTATTTCTGAAGAAAATTCAAAAAAGCCAATATTTGTAGTCATGTCGAACTTTAACAGTCCGATGCTAGAAAAGGAAGCCTTATCAGCGGGAGCTGCATATTTTGTATTGAAGCCTTTCGACGTAAATAATTTAGCTGAAAGAATTTTGGATTTATTAAACGATATGCAAAAATTAAACACAGAAAAGGCAATTCCAATTTCTAATAAACTTTTGGATAAAGGTATAGGAATAGAATTTAAAGTCACCGAAATCTTGCATCAAATCGGGGTTCCCGCACATATAAAAGGATATCATTATTTAAGAGATTCCATCGTTATGTCGGTAGAAAATCCGGAGATAATAAATGCCGTAACTAAACAATTATATCCATCTGTCGCAAAAAGATTTTCTACCACGTCGTCAAGAGTAGAACGAGCAATCCGTCATGCAATAGAAGTGGCGTGGGACAGAGGCGATATCGATATTTTAAATTCTTACTTTGGCTACACGATACATAACGGCAGAGGGAAGCCAACAAATAGTGAATTTATAGCAATGATATCGGATAAATTACGTCTGCAAATGAAAAGCGCTAGCTAAAATTTTATTTTCATAAAATATTTTCAATAGAAGGGAATTCCGTATCTTTTAGGTCGTTGAGCTGAGTTTTAGCCACTTCGCCTTCAACAAAAAAATCCTCAATTTGACCTTTAAAAAGATTGATTTTCATACTGATTATTGACTGTGCAATTTCTTCTAAGCGCTCGTGATTAATGAATGTGGATATAAAAGGTTGCTGCTCTTGCCAACGACTGGTTATATCGTCGGTTATCTGCATTGCGGAGTCTAAATTTTCATTTGAAGCTTCTAGCATTGCATTGTCTATGTCTTGCGTGAACGAAGCAACTGTATTGTTGAGGAAAATTGTTTCGGCAATGCACGCAGAAACTGTAATTACCAACAAAACCATAGCTGTAATAAAACGTTTCATTTTAAATCCTCTTTTTTTATAATGTTAAAATTTTCGTTGCTGTCCGCCGTCATAATGAATACATCCTTTAATTTTAAATGTTTTCTATTTAGAACATTCTTGAGCCATTTTTTCGACAAATTACATAAAGAAAGCGAAGATTCAGAAATTTCACCATCACTAATTACAACTGTTTCTAGCTCCTGCGACGGTGGATTTAAACCAAGCATACTAGCATCAACTTGCTGTTTGTTTGGTTTTTTCATTATGCTCATCTGCCCGTTTGTTTCTATTATTGCAAACTCAACATCTTCCAGATTAAAAACATCAAGTTGACGCAGTTGTTCAAATAAATCCTCGGTACTCATACGGAGTTCTCGCATAACTTTTTGATCAATTTTTCCGTGATTTATAATCACAACAGGGCTACCGCAGATAAATTTTCGAAACTTGCAGCTTTTTAACATAATGCTGGATAAAACAATTTCGCAGACAATTAATATAATTATGGGAATAAGTCCGGTAAACAACGGTATGCTGGAATTTTGCATGGGAATCGACGCAATGTTGGAAATTAAAAAAGTAACCACGAGTTCAGAAGTTTGCAAATCACTTATTTGACGCTTCCCCATAAGTCTAATTGCCAAAATTATAAGAATATACAAAACAAGCGTCCTTATTAATGAAACTATCATAATTTATCACCGAACTTATTTTTACCAAAGTTTATCAAAAATATGCAAAACTGTATAAATTAAGAAAAACAAGACAAAAATTAACATAGGGGAGATGAAGTTGCCTATGTTAAATTTTTTTAAAAATTTTTTAACAAAATACGAAGCAGAAGCGACTAAAGTTGATAAAAAAGAGAAGAAACAAGTATTGTCGGCCTCGTTAGATAAAAATCTTGAATATTTTAAAAAATCATTCGACGAGAGTGCCGATTTAACAATAAGGCCTATAAAAGTGCTAAATACAAACGCAGCAATCATCACGATGGAAGGCATGATAAATAAAGAAACGTTTGCAAACAGCGTCCTTAACCCAATAGTATATGCGTTTGGTCAGGAAGATTTATCCGGTCATGAAAAATTTGAATATATAAAAAATAATATTTTAACAGTCAGCGAACAGGTTGAAGTTGCAACTTTTGAAGATGCGTTTAAATTTGTGATGTCCGGTTTTGCACTTTTAATGTTTAACGGCTGCGAAAAAGCTTTAGCTATAGGCGTGCAAGGCTTTAATTTTAGAAGTATTGCAGAGCCAGAAACAGAAGTAATGCAAAAAGGTTCTAAAGAAGGCTTTGTAGAAGCGGTTAGAATAAATTTAACTTTAATCAGAAGACGAATAAAAAATCCTAAGCTTAAATTTGAATTTTTATCCGTAGGCGAGACAAGTCAAACTGACATATGCTTGTGCTATATAAACGGAACTGTTTCTAACAAAATTTTGAAAGAACTTAAACGAAAAATTTCAAAAATAAACTTAAAAAACGTCTTGGCTGCAGAATATTTAATACCTTATCTTGAGGAAAAGCGTGACTTATCCTTTTTTAGCAGCGTAGGTTTTTCAGAAAGACCAGATACAGTTTGCGGAAAAATAGCGGAGGGCAGAATAGCAATTTTAGTGGACGGAACTCCCACTGCGCTGATTGTTCCGTATTTATTTGTAGAAAACTTTCAAACAATCGACGACTACGCAGAACGTCCATATTTTGCAACGTTGACAAGGTGGCTAAAATACATTTCATTTTTTATATCGACGTTATTACCTGGCTTGTACGTCGCTTTAGCTGTGTTTAATCCGGAGGTTTTTCCGGACAGATTAATAAGCAAAATCGCATATGCAATAGCTGGCACGCCGTTTCCGTTAATGTTGGAAACTTTAATTATTCACTTTATTTACGAAATCATGCGAGAAGCCGGATTACGTTTGCCACGTCCACTTGGTCACGCGGTAAGCATAGTGGGAGGTTTGGTAATCGGCGAAACTGCAGTAAATGCAGGGTTAATCGGTGCGCCAACACTTATGGTTGTAGCGCTAACTGCAATTTCATCTTATGTTATTCCGAATCTTTATGAACCTACCGCTCTTTTGCGACTTATTTTCATTTTAGTCGGTGGAATTCTTGGAATTTGGGGTGTAATGCTGTTATTTTCAGTTTTAATTGTAAATATCTGCGCTAAATCAAATTTTGGAATTCCATTTGTAGCGCCGATAGCACCGTTTAATTTTTACAGTTTGAGAGATGTTATGATGAGAGCCGGCTGGAAAACGCTTTCAAGAAAAGACGAAAACATACAAAATATGCCGCATTAATTAATAAGGAGTCTGCAATGGAACGAAGAAATATAATAACCGCGCAACAATTATTCTCGTTGTTGTTTTTAAGCAGCATAATAATCGGAATAACCTACAATCTGCCTATGGCCAAAAGTAACAATATGTGGGACCATATTGTATCCGCTGTGGTGGCATTTTTTATAAACTGCGTATTTATACTTCCAATATACAAACTTTATAGGCTTAATCCTACGATGAATATTGCAGATAATTGCGCTGTAAATTTTAAAAAAATAGGTGTTCTATTCTTAATAGTTTACGGACTATATTATCTTTTTGCTTGTTGTTATACGTTATCGCTGTTTAATATTTTTGTTCGCGACGTCGTAAATCCTGATATTTCTCTTTTTATGCTGTCACTATGCGTAGTTTTAGCAGCATCGTATGCGGCGTGTAAAGGTATTGAAGGTCTAGCCAGAGCCTGCACTATAATTTTATTCATCGTATGCGCATCTATAATATTTATTATTATTACGTTGCTTCCCCAAATTGACAGGATGAACTATTCGCCTTTATTATTTAGCGGAATCGATGACGCAATCAATGGTACAGTATATTTGGTTTCGCTGTCTTTTTATATTCCTCTTGCAGCGGTAATTATGCCATTTGCTAAAGGAAATTTGAAAAAAACGTTGTTTACTACAAATGTAGTAATTTATATATTATTTATTTTCGTGGTTGTGATTGTAACCGGAGCTTTGGGAGATTATTTAAAAATGCAAAGCTTTCCTATTTATACAGCCACAAGCGTAGCGGAAATTGGTGTTTTTAAACGTTTAGACGCGATTTATCTTGGAATTTTCACATCTGGATTATTTATAACGGTTTCATTATTTTTATTAGCGTTTTTTTTGGTAATGAAGCGGCTTTTCGGAGAAGAAAAAAGCAAAATAATAATCGTTTCAGGAGATTTTCTGATACTTGTTATAAGTTTAATTTTACCTAAATTTAAGGAAGTGTCATACTTCTTTTACGACACAAATTTTATATTCGCGTTTACTTTTTTAACCGCATTTGTAATTCCGATGATAATTTTAATAAAGCATAAATTACGGATAAAAGAGGATATTACGAAATGAAAATTAAGAAAATAATTATTTTGTCCGAACTTTTTTTGATGTGTTTTCTAGGTGGGTGCAGTAAAGTTTCGGGGCTCGACGAACAGCTGATAGTTTATGGAATCGGTGTTGATAAAACTGATGATATGTACGAATTAACTTTACAGACTTTAAATACGCAAAATACGTCGGAAGCAGACTCTAAAGATGAGAAAAAAAGCATAATGAGCATAAATACAAAGGCTAAAACTTTAATTGACGCTGTTAATAACATCGAAAATCAGAGTGGAAAAAAAATATTATATTCTCATGCGATGGTCTTAATAATCGGTGGAGAAACGGCTAAAGAGGGAATAAGCGATATCATAACATTTTTTTCTACAAATCATAAGCTCCGCCCGACTGTAGAAGTTTTAGTTTCAAACTGTACTGCAAAAGATATATTTTTTGCGGAGGGAACCTGCAAAATCATCAACTCAGAAGATATTTTTGCGATAACAAATATCGGCAAAGAAAGTAACGATGCCATTCAATCAAGTGTAAGATATCTGTTAAGTGACATTAATAATGAATTAAAAGCGGCAAAAGTTTGGTATATTGAATATGATAAAGAAAAGGTTAGTTGTCAAAAAATTGCGCTGTTTAAGTCGGACAAATTGACAGATATTTTAGACGAAGATGTTTCTAAAGGTGTGCTTTTAATTTACGGAAAAGCTAAAAATCTCTCCGACAGCACAAAATTAAATGATGATACAATTTCTTATAGAATAAGCCAATCAAAATCTAATGTTAACGTGGGAATAAAAAATAATAAACCGATTTTTAACATAAATTTAGACTTGAATTTAGACTTGTACGGCTCGGATAGCATAAATCAGAGCGCGGAAATAAAGTCAGCGCTTAAAAACAGGTTAACCAGCTTGACGGAGAATACGATTAATTTTTGTATAAACAAGTACGGCTGCGATATATTTAATTTTCACCGATATATTATGAATTCGGACGCTAAATTCTTTAAAACTAACTTAAATCAAATAAAAAATATTATTCAATCAGCGGATTATAATGTCAGCGTTAGCACAAAAACTCGGTATATGGGTTCAAATCAAAAAATAAGCAGTTTGGTTTATTAAATTAAATTTGGAGATATTCTTGCAAATAATTTGTCGATACATTATAATAAAATTATAATTATAATCATGCAGATAGGTGGCTGAATAATCAGTGGCAAGTAATTTTTCAGTATCTTTAACCCATATTATAAATGAACTGTCGTTAAATATTGTGTTTATGCCGGATGACCCCGATAAAATTTTGATTTCTGAAAAGGACGTAAACAGATTAGGTCTTGAACTTACGGGCTTTTTTGACTTTTTTAACAATTCAAGATTAGTTATAATGGGACGTACAGAAAATTCGTATCTGTCGGGCTTAAGCGCTGATGAACGTTATAGAATTTTGGACAGTATCTTTTCTTATAAACCACCTGCCGTCATAATTACAAGAAATATTGAACCATATCCGGAACTTATTAAAGCTACAAAGAAAAATTTCGTTCCCGTTTTAAGAACCATAGAAACTACTTCAAATTTTATCGCGAATATTGTTGAATTTCTTGATATAAAATTAGCTCCTCGTATTACCAGACACGGCGTTCTTGTTGAAGTTTATGGGCAGGGAGTATTTATCACTGGAAACAGCGGCGTCGGAAAAAGTGAAACTGCCATCGAGTTAATTCAAAGAGGACATCGACTCGTGGCTGATGATGCGGTTCAAATAAGAAAACTGAACGACAAAAGATTAAAAGGTTCTGCACCTAAAAATATTCGACATTTTATAGAACTTCGCGGAGTAGGTATTATCAATGCTCGACGTATTTTTGGTATGGGCTCAATAAAGGTAACTCAAGAAATTGACATGGTTGTTAATCTTGAACTATGGGATGATTCTAAAATTTATGACAGGATGGGTATGGAAAATGAATATACAGAAATTTTAGGGGTTAAAATTCCAATCGTAACCATTCCTGTAACGCCCGGACGAAATTTAGCGATTATTGTTGAAGTTGCGGCTATGAATAATAGACAGAAAAAAATGGGTTACAATGCGGCGAAAGAATTGCTCGATATCTTGGGAATGGATTATTCTGGCGATGATATCGTAACTAGCAATCAAATTTCTTTGAATATCTAAATTTTTGCCTAAAAAATTGTTTTTTTGGAGGATTTATGTGTAATTATAATGAGGTTATAAAGGCAATATCCGATTTAAACTTTAATTTAACCGTTTGGCGCAACGAGCCAATGTCTAAGCACACGTCATTTAAAATAGGCGGCGATGCTGACATTTTTATAACGGTCAATTATATAAGCGATTTAACAAAAGTCATAGAGGTTTTAAACAATTTTAACGTTCCTTTTTTTGTAATTGGAAACGGTTCGAACTTACTGATAAGTGATAAAGGCATACGAGGTGCGGTAATTAAACTTGGCGGAGAATTTTCGAATATTAAATTAATCGACGACAATACGATTGAATGTGGAGCTGGAGTTTTAATTTCTAAATTGTGTTCGTTTGCGTGTCAAAATTCTCTTTCTGGACTCGAGTTTGCCTATGGAATTCCTGGAACTGCAGGCGGTGCTGTTTTTATGAACGCTGGGGCTTATGGTAGCGAAATGAAAGATGTTATGCTCTCTGCAAAAAGTCTAATATTTTCCGGCGAGATTATAAATCGAAGCGCCGAAGAAATGGAATTATCTTATCGAAAGAGTATTTACCAGCAGGTCGATGAAATTATTTTATCTGCAAGGTTAGAATTAAAAAAAGGTGAAAAGTTACATATAAAGGAAAAAATGAATGAATTTATTGCAAGACGTAAAGAAAAACAGCCGTTAGAGTATCCAAATGCCGGAAGCGTCTTTAAACGTCCGGTTGGAAATTTCGCGGGAACTTTGATTCAAACCTGTGGATTAAAAGGCAAAAAAATCGGCGGAGCAATGGTCAGCGAAAAGCACTCCGGCTTTATAATTAATACCGGAAATGCCACCTGCGAGGATGTTGTTAATTTGATTGACCACATCAAAGCGACCGTTTTTGAAAAATCTAATATCGCTCTTGAGTGTGAAGTGGAAATTGTTGGAGATTTTTCTCGTTAAATTTAAAAATTTAGGGATGATTTTTATCATCCCTAAAAATTTGTAAAAAGGGGAGGTGCGCATCGTTTATGACATTTTCTACAAAAGTAAAAAATGAATTATGCAAAATTAGCCGGCCTTTTAACGACAGTTCAATTAAGTTATTATATGGATTGCTGTTGTTTTCGAGAAATTTTAAAGCCTCCGATATCTCTTTTTACACGGAAAATAAAAATGTCAGCGAACTTATTTGCGACTTAATTCTACAAAATTTCGGATGCATTGTAGATATAATTTCTTCAAACAAAGTGAAAGAAAACTTAATTTTAAAAATTCCTTATGCGCAAGATAGACAAGAAATTCTAAAAAAATTTGGAGTTTTGGATGATAAAATAAATCTAAAAATAAATAATGATTTATTAAAAACGCAAAATGATTTAAAATTATTTTTACGAGGAGTTTTTTTAACTTGTGGAACGGTAACTGACCCTCAAAATGGCTATCATTTGGAGTTTTCGGTGCCTTATATGAATTTGTCAAAGTGCTTAGTGGAATTACTTTCATCTATAAAAAGTATAAATCTTAAAGTTAAAAGCACCGTCCGCAAAGGAAATTTCGTTGTTTACATAAAAGACAGCGCTGATATTACCGATTTCTTAACTTATGTAGGCGCCTCGACCAGCGCGATGGATTTTATGCAGGTTAAAATGGTTAAAGAGGTGAGAAATTACGTCAACAGAACCACTAATTTTGAAACCGCAAATATAAGCAAAATCGCAAACGCTGCGGCGACTCAAATAGAGGCTATTAAAAAAATAAAAAAATGCGGCAAATTTAATTGTTTAGACGAAATTTCAAAAGAACTTGCTAATTTGCGTATTAAAAATCCGGAAATGTCACTGAGGGAACTTGGAGAAAATTTATCAATACCGCTTACTAGGTCCGGAGTTAATCACAAAATGAAAAAAATTTTAAACATCAGCGAAAATATGTAATTTAAAATTGTCCTAAAAAATATTCACCTGCATAAAAATACTATGAGGTGATATTTTGAAAAAATTAAAGTTAAATAACGATTTTGTATTTTATTCGTTGGTTCTATGCGGTTATGTTACTTTTTCTGTGCTAATTTTAAACGCATATTTTCTGCGTTCCTATAAGCAGACTTCAGCTGGGTCAGGAACATATTTTCCAACAATTGTACTTGACGCAGGTCACGGAGGAATGGACAGTGGAGCGGTCGGTATAGATAACGTGCTTGAAAAAGATATAAATCTAAATATTACTCTAAAACTCAAAGATTTATTTGAGGCCGCTGGATTCAGCACGAAAATGACAAGGGATAAAGATGAGTCGATACATAATGAAGATTCTGGAACTATACGCTCGCAAAAGGTTTCTGACTTAAAAAATAGACTTAACATTATAAATTCTGACCCTAATAATTTGCTGATAAGTGTTCATCAAAACAAGTTCGAGGACAGTAAATATAAAGGTGCTCAGGTATTTTATTCAAATAATAACCCGCTAAGCAAAGAGTTAGCGCAAAGCATGCGGGCATCATTTGTTGGACTTCTTCAAAAAGACAATAATCGAGAAATAAAACCATCGCCTAAAGGTGTTTTTATTTTAAATAAATCAACTGTTCCTGCGGTTATCGTTGAGTGCGGCTTTCTGTCCAATAACGAAGACGTTAAAAATTTGTCCGATAAAGAATATCAATCTAAAGTTGCTTTTACAATTTTTTGCGGATTTTTAGACTATTGGCGCAAAGCTTAAGAAATGAAAAATAAATAGATGTCAAAGGTATGGAGGTAATTTTATATGTCGTCAAAAATAAAATCAGTTTGGATCTGCTCTGAATGTGGATATGAATCTCTTAAGTGGAATGGGCAATGTCCTGCTTGTGGGGAATGGAATACTTTTAGTGAGGAAATAAAAGACACTTCAAAACAGACAACAATGTCTTATCAAAAAAGAGGAATTTACGAAAAACCGGTTTTGCTGACTCAAATAAGCAACAATGATGAAAGTCGATATAAAACCGGGTTAAACGAGCTGGACAGAGTTTTGGGCGGCGGAATTGTAAAAGGTTCGCTGATACTTTTGGGCGGCGACCCTGGCATTGGTAAGTCTACTATGCTTTTACAAGTTTGTCAAAATTTAGGCAGAAGTTTAAAAGTCTTGTATGTATCGGGAGAAGAATCCAAACGACAGTTAAAGCTTAGAGCTGCTAGATTAAATGTAAACAGCGAAAATCTTTATATTATGACAGAAACTGATATAGAATCTATTTTGGAAGAAATTCGACAAAATAGCCCTGATTTGGTTGTAATAGATTCCATTCAAACCATGAATCACCGTGAATTGACATCATCTACAGGGAGTGTTACACAAGTAAAAGAATGTACAAACCTTTTAATGCGTTTGGCAAAAGAACTCGAAATTCCAATCATAATTGTTGGACACGTAAATAAAGACGGTGGAATTGCCGGTCCAAAAGTATTGGAGCATATTGTTGATGCAGTTTTATATTTTGAAGGCGATAAACAAATGTCTTACAGAATTTTGCGCGGAATAAAAAATAGATATGGGTCTACAAATGAAATCGGCGTATTCAGTATGAGTCGAGCAGGGTTAGTTGAAGTTGAAAATCCGTCTTTAATGTTTTTGTCAGGCCGACCGAAAGGCGTTCCTGGAACGTGTGTAGCTTGCATAATGGAGGGAACTCGGCCAATTTTTGCTGAAGTTCAAGGTCTTGCGGCAACTTCTGGTTTTGGCAATCCAAGAAGAATGGCGACAGGTTTTGATTATAATCGAATGTCGTTAATTTTAGCGGTATTGGAAAAAAGAGCCGGATATTTTTTTTCAAACCTCGACGCATATATAAATGTAATTGGCGGCATAAAGTTAGATGAACCCGCATCAGATTTGGCCGTAGCTTTGGCTTTAATTTCCAGTTTGAAAGGCAGCGCTATTTTTGACAACGCCATAGCTTTTGGAGAAATCGGTTTAGCAGGCGAAGTTCGTGCACTTGGCTACGCAGAAGAACGTGTTTTGGAGGCACAAAGATTAGGCTTTGAGCGGTGCGTTTTGCCATATTATAATTTAAAGTCCATGAATTTAAGCAATTTTGAAAATAAAATTAAATTAATTGGGGTACGAACCATAAGAGAAGCCTTTGATGCACTGGCAAATTAGAATTTTCATATGTATTTTAAAAAAAGCAAAAATTATTTTTTATTTATTTTAATTTTCTTTATTTTACTAAATAAAATTATTAATATTCCTATTAATACATCAAAAAAAATATAAATATATTTATTATATGATACCTTATTTTCATTTTTATCAGAGCCGCTAATTTCAAGCACTTCATTTTGGTAGCTTGCCTTAGTTTTTTCATTCTCATCATTTTTTTCAGGTTTATTTTCCGGTTTTGATTCCAGTTCAGAATTAATGGTATTTGTAGATTTTTTTTCTTTTTGAGGTTTATTTTCAATTTTATTTTTATTAAAATCTTTATTTTTAACAGGTTCTTTTGTTTCTACTTTTTTATTTTGCTTAACATTATTTTGTTTTGACTCTGAACCTTTAACTACTAAACCAAAGTAATTAACAATGCCATTTACATCAGCAAGTGCAAGGTTTCTCAATTTATCATCTGTACACAAAAACTGTCGATAATCTTCTTCGTTGTCCAAATACGCATGCTCAATTAATACTGAAGGAACATTATTAAGAATTCCGTGCATAATAATTCCATACCAATCCGCGGTTTCTCCATTAGGATAAGTAAAACCATCGTCTGCCAATCTCCGTAATAATCCGTTATCATTATTGGCTATTCCACTTATTGTGTCGTGAGAAATACTTATACTCAATTTATTTAATTCAATCAAAATGTTCTTAGATAAATTTTCTTCTATGTCATGTTTGTTGTTAAAATGTGAACTTGTAACTAATGCCATAGCGCCTCTATAACTTCCTGAACCATCGTGGCTTGCGTTGTTATGCAGAGATATAATTACATCGGCATTTTTCTGAACTCCAAGCAAAATTCTTTCTTGCATTGATGGATTATCCGATTGTCCACGCGTTAAATAAACATTAACATTGTTTCCGTTTTTCGTTTGATATTTTCCTAATTCATTCTTTATAAAAGAAGCTATTTTTAAATTCAAATTTTTTTCTTCTATAACAACGCCATCATATTCACAAAAGCTTCCTCTAGCATCTCCGCCATGACCTGGGTCTAGCATTATATTTAAAGCTTCACTTTTCATATTGAAATTTATTATAAAAGTACACATGATAATAATCAATACTAACAAAGTTTTATTTTTGAATTTCATGATTAACTGTCACTTCTTCCTTTTATTATTGCTAAATTAACACATTTAATTATAATAATAAATTTTAATTTGGTCAAGTGGATGAATAAGAATAAAGCTTGGGCTAATAGCTTGACTTTGATTTAATATAATGCACACAATTTTGACATTCCGATTTATTATTGATAACAGTTGGAGTTTCAAGTGTACAGTAGCCTTCTTTTTGATAAACGCAATCGTTATCGCACGCAATTAAAGACATATTCGTCACCTCAATAATAGCATTTATATTCGCACATATTATATTCGAGAAAAAGAAGTGCAAATTTATTAATAAAAAATTCCAGAGTTAAAATTACGTCTTTAATTATACAAAATAAATATTTTGTATAATTAGCGCTGGATTTCTCTCAAGAAATAATTTATAATAATCTTATAAAGATTTAAATTTGAAAGGAATTTTTGTAAAGCAAATGAAAACAACAATAATTTACGAAGCTCCGCAAGTCCTAATTGACTTTTTAGGATATATGCAAACTGTAAAAGGAAAATCGCCAAAAACGGTTGACGAATATTATATTGACTTGCGAACTTTTTTTAGATATATAAAGTACTCAAAAAAATTGGTTCCGGAAAATATAACGTTTGAGGAAATTTCTATAAAGGATGTGGAAACCAGTCTAATTGCCGACATAACATTAACCGATGTTTATGAGTATTTAAATTATCTTCTGGTTGAACGTCATAACAATGCCGCAACTCGAGCAAGAAAAATATCCAGCTTGAAGTCATTTTTTAATTACCTTGTCAATAAGGTTAGCCTTTTATCCAACAACCCTACAAAAGAACTTGATATGCCAAAAAAGAAAACTTCCTTGCCCAAATTTCTGACATTAGAACAAAGCATCGACCTGTTAAATTGCGTAAATGGCCCGTATAAAGAGCGAGATTATTGCATTTTAACGCTATTTTTAAATTGTGGAATGCGCCTTTCTGAGCTTGTAGGAATTAATCTAAACGATATCAGAAGCGATAATACGTTAAAATTAACCGGAAAAGGTAATAAAGAACGCATAGTTTATTTAAATGACGCTTGCATCTTTGCGCTCAATCAATATATAAAAGTTAGGCCTAAAGTAAATTTAAAAGACCGAAACGCATTATTTATAAGCAAATTCAACAAAAGAATCAGCCCTAAAACGGTTCAGTTCATAGTAAAAAAATATCTTGCTGAAATAAAGCTGGATAACCAGGGCTATTCCGTGCATAAACTTCGCCATACAGCCGCTACTTTAATGTACCAGCACGGCGAAGTTGATATTCGCGTTTTAAAAGACATTTTAGGACATTCTAATCTCGGCACAACGGAAATTTACACTCACCTTTCAAACAAACAGCTTCAACAAGCAATTTCGTCAAATCCCTTGTCAAAAATAAGGCATTAATTGAATGTGAAAATATTTCATAGCCATGCTTAAAACGCTTGTTAATAATATACAATATAATAAGATTTTTATTATAATTTTTCTTTAAATTTACTGCATGAAACAAGTATGGAGGTGGATTAGCAAAATGAAAAAGTTTATTTGTTTTATATTATCAGTTTTCTTGATAAGTATTTTATTAGCGAATGAAAGCACAACTTACTCAGAAAATGAACCGACAAAATTAAGAATAGGCTATGTAGAAAGCGAAAATTTTGATAACTATTCAAGACAGCTGTCCGGAATATTCGCAGGCTTTCAAAAATTAGGGCTAGTTGAAAGTAATTATAAAGTGGATTTAAGTGAAGTAGATACAAAGAAAATTTGGAACAGCATTTGTAATAATTATACTTCTGATAAGATTGAATTTGTAGAAGATATGTACTTTAATATGAAAAATATGAATGAGTCTGATTATATTAAAATGGTTAATAGAGATGATATAGATCTCATTATAACCATGGGAACTGTTGCAGGAAAATATTTTCTGGCAAACGAAACTAAAAATAAATTTATGGTGTTTGCCTGCGCTGACCCGATTTCTGGTGGCATAGTAAAAAATGAAACAGAACGGTATACAGACAACTCATTTGCACACATAGACAGAACTCGTTATGAACGTCAAATACGTGCAGGGCACAATCTTTTTAAATTTAAAAGAATTGGTGTTGTTTATCAAGACACCCCGGAAACATTTTCTTACTCTGCGATAGACAAGTTAAGAAAGCTTTCTGATGAGTTAAATTTTGAAGTTGTAGAGAAACATGTTATTGAAGCACAAAATGAAAATGATTACGACAGATATTACAAAGACCTAAAACAAGCATATAAAGAACTTGCGAATGAGGGAATTGATAGTTTGTATATAACTACGGCTACAATTGAGAATGAAAAATTGATGGACTTATTAGACGAAAATATCTATCCCAATAATATATTTACCATCGCGCAAACCAGTGAGCAACAAGTGGAATATGGAGCATTAATTGGGTTCGTTATAAATGATGGTATGGAGCAAGGCTACTTTGCGGCATCTCAAATAAAATCTTATTTGGAAGGTACGCCATTTAATGAACTTGAGCAAGTAAATGATGATACGCCAAAAATGGCATTTAATTATGACATTGCTAAACGTATAAAATTAAAAGTTCCACTGTCAACCATGCTTATCATAGATTCAATATACGCAAGCAAAAAAATTGATTAGGAGATAATAATATGAAAAAAAAACTATCTTTTTCCCGATTTCTAATAATTTTTCTTCTAGTCTCAATTCCATTAGTATTTTTGTCGTCATTATTAAATGTAATGTCATATACAAACATGATTACAGAAGTATATACAAATGCGAATTCAACAGCGACAACGGGAGCGATTCAAATAATAAATTATTCTATGAGTTTTGGTAAGACTATAGAAAAGTTTTATGGTTTAGAAG
Source organism: uncultured Eubacteriales bacterium (assembly GCA_934463265.1). Classification (GTDB taxonomy): domain Bacteria; phylum Bacillota; class Clostridia; order Oscillospirales; family Acutalibacteraceae; genus CAG-557. The sequence goes on along the minus strand of CAKSIU010000004.1, from coordinate 16,295 downwards.
ATTTATTAAGAGAAACGCAAAGTATATCTGACGATATATTAAGTGTAAATGTGTTAAATTCTAAAAACGAAATCATATCTTCTGTAGGCAAAAATGATGTAAAAATTCCAGTGGACATTTCTGCAGATAAATATTTGAGCAACAATTTTGGCATATTTTGCATGATGCCTATTAACAATGAATATAAGATAGTTTTATTATTATCACCAGATTATGTAAATAAGCTGACTTTTGATTATATTAAATCGATTTTATTAGTCAGTGCACTTGTTTTGATAATTATTTTGCTGATATCTTTTGCTGTGTATAATATTATTTCAAAAAACAGTATTACCGGCGGAATAACGATTAAATCTTTTAAAAATTTGTTAATTTCCTCTCTGGTACTTACACAAGTAGCTCTTGGAGGATATGTGCTTTCAAATTATACGAATGAGTATCAAGAATCTTTAGACAAAATGGCAAATATTGTTTCTAATGTTATAGACAGAGATATTGAGTATGTAGTAAAACAAGGTGTTCCATATGAAGAATTAACTGGCGTAGAAGAATATCTTCAAAACATTTGTAAAGACATTGCAGAAGTAGTTAAAATTTCTATAAGTAACTCGCAAAAAAAGAACTACTTGACAGAAAATAATATTAAATCAAATAAAATTCGAATTTTAGAAGAAGATTATTATATAAACGTTGAATATAAGATAAATCAGGAACTTGTAAATAAAAATATAACAAATTTATTGATTGAAGCACTGATTTTGATTGTTGTAACAATTTTAATTGCAATTGAACTTAGTTTATTTATAAGTCGAGTAGAAAATAAAGCAGAAAATAAATTGGGAAAAAAATCAAATAAAAAAGAATTAAATCCAAGTGGATTAAGAATATTTTATTTCGTGCTATTTTTAGCATTAGGTTTTGATAATAGCTTTGTATCAATCGTTTCCTATCAACTATTTAATAAGCTTGTGAATGCATCTAATTTTCTTGTGAGTTTACCAACTACATTAGGCGCTATTGCAACAATAATTGGATTATTAATTTGCTTATTTGCCGTTAACAAATTCGGTGTGCAAAAATTAATAATATTCGGTTCAATTTTTGCAGCAATAGGTTCCATAACTTCTGGATTTTGCGATGATTTATTTAAATTTTCCTTCGCGAGAAGTGTTCTAGGACTAGGTATGGCTGCGTTGATTTCATCTACAAAATTATGTGCTATATTTGAAAAAGACTCAGATTTGCGAGTTAAACTGCTATCGATAATTGCGGCCGGAAAAATAGCCGGATATAGTTGCGGAATTGTAATAGGAGGTCTTATCTCAGAAAGACTATCATATTCATTTGTCTTTATTTTGGAAGCGATAATAATTTTAGCAAGTGTCTTTTTGCTTAAAATCACTAATTTGAAAAATAACAGATCCGAGAGTAACTTCTCTATTTTTAGCTTAGTGAGTGTGTTTAAATCATTTAAAATTATAGTGTATATACTGCTTATAATAGTTCCAATATATATGGCAAGCATTTTTGTTACTTACTGTGTTCCGTTGTACGGTAATGAAATTTCGCTTTCACAGTCACTTATATCCGGATTAATGATGCTAAATTTTATGCTCAGTGCTTACACGGCAAGTACCAGCAGCAAATTAACCATTCACTGGCTTGGTGTGCAAAATTCTACATTTTTGTATATAGCATTTATCATTGCATCAATAAGTTTATTCGCAATATTTAATAATTTAGCCATCTCAATTGCAGCAATAATTTTATTAGGAATTGCGGATGGATTCGGGTTGAATGTCATTTTTGAAGAAATATATATAATTCAGCCGGATATCGATAAAGTAACCGTTACATTTCTATTTCTGCTTGCTTCTAAAATCGGAGAAGCAATAGCACCAATGCTCGTTTCTGCAAACATTAACAACGGAATATCAATTGCATCAACAAGTTTGATTTACGTCATTGCTGGCGGAACAATTTTGTATTTACTGTTTTTAGCTCTTAATAAAATACACGATAAAAAATTAGCAACAAAATAGAAATAAAATATCAATAATAAAAAAGAAAGTAGAAACTTTTAAAAATCTACTTTCTTTTTTTGCATAAAAATATTTTTTTATTTTACATTCCTAAAGCAGCCATTATTTGTGGATTAAATATCATAGTAACATAAGTAACGATAGTGGAAACAGCTAAAACAACAATCAGACTTTGGTCAAGATAAGAAAGAACCATTGCAGCAACAAAACCTAAAATTCCTGGAATCACACCGTACGAGCCTTGAAAAACCTCTGGAATCAGCATAGATGTCAGTACAGCATACGGCAAATAAGCCAATAACGACTTTAAAAATGTGTTTTGTATCGGCTTTTTGCAAAAAACTAAAGGTAACATTCTGGTAAAATACGTTGTTACGAATAAAATAAGAACACCGAGCCAAGCATAAATATTATTCACTAATTTTCCTCCTCACTGTCTTTAACAGGCCAAATGCACGCTGCAATAGCTGCACTAAATATTGAACCCGCAACCAAAATCCAAGACGAAGCAGATTTTCCCATTAAATTCATCAAAGCATCGTTTATAGGCTTAATTCCCTGCATGACAAAACTCAGCACACCAGACAAAACTGCTACAAAAAGCACAGGTTTAGACTTTTTAACTGCAGGAATAATCGAAGCTACTAACATTGCATACAAAGCCATGCTCATCGCAATACAAATATCTTTAGGAACAAGAGTTGTTGCTAAACTGCCCACAATAGCGCCGACTCCCCAGGCAAAATACGGAAATGACATAACTCCAAGAAAGTAATCAGCGGGAATTTTTCCTTCACGACGTATGGTAAGCGCAAAAATTTCATCGGTGTTGCCCATAGCAATTATGAGTCTTTTCCACAAACTTACATTTTCATCAAGACGTTGCGATAAAGATAAAGAAAGCACGATATTTCTAAGGTTAATAACTAAAAGTGCAATAAAAATACTAAAATAAGTGGCATTTTCAAGCATCAAAGACATAGCATTCATCTGGCCGACACCAGTAAAACTGAATATAGACATTGCAATCGAGGTCAGAAATTTAAATCCACCAGTTGCCGCATTAACACCCAAAGTAAAAGCAAGTGGTAGATATCCTAAACCAATCGGGAACCCTTCTTTTAGACCCTGCTTAAATAAAGACTTATTTTCTTCCATTCTAACGCCTCCTAAAGTAAAAAATAAATACACTATAAAATGAAAAAATAACAGACGTAAAAAGTATAAACATTTAATAGCTTACAAGACCATTATATCATAGCTACGAAAAAAAAGGAACAAAAATGCGCATATTTTTGCATTTTTATTCCTCATAATAAAATTTCTATTAAATTTTCAAATTATTGTTAATAATTATACGTTAGATGTTTTATTTTTTACCTCAAAAGATTCACAGTCGGTGCATTGAATAACTGTAGGATTATCTTCGTGAGTACCCACTTTTATCTCGTCCAATGCGCAATAATCAACATTTCCGCAGTGATGTTTACACTGAACAACAGAACACCTTATACTTGGATTAGCGTTTTTACTATTCATAATTGTTCCCTCCAAATAAATAAAGTAGACAAATCTAAAATTTTTGACTTGTCTACTTATATTTTTCCGAGTAAAAAAAATAATATTCAAGTTTTAATTAATTTATTTACGACATTTTTTACGGTATTTGACGGAATTGCAAAACCAAGTCCTTCTAAGTCGTCACCCGAAGATTTCGCAACAATAAGGCCTACAAATTGTCCGTTTTCGCCAAACATTCCTCCACCGGAATTTCCATGATTTATTTCCGCATTTGTCTGAATCAGCTTCATTTCTTTTCCGTCAATATTAAGAATTCTGTCCACCGCACTTATAATTCCATCTGTAACCGAACCGCCAAGAGTTCCCAAAGGATTTCCAATTACTATAACTCGTTCACCAACTTTAGTTTCATCGGAATTTCTAAATGTTACCGGACTTAAACCTGTCGTTCCAATTTTTAAAACAGCAATGTCTTCCTTTTCGTCTTTACCTATTAACTGTGCCACATATTCACTTTTGTTATGTAATTTCACTTTTATACTTTGGGCATTTTCTACCACATGTGCATTCGTGACAATATATCCATCTTCGGTTAAAACGATACCGCTTCCTGCACCTATTGAAGTCACGCCCGTTTTTGCATCTTCCGATGAATTAATTATGGTTTCAACTTCCACAACAGAATTTTCTACAAGAGCAACAATTTGTGAGGTTGACATCGCATTTGTGTCTGCACTCTGAAGCTTTATTCCATCTTCGCTAATAATATTTCCATATCCGTCGTCTGAGTCAAATAAATTATGCGCAAAAGCTCCGCCTACAAAACCAATGATAAATGCACACAAAAGAAACAATATAACAAATAGAAGCGTATTATTTTTCTTTTTTATATAATTTTTCAAGTTAATCATAAAAACACCTCCATAAAAAATATATTGTTAAAGATAAAAATATTCCTACTTTTTAAAGCACTGATATTTAAATCTTACATAAATTGCTACAATTATATCATAAATATGTTATATTTGTCAAGCGTTTTGCAAAATAAAAACATCTTCTTATGCTAAGACTCTTTCAAATCAAAGTTTAGAAGATGTTTTTTATTTAATTATCTTAAACTATTCAACCGTTACAGACTTTGCAAGATTTCTAGGTTTATCAATGTCGCACTCTTTTAAATAAGCAATGTAATAAGAAAAAAGTTGAAGCGGAACGACCGACAAAGAAGGCATCATCACATCATAAGTTTCGGGAATAAATATATTAAAATCCGAAATTGACTCTATATCTTTGTGCTCTTCGGTTGTTAAAGCCAAAACTACCGCACCTCTTGCTTTAACTTCTTTTATATTGCTAACCATTTTTTCAAATAGCGCATCATTTGTCGCCAAAGCCACAACCAGCGTATTTTCTTCTATTAAAGAAATTGTGCCGTGTTTTAATTCTCCTGCCGGATATGCCTCTGAATGTATATACGAAATTTCTTTTAATTTTAGCGAACCCTCAAGAGAAACCGCATAGTCAATATTTCTGCCAATAAAAAATACATTTTTACAATTATAAAATTTTTCTGCAAAAGCTTTAATCTCATCTTGTTTTTTCAAAATTTCCTCAATTTTTGAAGGGATGCTCAACAAATCATTTATGTAGGCATCGTATTGTTCCTGACTGATTTTGCCAAGTTTATCTGCCATATAAATCGCCAGCAGATAAATTACACTTAGTTGCGTGCTGTAAGCTTTGGTTGTCGCGACCGCAATTTCCGGTCCTGCCCAAGTGTAAAGAACATTGTCAGATTCGCTTGCAATAGAACTTCCAACTACGTTTACAATGGACAAAACTTTTGCACCAAGCTTTTTAGCTTCTCGAAGCGCAGCTAAAGTGTCCGCCGTTTCTCCGGACTGGCTTATTGCGATAACCAAAACATTTTCGTCTATAATTGGCTGCATATATCTAAATTCAGACGCGACTTCTATTTCGACAGGTTTTCTAAGTAATTTTTCAAAAATATACTTGGCTGCATAGCCTACATGATACGCCGAGCCGCAAGCTAAAATGCAGATTTTGCTTATATTCTCCAAATCTTCTCTAGAAAAATCCACTCCATCAAGTGTAATCTTTCCATCTTTTATTCGAGGCTTAACGGTATCCATAACAGCCTTAGGTTGCTCCATTATTTCTTTAAGCATAAAATGCTCGTAACCGGATTTTTCTGCAACAGAAACATCCCAGTCTATATGAAAAATATCTTTTGACAGGATATTTTTATTTTTATCGTAAATTTTTATATTATTTTCTTTAATTATTGCAAATTCCTCGTCGTCGAGCCTTATAATATCCTTGGTTCGCGATACAATAGCCGTAACATCAGAAGCAATAAAATTTTCATTTTTGCCGACTCCGATAATTAGCGGACTTGCCTTTTTAGCAGCAAATAATTCATCAGGTTTGTCAGCACAAACTATCCCCAGTGCATAAGAGCCTTCAATTTTGTTAATTAACTTTGAAATTGTATTTAAAATATCGCCGTCATAATAAAACTCTAAAAGCTGAGCTATAACTTCGGTATCCGTATCTGACACAAGATTCATGCCAGCATTTAATAATTCTTCTTTTATAGAAATATAATTTTCGATAATTCCGTTGTGAACGACTGCAAATTTTCCGTACATACTTACGTGAGGGTGAGAATTTTTTTCAGAAGGTTTTCCATGAGTTGCCCATCGCGTGTGACCAATACCCAATCTACCTTTTAAATTGTTGCCACCATCGAGTTTGTCACTAAGCACCTGAAGTTTTCCGCTTGTTTTCACAACTTCCAAATTAATACCAGTGTGAACTGCCACACCAGCAGAATCATATCCTCTATACTCAAGTTTTTTCAGACCATTAAGTAACAATGGGGTGGCGTTATCATAACCGACGTACCCAATTATTCCGCACACATTAACTCCTCCTAGCAAAATAAGCCTTAACAAGCACTTTATATATTATCGCAAAAATCTTTTATTTGTGATACATAATTTTTGAATTTGTATGATTTCTAAAATTTCACAAATTTACAATGATTAAAGTATAACACAAACCAAATAATTTATCAACTACTACCGAACCTTGAAATAATTTTTTATATATTGTATAATAAATAAGTAAAATAAAATTTAAAAAATAAATTATTTGCTAAGGAGTAATCTTATGCGCAAATCTAAAAAATTCAGAAAAAAGCACAATAAAATATTAACTGTCATTTTAGTCTCTGTGGCCTTAGTCGCTAGTTCCGCAGTTGTTTTTGTATCTTTTAATAAAAATAATTCTGACGCTGTGAAAAACTCAAACGAGAGTTTATCGGTATGCGAAAACATTAGCAATAATCAATTTGAAGGCGTATCTATTCAGCAAAACGAAAACAATAATAAAAACGAAAATTCTGAAGTTTCTGCTTCTGAAAATAAAAATTCTTCTGATAATGTCGATAAAATGCCATCTATAGTAGAAAAAAGTGAAAGCGGAACAGATTTTTCTGAATGGAATAAGTCTTGTGAGTCAAATTTGATTGTTGTAAACAAAGATAATCTTATCCTGAAAAACTATAAGTCAAACTTAGTCGACTATAAAAATATAAAAGTTAATTCAGTTGCTAAATACAGTCTGGATAAAATGATAAATGCGGCAGCAAAGGAAGGCTTAAATGTTTATCCGTCCTCTGGGTATCGCAGCGTTGAACGTCAAACTACATTATTTAATAATCAAGTTTCAAGGTGCAAAAAACAAGGTTATAAATCTACAAATGCTGAAGTTATGGCGGCTACAGTTGTTGCAAGACCCGGCACAAGCGAACATCACACAGGTTTTGCCATAGATTTTAACGGCGTTAGGGATGACTTTTACAAAACTAAAGAATATTCTTGGCTTATGAAAAACGCGGCTGATTACGGTTTTATATTGAGATATCCTAAAAATAAAACTAATATAACTAATGTAATTTATGAACCTTGGCATTTTAGATATGTGGGAAAAGAACACGCTCAAAAAATTGCTAAAAGTGGCTTATGCCTAGAAGAATATATAAGTTCAATTATGTAAAGTAGGGTATCTGCCCTACTTTCTTGCTTGAGTTTGTTTTTTATTTGCGTTAAAATATTATTATAAAAACTAAGGACGGTTAAAATGAAAAATTTAAATGAATTTTTAGAATTAAGAAAAAAAATTATAGAAAAAGACTTTGTTCGCATGAATGACAAGCAAAAACAAGCTATTTTTACGGTAAATGGTCCTTTATTGATTTTGGCTGGAGCCGGCAGCGGAAAAACTACGGTTTTGGTAAACAGAATCGCAAATATTATAAAATATGGAAATGCCTACAATGATACTTTTATTCCGGAATTTGTTGATGAAGCTTGTATAAACGAATTAAAAATGTTTGCACAAAATGATGATAATAATACAGATTTGCCTTTTAATTTGAGTGTAAATTCCGCCAGACCTTGGCAAATTTTAGCGATTACTTTTACAAACAAGGCGGCAAATGAGCTAAAGGAACGTCTTGTAAATATGCTAGGAGAAATTGGCAACGACATCTGGGCGTCGACATTTCACTCTACTTGCGCAAGAATTCTTCGTCAACACGCGGAAAAACTCGGATACTCAAATCATTTTACAGTGTACGATACTGATGATTTAAAGCGCTTAATTAAGAATTGTCAGCAATCACTGAATATAGATGATAAAATTTTACCGCATAAGTCCATTATCTCTGCGATTTCTTACGCAAAAGACAACATGATTGACTACAAAGAATATAATCATCAGGCTGGCAATGATTTTAGACTTACGCAAATCGCTAAAGTTTATAATATGTACCAGAAACGCTTGATAGACGCCGATGCTATGGACTTTGATGACCTCTTATTCAACACCGTTACTTTATTAAAAAAATGTCCGGACGTTTTGGATTATTATCAGGATAAATTCCATTACGTTATGGTCGACGAGTATCAGGATACCAACAAAGTTCAATATGAGTTTATTAAATTAATTTGCCAAAAAAGAAAAAATTTATGTGTTGTCGGCGATGATGACCAAAGTATCTATAAATTTAGAGGCGCCACTATCGAAAATATTTTGAATTTTGAAAAAACTTATAAAGACGCTAAAATAATAAAATTAGAGCAAAATTACCGTTCAACTCAAAATATTCTAAACGCTGCTAATGCTGTAATTGAAAATAACAGCGAGCGAAAAGGCAAAAAATTGTGGACTCAAAATGACGCAGGCGAAAAAATTCACGTACATACTGCATTTAACGAGAGCGACGAGGCAAATTACATTGCTGAGACTATCTTAAATAAAGTGGCAACAGGTGCCAATTACTCCGATTTTGCTATATTATACCGAATGAATGCGCAGTCTAGTAACATCGAGCGCACATTTATAAAATCAGGTATTTCTTACAGAATTATCGGTGGACACAGATTTTACGAGCGCAAGGAAATTCGCGATATGATTGCCTACCTTAGCGTTATTAATAATCCCAACGACGAGGTACGTTTGCGCAGAATTATTAATCGGCCAAAAAGGTCTATTGGCGATAAAACTATTTCTAAAATTACCGAAATTGCATCACAAACCGGTCAAAGTATGCTTGAAATTATCCGTCATGCAGAGGAATATGATGACCTTTTGCGCGCGGCTTTAAAACTGAAAAAATTTGCAAACTTGATGGATGGTCTTATTGAAGCTTCAAATAAGCCTGACTTCTCCCTGCATGATTTATATCGAAAAACTCTTAACGATACTGATTATATAGAAAACATCAGGCTTGAAAAAGACGATGTGGACGCCAGAATTGAAAATATCAACGAATTGTCCTCGAATATTATAAAATACGAACAAGAAAATGGCGAATCTGCCTCTTTAGAGGGATTTTTGGAAGAAGTTTCGCTTATGACCGACATTGACAACTACGACAACAATACAAATGCTGTAACGCTGATGACGATGCATTCGGCAAAAGGGTTGGAATTTCCAGTAATATTTTTACCAGGCCTCGAAGAAGGTATCTTTCCTGGAAATCAATCTATATATAATCCAGAAGAACTCGAAGAAGAACGCCGTCTTGCATATGTTGGAATAACCCGTGCCAAAAAAGAACTCTATATTATAAACGCCGAAACTCGTATGATATTTGGCTCTACAAGCAGAAACAAACCATCAAGATTTTCGCTTGAAATTCCTGAATCTTTAGTTGAAAAAACTGAAAATAAACGTGCCCTTCAAAAAACTTTTAACGACATTAAATTGAATTATAAAGCTCCTGCCAAAAGTTTAGCTGCTTCCGCCAGAACATTTACTCACATAGAAAAACCGCAAAATAATGTAAATTCTTTCTCGACCGGAGATGTTGTAACTCATAAAGTTTTTGGCAAAGGTAAAGTTCTTTCTGCTAGAGCGATGGGCAATGATACATTATTGGAAATTAATTTTGATACTGTCGGGAATAAAAAACTCATGGCGAATTACGCAAAATTAGAAAAAATTTAATATCAATAAGGTAGAGGGAGAATAAAATTTCTCGCCATTACCATTGAACCTTACGTACGCATCCCGTATACGGTGCTACAACTTATATTCCATACTTTCGTCTTTGTGGCATTTACTTCCAAAAACAATTTCCTCTCTAACCAGCTACATATAGATTTTTCATCACTCGATTAGAACATTCGACAGAAAATAGACCTCTTTTTCGACACGGACTCCATCTACACCACTTGCACCAGCAAGACTAGTGCCATGATCGGCACATAAAGTAAAAAAGTGCCGCGCGATATAGTGCGGCACCTCTTTTTTACCGCCCGCGTGGTATAGTGCGGGCGATTTTTTTCAGATAAAAATCATTATTTTGTTTCAACTATAAGCTTAACAGCGGTACGGTCTTCGCCGTCAATGGTAACATTTACAAACGCAGGTATACAAATTAATTCTACACCAGTAGGCGCTAAATAGCCTCTTGCAATTGCGATAGCTTTTATTGCTTGATTTACTGCACTTGCTCCAACGGCCTGAATCTCAACCGAACTGTGCTCGCGTATAACGCCTGCAATGGCACCCGCAACAGAATTTGGAGCCGACTTTGACGAAACTTTTAGAATTTCCATATTCAATCCTCCATTTTTAGTTATATATTACGTCTGCAATTATTATAATATATGCAAATTCGATATTTTGCAATATGTTTTTAAATAAAAATTATATTATTTTGCATTTTCGTGAATTTTTTATCTAAACTTCTCTTTATTTTTTATTATTTGCCAAAGTTTTTATTATAATTACTGTTTTATTTTGCAGAATTTATTCATTTTTGGATGTCAAATTATCCATTAATTGTCAATCTTTTTATATGCTGTGTTTTTTTAGTTTCCTCATTAATGTCAAAAATTATACAATCCATCTTACATTTTCCAGTTGCATTTTCAAATCTAACCGGCATTTTTGTTTTTAATTTTTTTATCACCAGTTCAAATTTTACTCCTAATGCTGAATTTATTACGCCGGTCATTCCCACATCCGTAATGTAACCTGTTCCCTTTGGAAAAATACATTCATCCGCGGTCGGAACATGAGTGTGCGTACCAAAAAACGCAGAAACTTTCCCATCCAAGTAGTATCCCAAAGTTCTTTTCTCCGACGTAGCCTCCGCGTGAAAATCTACAATAATTATCGCGTTTTTATCAATTTTTTCAAGTATCCAATCAATCGTTTTAAATGGACAATCGATGCTTTCCATAAATATTGTACCCATAAGATTGATAATAATTACTTTATTTTTCAGCATATCCAACGTACAAATTCCGCTACCTGGCGTATCAATCGAGGGAAAATTCGCCGGCCTTATTAAATGCGGTTCTTCATCAAATTTTGGATAAATTTCTCTTCTGCGAAACGTATGATTCCCCGTAGTTATTACATCAACACCGCTTTTGAACAGATAATTCGCCGAAAACGGAGTTATTCCATTGCCGTCGGCAGAATTTTCTCCATTTGCGATAACCAAGTCTATCTCGTATAATTTTTTTATTTTTGGAAGCTGTTCTCTTAAAAATTCACAGCCTATACTTCCCACTACATCGCCTATTGCCAGTACTTTCATCGTATCAGTCCTTTTTTAGCATTGTTTAAAAAATTATATCATATAAAATCAAAAAAAGCGATGTAATCAACATTTTATAACGTTAATCATCGAAAAATCGGTTGTATTTGATATCCCATAATCGCTGACTCTATTGCCGGAATTATAAGATCAAAATGCGCAACTAACGAGTTTGGCTTTTTTATCGGGTCATCTTGCGACATCGGCACAAAATATATATTTTTTCTGTTGAGCATTGTTCCCATATTTGCCGCTGAACCAGATAACCCATCATTTGTCGAAAGCGCTATCAAAAGCGGTTTTTGACCTCTTAAATGCGATTTTGCTGCCATTGTTACTGCGGTGTCTATCGTTGAACTTGCAAGTTTACTTAAAGTATTTCCGGTACAAGGCGCAATAATCATAATATCTGTCATTTTTTTGGGCCCTATCGGTTCAACTTCCTCTATGGTATGCATTATTTTTTTGCCACATATATTTTCGATTTCTTTGCGAAAATCCTCTGCTTTTCCGAATCTTGTGTCCGTGGAATACGCCGTATCAGACATAATCGGCAAGACTTCGTATCCCGAATCAACCAACAGTTTCATTTGAGGAATTGCTTTTGAAAACGTACAAAATGAACCACTTACCGCAAACCCTACTTTAATTTTCATTTCTCCCATAAATCATCCCTCTTCAATCATGTTGTATATCGTGTTTTTAATGATTTCTCCGGCTGCATTCGGTGCAACTTTTCCAGGCAGCGCCAAAGCTTGTATTGCTTTAATTTGCAGTCTTTCTGTGGCTTCAAAATCGACTCCACCAGGCAACGATGCTAAATCTATTATAATTGCGTTCTGTGCCGTTTTTACTAAAGTTCGTGCGTCAAAAATTATTTCTGGTATCGTGTTAAAAATAATGTCAAAATCGTTTTTTGCTGACAATTCGCTTGTTAATATTGCTTCGTAGCCCAACAAATTTATCCAGGCTAAATCTTCCGGCTTTCTAGCACTTACAGTCACTTTTGCGCCAATTCCGGTCAGCATTTTGCTTAAAACTTTTCCTATTCTTCCAAAACCTGCTATCAAACATTTTGAACCGTTTATCGTACCGCTAAATTCATGCAACGCGATTTCTAATGCACCTTCGGCTGTAGGAACGGCATTATTTACTGCAAATTCTTCTCTTTTTGAATAGTCATACAAATTTATATCTTTCCAAACTTCGCTTGTTAAAATTAATTTCTTTGCAATTCCACAAAATACTTTTTTTCCATACATTTTTTGCGCAAAAACGTCATCTATTTTTATTTTTTCTTCTGAGTACGGTGCATTTAGATAATTATTTTTTATTACTGTTGGCAACGGAAAAATTATATATTTACTGTTTTTTATTGCATCATCTAAATTTGTTTTTTTTATTTCTTTACTTAATAATTCCGTATTTTCAAATCCAACTGTACAAACGTTATAGCCGTCAGCCAAAATGCTCTTAGCCATCGCTATCTGCCGTTTGTCTCCACCAATTATCGCAAAAGTATCTATATCAACCATATTTTGTTCCCTCCATCATTCATGACATAATATGAACTGTAAGCCTTCCTTGCTACAAATTAACTTTTTATAAATAAAACTGAAAAAAACTATTTATTTACAAGCAATTTCGCAATATAATAATTATATAAATAATATTTTTTTATAAGAGGTGCCCTTAAATTGAATAATATTCAAAATATTTTAGATAATGTCAAAAATATACACTTTATCGGAATTGGCGGTTCCGGAATGTGCCCTATTGCTGGAATTTTGCTTCATAACGGATACAACATTTCTGGCTCAGATAATTATATTTCCGACACTTTACAGAGAATTATCGACCGTGGAATTAAAGTCTACACTCAGCACGACGCTAAAAATATAGAAAATGCAGAACTTGTTGTGTACTCTGCGGCCATAAAGGAAGATAATGTGGAAAGAATTGCTGCGGTAAAAAAAGGAATCCCGTGCATTGAACGCTCTGTTATGCTTGGACTTTTATGTGTCAAATACAAAAATACTATTGCTGTTGCCGGAACTCACGGGAAAACCACCACAACCGCGATGATTACTCAAATTTTAACCATGGCGCAAAAAGACCCTAGTGCTATAATCGGTGGAAAGCTGCCTTTTATTAATGGAAACAGTCGTTGCGGAAATTCCGATACAATTATTTGCGAGGCCTGCGAATATGTGGACTCTTTTTTGCAGATTACACCTTCTATCGCAGTCATAACAAACGTCGAAGCTGACCATCTTGACTATTTTGGAACCCTTGAAAATGTTATAAAATCGTTTAACAAATTTGCCTTAAAAGCCACCGAACTCATAGTTATAAACGGTGATGACAAAAATTCTGTTCTCGCAACTAAAAATGCCAACATTCCCGTTATAACTTTTGGAGAATCTAAGTGCAACGAATACTATGCGGAAAATATCTCCGAAGAAAATGTTGCCTTTCCAAGTTTTACTTTAATGAAGAACGGCGAAAAAATTGTCGATATAAAATTATCCGTTCCTGGAAAATATAACATCCACAATGCAGTTGCGGCTGCAGCTATAGCTCATTATTTAAAAGTTAAACCTGACGACATTGCAAAAGCTTTGCATGAATTTACCGGTGTACATCGTCGGTTTGAAATTTTGGGCAGACCAAACGGTATTACTGTTGCGGATGACTTTGCACATCACCCAACAGAGATAACTTCAGTTTTAACTGCCGCTTCCCAAATGGGATTTAATCGTGTAATTGCTGTATTTCAGCCACACACTTATTCTCGTACTGCAACATTTCTTAACGAATTTGCTAAGGCTTTGTCTATAGCAGATATTACGGTTTTATCCGAAATTTTAGCCGTTCGTGAGGTTAACACATTTAATATTTATTCTGAAGACTTGGCTGAAAAATTAGAAAACTGCATTTGTTTACAAACTTTTGAAGAAATTACTGACTGTATTCAAAAAATCGCTAAACCCGGAGATTTAGTCTTGACCATGGGCGGCGGAAATGTTTACGTCTGCGCTAACATGATTCTTCAACGTCTAGAAAAATAATTCAAAAAGCGCCGCGCGGTATAGTGCGGCGCCTTGTTTTTTATCATTTTTTCTTAATTATTTCCGATGCAGACTTATAAATACTGTTCTCTGGGACAAGGCCTCTAACCGAACTGAGAGGATAAATATTACTGTTTCTTCCAATAATCGTACCGGGATTTAAAACTGTATTACAGCCAATTTCTGCGCAATCCCCTATAATCGCCCCAAACTTTTTTAATCCCGTATCAATTTTTTCTCCGTTATAAGTCACCTTTACCAAACTTTTATCTGATTTCACATTCGACGTAATACTTCCTGCTCCCATATGAGATTTATAGCCTAAAATTGAGTCTCCAACGTAATTATAATGCGGCACTTGAACTCCGTCGAACAAAATTGAATTTTTTATTTCTGTAGAGTTACCTACCACAGCGTTTTTTCCAACTATAACTTTGCCCCTTATGTATGCGCAATTTCTAATTTCAGCAAACTCGTCTATAATTAATGGACCATTCAAACACGCTGTTTTACTTACTTTCGCAGTCTTTGCAATCCATATATCTTTATCTATTTCTTCATACTTTTCCGCCGAAAGAAGTTTTCCTAGTTCTTCTATAAACGACGATATTTTAGGAAGTATTTCCCATGCTTCTTGCTGCCCTATAAATAAGTCTTTCGCAATCGTGTTTTCTAAACTTAAAAATTCTATGGTTTTTATTTGCATTACTTTCTCTCCATTCTATTTAATATTTTTAATTATATCAGTTGACCTTTTAAAACTCAAGTTATATAATTTTTATGTAATTAAATTTTTTATATTATAAATTCTCTTGAAGTGAAAGTTTTATTTTGGACGTTTAGAAATAAACATAAAAAATAAACTTATCAATATAATTTAATTTAATTATTAATTTTGCGTGCACGGTAATAGAAAAAGAATTTTGAAAATTATTTCAAAAAATTCAACAAAAAGATTGACATATGCCATGCTTTATTGTGTAATTATAATAAGCATAAAAACTTTAATATATTTTAACAAAAGAAAGGTATGGTATATATGTCAAAAACTAAAAAGGATGAAACAAAGAAAGAAGGCTTTGTGGAAACAACTTCAAAAGCAACCGGCAAAGTTGAGCTTAATGACGAAAAATTAGAAATCGCTACTGGTGGAGGGGAAATTATGGGAAATAAATATGAGAAGCTGCCAAATGGTAAGTGGCTAGTGACCTCATATGATATGAATGGACGGCCTCATTATTACCAATTTAAAAGTAAATCAGCAGCAAAAGCCGCTATTATTTTTAAATATTTATCCTAGCGGCAATAAGGTTAAATAGTAAGCACTTTTGGGCGAATTTCAATCGGTGGTTTTAAGGGTAGCAACCGTGGCCAAAATCAACATGTTTTGTGCGCAAAATAAAGTTTTGTTGTCGAAACAGTGAACATTCAGCCATTACTTCTTGCTGCCCTATAAATAAGTCTTTCGCAATCGTGTTTTCTAAACTTAAAAATTCTATGGTTTTTATTTGCATT
>CAKSIU010000003.1 GCA_934463265.1 uncultured Eubacteriales bacterium | reverse complement strand
TTTTTTAAGCACAATTTATAGTGCTACTTCTTAAAATGTTTCTAAATTTGTGTCCTTTTTATTGACTGTAGTCCACCACTTAGAAAGGGCTGATTTGGAAACGCCATATTCTCTGCATAATTCAGACTGCGTCTTTCCGTTTTGATGCAACT
This sequence comes from uncultured Eubacteriales bacterium, assembly GCA_934463265.1. Classification (GTDB taxonomy): domain Bacteria; phylum Bacillota; class Clostridia; order Oscillospirales; family Acutalibacteraceae; genus CAG-557. The sequence goes on along the minus strand of CAKSIU010000003.1, from coordinate 68,628 downwards.
CTACGAGAGTTCTTTTAAAATCTTCATCATAATAGTTTTGTTTTGTAGACATAAGATACCTCCTTTTAGTGTCTGATTTTATAATACATAGTTTTTCAAAATGTGTCTACTTTTATATAGTAGCACCAAAAGTTTACGGGAATAGACACAAGATATGTGGTTTTGGGCCACATACAAAGAGGTGGAGCGCCAACTTTAAAAGATAGAGTAATAGCCTCTCAGATGGGAATGTATGCGGCAAACCTTTTGGCAGAAAATAAGAGTAATCGAGTTATTGTAGTTCAAGGCGGAAAAATAGTTGATATGGATATAAGTGATGCGCTGAGTAGTGAAAAAAGTTTTGATTATAAGCTTTATATTGACACTTTAAATTTGGGCTTTTAAATTTTATATCGATTTTTATAACAAGAAAGTAAAAGTAATGTAGAAATTACTTTTACTTTTGCTTTTTTTCTGCATAGTATATTTTTAGGTGGTGTTAAAATGAAAAATTGCTACGGAGAAAAACTTATTACAGTGGGTGGAATTATATCTTCGGAGATTGCAAGAAATTGTGACGCTGAAACTGTAGAAATTTTAGCGGCACTTTTCTCGGTTATCGGAGACCAGCTTGCACTGCTTTTAGTTGCAAATCGAAATTAATATGGGTTAGTTATCATTAAAATAATCATGATTTTTGTGTATTAGAGGATTGGCTATAATTCGACCGGTTTCTTTAAAAATTTTCTTTTTGCTCAATTCCTTTTCGCCTTTTCCTGCAGAAATTTTTTCAAGTTTATTTTTATCTGTTTTATAATTATTGTTTTCCATTATTAATTCTCCTTTTTCTTTTTAATTATATTATGTCCCGATTATTCCGTTTGATTTTATTTATTATTTGCATTAATTAGGCTCTAAAAGACAATACTTTAATTGAAGACAAAAGTGGAAGGAGTTTTTTATTAAATGCAGTATAATAAGGTGGAAATTTGCGGAGTAAACACGGCGAAACTTAAAGTTTTAACAGAATCGGAAAAAATTGAACTTTTAAAAATTATGAGAAACGGTACCGAAAAGGAACGGAAAAAAGCTAGGGAAGATTTAGTGAATGGAAATTTAAGGCTTGTACTTAGCGTAATTCAACGTTTTACGAATAGGGGAGAAAATCTCGATGACCTTTTTCAAGTCGGCTGTATTGGCCTTATAAAGGCCATTGATAATTTTGATATAAATCTTAATGTCAGATTTTCTACGTATGGTGTACCGATGATAATCGGCGAAATAAGAAGATATTTGCGCGATAATAATTCAGTTCGAGTAAGCCGTTCCATGAGGGATATTGCATATAAGGCCATGCAGATAAAAGAACAAATTATGGCAGAAACTGATAGAGAACCGACGGTTGAAGAAATCGCGAAGAAGTTGGATATAAAAAAAGAAACACTCGTTATCGCATTAGAGTCGGTTGTGGAACCAGTTTCTCTTTATGAGCCAGTTTTTTCTGACGGCAATGATACCATTTATGTGATGGACCAGATTGGCAATAAAAATGAAGACATGAATTGGCTTGATGAGATAGTTTTAAAAGAATCTATTGCCAAACTAAACGAGCGCGAAAAGAAAATTTTAACGCTACGATTTCTTGTCGGAAAAACCCAGATGGAAGTCGCATCTGAAATAGGTATCAGTCAAGCGCAAGTTTCTCGACTGGAAAAATATGCGCTGGATAAAATAAAAGGCAATAATTAACTTAGTTTGGAGTACTTTTGAAAAGAGGTACTTCAATTGATTTTAACGAATTTCTATTGATTAATAAGTTTTGTTTATGTATAATTCAAGTAAATTTTGCTTCTGGAGGTAAGACATGGCTGAAAATCTTAAAATAAACCCAAATGAGATATATCCTGTTAAAGGAATAAAGTCCGTTACATATGTTAAACCGGCGATTAAAAATCCCAATATTATTGTGGGAGAATTTACTTATTTTAGCGGTGAGGATTTTGAAAAACATGTGACACATCACTATGATTTTTATGGAGACAAACTTATAATAGGAAAGTTCTGTCAAATAGCTGCTGGTGTAAATTTTATTATGAACGGCGCAAATCATCAAATGAACGCAGTTTCAACATTTCCATTTTACATACTTAATGGTTGGGATCAAGAAATTCCGTCTTTGTCGGAAATGCCACTAAAAGGCGATACTGTTATAGGGAATGATGTATGGATTGGCCAAAATGTCACAATTTTACCTGGAGTTGAAGTTGGTGACGGTGCGATTATTGGTGCAAACAGTACAGTAGGCTCAGACGTTGCTCCGTACTCAATTGTAGCGGGAAATCCTGCAAAATTTATTCGTAAAAGATTTGAAGATGAACTTATAGATATTCTTGAAAAAATTAAGTGGTGGGACTTACCAATAAATAAAATTAATGATTTGATTCCAATTTTAAGCTGCAGCAATTTGCAAAAAGTTAAGGCTGAGCTAAAGAATGAATTTTTGAACAGATAAAAGTATCCGGAGGCTGGCGCGCGATATAGTGCGCCAGCCTCCAGGTATATATTTGAGGAAAAATCGTTGACAAGTGATTTTTCAACAGATTAAATATTAAACTTCAACGAGAAAACCTCGTTTTAATAGTGTAGAATTTGAATTTGTGGTCGTGTTTGTTGTGTTTAACTTCATGTTTTGACTTTGATGTTGACGAGAACTCATGACCGGAGAAGCATTTTTTACAGGTACAGATGAAAATCTTTTTGTAGAATTTTTCTTATTTTGTTCCTGACTGAAGAAAAATCCGTTTATTTCGTTTTCAATCATCAACAGGCGGTTATATTTAGAAACTCGTTCACTTCTGCAAGGCGCACCCGCTTTAATTTGAGCACAATTTGTTGCCACTGCGATATCGGCAATGAAAGTGTCTTCGGTTTCGCCGGAACGGTGCGAAATAACAGTAGTATATCCTGCATTTTTGGCAGTTTCAATCGTCTGTAAAGTTTCTGTTAAAGTTCCAATTTGATTTGGCTTGATTAAGACAGAATTTGCCACATTTTGTTTTACGCCTCTATTTAATCTTGCGCTGTTTGTAACGAATAAATCATCACCAACCAGCTGTACTTGTTCGCCCAAAGCTTGAGTTAAAGTTTCCCAGCCGTTCCAATCTTGTTCGCCAAGTGCGTCTTCTATGGACACAATCGGGTATTTATTACATAAATTATACCAATATTCAATAAGTTCATCGGTTTGGAAAGTTTTTTGTCTTTTTGGCATTGTGTAGTTTTCGTTGTTAAACCATTCGCTGCTTGCCGCGTCCAATGCGATTTTCACTTGATTTACATTGTACTGAGCCTTTTGAATAGCCGACAAAATTAATTCTATAGCTTCCTCATCAGATGCCAAATTTGGAGCGTATCCACCTTCGTCGCCAACATTTATAGAAAGACCTTTATTTTTCAAAATTACTCCAAGTGTGTGATAAATTTCAGAGCACCAACGAACTCCCTCATGAAAACTTTTAGCGCCGGTTGGAACAATCATAAATTCTTGAATATCCACGTTGTTGTTAGCGTGAAGTCCGCCGTTTAAAATGTTCATCATAGGAACGGGTAATTTATGGGCATTTATTCCACCAAGATATCTGTAAAGAGGCATACTGAAAGATTTTGCAGCGGCACGTGCCACCGCTAATGATACTGCTAGTGTTGCGTTTGCACCAAGTTTTTGCTTATTGCTTGTTCCGTCGAGGTCTATCATGGTTTTGTCGATAGCCATTTGATTGCAAGCATAAGTGCCTTTTAGCGCTGGCGCAATAACATTATTGACGTTATCCACTGCTTTTTTTACACCTAAACCAAAATATCTGCTGTTGTTGAAATCGCGCAGCTCTGTGGCCTCGAACATACCTTTAGACGCACCAGAAGGTACAGATGCCACGCCTGTTGTGTCGTCGTTAAGAACGACTTTTACACATACGGTTGGAAATCCTCTGGAATCTAAAACTTCATAACCGGTTACGCTTTTAATTTGTTGATTCATAAAAATTAGCTCCAATCTTTTATAAAATATTTTAATATAGTTATTTGTTTTAATAAATTTTTTATACTTAATTCTTTTTTATTTTTTAATTTTTTACATTGACAATTTATATAAATAACTGTATAATTGATTTAATTATTTATTGATTTTAATCTTTAAATAAAGTTTTATGCTATATTTAAAAATTAAAACGCAAAATTTTAAGAATTATTTTACAAAATAAGGAAGAGGGGTTTTAATTATGAATGACAGTTTATTTAGAAAAAAGAATTTGGAGAGGATATCATCTCCGGAACAGCTGAATGATTACATAAAGGTTTCTAACCCCAGCGTTTGGCTGATTATAGGTGCGATGTTTATAATTGCGATTGCGTTTTCGATTTGGGCTTTTAGCGGAAATATCACTTCGGAAGTTTCTGGAACGGGAGTTTTTCAAGGCAGCTCTCAAGACAGCATAGATTCGGTTGTTTGCTATGTAGATGTCAACTATGCGCAGAAAATTTCTGAGGGAATGCCTGTTCGCATTTATGACAAGAATAAGCCGATGAGTGCGTATGTTAACGGAAAAGTTATAAAAATTTCGCAAGTTCCGGTTAAACAAGAAGATATTTTACATTCTTATTCGAGCGAATACGTTGCGGACAGCATTTTGGAAGCCGATTATGGAGTTGGCGTTTTGATTAAAGTTAATAAAACCTCAGACGGCAATTATGACTGGGCTAACAATGAAGTTGGAGATGAAACTTTTTTGAAGGTGGACGATTTATGCAAGGCTGACATAATTACAGAATCGGTGGCTCCGATAAAATTTTTGTTTAGCGAGTCGAAATAAAGGAGGAATTTGTGATGTTTAAAAGTAAAGTCGCAAAAGTTCCTGTGATTATGCAGATGGAGGCGCTGGAGTGTGGAGCGGCTTCTCTTGCGATGATTTTGGCTTATCACGGAAAATGGCTTCCTCTTGAAAAGGTTCGTGCTGACTGTGGCGTTTCTAGAGATGGAAGTAATTTGAAGGATATGTCGGATGCAGCGCAATCTTACGGTCTGCAGGTCGACGCCTACAGATGCGGAATGGATGATGTTAAAACTTTGCCTCTTCCTGCAATTATTCACTGGAATTTTAATCATTTTGTAGTTTTAAACGGTTTTAAGAAGAATAAAGCTGTCATAAATGACCCAGCGCGCGGCACTGTAGAGGTTTCTATGGACGATTTTGATAGGTCATTTACGGGAATTATTGTATGTTTTGAAAAGACCGAAAAATTTGTGGCGGACGGCAAAAAGAAAAGTGTTTTATCTTTTGCTAAAAAACGTCTTAAAGGAACGTTAGTCCCGTTTATTTTCGTAATTTTAACCGGACTTTTGGTCACATTTATCGGAATAATTAATCCGGTTTTCACCCGAATTTTTATGGATAGAATTTTATCCGGCGAAAACCCAGAATGGTTAATGCCGGTGCTTTCCGGAATGGCTACGCTTGTAATTTTTCAAATAATAGTTCAGGCAATAAATATAGTTTATATGTTGAAAATAAAAGGTAAACTCGCAATTGTAGCAAATTCTATGTTTATGTGGCACGTTTTGCGCTTGCCAATGCACTTTTTTTCTCAGCGACAAATCGGAGATATCGCCATGCGTCAGGCCTCAAATGAGGGCATAGCTGAAGTTTTGATTCAAAGTTTGGCTCCGATTTTATTGAACGCGATAATGTTAGTTTTTTACTTTTTTATGGTCATAAACATCAGCTGGCCGCTTACGCTACTGGGCTTAACTGCGGTTATCATAAATATGTTTTTGGCAAATTACATATCTAAAAAACGAATTAACATCACTCGCGCACAGATGAGAGATGCAGGAAAATTGGCTTCTACGACGGTTTCCGGCATAGAAATGATTGAAACTATTAAATCTTCTGGTGCAGAAAATGGTTTTTTTGAAAAATGGTCGGGATATCAGGCTTCGGTGAACTCTTCTGTAGTAAAATTTTCAAAAATTAACGAGTATATCGGCGCAATTCCTGCGGTGTTGCAAGGTTTCGCGAATATGGCGGTTTTGCTAATAGGCGCAATGTTCATAATGCAGGGCACAAATGGATTTACGGCCGGTATTTTGATGATGTTTCAGGGATATTTAGGAAAATTTATTGAACCGCTGGAATCTTTTAGAGGAATCGGTCAGCAAATTCAAGAAATGCGCACAGATATGGAGCGTATTGAGGATGTTATGAATTACGAGCCGGACGTCGATTACGATGGTTTGGAGATTGACGAAAATGCAGAGTATTCAAAATTGACGGGCGAAATGCAGATGAAAAATGTTACGTTCGGATATAAACCTCTTGGCGAGCCGCTGATTAAAGACTTTAATTTGACATTAAAGCCAGGTTCAACAGTAGCTTTTGTAGGTGCATCTGGTTGTGGAAAGTCAACGCTGGCGAAGCTTATTTCCGGCCTATACAAACCCTGGTCTGGCGAGATAACTTTCGATGGGACACCGATATCCGACGTAAACAGAGAAATTTTTACAAGTTCGGTTGCGGTTGTTGACCAGGATATAATTTTATTTGAGGATACAATTTCTGAAAACATAAAAATGTGGGACAAGTCCATAAGCGACACAGAAATGATTGTTGCCGCAAAAGACGCGCATATTCATGAGGACATTATGCTAAAAGACGGAGGTTATAGTCATAAAGTCTTGGAGGGCGGAAAGAATTTTTCTGGTGGACAGCGTCAACGATTGGAAATAGCCAGAACTCTTGCAAAAAACCCAACGATAATCGTTTTAGATGAGGCTACATCAGCGCTGGATGCAAAAACTGAGCACGATGTTATAAAATCAATTACAGACAGAGGCGTTACGTGTATAATTGTTGCACACAGACTTTCTACAATTCGTGATTGCGATGAGATTATCGTTCTGGACAAATGCCGGGTTATCGAGCGCGGAACTCACGATGAATTATTCGCGAATAACGGTGTTTATACGCAGTTGATTACTACCGAATAGAAGAAAAGAGGTGATTTTTTTTGAGTTGGTTTAGTGAACAATTAAAAAAACGCATGAAAAAAGATAAAGAAGCTTTTGAAAATTCTTTTGTAGAGTTGTCATCCGTAGTTTTAGGAGAATCAGCAATTGCGCGGGCACTCAATAACGATAGGAAAAAAACTCAGAATGCGATAGAGGAAGTTTTAAAATTTTATAATGCGAAAATAATAGAGATTCCAAGCAAAATCGACGACATGAATGAGCAACTCGAATATATGCTTAGACCGACTGGAATTATGCGCAGAACGGTTGAATTAAAAGGAAAATGGTGGAAAAATGCAGTGGGAGCCTTTATTGCGCAGACTAAATCCGGAGACACCGTGGCGTTAATTCCGGAATCCATGAAAGGTTACAGCTTTTTCGACTACGAAACCGGAAAAAGAATTCGAATAAATGCAAAAACTGCAGATTTGCTAGAAGAAAGTGCATTTTGCTTTTACAAACCGTTTCCGCTGCGAAAAATAAATTTAGTTGACATCAGTAAATATATTTTATCAACACTAAGCAAAGCAGACGTGATATACATAGTGTTTATTTCGCTTGTGGTTCAGCTGGTTGGCATGATTATGCCATATGTAAATAAGCTATTATATGGAAAATTAATTCCTGTGGGCAAGGTCAGTTTATTAATTCCTTTTGCGTGCCTGCTTGTCGGAATGACATTGTCGCAAACTTTAATAAAAATTACAAGCAATTTGGTTTCGGCTCGAATCGGTATGAAGATGAATATGTCAATTCAGGCCGCTACAATGAGCAGAGTAATGTCTTTGCCAGCTAACTTCTTTTCTGATTATAATTCCGGAGATTTGTCTTCGCGTGTTGATGGAATGCAACAAATTTCAATTATGCTTAGCGGATTATTCTTTGGGACAGGTCTTTCTACGCTTTGCTCGTTTGTGTATGTTTTTCAAATGAACCAATATGCGCCGCAACTGGTAATCCCGGCAATATTATTCATTTTAGTTCAGCTTGTTATGAACGTTGTGAGCACTTTGATGTTAATTAACTTAAATAGGAAAAAAACAAAAATAAAAATTAGTTTAAGTGCGCTTATTTACTCGTTATTTTCAGGTGTGCAGAAAATAAAATTATCCGGAGCAGAAAGACGAGCATTTTCAAAGTGGGCAAGCACGTACAAGTCCGGAGCAGAAATTGATTACAACCCGCCGATTCTCATAAAAGTTTTCCCTATGATTTCCACGGTAATTTCCATGGTAGGCGTGATAGTTTTATATTACATTGCGGGCACGACAAATGTAAGCATGGCGGATTTTATCGCATTTAATACCGCATTTTCTGCCGTGAGTGGTGCAATAATGGCTTTGGCACCGCTGTTTACAAAATTTTCTGAAATGAAACCGGTAATGGAGATAGTCAAACCTATACTTGATGCTGAGCCGGAAGTTAGCGAAAACAAAAAGATAGTTACGGACTTATCTGGGGCAATCGAATTAAATCATGTTTCGTTTAAGTATAACGAGAACGGACCGCTGGTTTTGGACGATATAAGTTTGAAAATTAACCCGGGTCAATATATAGCGATAGTGGGAAAAACAGGCTGTGGAAAATCTACTTTAATGAGGCTTCTTTTAGGTTTTGAATCAACGAAAAATGGTGCGATTTATTATGATGGTCAAGATATAAATTCGCTGGATTTGAGAAGTTTAAGACGGCATATTGGTGCTGTAATGCAAAATGGCAAGCTTTTTCAGGGAGATATTTTTTCTAATATCGTAATTTCTGCGCCGTGGCTTACTCTTGACGAGGCCTGGAATGCTGCAAAATTAGCGGGTATTGAAAAAGACATAAAAGAAATGCCGATGGAAATGCATACTATTATAAGTGAAGGTAGCGGAGGCGTTTCTGGTGGGCAAAAACAACGTTTAATGATTGCTCGTGCGATAGCGCCAAAACCGAATATTTTGATGTTTGATGAGGCGACCAGCGCACTTGATAATATCACTCAAAAGCAAATTTCTGAGTCGCTGGACTCCTTAAAAAGTACGAGAATTGTAATTGCGCACAGACTTTCCACTATTAAAAACTGCGACAGGATTATTGTTATTGACAAGGGGAAAATCATCGAAGACGGCACGTTTAATGAGTTGATGGACAATAATGGATATTTTGCAGACCTTGTTGAACGTCAACAAATTGGGGGAAAAGATTAATTTAACATATGTAAATAAAGACAAATTTGTAAATTGAAATAAAAATATATTTGTTTTATGCTGCAATATGTTGTATTGCACATATACACCCCAATAATTATATTTTTAGATTTGAAAGGAGGGATTTTTATGCTAAAAAATGATGTCGATATTTGCATAAAAAAACATTGACAAGCACTGCAAATATGTGATATAGTGTTATTATTCATATTTTATATTTAAGGAGGATTTAGTTTATGTTTAAAGTAACAGAGAGATTTGTAAGCAAAAGGAAAACGAGAAAAACTTTCACAAAACTTCTATCAATCGGGGTTAGTACCTCGATGATGCTGGCGATGGTACCCAATAATGGTGCGTCTGCGGCGGAACCGGACTTTTTTTACAAGGAGGCGTATGCCAACCACTGGGGCCGCAGCGACCTGCGCGCGTATTTGAACAATGTAGAAAAAGTTGATGATACTTTACCAATTGACACAACAATTAATGGCTCAAACAGTGCAAATTACCCGTCATACTTTAGTGCTGCCGAGTATGGCACGGTGGAGTCGTTTAAGTACAGCACGAACGTTTTAAATAGAATTGAAGAAGCCACTGCAGTGTATGAGACTACCGACAAATTTTGGCTGCCCAGTGCACACTATAACAATGACCAAGTTATCAGTTGGGCAGAAGAAGATATAAGCTCAAATAGTCAATATACAATGACGACGGCGACTGATAGGCGACGCATAATACCGATTCCTTACTGGAGTTATAGCGCTTCGTACTACTCCTGGCTGCGTTCGCCTAGTCCTCGTAGCAACATTAACGCCCTCTACGTCCTGCCGGGCGACTGTGTCAGCTACGACCGTGTGAACTACTATCGCCCCGCGGTGTCGGCCGCTTTTAAAATAAATCTGTCATCTGTAATCTTTGCGTCTGCGGCGTCAGCCAAGGATATCGTGGGCAGCGAAACTGAAGGTGCGGAAGTCATTACAATTGGGGGTTCGTCAGATTTTGGCAAAAAAACGGATGCTAAATTACCGGACTACGGTATGTACCTGAAAACCAAAGCCGCCGACAACGTAACGTTCACGCCGGGTGACACGTTGACTTACAATTCTACAGCGAAAACTTTGACAGTGCCTTATTCCGACGGCGTTGCGGGCCAATATGTTGTGGTGCACGCGTTTAAGGAAGATTCTCTGAAAGACGGTACTACAAGTTACACTGCTGCAACAAAACTTAATGTGCCTAATTCTTCAGCGGCTATTGATGTTTCGGATTGGGGCTTAAGCTCACTTGACGGATACACGATAAAAGTTTGGATGGAAGATGATTCTGGAAGTTTGGCGGCTGCTACCACTCCGTATACATTTGTTGGCAGTGGCGGTTCGATTTCAAAAATTACTGATGGCTCTGAAACAAAAAATACGCGAGTTTTCGCGATGAAAGACGAATTACAAACCTCATGGGGTGATTTGAGTTCTCTGTCTGATGAAGAGTACGAAAATGTTATTGCAGGCAAAGGACAAGATGGAACTAACGGCAACGAATCAAACTCCGTCCATGGAGTAAACCCAACCAACCAGAAAATTTATTTCGGTTCGAATAACGGTGAACCTCTACAATTTTGGATTGCCGGACGCGAAACTGCAGCTAATGGTGGTACAGTTTCTTCAGATGGCAACATCATGACGCTATATCAGGCAAAATCTGTCAAACAAGTAGAATTTAATGCTTCTGCCAAAAGATATAAGGAAAACTTAAATGTTTTGAAAACTACCGTTGAACTGCTAAATGGCCAAAAACAAAATATTGTTGTTCGCGGCGGTTACGATGTTTTGCCGATTGGAACGCAGTTAGTTGTAAACGTAGTGCCAGATTCGCCTGAACTTGATAGACAAGATAATGAAATAGAAAAACAATTTCATTATGAGATAACGTTGTTGGATGAAGACGGAAAACCGCTGTCAATGCCACTTAAGCAGAAGGTAGAGCTTCTTTTTGAGGTAGTTGATGGCTTAGACAAGGACGATTTGGAGGTTATATTAGCTAAAGTTGGGGACGATATTCAGTTTGAGGAATATTTGATAAAGATAGATGGCGTAGACTATGTTGGAATTTATACGGACCACTTTTCGCCGTATACACTCGTAGATAAATTGACAGACGAAGAAAAGGCTGCAATGATGAAAACCGGCGACGAAGTTACATATTTTACCGTAGCAGGCTTGGGCTTAATAATGACTTTAGCTCTCGGATTGATGATTAATTCAAAATTAAACAAGAAAAAGTCTGACGAATAAAACAATTTTTCCCGATATCATGGAGATATCGGGAATTTTTTTTATTATTTTTATATGTATTTTTTGTATCTAAAAAGTTTGCTTTGAAAACTCAGCTTCCAAAAGAGAAGCGTTCTTTTTTGTAGAAAAGTTATAACATCTTTCAGTTTTTTTACGTCTCATGCGCGTTGTTTAGAAACTTCTGGTTTTTACTAGTTCTTTTTTAATATGCCTTCAAATTTAAATGTATTTTCTTTTGGTGCCTTTGCCTTATTATCTTTTTTATTTATAAAATTATTTATTTTATTTTTCAAAGAATTATATATGCTATATGTACCAACAGTCGCCAGTATATTTTTCGATGCTTCAGTGTGTTTGGCCGCAAATGATATCATTTCCCAGATTAATTTGGCGAAGCCTGTTATTGTATTACCAAGGCCTTTTATAGCAGTGACCCCACAATTTAAAATTGCTTTAAAATTTTCTTTATTTTCTAATATGAAATTCCAGCATTCTTTTCCATTTTTATAACAAGCGTATATTAAGAATGCGCTAATTAAACCCCGTTTTGTTATATCAAAAGCTTTTTTTAATGATTTTTTACTTTCGTTTTTGTCCTTAGCAGGAACAACTTTCTTTTCAGATGATTCTTTCTTAGATTTATCTGAGTTATTTATAACTTGCACATTTAAAGTAGCTTTAATATTTCCTGATTTTCCATTATTTTGTTGTGTACTTACGGATTGCGATGGCTTAGGCTCATAGGCAAAACATGAAGTATTGCCGAGAGAAGTCACTAACAAACTTACAGCTAAACCAGCGGACATAATTTTTTTACTAATTAAATTTACCTTTTTCATAATATATTCTCCTTTTTTATCATAATATTTCTTTTCCTTGTCATTATAATTTCACATTTGTTAAACATAAGAGTTATATTTTATATTTATCTGTATCTGCGCGTCATATCAATTGGTTGAAAAGGTTCTTTAACAAACTTCCAAATACAGTTTGCTGCTTTTTTAAATACGTTGCTTATGTATATACCATTTACTGATTTTTCCGTAGCCTTCATAATTGGGGATTGATTTATGTAAAATTTACCAATTGAATTTTCTTTATTCATGTCATTAAAAACAAACGAATTAGTATATGTACTATTTGGTTTTAATATTTCGTTTGCAAATGCAGCATTATTGCTCGAGCTTGCTCTGTTTGCTGAGTAAAAATTTGAAGCCATAGAGCCTTTTTTGCAATTATTGGCAGTTGAAGTTAGACGATTTTTAATTGATTTAAAGAAACTCTTTAAGGAAAATTTTGATTTTATTGGCGAATTTTTATCGTTTTCTATTTCATTTTTTAAAGCTTGAAATATAGCTTCGGCTTTATTTTTTGATTTAATTGATTTTAATTTTGATTCTAATTTTGACTCATTTATTTGGGACCAATTGTTAAATTTTTCAAGCGGGAACTCATAATTAATTTGCATATTGTTGGTTGTTAAAATTTTTTCAGAATCAATATATGGAACTAAGTCCGTACATTTAGGCTTGTTAAATAGCCCTTTTATATTACTAATGATTGAAGTTGCTTTGTTAGCTAAGTAATCTTTAGAAGTTGCGAATCCATTTTTACAGCTATTGGCAAAAGAACCAGCTTTGTTAGCTAAGTAATCTTTAGAAGTTGCGAATCCATTTTTACAGCTATTGGCAAAAGAACCAGCTTTGTTAGCTAAATAATCTTTAGAAGTTGTGAATCCATTTTTACAGCTATTGGCAAAAGAACCAGCTTTGTTAGCTAAATAATCTTTAGAAGTTGCGAATTTATTTTTACAGCTATTAGCGAAAGAGCTTGCTGTGTTTGATAAGTAAGCGCCGCCTTTATTTAAAGTTTCAGCGATAGGAGCTTTGTACTTATATCCAAAGTATGTAGCAGCACCGACAATTGCCGCAGCGGCAACTACTTTTGCGACTGTTTTGGCCATTTCAGTTTTTGAGATAGAATTGCTTTTCTTAGTGTCAACTTTATCGCTTGAATTTTTGTTTGTGTTTTCGTTTTTTGAAGTTTCTGAGCATTCATTTTCAAGTTTTGGTTGAGTTTTTACATCGACGTTGCCGTTACTATTTGTTTTATTTAAAGAAGTTTTTTCAAGAGGCTTAGAAATGATTTCTTTTTTATCTTCTTTTTCTTTGGTAGTTTCAATAGTTTTATTTGAATTTTTAGCAGGAGTCCCAGTTGAATTTGTTGCTTTAACAGGTTCTTTTGATATATTGCTTTTAACTTTAGTGGGTTGAGGTGTAGACTTTGTGTTTGCTAAACTTACCCTAGACTGTGAAGACGTAAGTTTTTTAACTGAAACATTAGTTCCTTTATACGCAGAACAAGAGTTAACACCTAAAGATGCAGCTAATAAGCTAGCAGCCAAACCTGTGGACATAATTTTTTTGTTAATTAAATTTACCTTTTTCATAATACATTCTCCTTTTAAATGTCTTTAGTTTTTATTCGTACAGTTCGGATACAACAAAATGAAGTTTAATTTTTATTTTATTGTCATCCCCGAATCTATTTAGTATTATACAGCATTTAAAAGGGATTATAATTCCAAAAAAGAAATAAGCATTACTTTCTCCTTATCAAACAAAAAGGACGTTTTATTTATAAATTCCCTTGTTAAATTTACAAAAATTCATTCTTACTGAAATGCTTTTGACAAGGCTATTTTTGTTACTACCTGTAACATTTTTTATCGTTTTTTTATTTTTAGAGCCTTTTTTCTTGATTTTTAAATAAATTTATTGAAAAAATTTTTGAAGAAAACTTGAAATTCAAAAAAAACTTATTGCGTTGATATTCCGAATGTAAAACTGTATAATATATTGATATAGTAAAATTTTAATGGGAAGGATTCTATATGCCAGAAAGTGTAGATAAATTTTTTAATAATATAATAGGTAAGAGAGTTGCGTTTTGTGGAATGGGCAAAAGTAATTTGCCGCTTATAAAAATGTTTAGCCAAAAAGGCGCAATAGTGACGGCTTGCGACGCTAAAAGTGAAAGTCAGCTTGCCGAAACAATAAAACAACTTAAGCCTTATAATGTGAATTTCAGTTTGGGTGAGAACTATTTAAAAAATTTGGATGTCGATATAATATTTCGCTCACCAGGCTTAAATTTTTTTAGTTCGGAATTAGTTGAAGCGAAAAATAGAGACTGTGTTGTTACATCTGAAATGGAGCTTTTTTTTGACTTGTGTCCGTGCAAAATAGTTGGAGTTACGGGCAGCGACGGAAAAACAACTACGACAACTATAATTTCGGAATTTTTAAAGCACGAGGGCAAAACGGTACATCTTGGTGGAAATATCGGGACGCCTTTGTTACCGCAGATTGAAAAAATAAAAGAAAGTGACGTTGCGGTTGTTGAATTATCCAGTTTTCAACTGATTTCTATGCGCAAAAGCCCCGACGTTGCTGTTGTAACCAATATTTCCCCAAATCACCTTGACGTACATAAGGATATGACGGAATATATCGAAGCTAAAAAGAATATTGTATTGCATCAGAATGCTTTTTCACGGACAGTGCTTAATATGGAAAATGAAATTACAAGGCAATTCAGTGATGATGTGAGAGGAAAGACTTTGTTTTTCAGTTCAAAAGGCAAATGCGAAAACGGTGCTTATTTGCGTGATAACACGATATATTTTTCGAAAAATGGTGTTTCGGAGCCTATACTTAATATAGATGAAATTCGTGTACCAGGAAAACACAACATAGAAAATTATATGGCGGCTATCTGTGCCGTTTTTGAAGATGTGTCTGTTGAGTCGATAAGAACCGTTGCCAAGAATTTTGTTGGCGTTGAACATAGAACAGAGTTTGTGCGTGAGGTTAATCATGTAAAATATTATAATGATTCTATCGCGTCTAGTCCGACTAGAACCATTTGCGGAACATTGTCCTTGTTTCCGCAGAAAATTATCTTGATTTCTGGTGGTTACGATAAAAAAATTCCGTTTGACACATTAGGGCCTGTTATTGCAGATAAGGTGAAAATTTTAATTCTTCTGGGGCAAACTGCAAATAAAATTCGTGACGCAGTTATAAATTCTTCAAAATTTTCGCCGGAATCTGTTAAAATCGTGTTTGCGAAAGATATGCAGGAAGCTGTAAATATCGCCAAAGAAAATGCTGTTTCGGGTGATATCGTATCGCTTTCTCCTGCATGTGCGAGTTTCGACTTGTATGAGAATTTTATGGAACGTGGCTGGCATTTTAAAGACTTAGTTAATAAACTTTAGCGCGCAGCAGGCACTGCACCGAATGCAATTTTATTGCATTCGTAAGGCAAAGGAAAATCCTTTGCCTTACCCATCAAAATATTATTTATATTTTGATGGGTGCAGTGCTATATTTGAGGGTGCGAAAATGAAAGGAGCAATTTAATTATGCTTAATGAACTAATCTGTCGTCTGTGCGAAACATTTTCTGGAGCGGGAAATGAAAAAAATATCGCAGAACTTATAAAAGCAGAAATGCAAAATTACTCAAGTAAAGTGGTTGTAGACAAAAATTATAATGTTATGTGTCAAATGGGAAATGCTAACGCAGAGCGACATATTTTAGTCGATGCACACATTGACCAAATAAGCATGGTTGTGACTGCTATTGACGGCGCTGGATTTATAAATATTTCTCCGTGCGGTGGTGTTGATTGTCGAGTGTTACCGGGTTCGACGGTGAATATTCACGGCAAAGAAATTATTACTGGAATAGTGTGTACAACTCCGCCACATTTAGCTTCCAAAGAGGAAAACAATTTTGAAAAAACAGAAAATTTATTGGTTGACACAGGATATGCGTCAGAAAAATTGAAAGAAATTGTATCCGTTGGAGATTATGTTTCATTTAGCACTAAACCGAAGAAATTGCTTGGCAACAAAATTACTGCACCAGGACTTGATAATCGTGCAGGAGTTGCGGTGTTAATTCGCTGCGCACAAATGCTAACAGCGGAAAATATGGATTGTCAGGTTACATTTTTATTCAGCAGCCAAGAAGAAATTCATGCTCTAGGTGCTAAAACTGCTGCATTTTCGCTTAGTCCGACAGAATCTATTTCTGTTGATGTAAGCTTTGCAAAACAACCGAATTTATCCGAAGAAAAATGCGGAAAACTATCTCATGGCCCGATGATAGGTATTGCACCGTCATTATCTAAAAGTATTTCAAATAAATTTATAGAATTGGCCGAACAAAATAAAATTCCATATCAGCTAGAAATTATGAATTCGTCGACTGGAACTACATCCGATGTAATTACGACTTCAAAAAGTGGCATTTCCGGAGGACTTTTATCGGTTCCGCTAAGATATATGCACACACCAGTTGAAGTCATAGACGCTGCTGATATCGAAACGACGGCAAAACTTTTAACTTTGTACATTTTGAATGGAGGAAATAAAAATGCGTGATGATTTAAAAATACTTCAGACGTTATGCGATTTTTATGGAATTTCCGGCGATGAAACCCGTATAGGAGACATTATTTTAAAAGAAATTTCTCAATTTGTATCCGAGTTAAAAGTTGATAATTTTGGAAATATTATTGCATTAAAAAAAGGAAGATGTACACCCAAAAAGAAAATTATGCTTTCGGCGCATATGGACGAAGTTGGTTTTATTGTGACGTACATTAATGACGATGGGCTGTTAAAATTTAACATGGTTGGCGGTATCAACTCGAATGTTATTTGCGGAAAAAGTGTTATAGTTGGCAGACGACAAATTTCCGGAGTAATCGGGCTAAAACCGGTTCATCTTCTTAATGCAGAAGAGCGCCAAAAAAGCGTTCCTATCGATGATTTATACATTGACATCGGTGCTTCTGACAGGGATGAGGCTTTATCTTACGTTTCTCCTGGCGACAGCGTCTGCTTTTCATCAAATTTTAAAATCGAAAATAATATGATAAAATCCAAGGCCATTGATGACCGTGTAGGTTGTTTTATTTTGATAAATTTGATAAAGCAAGACTTGCCATTTGACACGTATTTCACATTTGTTACTCAAGAAGAAATTGGTCTACGTGGCGCAAAAGTTGTGGCCTTTGATGTAAATCCCGATGTAGCGATTGTTGTTGAAGCGACTACCGCTGCGGATATCAAGGGGACTCCGCCTGAAAAGCAGGTTTGCAAAGTCGGATACGGCGCAGTTATTGCGTTTATGGACAAAAGAACAATATATGACAAGGAACTCTATGAACTTGCATTGGAATTGGCACAGAAAAACAGCATAAAAGTTCAAGTTAAATCGCTTGTGGCGGGTGGTAACGATTCTGGAGCAATTCACGCAACTCGTGGAGGAGTTAAAACACTTGCAGTTTCGTTACCTTGCAGATATCTTCACACGGCTTGCGGAATGATTTGCGCTGATGATATATGGGAGACACAAAAATTAGTGCAAAAATTGGCTGAAAAAATTTGCGAAGAATAAATTTAAGGGGACGTTGCAGTTAAAATGTTTAATATAAGCGAAAAAATTCAAAATTTATCAGAAAAAGCGATGAATTTATGTAAAAACGAGTTTGAAAAAATTGACGCAATGACTGAATATAATCAGCAGAAAGTTTTGAAAGCTTTTATCGATAACGGTGTGAGTGAGCGGCATTTTGTCGGGTCAACCGGATATGGCTATGGCGACGATGGAAGAGATGTTTTGGATAAAGTTTTTACGCAGAGTTTTGGAGCTGAGGATGCTTTAGTTCGGCACAATTTTGTAAGTGGAACTCATGCACTTACCGTTGCTCTTTTTGGCGTGCTCCGCCCGGGAGACACGATTCTCAGCGTGTCCGGTGCACCGTATGATACGCTTCAAGGGGTTATAGGTGCCAATAAAAAAAGCTCTGGCTCTTTGCAAGAATTTGGAATAAATTATTTAGAAATTCCTTTAACAATCGATGGTTTGCTCAATTTTTCAGCAATAGAAGATACGCTAAATTCAAAGATAAAAATGGTTTACATGCAGCGCTCTAGGGGTTATTCTTTGCGCCCATCACTATTTGTAAGTGATATAAAAAAAGTAGCACAAATTGCGAAGAAAAAATCACCAAATTGCATTATTATGTTGGACAATTGTTACGGCGAATTTGTTGGTTACGATGAGCCGTTGCTAAACGGTGTTGATTTAATTGTTGGTTCATTGATAAAAAATCCAGGAGGGGGAATTGCGTCAACGGGAGGTTACATAGCAGGCCGAAAAGATTTAATAGAGATGTGCTCATACCGTCTTACAACGCCAGGAACTGGAAAAGAAATCGGTGCGACACTTGGAGTAAACCGAGAACTTTTTATGGGAATTTTTAATGCGCCTCATGTAACTGGAGAGGCACTTAAAGTTGCAGTATTTTCTGCGGCGCTGTTTGAAATTCTTGGCTATGAAGTTTTTCCAAAATATAATGAACCTCGAAGCGATATAATTCAGGTTTTAAAGTTAGGAAACGCAAAAGATTTAATTGCATTTTGTCAAAGTATTCAAGCAGCATCACCGATAGACTCTTTTGTTAAGCCGGAACCATGGGATATGCCAGGGTATGATAATCAGGTTATAATGGCTGCGGGCACATTCACTTTGGGCGCTTCGATTGAACTGTCTGCAGATGCGCCACTTCGCAAACCTTATGCTGTTTTTATGCAGGGGGGGCTTAATTTTCACAGTGCAAAAGTGGGAATTATGTTAGCAGCAGATGAAATTTTGAAGAAAAATTAAACTTTTGAAAATTATACTTTTTTGTTGTAAGTAAGGAGGTTATTAATTGGCTGCAAATGATAGTTATTTTATGTCGGAGGCGATAAAACTTGCGTGGATGGCTTATTGTGAAGGTGAAGTGCCAGTAGGAGCGGTTATCACAAAAAATAATAATATAATTGCTATGGGTAGAAACCGTCGAGAAACGAAAAAAAATGCGCTTTTTCATGCAGAAATTGAAGCAATAAATAATGCTTGTAATGTTTTAAATGGTTGGCGATTGTGGGAATGTGAATTGTTTGTTACTTTGGAACCTTGCCTGATGTGTGCAGGTGCAATCATAAACTCTCGAATAAAGCGCGTTGTTTTTGGAGCTAAAGATTTAAAATTTGGCTCATGTGGTTCGGTTATCAATTTGTTTGAGGAAAATTATAACCACAAGCCGGAAATAAAAAGTGGCATTCTGAAAGAAGAATGCGCACAGTTGTTAATTAATTTTTTTAAAAAGGTACGTTCAAAAAATAATTATTTGGTTTCTTGATATTTTACAGAAAGGTCCTGCAGTACATCCAAAAAACCACATGCGTCAATGCTGTTTTCATACATAAACAGCATTATATTTTTTGCTTGCTTTTCGCTTATATTTTCACAGGAACATTTTACAGAATAATTATTTGAATTTTGTATATGTATAACGCAGAGGCAAATATCATTTGCTATTATATTAGCAGAATATTCGACTTCGTATTCATCTTGAATTTTCTCAATTTTAGAATAATTTTTTACATATTTACAAATTTGGACTTTTTCCATGCTTTTATAGCTCCTTGCTAAAATAGATTTTTGGTCTTCTTTTTTTAGTATAACCGATCTATATATTGTTATTTGTCGAAGTTCCGCTTAAAATTATAAATTAGTTATTGACAATCGTAAAAAATCATGATATGGTAAATAATAACTTTTTTGTTATAAAATGTAATATGAACGCGATTAATTTACATTTTAGTAGATTTATGCGGTTGAAAAATTATATTTTTTTAGCGTTAAACGCAAATTTTATATAGACTTTCCTTCTTATTTAAATTGAATTATATTTTTAGTTTAGCATCCTTTCGGCTTAAATTATAATTTAATTATTTTTCATGATTTTATTGCAGTTTATAAGCTGTGTCAATTACTTTTGAGGTATTTTTTAAACTTATTTTGGGGAGTCGTTTAGACACCCTATTTTTTTATATTTTTAAGTGGAAATTTTTTACTCTATTTTCTTCTTTATTGGCTAATTATTTTTCGGTGGTGGGAAAATGTATGACAACGAATCAAGAATAGCACGAGCAAAAAGGTTTGCAAAAGTTTGGTGGAAGTCTAGAGATGATGTAGGAAAATCGCAAGAATTTATGGCTCTTAGTATGGGTGTTTCAAAAAAGACTATTCAAAATTGGGAGAAGGGCCTTAGTTCTCCAAATTTATTTCAGGCAACAGAATGGTTTAGAGTTTTGGGTCTTAATCCAATAAAATATTATATGGAGTTTTTATACCCCAGTTTTTTTGATAAAACAAGCTTGGACAATGAATCAGAATTGAATGAAAAACTAAATAATTTAATAAAAATTAGCAGTGCCAAAGAGAAAAAAGAATTAATTTATATTATGAGTGGGACTCATGGAAGTTCTTGGCCGGCTTTATTGCAACTTTTTGCAATGTATTGTCAAATATCTTTACAATCTAGAGTTATTGTTGCAAAAATTGTTTTAGAAAACTACGAAATGGAAGAAAAAATGGGAAGATTAGTTAACAGTGATAAAATCAAACCAGACTTAGAATTACTTAAATCAGCAATTTCGATTTGTAAAGCGGCAACTCAAAATGGATATTATGGTTATTCAACCGTATTTTTTAAAGAACTTGAAAGTGATATTGATAATAACAGTGAAGTTGAAAATAAAAAAAGTAGGATATAAAAATCCTACTTTAGGTTGAAATTTATTTAAATTTTCGAAAATAAAGATTTAGTTGTTAGCACGAAAATATCTAAAGTATTCCTCCATACACATGGAAAGAGAGCGCATTTTTTTTGCATTAGTTTCACCGACGAATCTAAACGCAAACGGACTAAAATTTTTTAAAGTCTTATCAGCTTTATCAGCGGGATATCTTTGAATAAAGCCGAAATTCACACAATTAGCGGTAAGCCACTTGTAAGCGTCAGAGGCGATAAATTCAGAAGTACTCATATTTGGAATACAAATGTCAACCAGCAGCCCGGTTTGATATTCAGATTTTCCTGGTGAAGATACCAGTTTTTCTGCGGTAGCTTCAGCTCGAACTTTTGTAAAATTCTCATTTAAAAGCTGATTTAATTTTTCTTCATAGCTTTTTTGAATTTCGTCTTTGCAAACAAAACCTTTTACAACGTTAAAATTGTACCCAGCTTTTTTAGCCACATTTAACAGTTCATCCAAATTTTTAACCAATTTCTTATCGCACTCGATTTGCATATAATGTGTTAAGTCTGGTTCATAGCCGTCTGGAAGAGGTGTTTTGGCATTAACAACCAACAAAAAATTTTTATTTACATCATCGTTTTGTAAAAAACTTTTTTTGATATCTTTATCTTTTTTTGCAAATACATTGGATTTTTCATTTACCGAAGCGCAAATTCCGCCGGTTAAAATAGCTGCAACGGCCAGTGGCAATACTATTAATAAGCATTTTACAGTATTTTTTCTTGTCCACTTTCTGCAGACGCACTCATTTTTTTCCAAAAAGTACGAAAATATTTTAAATTTTCTTTTTTTACATGCAAATAAAGGTTCAGCAGAGACATCTGAAAGACGTTTAATTGAAGTCGGTAATAAGTCGCGTTTTAAAACAAATTTTTTCATATAATAACATAACTCCCTAAAAAAATTGCCTTAAGTTAAGTTTACACCTTGAAAAATTCGTTTGCAAGAAAAACTTTTATCAATAATTTTGTAAAAATTCGTATATTATGCTATAATATAAAGACTCTAATTGTTAAGCAGACTATTTATATATTTGGATTAGGAGTTGAATTATTTTGCGAAAAACGAAAATTGTTTGTACGCTGGGGCCGGCTACAGACGATGTGAATATATTAAAAGAAATGATGTTAAATGGCATGGATGTTGCACGAATTAATATGTCACATCAGAATCATCAAAAACACTTGGAACGCGTCGATATGGTGAAAAAACTTCGAGAAGATTTATCTTTGCCGGTTGCATTAATGTTGGATACAAGAGGCCCTGAAATCAGAATTGGAAAGTTTAAGGCTTCTAAAATTCAGCTGAAAAAAGGTCAAACTTTTACTTTGACGTCAGAGGACATTTTAGGCGATGAATCTATCGTAAGCATAACGTTTAAAGGCCTAGCAAATGAGATTTCGGCTGGTACAAAAATTCTTATAGACGATGGTTTAA
Source organism: uncultured Eubacteriales bacterium (assembly GCA_934463265.1). Classification (GTDB taxonomy): domain Bacteria; phylum Bacillota; class Clostridia; order Oscillospirales; family Acutalibacteraceae; genus CAG-557. The sequence goes on along the minus strand of CAKSIU010000003.1, from coordinate 45,939 downwards.
TTTCTTTTTTAGTTAAAGAAATTTCTGGAAGTGCTATAATTTGTGAGGTTTTAAATGATGGATTTTTGTCCGCAAACAAAGGAATAAATATTCCTGGACTTAGATTGTCGCTTCCGTTTATAAGTCAGAAAGACTTCGACGATATAAAATTTGCCGTTGAGCAGGATTTTGACTTTATTGCGGCTTCATTTACAAGAAATGCTGATGATATTAAAAAATTACGCAAAGTATTGCTCGATTTAAACGGTTCTAATATAAAAATAATTGCTAAAATAGAAAATTCCGATGGTATAAATAACATAGACGAAATAATCAAAGTGGCGGACGGAATTATGGTTGCACGAGGCGATTTGGGTGTGGAAATTCCACTGGAAAATATTCCGACTATCCAGAAAAAATTAATAAAAAAAGCTTGTAATGCTGGCAAACACGTAATAACCGCTACTCAGATGCTTGACTCTATGATGAAAAATCCACGACCTACTCGCGCAGAAGTAAGTGATGTTGCGAATGCAATTTATGATGGAACCAGTGCGATAATGTTGTCTGGCGAAACTGCAGCGGGACTTTATCCAGTAGAAGCGGTAAAATTTATGGCATCTATTGCAACAAAAACAGAATCTGAAATCGACTACAAAAAAAGATTTTTTGATTTACCTCTTGCTTTAAAAACTACTATAACTGCTGCACTGTCTCACGCAACCTGCACTACGGCTTTAGACTTAGGTGCTTCGGCAATTTTAACAATTACTCGCTCTGGAAAAACGGCTCAATTTGTCTCTAAATACAGACCAAGCTGCCCTATAATTGCGGTAACTTCCGACCAGATGGTTTTACGACAACTGAACCTTTTATGGGGAGTAATTCCGCTTTTTATGAAAAATGAGTTCAGCGACTTAAATCAGCTTTCAGATGAAGTTATAAAAGCCGCAAGTGAAGTAAAAATCATAAAAGATGGCGATTTAGTTGTAATTACTGCAGGTTTGCCTTTGGGTAAAATTTACGGAACAAATTTCTTAAAAGTTCATTTGGTCGGCGATATATTATTATCCGGGCATGGATTAACAAATACATCTGCACAAGGAAAATTATGTATATGCAGAAACGAAGATGAAGTTTTTGAAAATTTTAAGTCAGGTGATATTTTGGTTATCCCGGAAACTTCAAACAAAATTTTAAATTTAATTAAAGACGTTGGTGCGATTATTACGGAAGTTTCTGAAGAAAATTCCCATGCAGTGGTTGTTGGATTTGAACTTGACAAACCTGTGATTACAGGAGCAAAAATGCAAACAAAACTTTTAAAAAATGGCTCGTTTGTAACAGTTGATGCTCGTAGAGGTATTGTTTTTGAAAGCAAAAACAATTAATAAAAAAAGAGGTACGCACTATATCGCGCGCCTCTTTTCTTTTTTACAAATAATATGTTTTTTAACCTACGATAATTTTGCTTGAAGGCAAAACTTTTACGGAGTTTTTATCTTTCATCAAAGAAACTGAGAAAATGAACGAAATCGGTCCGACTCTTCCTATAAACATCATCAACATTATAAAAATTTTCGATAAAGTTGAAAGAGCGCTTGTTATTCCGGTTGTTAAGCCGACAGTAGCGAATGCGGAGACGGTTTCGAAAGTGATATCTAATACAGTAATGTTTTTGGAAGACTCTGCGACGGCAATTATGGCCGTAACGATTGAAATCAAAAAGAAAGCAAGCATGGTAAGCGAAAAAGCTTTGTATACAGTGGATTTTTCGACTTTGTGCCTAAGAATTACGGTGTCATCATAGCCTTTAACAACGCTGCGTAAAGTCGCTAAAATTACCACAAAAGTCGTAGTTTTTATACCTCCGCCTGTGGAGGCCGAAGAGGCTCCGATAAACATGAGAATTATCGTTAATAACTTTGTTAAAGTTTTTTCCTGATCTATGGGAACTGAAAAAAAGCCCGCAGTTCTGGCTACTGTAGATTGAAAAAATGATATATTTAGCTTTTCAAAGAAGTTAAACCCAGACAAAGTTCTGTCATATTCAAAAAACATGAATAAAATCGTCCCCAAAAGCAGTAACGCGAGTGACATGGTAATTACTATAAATGAGTGTAAATTTAGTTTTGGGTGCGTTTTTGGATTTTCAATTTTTCGTGTAATGCAGGAGTAAATATCACTTACAACAACGAATCCGATTCCGCCTAAAATCACTAAAATCGAGGCGGTTAAGGACACAAGCGGATCGGTGGCGTACTCAATAAAACTTGCGCCTGGGTTAATAAACCCCATTATGTCGAATCCTGCATTGCAGTATGCAGAGATTGCAGTAAAAACAGATATCCAAATTCCTCTTGATATGCCAAAATGCGGGACAAATCTAATAGCGAAAAGTATTGCTCCGATAACTTCGCAGCCAAGTGACCAAATAATAATTGTCTTTATTAGCCGCGTTAGATTAAGTACGCTTCCGCTGGTGTATTCTTTAGCGATTTGCATATCTCTAAGACCTAATTTTTTTCGAAAAAACAAAGTAAACCCCGTCGTAAAAGTAATGATTCCAAGGCCGCCAAACTGTATGAGTAGCAGAATTACCACTTGCCCAAAAGTGGACCACTGTGAATAAGTATCAAACGGGGTAAGACCTGTAACGCAGGTTGCCGAAGTTGCAGTGAACATCGCGTCGATAAAATTGACCGACTGCATATTTCTTGAAGCAATAGGCAGATACAAAAGCGATGTGCCTAAAATAATTATCGCAAAAAAGCTAGAAACAATCAGTCTAACCGGAGACATATCTTTTAACGTCTTAGGAACTTTTTTTTCTGATTCACTCACTTAAAAAGCCCTCCTATATTAAAGTTCTGTATTTTCAAAGATTTTCAACTTATTTATCAAAATGAACAGTGGTATTCCCAGACCGTAACAAATGACAAATTGACCGATACCTACACTCAATGCGAAAAATATGAATGTGCTGAAGTTAAATTTTTGTGGCAATAAAAAAGCCAAAATTGCACCGATAAATGTCGCACCGATAATTATGGGAGGTAGGGGAGATAGTACAGGAATCTTTTTAAAAGTTACATTAGCAAGCATTCTTGTAAGGTAAGCTGAGATGAATGTTGATAGCGTGCCGAAAATTAGGTCTACTATTCCGAAAGGACTAGACAAATTTGAAATAAAGCATCCCAAAGTAAGGCCAGTTATGGCATAAGGTGAAAATACCGGCAAAATTGTTAATGCTTCAGAGAGCCTAAACTGTATCCCAGAGTAAGACAATCCAAATATGCCGGAAATAGATGTTAAAACGACGTATAACGCAGCTATGATGGCTGTTATCACAATTTTTTCAATTGTCTGATTTTTTACATATAATCGCATTTTGGTCTCCTTAATTTTTAATGCACTAAAAAGAATACTTCATTGTGCAACAAAAATCAAGTAAAATCGCCCGAATACAACTTTATTTTATAAATTCTTTCAATAATGAAGTTTTTGGCACTAATAAATCGTCAATTGTTTCAAATTTTGCTAATTTGCTGCATAAGCGTTTTATAGCATCATATATTTCTAAGTCTTTTGAAACAGAACTGCATAATTCTATCATTTGAGAGCCCATTACACAAAGTTCATAGGCGTGAAATGTGTTTATTGCAATATTACTTTCAGCTTGTAACGGTTTAATATAAAGATTTTCACCTCGACAAACGTTATTCCACATCAAAATAGTACGTTCTGCGGAAGTGTCGCGGAAGTAAAAATCTCTTAAGACTCGACGTGTAAGCCTTATTGATTTTGGTGAAATAATCATTTCATCATCCAACTTTACACCGTTTTCTACGCTTACATAAATTTTAAATACACTATCAAGTGGCAATCCTTCTGTAATTATCGGGTTTAATGCGTGTAATCCTTCAATTATTATCATTCCATTTTCAGGTAACTTTATTTGTCTTCGCTTAGTAGATGGTGCCATAGTAGAGAAGTCGTATATTGGCATATCACAAAAGCCTTCGTAAACGATCCCTTTTATTGATTTCTTTACTTGCTCTATGTCCAGTCCGTTTATAGATTCAAAATCTTTTGAGCCATCTTTTAGCAATGGTAGGCGTGCAATTCCAACATAAAAATCGTCAAGTGAAATCACTGTAGTCCAAATATTTCGGCGCATTAATTCATCTTTAATCATATTTGCAGTTGTCGTTTTTCCGCTTGACGATGGCCCAGATATCATTAATATTTTGCATTCCGAACGTTTCTTTTCAATATAATCGACAGTTTCTTTTATCTGTTTTTCAAAAGTTTTTTCTATATAATTTACAAACTCTTTTGGATGTTTTTGGGCATCTTCATTTATTTTTTTCAAAGTCCAACCATCTTTTTCAAAATAATTCTCGAAAATTGTCATAAAAAAATCAACACCTTATCTTTTTTCAATAATTTATGTTCACATTATAAAAATTGTTCTATTCAAATTAAAAAGCCACAATAAAAATATGTAAATGTAAGCTACCTCCTTTTTAAATAAAAGTTATTTTCTTTTTCTTCATTAAGCGTGGAAGTATCTCCATGGCCAGGGTAAATTTTATAATTTTCAGTTAATGCTGTAATTTTTAAAATAGAATTTTTCATTTGTTCAAAATTTCCAGTTTTAAGGTCACAGCGACCAACGGTTCCTTTCATAATTGTATCACCCGAAAACAAGTTATCGTCCGCTATGAAACAAACTCCGCCAACGGTATGCCCTGGTGTGGCGATAACCTTTATTTTGGTTTCACCTAAAGTGATTATGTCTTCATCGTTTACTAAGATATCAACATCAAAAGGTGCAAGAGGGATTCTGCAAAGATTAAGATGTCTATCTTTGGTAAAATCCGCTTCTTTAGCACCTATGACTAATTTAGCTTCGGTTAATTTTTGATATCGAGGAGCTTTTCTTATATGGTCAAAGTGCCCATGTGTCATCAATATATATTCGATATTTTCTTTTCCAATTACATCAATTTTTGCATCTAATTCCGCAGAAATTCCTCCGGGGTCTATAATTGCAGATTTTTTTGTATTTTTGTCCGTTATAAAGTAACAATTTGTTTCTAGCGGACCTACTTTGAATTTTTCTACAGCTAACATGAGTATATCTCCTTTTGCTAAGCTCTATCTACAGAAATTACACCGTTTATTTTTGAAATTTTGGACATCACAGACTTCAAATGTTCCATATTCTTGACCAATATCGACATATAAATTTGAGATTTTCCGTCTTTGGCTTTATTGAGGTTAAACGACTGAATTTCCACGTGCATATATGAAAACTGCATAGTAATTTCTGCAATAATGCTGGCTTTATCTAATGCAATTATTTTTATATCACAATTAAATTCTTCTTTTGCACTGTTTGCCCAGTATGCGTGAACCCAACGATTTGGTTCAGGCGATTTTTTTATGTCCGAAGGCACATTTTTACAGTTTCTTTTGTGCAAAGAAACACCATAACCACGTGTAATAAAACCAATAATTTTATCTCCGGGAATGGGGTTACAGCATTTTGAAAATTTTACAAGACAATTTTCAATTCCATCGATAATTACCCCCTTTACACCAGGCTTTTTCTCAAGGTGAGCTTCTTTTTTTGCCATAAAGTTTTCAGCTAATGGTTCGTTTTTTTGCTTTAATTTATTATATTCATCCTTAATCCTCGGCATTATTCGGCTTAAAAGTATGCCACCATAACCAATTGTCTCATAAAATTTGTCTATTGTTTCGCAGCGATGTGTTTTTGCAATAGACATTAAAAAGTCTTTCATTTGCGCTTCATTAAGCCTTATACCAAGTCTATCAAATTCTCGCTCAATTTCAATTTTGCCTTGAGCAAGATTTTCTTCACGTCTTTCACGTTTAAACCATTGTCTAATTTTACTTCTTGCTTCACTAGTTTTTACAATTTTTAACCAGTCTCGACTTGGTCCACGACTTCTTTCTTTTGTAGTAAGGATTTCTACAATTTGGCCGGTTTTCACTTTATAATCGATTGGAACAATTCTTTTATCAACTTTCGCGCCAATCATGTGATTTCCGACTTCTGTGTGTATAGCATAAGCAAAGTCGATAACTGTGGCTCCCATTGGCAAGTTTATAACATCTCCGCGCGGTGTGAGAACAAAAACTTCTTCCGGCGCCAAGTCAGACTTTATCATTCTAACAATATCACCAGCATCACCGTTTTCACTTTGATTTTCAAGCATATTCCGAATCCAGGCTAAACTTTCATCAAGAGAGTCCTTTTTGCTCTTAAGCCCGAGCTTATATTTCCAGTGCGCTGCGATTCCATATTCAGCCAGACGGTGCATTTCCCAAGTACGAATCTGCACCTCGAAAGGAATGCCTTCTTTTCCGATAACGGTGGTGTGAAGCGATTGATACATATTTGGTTTTGGGGTAGAAATATAATCTTTAAATCGGTTTGGAATTGGTCGAAAAGCTTCGTGAATGATTCCGAGAATATTATAGCAGTCATTTACGGTATTTACTATAACTCTGACGGCATATATGTCATAAATTTCCTCCATGAGCCGATTTTTTATAAAAACCTTACGATATATTCCATTTATACTTTTCACTCGGCCCTCGAGGTGCAGATCCGGAATAACAGGTGAAAGTTTTTGTTCGATTCTTCTTTTTATAATGGCCAAAAGATGTTCTCTGTCCTCTTTACCAAGCTCAAGTTCATCTTCTATTTCCTTATACGCAACGGGGTCGAGATATTTAAGTGACAAATCCTCGAGTTCCTCTTTTATCGTACGAATACCTAGTCGATGAGCGATTGGAGCATAAACTTCCATGTTTTCTCTAGCTTTGTCACGTCTTTTTTGAGGCTCCATGCACTCTATTGTTCGCATATTATGCAGTCTGTCGGCGAGTTTTATTATTATAACGCGAATATCTTCAGCCATTGCAATCAACATTTTTCTAAGATTTTCAGCCTGTTGTTCTTCCTGCGAAGAGTAGGGGATTTTTCCAAGTTTTGTTACGCCGTCGACTAAGTTAGCTATTTCTTTTCCGAAAATTTTTTCTATATCCGAAACAGTGTATGCAGTGTCTTCAACGACGTCGTGCAAAAGTGCCGCTACTATTGACTGAGTGTCCATACCCAGTTCAACAAGTATACACGCAACCGATGTTGGATGCAAAATGTAAGGAATTCCTGATATTCGTCTTTGATTTCCATGAGCGTCCAGTGCTAAATTATAAGCTTTGTCGATTAATTCCAAATCAAAATTTTTATTGCAGGCCGATATATCATCTTTTAATTGCTCGTAGTCATTATAAAAAGCTTTCATTATAATCGTCTCATTTCCTCAAAAATTTCATAATAACAGAAGATTCAAGGTCTACTTTGCCATTTACTGGGTTAACATTTATCGAATACATATCAGCGATTGTTTGCACATTAATAAGTCCACATTCAGACATTGCATCGAGCATAATAAGTAGTTTACAGAAGCTGATTTTAGAATCTTTTAATCTATAATAAAGTACAGAAATATCCATATTAATTAGATTTTTTGCTTTTAAGAACTTATATAAAACAGAAAAATCACTTCGAGTGGGGATATGTTCTTGAATAAGTCTTGAATTTACCTGTTCCTTTCTTTTTATCGACTCATAAATTCTTTGCTCATCGATTAGCTCTTTGTTGTCCAAACCGGAAAATTTAATGTCATCTATAATCAAGGTCAGGCTTTCTTGACCTCTGAACTCCGATTTAGATAACTTAACTGCCAAATCCACTTCATCGCCGAATTCATAAGAAAAATCTTGTGCCGTGGTAAAAAATTTCATTGCAGTGATTTTATGATTATTTCTTGATAAAGTCAAGCGCAAGTGATTTTTTTCTGCACCGACGAAGGTAATATCGCAGATTTTCATATTATACAACCCAAAAGTAAACTCCGGATTATCCTTCCCAAAAGGTTCAAGAGGTTCCAACTGCTCGATTAAATCTAAACTGAGTGCTTCCGGATTTAATTTACAATCAATATTTAAGGTAAGACACGGAATGATACCAAAATTCTTCGCAAATTTGTTGATGTCATTTTTTAATTTATTTAAATCATCGCATTTTAATTCAAACCCGGCCGCCAAAGGGTGTCCGCCAAATCGTATTAGATATTCAGCACAAGTTTTAATAGCTTCATACAAAGAAAATCCTTCGATACTTCGGCACGAACCTCTTGCGACGTCGCCCATTTTTGAAATCACGATAGTTGGCTTACCGTATCTTTCCAACAGTCTTGCAGCAACGATTCCTATTACTCCGGGGTGCCAGTTTTCGCCCTCTACAATTAAAACTCTTTGATAAGTTCGTTCCGGTTCATTTTTTAAAAGTTCTTCAGCCTGCAGCAAAATTTCATTTTCAGTTTCCTTGCGATTTACATTATCATCTTCCACCTGAGCGGCTATGTTTTGGACTTCCAACTGATTTTCTGAGGTTAAAAGTTGCACCAATTTTTTAGAAAAGCTCAGCCGTCCGGAGGCGTTGATTCTAGGCACAACATTGAAAGCAATGCTTGTTGAGTTAACAGGTTTTTCGGTAAGTTTTGCTAAGCTTAAAATTTCTTGGATTCCTAAATTATTTGTGTTTTTTATGTATTTTAATCCTTGCCGCACCAGATATCTATTTTCGCCGGTAAGGGGTACGACATCGCCGACAGTACCTATTAAGATTAAGTCTGAGTAATTCTCAAGAATAAATTCAACGTCCGCCGTAGAGCCTTCTAGCGCGCAGACTAATTTAAAAACTACGCCGACTCCGGCAAGATTTTTAAAAGAACTTTTGCAATCAGCTCTATGCGGGTCGACGATTGCAACAGCGTGAGGGAGAAGTTCTGGAGGCTGATGGTGGTCTGTGATTACAGTGTCGATTCCCAAAGATTTTGCATAAGCCACTTCGTCAAAGGCTGAGATGCCGTTGTCAACAGTAACAATTAGCGAAATTTTTTCTGCAAAAAGCTTATCAACGGCAGAAAAATTCAATCCGTAACCTTCACTGTTTCTGTCCGGAATATAATAAATTACATTTGCGCCACAGTTTTCAAGATATAAATACAGTAATGCCGTAGAAGTTACGCCATCCGCATCGTAATCGCCGTAAACGCAAATTTTTTCTCCGTTATTAATCGCTTCTTGAATTCGGTTTACAGCTTTGTCCATATCTATAAAATCAAATGGATTTGAAACGTCAAATTCATCCGATAGTAATTCTCGTATACATTTTTCATCGACGATATTTCTCACATCCAACATCATTGCGAGGAAAAAAGGTATATTATTTTGGCAAGCTATCTTTTGAGCATTGGTTTTGTTTAACTTAGATAAGCTCCAATTTTTAATTTTCAATATGTGCACCCACTTTATTTAAAATACACTTAATTTTATCATTTAGTGCAAGTTTTTTCAAGTATTTATCTAAACAAATGTATGAAAAAATATATCGCCTGCTTAGCGAGAAAATCCCGCATAAACAGACGCTATTTTGGGTAAATTCTAATTTTTTAAAATAATTTTATGAAAAGTTTTTTTCCCTTTTTTTATTATAACAAAATTGTAGTCGAAATCGGAAAAATCTAAGGTTTCAGTGATACTTTGAATTTTTTTAGTATTGTTTTTCAATAAAACTGAAATGCCGCCTTGTTTTATTAAACGTCGGGCTTCACCTTTTGACGGAACTAATTTCGCAGCAATTAATAATTCTATAACAGAAATTTTATTATCAGAAAATAAATCGGAATTAATTTCTGTAAACGGCATATTATCGGTATTTTGGCCGGAACAGAATATAGCCTTGGCAGCATTTTGAACTTTTATAGCCTCGTCTTTGCCGTGAATTAAAGAGGTGACTTCAAAGGCTAAAATTTCTTTTGCCCTGTTTAACTCTTGACCTTCAAGCTTTGCTAATTCATTAATATCTTTAATTGGCAAAAATGTCAGCATTTTAAGGCACTTAATGACGTCTTTATCGTCAATATTGCGCCAGTATTGATAGAAATCGTAAGGGGAAGTTTTATTTGCATCCAGCCAAATTGCACCGTGCTCGGTTTTGCCCATTTTTTTGCCTTCGCTGTTGGTTAAAAGCGAAAAAGTCATGCCAAAAACTTCTTTATTTTCCTTTTTCCTAACAAGCTCAACGCCTCCGATGATATTACTCCATTGGTCATCGCCGCCAAGTTCTAAAACGCAACCGTATTTTCTGTTTAAAACGAGAAAGTCGTAACTTTGCATAAGCATATAATTCAGTTCAAAGAAGGATAATCCCCTTTCAAGACGTTGCTTGTAACACTCGAAAGAAAGCATTCTGTTTACCGAAAAATGAACACCAACGTCACGTAAAAAATCGATATAATTAAGGTTAGAAAGCCAGTCAGCATTGTTTACCATTATGGCTTTGTTGTCAGAAAAGTCAATCAGCCGAGACATTTGTTTTTTGAAGCAGTTTACATTATGTGAAATAATTTCACAACTTAGCATTTTACGCATATCAGTCTTACCGCTAGGGTCTCCAATTAAGCCAGTGCCTCCGCCAAAAAGTACAATTGGCGTGTGACCGGCTTTTTGCAAATGCGCCATAACCATTATTTGAACAAAGCTTCCAACGTGCAAGCTGTCCGCAGTAGGGTCAAACCCGATGTAAAACTTAATTTTTTGATTATTGAGCAAATTTTTAATTTTTTCTTCGTTTGTTGTCTGAGCAATTAATCCGCGTTCCTGTAAAGATTCAAAAACTCCCATAAAAATCATCCTTTCAAAATCAAAATTATTATTATGAAAACAAAAAAGCCCTCTGAAAACAGAGGACGAAAAATTCGTGGTACCACCTCAATTTACCATAACCTTGCGGTTACAGCCTCATGAACAAAACTAAATTTTGCCCGGTGTTATAACGTACACAACCCGACTGCTTCTACTAAAAAATTCAAAGCAGCAGCTCCAAGATGTATTTCAAAAGGTAACCTCATCTGCTCGCAGCAACCGCAGACTCTCTTAAGAGGTTTGTCCAAATTACTTCTTCTTTTCACAGCTATTATTTAATATTTTATCAAAAATTTTAAATTTGTCAATCAAGAATTCGGCGCACGAATTAAAAATAAATTTTTGTTTGACAAATGTTTCTTTGTGTGTTACCATTATTAAGCCGCTTATTGTGGGTCGTATAAAGAATTGCAAAATTCACCTATCAGTAGCGAGACTTTTGTAAAAGGGCAGGTGCCAAAATATTATGTATGCAGTTATAGAAACAGGCGGTAAGCAATATAAAGTGCAACAAGGTGATACGATTTATGTTGAAAAGCTTACGGCTGAAGAAGGTTCAAATGTAGAGTTTAAAACAATTGCTGTCTTTGGCGATGGCAAAGTTACTACCGGAAATCCTGTGAGTTCTGCTAAAGTAGTAGGAAAGGTTTTAAAAAATGGTAAAGGCAAAAAAATTACCGTTTTCACTTATAAACCTAAAAAGAGCGAAAAACGTAAACTCGGACATAGACAACCTTATACCAAAGTGCAAATTGAAACAATTAATGCTTAATTTTTAAGCTTAGTGTATGATAAATGTAAATTTTTTAACTACCGAAAAAGGTTTTTTGGTTGGGTTTGATATTTACGGTCACGCAGATTATGATGAACACGGGCATGATGTAGTTTGTGCAGCAGTTTCATCAGCGGCGTTTTTTGTCGTGAATACTATTTCCGACATTATTAAAGTGCCTGTGGATGCCGGCGTAAATGAATTTGGCGCGATGCATCTGAAAATTAACGAAAATAACGCAAGTTTATGTAACGATATTTTATCGGGATTAAAGCTTCATTTAATTAATTTGGAAGAGCAATATCCCGAAAACATTACGGTGAATTATGTGGAGGTGTAGCTGATATGCTTAGAATAGATATTCAATTATTTGCACATAAAAAAGGTATGGGTTCGACTAAAAATGGTCGTGACTCTGAGTCAAAACGTCTTGGTGTAAAACGTGCAGATGGTCAAGTTGTGCGTGCAGGAAATGTCCTTGTTAAACAAAGAGGAACTCATGTTCATGCAGGCGAAAATGTTGGTCGAGGTTCTGACGATACACTTTTTGCACTTATTGACGGAAAAGTAAAGTTCGAGCGCTTTGGTCGCGACAGAAAGCGCGTTTGCGTTTATGCTGTTGAACAATAATTTACTTTTTGACAATAAAAATAAGTAAAATTTGTAAGGAACCTTAGGTCAACTATGCCTAGGGTTCTTTTTGTGATTTGTTTTTAATGTTAATTTGAAAATTTTTAGCAAAAATATAATGGAAAGCAGGTGATTTTTATTTTTATAGACGTTGCAAAAATAAAATTAAAGGCCGGAGATGGTGGTAATGGAGCGGTTTCGTTTCATAGAGAAAAATATGTAGCAGCGGGAGGTCCGGATGGTGGAGACGGCGGAAAAGGCGGAGATATAATTTTCGTCGCAGACAGTAATTTATCTACGCTGGCGGACTTCAGGTATAAAAGAAAATATGTTGCGAAAAATGGAGAAAACGGTAAAGCGGGACGTTCTTCTGGCAAAAGTGCGCCGAATTTGGTGATTCACGTGCCAAAGGGAACGATTTTACGAGAGCTGACGACTGGAAAAATAATCGCGGACATTTCAACCGATGAAGAAGTGGTGATAGCAAAAGGTGGCAAAGGCGGTTTCGGAAATATTCACTTTGCAACGCCAACAAGACAAGTTCCAAGATTTGCAAAACCAGGCTTAAAAGGCGATGAGTTGGAAGTTCAGTTGGAGTTAAAGTTGTTGGCAGATGTAGGTTTGGTGGGCTTTCCGAATGTTGGAAAATCTACGCTGATATCCGTTGTAAGCCAGGCAAAACCGGTTATTGCGGACTATCATTTTACGACAATAACACCGGTGTTGGGCGTGGTTAGAATGTACGAGGACTCTTCGTTTGTGATTGCGGATATTCCTGGCTTAATCGAAGGAGCCGGAGAAGGCTTGGGTTTAGGGCATCAATTTTTGAAACACGTTGAGCGTTGCAGATTATTGGTTCATGTTGTGGACATTTCTGGAAGCGAGGGTCGCAGCCCGACTGAAGATTTCGAGATAATAAATCGAGAATTAAAGAAATTTAATGAAGATTTGGCGGAAAGGCCAATGATAGTTGCCGGAAATAAATGCGATTTAGCTACGGATGAGCAAGTGGAAAAATTTAAAAATTACGTTGAGGCAAAAGGTTACAAATTTTTTCCAATAATGGCACCGATAAAACATGGTGTGGACGTATTGATGCAGTATATAGAGGCTCAGCTGGCAAAATTGCCACCTATTACTATTTACGAAGTAGAACAATTACCAAAAGATTTATTTGAGAAAAATAGCGACGTTATTGATGTGAAAAATCAAGATGGAACCTATTTTGTAACAGGAGATAAAGTTTTACGATTGATCCAGTCAATTAATTTTGATGATTATGAATCGTTGAGATATTTTCAAAAAATGCTTGGTACGTTAGGAGTTTCGGAAGCGCTGCAAAATGCAGGCATAAAAGAAGGCGATACGGTAAATATATACGATTTTGAGTTTGAATTTGTGGAGTAATCGGCAGGAGGTAAAAAATTGGAACGATTGTATAATACTATTGATTGCGATTACAAAACACTAAGTCCATTAACGTTGGCATTTATTGGCGATGCGGTTTATGATTTACTTATTAGGGAACAGCTTGTATGCAAAGCAAATTGCCCTGTTGGAAAGCTGCATAAAATGAAGGTTAAAAAAGTTTGTTGCAAAGCGCAATCTGAGATTATGAAAAAGTTGATTTCTATGTTAACCAACGAAGAACTTAGCATTTTTAAACGAGGCAGAAATGCGCATACAAATCATACGCCTAAAAATGCGGATGTTGCAGATTATCATAATGCAACGGGGTTTGAGACGCTGATTGGATATATTTACTTAAAAGGCGATATTAAAAGATTGCGCGAGCTGTTTGAACTAATTGAAAAATGTAATTTGGAGTGAATTCAATCATGTCTACATTAAAAAAATCAAGTGTTTGGCAGTGGATACAGGATATTGCTGTAATTTTGCTGGGCTGCTTTATTTATGCGATATCGATAAACTGCTTTACTGACCCAAACAATATTTCCCCTGGTGGAGTTATAGGAATCGGCCAGTTGGTGGGTGATTTAACTGGATTTCCTAAAGGTATGTTCTGTTTAATAATAAATATTCCGATATTTTTGTGGGCGTTTATAGAATTAAATTGGCGCGGACTGATAAAAAATTTGTTCGCGACGGTAGCATTAAACGTTTTAGCAGACTTGACGGTGCCGATTTTGCCAGCGTATACTGGGGACATGATGATAGCATCAATACTGGCAGGAATTACCGGTGGTTTTGGACTAGGCTTGATATTTATGCGAGGAGCTGCAACGGGTGGGACAGACCTTTTGGCCACGCTGACAAAAATACATATTCCGCACATTCCGGTTGGGAAAATTTTGCTGTGCATAGATGGCACGGTTGTAGGAATTTCTGCGGTTGTTTATAGTATTGGCAACAGTGACCCGTTTGCTATAATCAATGGAGCAACTTATGCGGCGATATTAATATTTATAATGTCAAAAATTATAGATACAATGATGTACGGGAGCAGTGCAGGCAATGGCAGAATAATGTTTATTGTGTCGAATAAAAGTAAGAAAATTTCTGAACGCATAATGAATGAAGTAAAAAGAGGCGTTACAGCATTAAAGTCCAGAGGTGCATATACGTCTCAAGAAAATGAAGTTTTGCTCAGTGCTGTGAGAAAACAAGAAGTACATAAAATTTACGATATAATAAAAGAAGAAGACAAAAATGCATTTGTTATGATTGGAGAAGCTGGAGAAATAACAGGTTTGGGCTTTAAAGAGTTTGACAAAGAGCTAGAACGTTCAAATTTTTTCAAGAAAATGTCGGATAAAAAATTAGAAAATGAAAAGAATTTAAAGAAAGTATAAAAAAGAAACAACATTCCACATTATTGGAATGTTGTTTTTAAAAATTATCTTATTTTAATAACTTTTTAATACTAATTTAAACTTAAAATCATTGGGGATATACTAGCAGTTTTCGTTGCTGTTTTTATTTTTTTTATTGTCGTTTCTGTTATTATTGTTATTGTTGTTGTTGTTGTTATTTTTGTTTTGATTATTTTGATTATTTTGTGACATAAAATTCACCCCCCATGTCAATGGTAAACATTGAGAAATTTAAAATTAAACTTTACGGCGTTAAATCATGCTTTATATGCATTGCTTTTTTTGCCGCAATAGTATTGTTGACGAAAAATTAAAGAATATTCTAAAAATTTAAGGAGTTTTTTTGTAGCATGAATTTGCCCATAGATTATAAAAAAGAAATTGAAAAAATTTTAAAAAATGAAGAAGAATACGAAAAATTTATAAAATGTTATAATGAGCCGAGCTTTAAAGGAATTAGGATAAATACGCTAAAGATAAGTGAGGAGCGTTTTAAAGAAATCTTTAAATTTAAGATAAAAAAGTCAAATTTTTCAAAAAATAATTATTATCTAGAAGAAAATATTGATTCTATCGGAAATTTACCGCTTCATCATGCTGGAGCTTTTTATGTTCAGGAACCATCTGCATCTTCAGCTGTTACGGTGTTGAATCCAGTTCCTGGAGAAAAAGTTTTAGATTTATGCGCAGCGCCAGGAGGAAAATCTACGCAGATAGCCGAGTCTTTAAATGGAAATGGGCTGCTGTGGTCTAATGAAATAGTCAAAAATAGGGCGCAAGTTTTGCTTTCTAATATTGAACGTATGGGCGTTAGAAATGCCGTAGTTTCGTCGTGCCACCCGGAAGTTTTGTGTGAGAAGCTGACCGGATTTTTTGATAAAGTTCTTGTAGATGCTCCGTGTTCTGGAGAGGGAATGTTTAGAAAGAACCCTCGCGCGATAGAAGACTGGTCGCAAGAACACGTTAAGATGTGCGCAAAAAGGCAGTTATCAATACTAAATACAGCCGCTAAAGTATTAAAAGAGGGCGGAATAATGGTATATTCAACGTGCACATTTTCGTTGGAAGAGAACGAGCAAACGGTATATAATTTTTTAAAAGAAAATACAGATTTCACGTTAGAAAATATAAATTGTGGCTTTGGAAGAGCTTCTCAGCAGTTAAATTTAGGCAAAAACTTGATAGACACAAGCAAAGCGAGGAGAATTTTTCCTCAAGACGGTGGAGAAGGTCATTTTGTTGCAAAATTTAGAAGAAAAAGTGCAAATTCAAAAAAAGTCAAGGATTTTAATTATAAAAGAGCTAAAATTGCAGACAATAAGCTTGGATATGATTATTTTTCAACTCTTTTTAGCTGTGAGGCTTATGGCAAAATAGAGAAATTTTCTGATAATTTTATTATTTTGCCCGAGGGGTTGCCGGATATTTCTGGTCTGAACGTTTTAAGAGCCGGAGTACTACTTGCAACAAGTAAAGGTTCGGTATTAGAGCCGGCTCATGCAGTATTCATGGCAGCAAAAGCTGAGGACTTGCGTTCTAAAATTGACTTTTCTTGTGATTCTAAAGAAATTTTGGCTTATTTGAAAGGCGAAGAAATTTCGGTGCAAGAAGAAATACGAAGTTATGTAGGCGTCTGTGTGGACGGAATTGTGACGGGTTACGCTAAAGCTGTAAATGGACGTCTTAAAAATAAATATCCAAAAGGGTTGAGAATTTTTTAATTTGCTCAAAATTTGCATAAAATACTTGTGAATGCTATAATTTTGACGCGAAATATTTTTTGGGAGTGAAGAAAATGCCGGCAGCGATAACGCATTATTTGCAGGTGGAACGGGTTGTAAACGGACTTAAAAAATTGCATCCGGAGTTTGAATATAATAAAAATGCCATTTTATGGGGAGCACAAGGTCCTGATTTTATATTGTCTCACAGGTGTTTGCCCGGACAGTCGGGCGAGAGCATAAGAAAATATGGGTCATATTTGCAGGATGAAGAGATTAATAATTTATGGGAGCAAGTTTTTGATGCAGTTAACAAAGATACTTTTACCAAACTGGAAAAATCTTATCTTATTGGATTTTTTTGTCACAGCATTTTAGACAGGCTTGCGCTTCCATTCATTAATTTTAGCGCACAAAGTTTTGCGGATTTAAATAAGGACTATCCGCTAAAAGTTTGCAGGAATAATATAAAATCAACATTGGATGTGATAATTTTAAGATATGAAAAGCAGCAGCTGCCAACTGAAATTCGATTAAAAGATTTATTGCCTAAAGACGAAAAAGTGCAAAATTTTATGGGCGAGCTTTTTTGTAAGCTTTTAAATGAAAATTACGATGCGAGCGTCAGTAAAGAGGATATTTTTGAGGCTATGTGTGATTTTAGAAAATTTTTTGGTCTCATGACGGACAGAACTGGTTTAAAAAAAGCATTTGTAAAGAAAATCGAAAAGTGGCAGGGCAAAGATGAGTATATGTCTAGCTTTATAAGAGATTTAACAGAGGACGACAGCTATGATTATTCAAATTTGACGCACAGTATTTGGAATTGGCCGATGGAGAGTGATGAAAATCGTACAGATAGTTTCTTTGATATTTATGAGCAGTCGATAGTCGATTCTATAACTTTTGTGGATAAATTTATTTTGAGTGTCAAATAAACGCTTTTTATTGAAAAAAAGGTGCATTTTTGCTATACTAAATACGGAATGTTAAATACAAAAATAAAAATGAGGTTATAATTTTGATTTTGCGCCAGTGGGAGAAAATCCCAGAAGCTTTGAAAAACGAGACTACATGGCATTATTATGAGATTCTAAGCAGAAAAAAATTCGATATTTTATTAAAAAGATTATTCGACTTTATTTTAGCGGGAATTTTGCTGATTTTATTGCTGCCAGTTTTTGTAATTATTGCAATTTTGGTAAAGTTCACATCTAAAGGCCCGATTTTATATAAACAAGAGCGCGTTACTACTTATGGCAAAACATTTAAGATTTTTAAATTTAGGACAATGATTGAAAATGCCGACAAAATTGGCTCCTTGGTGACGCTGGACAATGATAAAAGAATTACAAAAGTGGGTCGCTTTCTGCGTAGAGTGAGGTTAGATGAACTTCCGCAGTTATTTAATATTTTGCTAGGACAGATGAGTTTTGTGGGCACTCGACCTGAAGTGCAAAAATACGTGGATTGTTATTCTGAAGAGATGCTCGCAACTTTGCTTATGCCTGCGGGAGTCACGTCTTTAGCGAGTATCAGTTTTAAGGACGAAGATAAATATCTCGACAGTAACGAAAGCGTCGAAAGTGTGTACATAAATAAAATTTTGCCGGATAAAATGAAATATAATCTTGAATATATTAAGAATTTTAATATTTTTTACGACATGAAGTTGATGATAAAAACAGTTTTGGCTGTGCTGAACTGAATTAAATTGAATTTATAATGAGGAAATGATGAATATTTTATGAAAGTTATAAAATTTTCTCCGCCGGACATTACAGAGCGAGAGATAAATGAAATTGCTGATGCGTTGCGTTCAGGCTGGATAACGACAGGCCCGAAAACAAAAAGTTTTGAGGCTAAAATTGCAGAGTATTGCAATACAAAAAAAGCTGTATGTTTAAATTCTGCGACGGCTTGCATGGAGCTGATTCTTAGAGTTTTGGGCGTTGGACCGGGCGACGAAGTCATAACAAGTGCTTATACATATACCGCGTCAGCAAGTGTGATTTGTCATGTTGGCGCTACGCCTGTGCTGATTGATACGGCTAAAGATTCCTTCGAGATGGATTATACCTTACTGGAAAATGCGATAACTTCAAAAACAAAAGCGATAATTCCGGTAGATTTAGCTGGCAAGATGTGCGACTACGATAAAATTTTTGAGGTTGTGAATAGAAAAAAATCTTTATTTAACGCAAACAATGATGTTCAAAAGGCTTTCAATAGAGTTGTTGTTGTGGCTGATGCGGCTCATGCTTTTGGTGCAAGGTATAAGGGAGAAGTCTGCGGTTCTGTGGCTGATTTTACAAGTTTTTCATTTCATGCGGTTAAAAATTTGACTACTGCAGAGGGTGGAGCGCTTACTTGGAAATCTCGTAAGGGCTTGGACGGTGAAGCCTTATATAAACAATTTATGCTGTGGTCGCTTCATGGTCAGTCAAAGGATGCGCTCGCGAAAACAAATTTGGGCAGTTGGGAGTATGATATACTTTATCCCGGATATAAGTGCAACATGACTGATTTAATGGCGGCTATAGGGTTAGTTCAGCTTGGTAGATATAATTCTATTTTGGAAAAAAGAAGGCAGATAGTAAACAGTTATGATGAAGCTTTAAAAGGTTTACCTGTTACTGTGTTGAAGCATTTTGATGACAATTCTGTGTCGAGCGGACATTTATATTTAGTGAGATTGAACGGTCGGGACGAAAAAAATAGAAACAAATTAATAGATTTGATGGCGCAAAAGGGTATCGCGACGAACGTGCATTATAAGCCATTGCCGATGTTGACTGCTTATAAAAATTTAGGATTCAATATTAAAAATTTTAAAAATGCTTATGATATGTACAAAAATGAGATAACATTGCCGTTGCATACGCTGCTCACCGATGAAGACGTGAATTATATAATAAGTTCGTTTAAAGATTGTTTGAAAGAAATATCGGTTTAGGCTTTAAAATGGACGTGTAAGGGGTTGAAATTGATTTGGTAAAATCAATAAAGAAAGTTTGTTCCGAAAACTTTTTTAATGAGTCGGCTTTTAGAGTGGCATTTTTTATCAGTTTGTTTTTTAGCGGAGTGGTTTTTCTCGATATAATATCGGTAGTTGTCGATGTGGCAATATTTATCTGGTCTTTTTTTATATTGAAAAATCGACTAAAAAACAAAACTTTGAACATAAAATATTCAAAAATCATTTTTTTATTTCTTATATTTTCGATAATTACGGCTTGTATAAACATTAATATGGGTTTTCCGATTAATTTTTTTGCCGGACTAGCTATGGCTTATCATGCGGCGATGTGTTTTTTTATATTTTTTGGGGCATATGGCGGAACGGAATTTTCGAGAATAAAAAAAGAAATAATTTTATTATGCAAAGTTTTATTAACAATATCTACATCATTGGTGATTCTTAGTTTTATTATTCTTTTGTTTGGTGATTCTTTTTCTTTTGAATGGACTTTTCCTATAATTGACAATTACGAGCACTACGAAAGAATTATCGGAATAATTAAAAGTACGGGTTCAGTCAGGTTTACCGGAGTTTTTATTAATCCTAATATTTTGGCTTTTAGTTCAGCGGTTTCAATAATTTGTTGTCACATACTTTACAGAACAAATCAATTTTTTAACATAGAAAAAAGTTTAAATAAAATTTTGCTAGTAACTTTAATAGTATCAACGCATTTTGCGGCTTTAATTTTAAGTGATTCTATCGCATCATTTTTGTTTTTGGTGGGATACGCTGTTTTGTGGCTGTTTTATAAGATGATTTTAGAAAATAAGATATCATCGGTAAAGTCGATTCTAAAGCACGGAACTATGTTTTTTTTAGGCTGTTTGATACTTATTTTTGGACTTTTTACATTAAGGTCTTGCTTTCAAAATAGTGCATCAAACGCTCTTGACGAGTTATATTCAATAATTATGAGCAATAATTCGAGCGAAGATGTTGATGATATACGTTTTGGCAGACCGAATCATGATATTCGCAACGGAAGCGGCAGAAGACTACTTTTAAAGCAGGCAGCTTTTATTTTTTCAAAGCGCCCACTGCTTGGAATTGGAAGTACAAACATTGTTGACTATGGAAAAATTTATTTTGAATCTGGAATAGCTTTTTCTAATTTCCATAACGGGTATGTTTCTATATTGGTTTGTAATGGGTTAGTCGGCTTCGTTTTATTCATGACGTTTTTAGTATTAGTTTTATTTAACATGATTAAATTCTTTTTAGAAAATTGTTCACGATTAAAAGATACCGTGTTTGTAAATCTTTTTATAGGTGTTTTGTCGTATTTAATTTTCGCTCTGTTTGAAAAGACTTTGCTTTCTGAGATTAATTTTATGGGTATCTTTTTTTGGACATTTCTGGGCTATATTATGGCGTTTTTTATGAATTATCGAAAAGAAAATTAAAGTAAAAAATCCTTATTAGAACAAGACTCTAATAAGGAATTTTTGTTTATAATTTTTTAACCATTAAATCTAAAGCTAAACGATAATGGGGATTGTATGAAAACGTACGTAAGGAGTGCAAATACGGAAATTATTGCTGCGATTATAGTCCAAATAAGCATGGAGCGCGCATATGACCTTAAATTTTCGTTGATATCTTTTTTAAAAGACCAATATATCATGAAAAATATGTTTAGAATTGGGATTAGAAATAAAATTTGAGTGAAAAAGAAGTTTGCAGTAGACAAAGGTTTCGTGCATTTGCAAGATAATTTGCTGGTTTCATTTAAATTAAAGTTGACGTCTTGCTGAATTTGACTAGAAGCTTGTCCATTTTGAGGCAAAGTAACTTCATTTTGCGGTGAATTTTTTTGAATAAATCCGCAATTACTGCAAATTTTTGAACCATCAGAAAGTTTTTTACCACAGTTAGTACAGAACATTTTTATAGACCTCCTTTATTTTCCTTTTTATAATTATATACTCTCCTTTTTGATTTTTCAACTTATAGAATTATAAATTTTTGTTGATATAGTTTTCAAAATGTGCTCGAATGTTATATAATGATAGCATAAAACATATTTTATGGAGGAACTTATTGTTTGAAGAAATCAAATACGTATAATTTGGTTATGTCCAGCATAATGGCTACTTTTGTAACTATTTCAACATTTTTGGGTGTGGTGATTCCCATAGGCGATACGAATACCACTTTTCATCTTGGAAATATAACTTGCTTGCTGGCAGGAATTATTTTAGGCCCGATTTATGGAAGTTTAGCAGCTGCCGTTGGGTCAGTTATTTTTGACATTTTAAATCCAATTTATATTACTTCGATTCCATTTACATTTGTTTTCAAGTTTATTATGACATTTATTTGCGGCATGATTGCTTATAATAATGGCAAAAATGGAGAAAAACAATTTTATAATATAATAGGTGCAACGGTTGGAAGTTTAGTTTATATAATTCTTAGAACGATAAAATCTTTGCTCATCAATTTATATTTAATAAAAATGGAGCCTTTGTCGGCACTGCTGTTGACTCTGAATGGTACGCTTTTATCCGTGTTAAAAACGATATTTACGGTGGGAGCAGTTGCGGTTTTGCTTCCGATAATAAGAGAAAAATTAAGTGAACGAAATTTACAGTAAAAAATTTTAAAAGACCAGCTATAAAAAGTCAATAGGAAAAGAGAAAAAAATTTCATATAGAAAAAAGTAACAAAAAAGACCATAGCAAAACTAAAGTCAGCTAAAAAACTATTGAATAATTAGTTCTTTAGAGATAGGCTGATAAGGCTTGTTGTCACGAAGGACAGCAAAAATAATGTTGCAAAGTTTTCTTGCAACAGCACCAACAGCAGTAAGATGGTGTTTACCTCGAAATTTCAAAGATTGATAGTAATCAGAGAGAACAGAATCACAGAAAGCAGCACGGTTGGCAGCGGTCCAAATAGCTCTTCTAAGATAAGGGGAACCTCTTTTAGAGATTTTGTTTTGAGTGCCGATAAATTCACAGGACTGCTTAACAGAAACGTCAAGACCTGCAAAAGCAACTAATTTAGGTGCAGAATCAAATCTTGAAATGTCACCGATTTCACTGATAATCATTGCTCCGAGAATATTGCCAATACCAGGAATAGTGGTGATTACTTGATTTTCTTCAAAAAGCATATTTGTTATCTGAATTTCAAGCTCATCCAACTGAGTTTCAATGAAGTTGATTTGTTAAAGCATTTGTCTGATCTGAAAAGCAAAAGCATCTGCAGCAAATTTAACTCCAAAAGAATTCGCAGCGGCATCTTTAATTTGAAGCGCTTTTTCTTTGCCAAAACGGCCATTACTGCATTTACTGATAAGGTTTGTGAGTTTAGTTGTGTTGACAAGGAGTGGGATATTTATGCAGCAACTCGCTTGATGTAACTCCAAAAGTATCTGAAAAAAGTTTATTGTATTCAGGAAATATCTGGTCTAATAAGCATATTACTTTGCGTTTGTAATCTGAACATTCGTCAACAAGAAACATTCTGTATCTTGAAAGTTGGCGTAATGCCATAATGTTTTCGCTTGACAGAGAAGTTGATGAAAACTGACCGAAACGCATAATCTGAGCTATTACAAAAGAGTCTTTGGAATCATTCTTGGTTTGCCGGATATACATTTTTCTGAAACTGCCTGACTGAATTGGATTGATAACTTTAAGGTTGTATCCCAGCTCAAGCAGATAGGAATATACAGACAGCCAATAATGACCCGTTGCTTCCATACCGATAATGCAGTTGTTTGGAATGATGGTAAACGTCTGCATTAAGGCAAGCAGCTTTTCACAGCCTTTTTTGAGTGTTGGAGAAGGAGATACTTTCACACAGAAGTTTTCCGTCGCTGCTAATTACTGAAGCTTCGTGTTTATGTTTTGCAATATCAATTCCTATGTAGAACATACTTACACCTGCTTAATATTTATTTGTGCAGATAAAGTCTATACCTCTGTTCTTTACGGAATACAACCTCGTTAGATATTCAGCAACTTGGTGCTATCCAGCTCATTCGTATAAGCCCGTAAAGATGAGGCGCTACCCTTTACTTTGGAAGACTTCGCTTCAAGGAGATGACCTGCGACCTCTATCTGTACAGACTCATTATCCCATATGGCTTATGAGATAACAAGAAGTTTCGATATTCTTTCTCAAAAATATCGTATCTTTATTATACGAGGAGATGTAATAATGCTTGAGTATAAATATGATACACAGTTGTTAATTGAAGGTGAAAGCCTTGATGAGGGGAAGATTAATGATTATTTTGTGAATAATTTTAAGGGCGACTGCCTTTTGGTTGTCGGTGATGAAAACTTGATTAAAATTCATTTTCATACCAACGAATCATGGCAAGTTCTTGAATATTGTGATTCGATTGGGGAGATTTTTGATATTGTCGTAGAAAATATGGAAAAACAGTCGAAAGAAGTTTAATTTTAAAATAAAAATATTTTTTACATAAAATCAGTTGACATTCTTTATATTTTTTAGTATAATTAACGTAAAGCTGAGAAGCTGAATATATTTTTACTTTAGAAGGGGATGTCATTATGAAAAATTTTGAAAAAAATGAAGACGTAGAAGAAAAGGGAGTTTTAAATAGCAGGGCTCCAAAGCGTTCACTTACAACTGTAGGAACGGATTCAGATTTAAGCCAAATTTCTTCTGGCTGGCTCGGATTTTTGGACGATTCTTTGAGCCTTATGTCTGCATTTCAGGACGACAGAAAATAAATAAATTATTAAAACCAGAAAAAAATAAACCCTCACGATGGACAATAATCCATCGTGAGGGTTTATTTTATTAATATAAATTATTGAATAAATTAAGAAGTAGTAGTATATTTGGGAGCAAGACTAGAAAAATTTATAGTTTAATTAGATGTGAAAATTAATAGACTTTTTATATAAAAAACTATTACAGAAGTAAGAATGTAAGGGCCTCAAAAAATATATTGATAAAATTTGAAGTTGCTTTTGCAGTTGCACAAAAGAAATCCTCTTAAGTAGATTTTTATCCACTCAAGAGGCAGAATAGCAAAAAGAGTTAAAGTTTGTGTATATGTTTAAGCTTCTTCTTTTTTGATTTTAAATATTTTTCTTAAAAAAAATCCGAGGACCTTAGGACTTTTAACAACCACAACTTTCATAAAAAAAGACCCTCCAATCTAGGTTAACATCGTATTAAAGCTATTGCAAGTATAATTGATATGGCTACAAGAAGTTTTATTATGAAGTGAATGGGAACACAATATGATATGGTAAGACCGAGCAAAAAAATCAGGACTAACTTGCCTTGTTTGCAATAGGAATTCATAGAATTTCACCGCCAAATTAATTATGGCTATAACTTTCTTTTTTTTAACGTCGTTAATTTATTATATACAGACATCCGAAAAAACGTGAAAATCCATATATTTATGTTTTGAGATATAAGTAAAGTCATAAAAGGGACAGGTGCAGAATAGATTTAGTTATAGAAATATAATAAGAGAGGTCAAATTTATGGATTACAGTATCAAAAAAGAAACTTTATGTGCTTGCGAGACAATTTTTGATGGACTCGTGGAACAGCCTGTTGACTTGGATTTTAGTCTGCCGGATTATTGTCCGGATATTAAGAAAATTTTAAAATGTCAAATTTGTCCGCAAATAAGTTCCAGAAATATCTCCGGTGATAAGCTTTATGTAGAGGGAACTGCCAATATTTCTTTAATTTATCTGGATGAAGAAAAAATATCAATAAGATGCTGCGAACATTCAAGTCCGTTTTCTGTTTCGATAAATTTAAAAAATTCGGTACATGACGCGATTATTTTAACCAAAACAAAAACAGAATATGTTAATTGCAGAGCAGTCACGCCAAGAAGACTTGATATTCACGGAGCTTTTTCGATTTTTGCTAAAGTTAGATGCAAAAAAGAAAAAGATGTTGTTTGTGATATAGATGGAGAGGGCATAGAAAAGAAAAAAATCTTAACTAAATGCAATAATGTGCTAGGCTTGGGACAGCAATATTTTAATATATCGGAGGTCATAGATAAAGGTTCAAAACAGCCAGAAATAGAGCATATTTTGAAAACAACAGTAAGTGCGGAGCTTCAAGATTATAAAACGCTGCAGAATAAAGTTATGATAAACGCGGTGGCGAATATAAAAGTTGTTTATATAAGTGATATAGAATATAGCAATATAGAAATTTTAGAGCATACTGTGCCGATTAGTCAGATAATTGATGTTGAAGGTGTTCAGGATGACTGCGGTTGTGACATTAATATAGAAGTTTTAAATCACGATATAAGTGTAAAATCTAATGATAACGACGAAAATAATTTGTTATCATTTGAATGTAAAATAGGAGTTTCGGCAATTGCTTATGAAGAAAAAGATATAAGCATTTTAAATGATGTTTATTCTATAGATTATGAGTCAGAACCAAAATTTGAAAAAGTGTCATTATCTAATTTAGCTGATAAATTAAACGAGACTTATATGCTTAAAAACAGTATAGACGTTGATAATAATGAAATTTCTGAATTAATTGATGCAGACGGAGAACTAAATAATGTAAAATGCTTTGTTAAAGATGAAAAAATTAATTTTGAAGGAAAAATTAATGTATGCCTTTTAGCGAAGGATTCAGAAGACATTCCTTTTTATTTAGAACGCTTAGTTGAGTTTACAT
Organism: uncultured Eubacteriales bacterium; assembly: GCA_934463265.1. Taxonomy (GTDB): domain Bacteria; phylum Bacillota; class Clostridia; order Oscillospirales; family Acutalibacteraceae; genus CAG-557. Next base: position 19,497 of record CAKSIU010000003.1, on the reverse strand, counting down.
ATGAACATGAGTTAAACAACGAATCGGACACTGTTTTGTGTGAAGAAAATGTTTTATTAAAATCTTGTGAATGTAGGCTTATTGGAAAAAATTTAGTTGAGGTAATAGCAGAGTTACAAATTGGAGCAGTTGTTTATATCGAAAGTAAGCACTTATCAATAACAGACATATTTGTGGATGAGGAGAAACCTAGAGAAAAAGATAAAAAAACTGCATTGACCATTTATTATGCAGATGAAGGCGAAGAATTATGGAATATTGCAAAAAAATATTGCACATCAGTTGAAAAAATTCAAAATGAAAATGAAATAGATACAGATGTAGATAAACTACAAGGCAGAAATATGTTGTTTATACCGATGTAAATTTTAAATAATAAAAAAATATGCGACTTGGGAGGAAGTACTTTTGGAAGAAAGAAATATTTATCAAGATATAGCTCAACGAACAAATGGAGATATTTATATTGGTGTTGTAGGCCCGGTACGAAGCGGTAAATCAACATTTATAAAACGCTTTATGGATAATCTTGTAATCCCGAATATGGACAGCAGTTATAAAAAAGAGCGTGCAGTAGATGAATTGCCACAGTCGGCGGCGGGCAGAACTATTATGACGACAGAACCTAAATTTATTCCGGAAAATGCTGTGGAAGTTCACATAGGCGAAAATGCAAGCTTTAAAGTAAGGTTGATAGACTGTGTAGGATATATAGTTCCAAGCTCGTTGGGATACATAGAAAACGAACAACCAAGAATGGTGATGACGCCATGGTTTGAAGAACCTATTCCGTTTAATATGGCGGCAGAACTCGGCACAAAAAAAGTCATAACCGATCATTCAACAATTGGTTTGGTTGTAACAACCGATGGAACTATAAGTGACATTCCTCGAGAAGAGTATGAAGAAGCCGAAGAACGTGTAATTAATGAATTAAAAGAAATAAAAAAACCATTTATTGTGCTGCTTAACAGTATGTATCCTACTGCTTCCGAGACGAAAGAAATGGCAAGGGTTTTAACGGAAAAATATGGTGTTCCGGTTTTGCCAGTGAATTGTCTAGAATTGAGTGAAAACGAAATAAAACGCATTTTAGCTCAAATACTTTTTGAATTTCCGGTTAAAGAAATAAAAATAGATATGCCTAAGTGGTTAACAACTTTAGAAAAAAATCACTGGTTACGAAGTGAAATTTATTCTACAATAGAAAATTTTTCTAAGGACATAAAAAAGATTCGTGAAATAAATCATATAACTGATAATATAACTTCATGTGAATATATTGATTCTGCAAGAGCAGTGTCAGTTGATTTGGGGATTGGAAATGCACGAATCGTTACAGAGATAAGCCCAAATTTGTTTTATAAGGTACTGGGAGAAAAAACCGGCTTAGAGGTTACAGATGAAGGCGATTTGTTGGATTGTATGATGGCACTTTCAGCAATAAAAGAGAAATATAATAAAATCAGCCAGGCATACAATGACGTGCTTGAAACAGGTTATGGAATAGTTATGCCCTCAACAGAGGAACTTTCTCTTGATGAACCTGAAATAATAAAACAAGGTGGAAAATACGGAATAAGATTAAAGGCTTCTGCTCAGTCAATACATATGATGAAAACGAGAATTACCACCGAAGTCACACCGATAGTGGGTTCTGAGCAACAGTCAGAAGAACTTGTAAATTATCTGCTAAAAGAATTTGAAGAAAATCCAGGAAAAATTTGGGATTCGAATATATTTGGTAAGTCATTATATGAGCTTGTAAATGAAGGCCTTCATAACAAACTTTACAGAATGCCAAATGATGCCAGAACTAAAATAAAAGAAACCATAGAGAGAATCATAAATGATGGATGTAATGGATTAATCTGTATAATTCTTTAGCTATACAAAGGGCGGTGAGCGGATTGGTAATAGTTTTAAGAAGAAAATATATAATTTTTTTAACGATGGTCTGCTTTATAATTACCTCAGTCTTGATTGGAACAAGTCTTTCAGCGAATAATAAATCAATAGCGACGTCGAAAGCTGTAAATAATAATTGGGGATTAGCGTTCAGTGAACCCGGAAAAGCCCCAACAGGCAACGCCAGTAGAGATTTTTTGAAACAGTATGATGCATATTATTTAGGAAATCCGGATGAAAAAAAAGTATACCTTACATTTGATGCAGGTTTTGAAAATGGCTATACACCAGCTATACTTGATGCTTTAAAGAAAAATGATGTTAAAGCAACCTTCTTTTTGGTTGGAAATTATATAAAAACAAGTCCAGACTTGGTAAAAAGAATGGTTGATGAGGGGCATACAGTGGGAAATCATACCTTTTCACACCCCGATATGTCTAAAATTTCGGATATGGAATCATTTAAAAAGGAAATTTCAAAGTTGGAGGAGATGTTTAAAGAAACCACAGGCAAAGATCTTCCGAAGTATTATAGACCGCCGCAGGGTAAGTATAATGAAGAAAATTTAAAACACGCACATGAGTTAGGTTACAAAACGATATTTTGGAGTTTGGCATATGTAGATTGGCTTACAGACAAACAACCTACAAAGGAACATGCTTTTGAAAAATTATCAAGGGTTCACCCAGGTGCAGTGGTATTATTGCATAGCACATCAAAGACGAATTCAGAAATTCTAGACGAACTTATAAATAAATGGAAATCCGAAGGATACACTTTTGGTTCGATAGATGAACTTAGTAATAATTGACTAAAAAAATAATGAAATCTTTATAATATATTACTCTTGACGAATTAAAAATAATGTAATATAATATAAATCACCAATATAAATTTAATTTAATTATTTTGCATTATTATATTCTTTAAATCTTATTACATAACGTTAATTTAAAAGTCTTGTATTAATATCCAAAAGCATTCATAAAAATTACTTTTCAACGAGTATTTTATGAGTGCTTTATGTTTAAAAATAGTTTAATTTATTCTAAAAAGGAAAGTTTATCATGGATTAATTTTAATGGATAGGGGTGTTATAAAATGAGTGAAGTTTTAAAAAAAGAAAAGATAGAGTTAGGTAAACTATCTGGAATTTCAGGTGGAGCGATTGTTGACGTTAGTTCGGATGGAATATGCTGTAAGCCGGGAAGTTTTAGAGTTTTGGAGAGTAAAGAAGGTGAGTGGAGACAGGATGGTTGTCCTGAGAAGTGTAAATATTGTTGGCACTTAAAATACGATAACGGCTTTTATTGTGATGTTTAATTTTAATTGATTATACGCAAAGAAAACGCCTGCTTTTTATAAAGCAGGTGTTTTTTATTTAAAAATATAGATGACCACTTTCCAAAAGTTCTATGTCGTCTTGTTCAAAATTTTTTACCCAAACCTTAGCTACGTCCATATCTTTAAAGTAACCCGTGACTGGTTTTCCGTTAAAGGTTGCTTTGGCAATATATCTGGCACCTTTTTCATCATTTTTACTTGTATTTCTTAAAAATTTAACTTCGCCTCCCCCAGAAACATTTTCTAAATTGTTTTCATTTAATTCCGTTTTCATATCTTTTTTGTCCATGAAAAACACCCTTTCTAAAAATAAAATAGTTTGAGATGCGCATTTCTAGTTAATGATAACATAAAAAATATATAGTGTCAATACTTTTTATAAAAAATATAAAAATTTAATTAAACTGCGGGATATGTTCGGTTGATTGTATTTTTTTCGATTTTGTGATATAATTATATTATATCGATAAAAAATTAGAATTTTTATTTTTAGGTTGTGAGAATATGGTTTCTGATGACCCAAATGGGGCTTTTGTAAGAGAATATTTTTTATTAAGGAAACATATTTTCACAAATTTTGTGAGCGTATGTTCCCTTAATGAATTTTTAAGGGGATGTAAGTTTGGTAAATTATTATAAAAATATAAAAGGAAAAATTACAGAAATTGAATCATACGAAGTCGGTTGCTGGATAAATTGTACTGCGCCTGATGATGATGAAATCGATAAATTAATCACCGATTTTAATATCGACCCGGATTTTTTAAAGTCAGCTTTGGACGAAGAAGAATCTTCTCACATAGACTACGAAGATGGCAATACCTTAATTGTTGTGGATATTCCTGTTGCTAGAAAAAATGAAAAAAGTATTACATATCATACAATGCCACTTGGTATAATTATAACCGAGTCGAATGTTATTACTCTTTGCCTGAGGGAAAATGTGATTATCGGTGAATTTGCGGAAGGCGTGGTTAGAAATATTTATCCGCAATTTAAAACGCAGTTTGTACTATATATTATTTTAAGAGTTGCAATGAAATATCTGCAGTATTTGAAGCAGATTGATAAAATTAGTGACCACGCTGAGCATGAACTTCGAAAATCTATGAAAAATAAAGAGTTGATTCAATTATTAGAAATAGAAAAATCACTGGTTTATTTTTCATCCTCTTTAAAGGCTAATGAAGCAACTCTTGAAAAAATAGCTCGTGGCAGACTTGTAAAATTGTATGACGAAGACCATGAATTGTTGGACGATGTTCTGATTGAAGTCAGACAAGCTATAGAAATGTCTAACACGCACATGAATATTTTGGCAAGCACCATGGATGTTTTTGCGTCTATAATTTCCAATAATTTGAATATCGTAATGAAAGTTCTGGCCTCGATAACTTTATTATCCTCGATTCCAACAATAGTTTCTGGAATTTACGGCATGAACGTTGAGTATTTGCCGTTTACTCAAAAACAATATTGGTGGTTCCCAATTGTATTTACAGGCGCCATCGTTGCAATAGTTGCTTACATACTAAAGAAAAAAGATATGTTATGATTTATAACATATCTTTTTAATTTGCCGCTTGTGGATTTACGGAATACTATTGGTGATGAGCCGAAACAAATATACCGCGAAAAAAATTATAATAAAAGCCCATAAATAAGTGTTGGCAATTTTTTTGTTGAACTTAAGTGCAGAAACATTCATATGTATAGCGATGAATGCGGCGAATAATGATGGAATTAAAAGTGGATGGTAATAAAAAGATTCACGAAGATTTAATTTTATTAATGATAAAAAAGCACGAGTCATACCGCAAGAAGGGCAGGGAATTCCTGTAAAAAAGCGAAAAAAGCAAGAAATTTTGAAAAAATATAGAATCGCAAAAATAATCAAAAGAAGCAAAATGTAAAAAATATGTTTCATTATTATTTTAAAAACGTATTTTTCCATACATTTTAGCTCCTTTTTTATTTTCTCTTATATGTTTATTTTTTTAATTCTGCAGCGATTGCAACCCAACCGTTTTCAGTTTTTAAGTCTAGGATATTAAAATCCGCTTCGAGAGATTGCAAGACTTTATCTTTATATGGCTCAATGATTCCGCTCATTAAGTATATCGAGTTTTCGTTCATATAATTTTTTATCGATTTATTTAACTCAATTATTACGTCTGCTACAATGTTTGCAACGATTATATCGAATTTGCCAGAAATTTTTTCTGTTAAGTTGCCACAAACAGCATTAAATTTGTTATTTACATTATTAATTTTTGCATTTTCTAGTGCTGTCTTTACTGCAAGTTCATCGATATCTACACCAGTTACACTTTCGGCACCAAGAAGGATTGATGCTATAGATAAAATTCCGCTACCGCAGCCGACATCAAGCACATTTACATTTGAATTGATATACTTTTCGAGCAATTCAAGGCAAAGACGAGTTGTTTCATGAGTTCCGGTTCCAAAAGCTAAACCAGGGTCGAGCTGCAAAATCGTACGATTATTAGACGAATTAACATTGCATTTTTCCCACGACGGACAAATCAATAATTTATCTCCGACAGGAATCGGTTTAAAATATTTTTTCCAGTTATTTATATAGTCTTCCATTTTGCAGTTTTGCGTAGAAATTTTATGTTTTATTTTAGCGGAACCAAAACGTTCACGCAAAAAAGAGATAGCTTCAAGAGGAATATTTTCTGGAGAAATGTACAGATGAATTAAAGCAAGGCTTCTATTTTTTGCTAATAAGTCTTCGTCAATAAGGTCAATATGCGCGATTTCTTTTGTTTCGGCCTCCAAATTTGAATAGTCTTCAATGTATATACCGTAAGGAACTACCATATTTGCAATGGCCGAAGCAGTTTCAATATCGTTTGTATTTATTTCGATTATAATTTCGGTAAAGTCCATTTAATTTTCTCCAAATATATTTTTTATTTTCTCGAAAAAACCTTTTCTTTTTTGATAATTTGTTTCAGTAGCTTCATTTTCAAAATTACGCAAAATTTCTTTTTGTTTCTGAGATAAATTTTTTGGAATTTCGATACTTACTTTTACAAATTGGTCACCGCATCCTCTAGAACCGAGTCGTTCAATGCCTTTTCCACGAAGTTTAAAAACATCTCCTGGCTGAGTGCCTTCATGAATATTATAACTGACTTTTCCATCGAGTGTAGGCACAGTAACTTCCGCGCCGAGTGCAGCCTGAACAAAAGTAATTGGAAGTTCGCACCAAATATCGAAACCACGGCGCTCAAAGATAGAATGAGGTTGAACATTAATATAAACGTGTAAATCACCTGAAGGGCCACCATTAACACCAGCATTTCCATGCCCGCTTACTTTTAAAATTTGTCCATTATCTATGCCAGCCGGAATATTCACTTCAACTTTTTTAGAAGTCTGAATTCTTCCCGTACCGGAGCATCTTCTGCATGGATTTTCTATAACAGAGCCGGTTCCATGACATTTTTCACAAGTATGTGCCGTCTGAATAACTCCAAAAGGAGTTCGCTGAGTAACGCGACTTTGCCCGGTTCCATGGCAAATTGGGCAAGTTTTTGCGGAAGTACCTTTAGCTGCTCCTGAGCCGCTACAATCGGGACATTTTTCGACAACGCGATAAGAAACATTTTTTTTGCACCCTTTTGCAGCCTTTTCAAAAGAAATACTGATGTTAGCTTCCGTATCAGAACCGCGTCTAGGCGCATTGGGATTAGCTTGACGCCTAGATGAAAAACCGCCGCCAAAGCCGCCGCCAAAAAAGCTACTGAATATATCTCCGATGTCAAAATCATCACCAAAAGGATTTCCTCCAGCAGCACTAGCAGCTCCATATGATGGATCGACTCCTGCATGACCAAATTGATCATACCTCGAACGTTTGTTGCTATCAGAAAGCACTTCATAAGCTTCATTTACTTCTTTAAATTTTGATTCAGCGTCTTTATCACCTGGATTTAAGTCCGGATGATATTTTTTTGCGAGTTTTCGATAAGCCTTTTTAATTTCGTCCTCGGAAGCACCTTTAGAAAGGCCCAAAACTTCGTAAAAATCTCGTTTAGATGACAAAAAAATCACTCCTAAAAAATCTTCGACTGTTATGGAAATCCCTCAACCACCAAAAATGCGGTTAAGGGATTTTCGTGCAAATTAACTCTATTTATTATTATCTACATCTTTAAAATCGGCTTCGTAAACATTTTCGCCACCTTGCGCGTTGCCAGCTGTAGCATTTGCATCACTATTTTGACTCTCGGCCGTACCAGCATCTTGATTTGGAGCTGCATTTTGATATAACTTTGCCGAAACTTCATACATTGCTTTCTGCAAATCTTCTTTTCCGGATTTAATAGTGTCTATGTTGTTGGCAGAAATTGCCTCTTTTAATGACTTAACTTTTGCATTAAGATTATCTTTGTCCGCGCTGTCAATCTTGTCACCGTTTTCATTTATTAATTTTTCAACGGCGTAGCAAAGATTTTCTGCCTCATTTTTAGTTTCAACCTCTTCACGACGCTTTTTATCTTCTTCAGCGAATTGTTCAGCGTTTTTAACAGCCTGCTCAATTTCTTCTTTAGACATATTCGTGTTCGATGTAATTGTAATCTTTTGCTCTTTGCCAGTTCCGAGGTCCTTAGCATTAACATTCACAATGCCGTTAGCGTCAATATCGAAAGTGACTTCAATTTGAGGAATTCCGCGCATAGCAGGAGCAATTCCGTCTAATGTAAATAATCCCAACTGTTTATTATCTTTTGCAAATTCGCGCTCGCCTTGAAGCACATTAATTTGAACTTGAGTTTGATTATCCATGGCGGTTGAGAAAATTTGACTTTTTTTAGTAGGAATAGTGGTATTTCTGTCAATAATTTTTGTCATGATACCGCCCATAGTTTCAACGCCGAGAGATAGGGGAGTAACATCCAAAAGAAGCAAGCCTTGAACTTCTCCGCCCAAAACGCCAGCCTGTAAAGCTGCACCGATTGCAACACATTCATCCGGATTTATTCCTTTGAACGGTTCTTTTCCAATTAAAGATTTAACAGCATCCTGAACCGCAGGAATTCTCGAAGACCCGCCAACCATCAAGACTTTATCAATCTGATTTATAGACAAACCAGAATCAGATAATGCCTGACGAACAGGTCCCATAGTATTCTCAACTAAATCTTTTGTAAGTTCATTAAATTTAGCCCTAGTCAAGGTTAAGTCAAGATGTTTAGGACCAGTAGCGTCTGCAGTAATAAATGGCAAATTAATCGCGGTAGACGTGACCCCAGAAAGTTCGATTTTAGCTTTTTCAGCAGCTTCCTTTAGACGTTGCATAGCCATTTTGTCAGTTCTCAAATCCACACCGTTTTCGGATTTAAACGAGTCAACCATCCAATCAATAATTCTTTGGTCAAAATCGTCGCCACCAAGTTTATTATTTCCCGCAGTTGCCAGAACTTCTTGTACACCGTCGCCCATTTCGATGATAGAAACATCAAATGTACCTCCGCCAAGGTCATAGACCATAATTTTTTGGTAATTTTCCTTATCTATTCCATAAGATAGAGCAGCAGCAGTTGGCTCATTTATTATACGCTTTACGTCCAATCCTGCAATTTTACCAGCGTCTTTAGTTGCCTGACGTTGCGCGTCTGTAAAGTATGCCGGAACAGTAATAACCGCTTGAGTCACAGTATCGCCCAAATAAGCTTCCGCGTCGGCTTTTAATTTTTGAAGTATCATAGCCGAAATTTCCTGCGGAGTAAAACTGTTTCCATCTATATTCACTTTATGACTAGTTCCCATTTCTCTTTTTATTGAAGAAATAGTGCGGTCGGGGTTAGTAATAGCCTGACGTTTAGCCACTTGACCAACCATTCTTTCTCCAGTTTTAGAAAATGCAACAACCGATGGAGTTGTCCTAGTTCCTTCAGCATTGGCGATGACAACAGGTTCGCCCCCCTCAATAACAGCTACGCAAGAGTTTGTAGTACCCAAATCAATACCGATAATTTTTGCCATAATAAAAACCTCCAAATTTTATAATATTTATATTTATAGTTTTAGCGGAAAAACCGCAATAATTTGCTAATTTGCAACGGAAACCATCGCATGACGAATTACCTTATCCCCAAGCGTGTATCCCTTTTGAAAAATTTGCGCAATAACATTTTCATCCAATTTATCGTCTTCAATATGAGATATCGCATTGTGAAGTTCCGGATTGAATTTATCTCCGACACTTCCAAATGAATTCACCCCAAGTTTAGAAAGAGTAGCAATAAATTGTTCATTTAACATGGAAAGCCCTTTTTGATATTCATCATCAGCGTCGCGACTGGACTCAATCGCCCTTTCTATACAGTCCGCAATAGGAAGAATTTCCGCAACGGTTTTAGCTTTTGCATCGTTATAGATTGAAATTTTATCTTTTTCGCTGCGTTTTCTATAATTATCATACTCAGCAGCCAAGCGCAAAAAACGTTCATTTTGAACATTTAATTCACTCTTAAATTCTTCCAATTTCTTTAAAATCTCCTCATTTTCATTAATTATTTCCTGTTCGTTTGAACCTTCACAATGATTTTCTTTTTCACATTCAGAATTTTTTATTATTTCTTCAGTCAAAATATAAGCCTCCTTTAAATTACTCTAAATAAAAAATATTATTTAACATATCTCCCAATAAAGAAGCGGTGTATTCTAGTTTAGCAATCGTGTTAGCATAATTCATTCTGGTTGGGCCAACTATTCCGATAGAACCATAGTCCTCACCATTAACAATGTACTTCGTAACAATAATACTTGATTGAGTCAACTCTTCGTGTGGATTTTCCTTTCCAATAAAAACTCTAGTTTTGGAATTATCCGAAGAAAAAAACAAATCGCTTATGTCATCGTAAACCGTCAAAAAATTCATTAATTTTATAGCAGACTGTTGGTTAAATTCCGGAATTAACAAAAGATTTGTTTGCCCGTCAAAATGAAAATCAGGTTTGGCAGCAAGTTTGTAGACCTCAAAAAGAACATTTAAAATATCCGACATAAAAAAGGCCATTTCGCCCACAGATATCGCAACAGTTTGAATAAACGCAGGAGTTATTTCAGCTAATAAAACGCCAGTAAACCTTTCACTTAAAAAATTATTAACCGTGTTTAAAATATCCGCCGTTAAAGAAAATTCGCAACGAAATAGTCGATTTTTAATTACACCGGAAGATGTAGTAAGGATAATCATAGCGGTAAACTTGCTAATTTGAACCAGCTTAACATTTCTAATAAAATTTTTTTCTGTGGATACAGTCGTGGATATAACCGCAAAATTAGTCATATTCGCCAAAATCTGAGTTGCGTTTTTTAGCAATAACTCAGGGTCATGTTCGCTCAATTTTAAACCCGACTCAATATAATCCTTGCTTTTTTTTGATAGATAAGCTTTTCCCATAAGCCTATTTATATAAAGTCTGTAACCAAGGTATGAAGGAATACGGCCAGCAGATGTATGAGGTTGTTCCAGGAAGCCGAGTTCAGTAAGTTCCGCAAGCTCATTTCGAATAGTTGCCGAAGAAACGGAAAAATCCAATAGGTCACACAAAATTTTGGAACTTACCGGTTCAGCATATTGAATGTAGTTGTTGATAACCGCAGATAATATTTTCAATTTTCTATCAGAGAGTTCCACCGATAAACCTCCTTCCGGATGAAAAAATATTAGCACTCGAATAGCATGAGTGCTAATCATTAATTATAATTTACCACTTTAAGACCGATTTGTCAATGGTATAATTATAAATTAATTATTAAAATTTATAATTTTGTGCCCCAAATATTTTTTTTATGCACACAAAAAAAGCGTTATGAGATTGCTATGTCTTGCTAAAAAAATATTGATTACTTTTTTCGTTACAAAAAAGTAATCAATAATATATTATAAAAAATTATTTATTCGGCATTTTTAAAAATTGCCGAATGTCATTTCCAAGGAAAAAAAGACGCTTATAACTACCCATAATTCTGGAAACTAACCGTTTGGAGTAAGCAGATTGAATTTCTTTAACAGAAAGATTTGTGCTGATTATAGTAGGTTTTTGAAACATAATTCTAGAATTGATAATGTTGTAAATCATCGCACTAGAGAAGCTTGTCTGAAACTCAGTGCCGATGTCATCTAAGATTAATAGTTCACATTCAATCAAATGCTTTTCAGTCTCCTCGTCCTGAAAATTATGATTAAAATGCTCCTTTTCCAGCTTAGAAAGAATATTCGGAGCAGAAGTATAAATTACATTATACCCGGAGTTTATTACACTATTTGCGATAGCCAACGATAAATGAGTTTTACCAAGCCCCGTAGCTCCCTGCAAAAACAAATTTTCAGATTTTTTGTTAAAAGTATCCGCATAATTTTTGCAAAAATTAAAAATTTTCTCCATGTGTAACTTTACATTTACTCCATCAGCAGAGTTTTTATCAGGGTAAAAGTCTATATTAAAAGCCTCAAAAGTAGATAAAGATAACGGCGAAAGTTTATTTAAATTTCTATAAGTAATTTTTTTAATTAAATTTTTAAGACAATCACACATAACACCGTCAATGTATCCCATATCTTTACAACTATTACACTTATACTTTAAATCCAGATAGTCAAGCGGTAAATTTGCAGCAATTAGCAAAGCCTCCAACTCTTTTTGTAAAGCCAAATTTTTATTTTTCAGTTCAGTAAGTTTTTCTTTAGCGTTAGCACCCGATAAAATAGCTTTAGCGGAATCAATAGCTGTGCGAGATAATTGAACTTCAATGTCTTTGGCTCGTTTAAATTTTCTATAAAACTGTTTTTTTCTAACTTCATTTTTTTCAATTTGAGATTTTCTCAAAGATTCAAGTTCTGCCTCGGCCTGGAGCAAAGTTTCGGCTTTAATACTCATAAAAATCTCCTTTATATGTACATATAATTGCGTTCATATTCATCTATGTTGTAAGAAGTAAAATCATTATTTTGTCCTTGCTTATTTTGAGACGATTTTTTAAATTTATCCTCATCAAGAGCTTGTTCAAGCGTTTTTATGCCGTTATTGTACCAATTTTTTATTATTCCATCCATATAACTTAAAATATACTTACCCTTAGCATTAACACAACGGTCATAAGCTTCTTTTATTAAGTTCTCAGGAATTTTCCAGACATTAATCCAACGATTAGCGGCCTCGTCTTCTTTTGAAGAAGGAGACCGATGCTCAATACCGATAATTTTTTCGAGAGAGGACCACGCCTTACGATAACTTTCTAAAGCTCGAATTTTATTTTCTGCTTTTTCGACAGTATCAATTTCTTCATTAGCCCAGGATATAGCTATTCTTTCAATATATTTTATATTTCCCTTCCCAACGCTGACAGCATATTGCATAATCATAATAATCACGTCAATAGGAAGTCCGTCGGAGTCATGCAGCATTAATAAAATAGCGCTTTCTCCGGTTGAAATTGGTCTTGAAAGGATAACCTGAGCTTCTTGCATTAAAAAAGAAATTTCCTCAGAATCGTTTATACGTCTTGCAACAAAAGCAGAATCTGGTTTCTCTATTCGCGTAGGAAATTTTTTGAAATTTGTAGCAGTAACTGCTTTTTCTTCATCGCATATATTGTTTTTAGAGTGCAAGACTTCCTTTTTAACCTCATTTTTTTCTTCCAAACTTGAATCAGGAACAGATATAACTTTAGTTTCAATCCAGTATTGCATAGAGTCTTTAACGTCAAGCTCGTCCATAGAAAGAGCCGTAGCGATTTTGTCGGTAGAGATATTTTGACCGGCGTAGCGCAAGATGAATAAAAGTACTTTTAACTGAGCCGAACCGGCTAATTTTATATGTTTGTCAACGACGTCACAAGGAATAGCGAAGATAGAATTCCAAGTACCGCAATTAATAGATAGGTTCATTTTTTAACACCTCGAACATATTATAACATAAATTAGACAAAATTATAAGAGGTATTTTGTAAATAAAAAAATAAGATTGACAACGAAACTTAGCTAATATATAATGCATTTATCTAAATAATAAATATCAAAAGGACAAAAACAAAATTTTTTATTAATTTATTAATAAAAACTATAATTTTAGGAGGCAATTTATGGTTTATACTTATGATACAAAAGGAACTTGTTCGCGTAAAATAGTAATTGATGTTGAGAACGGAGTAATAAATGACGTTAAATTTATTGGAGGATGTAGCGGAAATACTCAAGGAATTGCATCGCTGGTAAGAGGAATGAAAATTGAGGACGTTATAAAAAAGTGCAAAGGCATAGATTGTGCCGGACGAGGAACATCATGCCCGGACCAACTGGCGAAAGCTTTGGAAGAAGTAATGTCTGTTGCAAATTAAATAATATTAAAAGAATATAATTAAAGGCACTTTTAAAGGCACTTTACAAAAATTTTGCAAAGTGCCTCTTTCTTTTTGATAAATAAAAACCCCGCCCGACCGTAACGTGTTTATGATAACCTGCCTACCACAAAGCAGGTGGGTGCCCGCCTATAGGCTTCACGCTCCCTTCGTCCGAAAAAATCGGGAGGTCTGCAATTCACCTAGAGAGCAAAGCTCCCTATCATAAGTTTGTAGGGTTATATAACACGGTCCGCGAATCGGGCAGGAACGGTTTATATTGCAATTATAACACAAAAAAATGAATAAGTAAAGTGTTTTGCTGTAAAACGACTAAAAATTTTCTGTGCTTTCATTGTGACCATACATATCTTCAAACCTAGCCTCAAAAGAATCAGCTAATTTTTTTAATAAAGAATCGTCTTCAACCTCAGCTAAAACCTGTTCACCGTTTTCATCAATTACCTCAAAGATATAATATGAGGAGTTGTCAGAAAGATTGTCATTATCACTGTCACTGCTAGGAAGCAGAGCATAAAAACAGCCGTCGTCATTTTCTATTACATCTAGTATTTCAAAGGAATGTTCGGTACCTTCGTCGTCAATAAGCGTGATTAAATCTGCAGCAAATTCATTGTTCATAAAATTCAACTCCTAAGTAAAATGGTTTACTATAATTAATTCTACAAGTTTATTAGAGATTAGTCAACAGGAAAATAGAAAGCGAAGCATAAGTATTGGCTTTAAGAATATACATACAATATATTATTCAATTGCGGGTGATGAAGTGATTTATAAAATTTTAAATAGAAAGTATGTCGGAATGGCATTTTTAGTGTTGGTAATACCAGTAATTGTGGGAATATTTTCTTTGAGCAACAAAAACAGAGATAAAGGAGTTATGGCGGTAAATGAAACCGAACAAATTGAAGATAACGAAGGAAAAAAAGACTTTATAAAGTATGCAGAGTTTAATATTCCATATGAAGTTTTGGATAAAGCAATGAAAATTGATATAGAAAGTCACGACAAAGAAATTAAGATAAATTGGACAGATGTTTTGGCGTATTTGTCAGCAAAGTACGGTGGAGATTTTAAAAATCATTATAAGGTAAAAGACATGGATTCGGTAGTTTCGGAGTTAAATAATGGCAAAAGCATAGATGAACTCACAGAAAAAATGAAATATTTTAAGTATTATAAAGAGGTTTATACAGCCGTTTTAGGAGAATTTATAGGTGATTACAGCATACAGGTCGACACAAATGAAAACGGAGAGCCAATATTTGAAGATAAATACGGATTAAAAGCATTTTTGCCAATAGCAAAGACTTTTCCATATCAGCATTATGCGGATTTTGGTGCAGCAAGAAGTTATGGTTACGCACGTCCTCATTTGGGACACGACATGATGGCAGCAGTTGGCACGCCGGTGATTGCAATAGAATCAGGAACAGTAGAAATAATGGGCTGGAATCAATATGGAGGCTGGCGCGTTGGGGTTCGAAGTTTTGACAAAAAAAGATATTATTATTATGCCCATTTAAGAAAAGATAAACCATTTCACGAAGAACTTTGCGAGGGGAAAGTTGTGAAAGCCGGCGATGTAATAGGTTATGTTGGAAGAACAGGCTACAGTCCAAATGAAAACGTAAATAACATAGAAACCAGCCATCTGCACGTTGGGTTGGAACTTATTTTTGACGAATCTCAAAAAGAGTGCAATAACGAAATATGGGTTGATTTGTATGATATCGTAAAATTATTGGCTAAAAATCAATCAGCAGTAAAAAGAGTTTCCGAAAGCAAGCAGTTTTACAGGCAATTTGACTTTAAAGAGCCGAGTTTAAGTAAATAAATTGAAAATCTTGAAAAAAATATCCGGTTAGTATATACTTTTCTATATGTGATTTTATCGCGTATATTACGTTTAAAGTATGGTGAAAGTTTATTATGTTGTACAACAAGTTAAAAAGACTCCGAAAATATCTTCTGTTTTTTTGCGACTTTGTAATTTGGAATTTTTCATTTTATTTTTCCTTTGCGATAAATAGAAACTGTTTTTCGCTAAAAGGTTATGAATCCGAATTTTTAAAAAGTTTAATAATTTTAAATATCTGCTTTACCACTGTGTTTGTCTTATTTAGACTCTACGATAAAATTTGGCGGTATGCGGCTATAGAAGACTTTTTTTATGTTGGTCTAGCGTCGGTTGTAGCTAATTTTTTATTTTGCGCTTGTACTCTTTCTTTTGATATACATTTGGGCATCAGGACTTTCGTTTTGCAAGCAATTCTTTCTACATTTGTAATGTTTATGTTTAGGTTTGTTTACAGGATTGATAGGGTAATGGAGCGCAAAAATTTTCCAAACAAAGCCAAAAGAAGAATGTTGGTGGTTGGCGCAGGAGAAGCTGCTTTACTGATGATATCTGAATTTTCGAAGTCGCCGGACAATAGCTATGTTCCGGTTTGTTTGGTTGATGACGACAATGAAAAAATAGGAAGAAGAATTTCAGGTTTAAAAGTAGTGGGCTCTACAAGCGAAATTCCATATGTTTGTGAAAAATATGATATAGAAGTAATACTTTTTGCAATAGCTGCACTTCCAATGA
The DNA here is from genome assembly GCA_934463265.1 of uncultured Eubacteriales bacterium. GTDB lineage: Bacteria > Bacillota > Clostridia > Oscillospirales > Acutalibacteraceae > CAG-557. Next base: position 3,247 of record CAKSIU010000003.1, on the reverse strand, counting down.
ATGAAAAAAAGCGAATTTTGGATATATGTGCGCGAACAAATTTGGAAGTGAAAATTGTTCCCAATATTTACAATTTGGTCACGTCCAGCAAGCCTGTTACCGATGAAATACGTCAGGTTGAAGTCGAAGATTTACTTGGCAGAGAACCAATTATATTTGAAACAGAAAAATATGGTAAATACATCCACGATAATGTAGTTATGGTTACAGGGGGCGGTGGTTCTATTGGTTCAGAGTTGTGCCGTCAAATCGCAAAATTATCACCTAAAAACCTCATAATTTTGGATATATATGAAAACAATGCGTATGAAATTCAGCAGGAATTAGTTCGAGAATACGGAAATAAATTGAACTTCGAAGTTCAGATTGCTTCAATTCGAGATAAAACAAAACTTGAAAAAATATTTAAAGAAAAACACATAGATGTAATTTTTCATGCAGCAGCACACAAGCATGTACCTTTAATGGAATATAATCCAGAAGAAGCTGTGAAAAACAATGTCTTTGGAACATTGAATGTGGTCTCTATGGCAGATAAATACAATGTAAAAACTTTTGTACTAATTTCTACTGACAAAGCCGTGAACCCTACAAATATAATGGGAGCTACGAAGAGAATTTGCGAAATGATAGTTCAAAATATGGACAAAATTAGCAAAACTAATTTTGTTGCAGTGCGATTTGGCAATGTGCTGGGGTCAAATGGCTCAGTTATTCCATTGTTTAAAGAGCAAATAAAACAAGGGGGACCTGTTACTGTAACACATCCGGAAATTATACGATATTTTATGACAATTCAAGAGGCAGTTTCACTGGTTTTGACGGCTGGAGGCTTTGCAAAAGGTGGAGAAATTTTTGTTCTCGACATGGGTGAGCCGGTCAAGATAAAAGATTTAGCCGAAAATTTGATAAGATTGTCAGGACTTGTGCCGAATAAAGACATAAAAATAGAGTATACCGGACTTAGACCGGGCGAAAAATTATTTGAAGAGTTGCTTATGAACGAGGAGGGAATGAAGAAAACTAAAAATAAAAAAATCTATATAGGCAGCTCAATAGAGTTTGACCAGAATGAGTTTAATGAGCAGTTAAAGCTTCTTTACGACTTTTCTCAGTCTAATGACGAAGTTATGATAGAAAAAACCTTAATGAAAATGGTTCCGACGTTCAATCACAAGTTGAATAAAGCAAAAGAGACTTTAAAAAGTGCTCGTTGAAATAAAATTTAAAAGCAGTTTTGGAGACACTAATTCCAAAAAACTGCTTTTTTTATTTTAAAATAAGTTTTCAAAGTATTTGCAAAAAGAAAGCGCGAGTTCATCAGAATTCTCTTTAGTGCTTGCGACAACGGATATGTATACTTTTAATTTGGGCTCGGTTCCGGAAGGCCGAATCACTATTGAAATGTTGTCAGCAAGTTCAAATTTTAAAACGTCAGAAGCTGGAAGATTTATAGGTTCTTTATTGCAATTATTAAAAATTTTGACTCGATTTAGGTAATCACAAAGACACAGAATATTTTTTCCATTTAGACTTGTCGGCGGATTTTCACGCAGTTGTATCATGATAGACTGCATTTTTTCCAATCCGCTTATACCCTTAAAAGTGAAGCTTTTTAAAACATTTTTATAATAGCCGAATTCTTGATATAGTTTATTAAGGACTTCAACTAGACTCAAGTTTTGATTTTTATAAAAGGTTGTCATTTCGCAGATTAAAAGTGAAGCATTTACAGCGTCTTTATCGCGCACATGAGCGCCAGAAAGATATCCATAACTTTCTTCAAAACCAAAGATATATTGCTTTTCGTGGCCGATTTTTTCTAGCAGCCCGATTTGTTCACCGATAAATTTAAAGCCGGTTAAAACGTCGATTATTTTTACCCCATATTTTTGTGCAATAGGATAAATCATGTCGATAGTGACAATAGTTTTTATGCAAACGGGATTTGATGGCATAGTTTTGTTTTTTAAACGCATTTTGCATATGTAATCGAATAAAAGCACGCCGACTTCGTTGCCGGAAAGGAGTTGGTATTCATTTTGATATTTTACTGCAATTCCAACGCGGTCGCAGTCTGGGTCGGTAGCGAGAAGAATATCTGCGTTAGTTTTTTGGCATAAATTTAGGCCTTCTTGTAGTGCTTCTTTAATTTCAGGATTGGGATACGGACAAGTAGGGAAATTTCCGTCGGGCTTCTCTTGCGAAGATACCACATTTATGTTAGAAAAACCGTTCATTTTTAAAGTTTTAGTCACGCATTTAAGTCCGGACCCATTAAGTGGTGTATAAACTATATTTAAATTTTCTTTGTTCGCAAGATTTTTATTCAAAGCTTGGGCACTAACGGCGCTGATAAACGATTGAATATCATTTTCTTCTATGTAATTTATAGTTTTTTTGTCAACAGCCTCATCGAAGCTAATGCGCTTGACGTCATTAAAAATGTCAATTTTATTAATTTCCTTAAGAATAGCATCTGCAGCATCTAGCGTTATTTGACATCCATCGCTGCCGTAAACTTTATAACCGTTGTATTCGGCGGGATTGTGGCTGGCGGTGATTACGATACCGGCATGACATTTTAAATGGCGCACGGCAAAAGATAACGCAGGAGTTGGCATAAGCTCTTTGTATATAAAAACTTTTATATTGTTCGCCGCCAAGACTCGCGCAGCTTCTTTTGCGAATAGGTCAGATTTAATTCTGCTGTCGTAAGCGATGGCAACTTTGGCACTTAAAAAATTTTTCTTTAAATAATTGGCCAGACCCTGGGTAGCTTTTGCTATGGTATATACATTTATTCGATTGGTTCCTGCGCCGATTATGCCACGAAGTCCGCCGGTTCCGAATGTTAAATCTTTATAAAATCTGTCTTTTATTTCTTCAGAATTTTCACGTATAGAGTTTAATTCGTCAATCAAATCATTGTCAGCAAGATTTTGATTTTTCCACAGAAAATATTTTTCATTTTCATCCATAAGTATAAGCTCCTTAAAAAAACTTTATATAGGTAGTATACTATTTTTTTGCGGCTAGAGCAATCGCATTTTACCAGCAATTAAAAGTTAAATAAATTAAAAAAATTGTAAAAAAGTACTTGCAAAAAATTTTTTTAGGTGATATAATATCAACTGTTGCGAAAGATGATAAAAAAGTTAATATAAATGATGTGGGGGTATAGCTCAGCTGGGAGAGCGCTTGAATGGCATTCAAGAGGTCAGCGGTTCGATCCCGCTTATCTCCA
>CAKSIU010000002.1 GCA_934463265.1 uncultured Eubacteriales bacterium | reverse complement strand
CAGCTCGAGCGTGAAAAAACCGTCGCAAGCAATGGGGGTAGCCTCGCGATAACTTCGAGGACGTGAAATTCGTGTGCTGCCAAAAGTGGGCTGAGATATTTAAAAATGAATTTGTGTGCGGGCAAATGAACTTATTTTTTTAATTTGTTTTGTTCGCGACTAGTCCTGCGGGGTCACCCGCTGGGCTGAGATGTTAAGAACAATTATTAGCGAGAAATTAGTATTTTTTTATGTGTGGTTTTGCTTTCGAGTCGCTTGATGTAACTATGTACTGAGTGGAGGACTTTAATAAGTATAAAATAATCATGGTATTAATAGATATTTATTATCTATCTGTGTGAGGTGCAAAAATTGAAAAAAGGTAATAAATTACATATTAATTTTCATAATCCAAATAACAATGAAGAAACGGTAAAATTTTTGACCAAACTAATAACGAGTTCTATAGTGGAAAAATATTTAAGCAACGGTATAAAAGGTTATAATCATTCTTCAAAAATACGACAATTATAATTTACTTTCAGCGAAAAATGCGGTACAATATAGTTGTATCAGAATTATATTGGGAGGTAAACCTTATGAAGGTCGTTGCATATTGTCGTGTTAGTACTAACAAAGAAGAACAACTAGATAGCTTAGAATCTCAACAAAAATTTTTTGGAGAATATTCTAAACATAATGGTTATAGCTTGGTAAAAATCTATGCGGATGAAGGTAAAAGTGGAACAAAAATGAAAAATCGTACAGAACTTTTAAAACTTTTATCCGATGCAAACAAAGGACTTTTTGATGTTGTTCTTATAAAAGATGTATCACGTCTTGCCAGAAATACGCTTGATTTTTTAACGAGTATACGCAAATTAAAAGCCCTGGGTATTAAAGTTATTTTTGTGAATTATGACCAAACTTCTTCAGATAGCTCAGAATTCATGCTTACTATGTTAAGTGCAATTGCACAGGAGGAAAGTGCCAATATATCTAAGCGTGTAAAATTTGGTAAAAAAATAAACGCAGAAAAAGGACGTGTGCCCAATTTAGTATATGGGTATGATAAGATTCCGGGAGATTATTTTAATCTTAGCGTTAATGAAAAAGAAAGCGCGGTGGTAAAACAAATTTTCGAGATGTATACAGAAAAAAATATGGGTGAAAATAAGATTGCTCTTGAGCTTAATCGCAGAGGACTAAGGACAAAACGCAATTGCAAATGGTCACAAAATGCTGTTGCTAGAATTCTTTCTAATGAAATTTATATCGGAAAAATTGTAAATGGCAAAGAAACTGTTGAAGATTTTCTTACTGGCAAAAGAACTTCGATGGAAGAGGAAAATTGGTTGGTTACAATTAAACCTGAGCTACAAATTATTGATGATGATGTGTTTAAAATGGTAAAAAAAATAAAAAGTAATAGACAGAGCATATTTAGATTGACTGGTGAGCGAAAAGTTGAAAAAAATGTGTTCAGCAAATTAATTAAATGCACTTGCTGTGGAGCCTCGTTTAGAAGGCAAGTTCGCACTTATAAAAATACATACATCAAGTGGTTGTGTTCAGGACGAAATTATAATGGTACAACTAGCTGCCCAAATAAAACGGTCATAGATGAGCAAGAATTGCTGCAAGAAATAAAAAATTATTTTATTGCGATTTTAAAGGACAAGCCTAACAGTATAAAAAATATAACAAGTGAATTTAATAGGCAATATAAAGAAAAATCCGAAAATGAGCTAACAGAAAAAGAGCTTTCAACTCAACTACAAAAGTTGAAAAAGAGCAAACAAAAGTACCTAGATATGTTTGACAATGACATTATCACAATATCTGAGTTAAAAACGAAAACAGCAGAGTTTAATAAATCAATTTCTGAGATTGAAGAAAGATTAAAAATTGTAAAACTCAATATAAGTAAAAGTGATATGTTAAAAAATAATTTGAGTGAAACTTTTAAGGACATAGCGAATTTATTAAGTGAAGAAAATATCACGAATAATTTATTGAGTCGAATAATTGAAAAAATAACAGTCGATGAAAACGGAAAAATTGATGTTTATTTAAGGTTACTCAGTGATGTTGGCTTAGAAAATACCGTTCATTTATTAGACGACTATACATAAAGATGTGTCCGAAAGATTAAAATATATAAATCCCAGTTTATATAAAGAGGTAAAAAACGTACTGGAATTAAATAAATCGCAAAGACATATAAGAGGCGGCATAGCGACGAAGAACAAATATTTAGAAAGAAAAGCGGATGTATATAATAAATAATAAAAAAAGATTGGAGTTGTATGGTTTTAAAATACAACTCCGTTTTTATGTTTATCTGTAGCGTTTACCGACTTTAGCTCGTTTTCTGCGAGCCTTTTTGTTATACGACGCACATAGAAATATATAAGCAGCAATAAGAACAACAGCGATTATAATGGCGATTTTGAACCAAATTGAACTGATAATATTAGTTAAGCACTGAATTATATAGAGAATTACGTTACGGTCGACATCTTCAGCGGAAACTAAATCTATGCGAGCCAATTCTTTGTTTGCATAAGACAGTACCGCTGTACCAAGTTTTTGACCGACTTTAATTGGAGCATCAACAGAATCAGGTTTTTCTATTTTTATATCGATGCTAGTGGTGCTTACACTTTTTGGAAGCAAAGCCGAGTAATTGTCAGCCGGATGAAGCAAAGTAGAATCTTTGTTTGTAGTAAGATTAAGTTTTATTTCAGATAAAGGCTCGTTTTTCTTTAAGATAGGTTTTAATTCAAGGTTAGTAAAAGCCCATTTGTAAATAGCTTTTGAGTCGAGCATGGCGTAGTTGTCTGGAATTTTATTCCCGGAAGCGTCTTTAATTGGAGCGCCCAAAGCTACGCAAAGGTAGGAATATCCATTATAAACAGCAGAAGAAAGCAAACAATAACCGGCTTCATCGGTGTGACCAGTTTTAATTCCTCTGGCGTATTGGTAATAATATTTACCTCCACGAGATTGATCTATCATGCTGTTAGTGGTTACGAGAGGATATTTGTCCTGCCCCATGACATAAGAAGTGGGTAACGAACAAATTTCCATAAAATGAGGCAATTCCATTGCATATTTCGTCATAATAGCAAGGTCGTTTGCAGTAGTGTAGTGGTCGTCGTCATGAAAACCGTGTGGATTAACGAAATGAGTTCCAACACAACCTAATTCTGTAGCTTTGTTGTTCATCATCTCAACGAATTTATTAACGTCGCCATCACCAACGTAGTCGGCTAAAACTAGAGCAGCATCGTTTCCGGATTTTATCATTAAGCAGTGAAGCAGTTGCGTGACAGATAAAACGTCATTAGCTTTTAGGCCGGCAATAGAACTTCCTGTACCGAGCAAACTGTCAATTAATTCTTTTTTTACGGTTATTTTCGTGTTGTCAAAATCCTTAATATGTTCGGCAGTAATAATGTAAGTCATTACTTTTGTCAGCGAAGCAGGAAACATTTTTTTATTGCCGTTTTTGTCGTAAGCAACAGTATTAGTGTCCAAATTATAAAGATATAAAGCCTCACAAGAAGGTGTAAAATCTATATTAAAGTTTGCAGCAGAGGCGGAAAATGATGTCAAATTGAATAAAGTAATAAAAAAAATGAAACAGTGAATAATCTTTTTAAACATAGAAATTCTCCTCATAATGTGGTATCATTAAGTTATATTCTACATTATATTTTTAAACTTAGCAAATGATAAAATTAAAAATACGGCGATAAATTATAAATTTTAATAAAGAATTTGCATATGTTGGATTGAATATAAAAAGAGATTGTAATTTGAGGTGAATATTTTTGAATAAAGAAGAAACAAAAAGAATCATTTATAAAGTTAGCATCAATACGTTAATAATAAATTTTTTATTGACGGCGGTAAAATTAGTAGCGGGACTAATAGGAAATTCCATGGCGCTAGTTTCAGATGCGATACATTCAGCATCTGATGTTTTAAGTACGTTTGTAGTGATGATTGGCGCGAAATTATCCAGCAGAAAACCTGACAAAAAACATCCATACGGTCACGAGAAATTTGAAAGTGTAGCAGCAATTATATTGTCCTTAATGCTGTTTGCAACGGCTATAACAGTTGGTATATATGGCTTTAAAAGTATTTTTTATAGCAACATAATTATTCCCTCGCAAATGACAGCTTGGGCAGCGTTGCTATCAATAGTAGTAAAAGAATGGATGTACAGATATACAAAACGTGCGGCAAATAAAATAAATTCTACCTCACTTTATGCAGATGCGTGGCATCACCGTTCAGATGCGTTGTCATCGATTGGGTCGTTAGTTGGCGTAGTGGGAGCAATGTGCGGCTTACCAATTTTGGACCCGATTGCTTCGTTTGTAATTTGCATTATAATAGTAAAAGTAGCTTATAATATTTTACGAACATCTATGACGCAGATTATAGATTCAGCGGCACCAGAAGAAATTGAACAGCAGATTCGAGAAATAATTTTGAGTTACGGAGATATAGAAGGCATAGATATGCTAAAAACCAGACTTTTTGGTAGCCGAATTTACGTGGACATAGAAGTTAAAATAGATAAAGACATGAGTTTTGAAGAAGTTCATAAATTAACGCATCAACTTCACGATGAAATAGAAAACAGTAATGTTTCGATAAAACATTGTATGATTCACGCCAATCCGACAGCGTAATTCACCGGAATTTATTCCTTGGTATATACTGAGATAAACAGTATATATTGGAGGGAGGCCGATGAAAAATAGAAAGTACAAGCAAAAAAAATTATCTATCAGAATAAAAATCATAATAATTGTAGCAATTGTATCTATTATTGCCGTTTTGTTAGACAGACAAATGAGACCACTTATAAAATCAGTAGTATTTAGTCAAGCGCAAACAGTTTCGACAAATGTAATAAATCAGGTGGTAGCAGATGAATTATCGCGGCTAGACATAGATTATTCAGATATAGTCGACATACAAAAAGATGATGATGGAAAGATTTTAGCTGTAAGTACTGATATGAAAAAAGTAAATTCGTTAAAATCTTTAATGACGCTGTCAATCCAAGATAAAATAAGCACGATGGATATGCAAAAAACAAAAATTCCATTTGGAACATTTACCGGAACAGAGATTTTTAACGGTAGAGGCCCCAAAATTCCAATAGATGTGACCATGTCGGGCAGTGTGATTATGGACTTTAAAAGCGAATTTGTTTCGGCAGGAATAAATCAAACAAAACATAGGTTGTATTTGGACGTAAGCAGCGAAGTTTTGGCATTTATTCCGGGATATCCGGTAAATACGGTGGTAAAAACAAGCATTTTGATAGCAGAAACAATAATTGTGGGCGAAGTTCCGGCAGTATTTGCAGAAAGTACACACTGAATTTATGAAAGTAGGACGTAAAATGAATATAATTGAAGCAGAAAAGTTGATAAATGAGTTAAAAGAACAGATAAATTATCACAATAAAAAGTATTACGAAGAGGACGCGCCGGAAATAGATGACTATGAATACGATATGCTGCTTCGACGTCTAGAAAGTTTAGAAGCGCAATTTCCGCAGTTTTTAAAAGAAGATTCTCCCACGCAGAAAGTAGGCGGTTCTGCGGCAGCCAAATTTAAGCCCGTGGAGCACTCTGTAAAAATGGAAAGTCTGCACGATTCATTTTCTCACGATGAGCTAAGAGATTTTGACAAAAGAGTCAGAAATCAGGTTAGCGATGTAAAGTATGTAGTCGAGCCAAAAGTTGACGGGTTATCTGTTTCTGTTGAGTATATAAATGGTGTTTTTGTGAGAGGCTCGACACGTGGAGATGGACTTGTTGGAGAGGACATTACAGAAAATTTAAGAACAATAAAGTCGTTGCCGATGCACCTAAATGAAGATATTCCGTTCATTGAAGTGCGCGGCGAAGTTTATATGTCTAATGAAAATTTTTTAAAACTGATAAAAAATCAGGAATTAAATGATGAAAAACCTTTTAAAAATCCGCGAAATGCAGCAGCAGGCTCGCTGCGGCAGAAGAATGCGAAAGTAACGAAAAAAAGAAATTTAGATATTGTTATGTTCAACATTCAGCAGATAAAAGGCAAAATTTTAACGGAACATAAAGAATCTCTGGATTATTTGAGAAAGTTAGGCTTTAATACATCTCCGGCAGACAAAGTTTTTGATAATATTGAGGATTCAATATTAGAAATTGAGCGGCTAGGATTGGAAAGAGAACAATTTCCGTTTGGCATAGACGGCGCAGTGGTTAAGGTAAATTCTTTTGCGCAGAGAAGAGAACTTGGCAGCACAGCAAAATTTCCAAAGTGGGCAGAGGCGTTTAAATATCCGCCGGAGGAGAAAGAAACAAAGCTTTTAAACATAGAGGTAAATGTTGGCAGAACGGGAGCACTGACACCAACAGCGATTTTTGAACCGATTTTGTTGGCGGGAACGACAGTAAGTCGAGCTGTTTTGCACAACGAGGACATGATTCGAGAAAAGGGTATAAAACTCGGAGATACAATTATAGTAAGAAAGGCAGGAGAAATTATTCCGGAAGTTGTTGCGGTAAAGCAGCATAATTTTGACTCGAAAGACTTTTATATGCCCAAAGTTTGTCCGTCTTGCGGAGCAAACGTTATAAAAGAAGATGGCGAAGTTGTTTTAAGATGTACAAATACACAGTGTCCTGCACAGCTGTTAAGGCACATGATTCATTTTGTTTCAAGGGATGCGATGGATATTTTGGGCCTGGGGCCAGCGGTTTTAGAACAACTTATTGAAAACGGTTTTGTAAAATCTATTGCGGATATTTATAAACTGAAATCAGAAAAATTAGTTAAACTTGAGCGAATGGGAGAGAAATCTGTTGAAAATTTATTAAATGCTATAGAAATTTCTAAAAATAACGAGTTTTACAGATTTATTTACGCGTTAGGAATTCGGCATATAGGCAAAGGGGCAGCAAAGCTATTAACAAAAACTTTTCCTGATATGAAAAGTCTGTATACCGCAACGTGCGAAGATATGGAAAAAATAGAGGGCTTTGGAACGATTATGGCGCAAAGTGTTGTCGATTATTTTGCTCTTGAACAGAATAAAATTTTGATTGACGAACTGGCAAGTTTAGGCATAAAAATGAGCGCAGAGGAGGAAGTTAAAGGCAACATTTTTGACGGCAAAACGTTTGTTTTAACAGGAACTTTGCCTAGTTTAACTCGTCAGCAGGCAACAGAAATGATAGAAAAACAAGGCGGAAAGGTTTCGAGTAGCGTGTCAAAGAAAACGAGTTTTGTTTTAGCTGGCGAAGATGCAGGAAGTAAACTTACTAAGGCACAGAATTTGGGTGTGAAAGTTATATCTGAAGATGATTTTTTTAAAATGTTTGAACAAAAATAAAATATAGGGGCGCCGCACTATACCGCGCGGCGCCTTTGCTGTTTAAAAATTATTTTACGAAATTGAATAAGGACCCGATTAAAGGAAGCGGTTGTTGAATTTGTTTAACGGCGTTTTTCATTCCAATAATTGTAAATAAAACATAAAATATAAGCCACAGAACCTCTAAAAAAGCAGAAATACTTGCGAGAATAGGAGCAATAGAGTAAAGAAAGCTAGATAAAATATTTATGATAATCAAAGAGAAAAGCGACACAGCGGATAAGATAATGCCCTGATTGACATGAAATTTTACGATTTTATTATTTTTATCAGCAAGAAGCCCCACTATCCAAAGAATGTAAATATACGATAGCACACAATATAAAGTTTTGGGCGAAATTTTAGAAAATTTAAATTCTTGTTCTTGAAATTTATTTTCATCTTGATTCATAATGGCTAACCTTCTTTATTTATTTTGTTAACAAAACTTCCAACGATAGGCAAACTGACTTTAGAGCCGGAAAAAGCGGAAATAATACCCATAATAGAAAGAATTAACCAAGCCACGCCAATGCCGATATTGAATAAAAAACATATAATACTGAGGGATTCGACCATGGAACTCAGCGTGTAGTCGAGGATGCAGGAGATTAAAGACAAGGAAAACATTATAAAAAATAAAACTTCGCCTTGTTTAGCGTGAAATTTAACTTGCTCAGAGTCCTTTTCAAAAGAGAATTTTCCGATTACAAAAAGAGGTCCAATATAGGATATGACGGATAAAAATTTAACATTCGTTTTGTTGTAAGAACTCATAATTTAACCTTCAAACGTTGATAATTCTATATTTTCAATGACAACATCAGTTAAAGGTTTGTCAGAAGAATTTGTTTCTACGCTGGCGATTTTATTGACAACATCTATGCCGTCAAAAACTTGAGCAAAAACTGTATGGCCTTTATTTTGAGTATTAAAAGCGCCGTCAAGATGAGGATTTCCACCGTTATTATTGTACAAATCTTTTATTTCTGGAGTAATTTTTGACATATCGATAATATTTGCGTTTTTGTTGTTTTTATATTTTTCATAGACTTTTTCAAAATATTCCCAGCCACCGAAATTTTCTTTTCCACCTTGATTTATAAAAAATTGGCTGCCATTGGTGTTTTTTCCACTGTTTGCCATAGCAACAGCTCCGGTGATGTTAAACAATTTATCGCTGAATTCATCTTCAAACGGATTGCCAAAAATACTTTCTCCGCCGGTTCCATTGCCATTTGGGTCGCCGCCCTGAATCATAAAATTCTTTATAACTCTATGGAAAATTCGGCCATTATAATAACCATTTTTGGAGTGAGTTTTAAAATTTTCTACCGCTTTTGGAGCAGCTTCAGGAAAAAATCGCAGTTTAAATTGACCCATAGAAGTATTTACAATAGCAATTTCTTCATTTTTTTGTGGCAGTTCCAACTGATAGCCGACTTTTTTATCGGATTGGATGCCGGAAGTGTTGTTAGCGCAACCGCCAAGAGCAAAAAACGGAGTCATAAACATTAAAGCGGAAGATTTGAGGAATGATTTTTTCATAAAATAGAATTTCCTTTCGTATTTATAATTACAGATATATTTTATTATATTTGTCATAATAATTCAAGTATAGCGAAAAGCAGGTTATATTACACTTTTGAGTGTGCATATAGATAATTATACAAAAAACTGGGAGGAAATAAAATGATAGATTTTTATCCGGAAGGATGGCTTATTGATACGATAGGAAATAGACTTTCCATGCAAAACCCGGCGACGTTAGCGCAAGCGAGCCACGATGAAAAAATTTTAGAAGCAAGAGCGTTAGTTTGTGATGGAGAGCATAATTTAGTAGTAGATTTAGGCTGTATGAAAGGAATTATAAGCAGGGAGGACGGTGCAATCGGAATAAAAGAAGGGCTGGTTCGAGACATTGCAGTTATTTCGCGAGTAAATAGACCTGTTTGCTTTACAATAACTGGATTCAAAAAAGACCAAAGTGGCCATACATACGCAACTTTGTCCAGAAAAAATGCACAGATAAAGTGCATGAATCAATATATAAGAAACCGAAAAATAGGAGATATCATAAATGCAAGAGTGACTCATTTGGAGCCCTTTGGAGCGTTTGTAGACATAGGTTGCGGAATAGTTTCGCTTTTGCCGATAGACACGATTTCGATTTCTAGAATAGAGCATCCAAGAGAGAGATTTTCGGTTGGAATGGACATAAAAGCAGTGATTAAGTCGATTGAAGATGACAGAATAAGTCTGACGCATAAAGAATTATTGGGAACCTGGGAGGAAAATATCGAGTCTTTTTCAATAGGAGAAACTGTTGCCGGAATAGTCCGCTCCATAGAAGAATACGGCGCGTTTATCGAATTAGCACCAAATTTAGCAGGTCTAGCGGAGCCAAAAGAGGGAATAAGACCAGGTCAGCAAGCGAGCGTCTATATAAAAAATATAATTCCATCACGAATGAAAATAAAGCTAATAATAATCGACACCTTTGACTACGATTATAAGCCAACGTCGCCGAATTACTTTTTTGACGGTGAGCATATGGATAGATTCATATATTCACCAAAATCTTCGGATAGGGTAATAGAAACGGTATTTAACGAAGTTGAAGAAAGCAATAAACTTAATCAAACTAAGGCCGAAGAGTCTGAAAAAGAGTTGAGTTATACATAAAAAGAAAGCCGCTCCAGTAACGATTAAATTACTGAGAGCGGAAAATATTTTATAATAAATTATTGTTCCTCTAAAGCCTTGCAAAGCCAAGCTTCAGCAATGTCCATAGCCTCATAAAGACCATTTTTTTCGCATTTTTTGATAATTTTTTTACGAGAACTAAGTTCAGGGTCAGTACTTAAAAGCTGTACAGAAATTTTATCAGAAATAGTGGTATCGCACAAAGGTTTTTCGCTTAAAATTTCCAGCTTAATAATGTATTTATCAGAAACATTTCCATAATAAATAGTATTTTCGCAACGAACCAGAGGCTTATTTTTAAATATAGAAGTTTTGTATTCTAAAGATTTTTTCCTAGGCAAAATGATTCCTCCAATTAAAGCAGAGTTTAGCAGAAAAGTAAAATGCGCTACTTAATATTCAAATAAGACTTAACCAAAGCTTTTAAAAGGTCGTCTCTGTCGACTCTGCAAATAAGGCTGCGAGCGTTGTTAAAAGTTGTGATGTAAGTAGGATCTTGAGATAAAATGTAACCTACAATTTGATTTATAGGGTTGTAACCTTTTTGTTTTAGAGCCTCATAGACAATATTCAAGGTATGTCTAATAGATTCGTCTTTATTTTCGTCGACAGAAAACGTCATAGTTTTATCTAACATAGTAGATCCTCCTTCATAAAGTAATAGTACATCAAAACTTAAAAATTTTCAAGGAAAATTTGCAAAGAAGTCAAGAACGCAGAGAAATATTAATTTTCTCAAAAGCCTTGATAATTTTTTTAATAGCAGAATTAACCTGTTCGTCAGTTAAAGTTGCCTCATTTGAGCGCAGAGAAATGTTAAGAGCAACGCTTTTTTTGTCTTTTTGGATTTGTTCGCCCTCGTAAACATCGAAAATGCAAACATTTTCTAAAAGTTTTCCGGCAGAATTTTTAATAATTTTCGTAAGCTCGCCAACAGGAATACTTTTGTCGCAAATTAAAGCTAAGTCGCGGTTGACAGCAGGAAATTTTGCGATAGGAGTGTAAGATACCTCAAAATTTGCGCAGGAGAATAAATTTTCAACATTAAGTTCAATAATATAAGTTCTTTTTGCCAAATTATAATTTTCGCGAACAGTAGGATGAACTTCTGCAATGTGGCCGAGTAAAGTTTCGCCACAAAAGATATCAGCGCAGCGGCCGGGATGGAAATACACTATATCAGAGTTGGCAACAAGTTCGTAATTTTTTATAAATAAGTTGTCAAGCAAGTCCTCAAGAATACCCTTAACGGACAAAAAGTCAATATTATCACCGTAAAGTCCAGCAATAAGTTTGTTTTTTTCAGTTGGCAAATTATTGTTATTATTTGGAATATATTCTCTGGCAATTTCAAATAGTTGAGCGTTTTCATTTTTGTGGCTGTAGTTTGATGAGAGAATTTCCAGCATAGAAACAACGGCGGTGGTTCGCATAAGACTGGTATCTTCGCCGAGCGGATTTGAAATCACAACAGAGTTTCTGAGAGGGTGACTATCGGGTAGCAAAATTTTGTCATATTGTCTTGGACTTGTAAAAGAATAAGTTGTAATTTCGCTCAAACCAAGAGCTACCATAGTGCTGTTAATTTTCTGCTCAAATTTCTGCATTTTAGAAAACTTTCCGTAATGGCTGCCACGAAGAGGTGTAGAAATAATATTATTATATCCATAAAATCTTGCAATTTCTTCCGCGATATCATTTTTTATCTTCAAATCAGAGCGAAAACTTGGGACAATCACCATGTCATCGACAACTTTGCAGTCGATTTTATCGAGAATTTTAATCATTTCTTCGCGAGAAAGGCTTATATTTAAAAATTTATTGATAAAGTCAGGTTCAAAAGGAATTTTTACCACGTTGTCAACCGAGTTATCCACAATTATACTTTCAGAAACGACCTTTCCAGCACCGAGCAGCTCAATTAATTCGCAAGCACGATTTAAAGCGGGAATACAGTTGTTTTTGTCAAGACCTTTTTCAAAACGAGAGCTGGAATCGGTGCGTAAATTTTGTTCTTTAGCGGCTTTTCGCACAGCAATAGGCTCAAAAATAGCCGATTCGAGCACGATTGTTGTAGAGTCGTCCGCAACAGAGCTAAATTCTCCGCCCATTACGCCGGCTAAAGCAATAGGCTTTTTGCTGTCCGCGATAACAAGATTATTTTCGTTTAATTTGCGTTCAATTCCGTCAAGAGTTGTAATAAATTCGCCTTTATTTGCCGTGCGCACGTTAATTTGATTCCCCTCGATATAACGCAAATCAAACGCGTGCATAGGCTGACCGTATTCGAGCATGACATAATTTGTAATGTCGACAATGTTGTTTATGGAGCGAACACCCATCGCACGAAGCCTTTCTCGAATAAATCTTGGAGATGGCGCGATTTTGACATTTTTAACAATTTTAGCGCAGTAAAAAGGACACAAATTTTTATCAAAAACGTTTACTTTAAAAGCTTCGCCGTCGCAACTTGCAATGGCCTTGACAGCCGGTTTATGAAGCTTTAATTCTTTATCAAAAGTAGCTGCCACCTCACGAGCAAGACCTATTACAGAAAGGCAATCGGCGCGGTTAGGGGTAATTTCAAATTCAACTTTTGTGTCGTTAAAGCCGATAACTTCGCGGATATCCTGTCCGAGCGAGTAATTTTCTTCTTGCAAAACGAAAATACCATCTTCCACAGCGTAAGGAAAGTCATTTTTGCTAAGCCCAAGTTCAGCAAGAGAGCACATCATTCCGCAGCTAACAACTCCACGCAGCTTGCCTTTTTTTATTTTAGTGCCATCAGTCAAAGTCGAACCATCAAGCGCGACTGGGACGATATCGTTTACCTTTAAATTTTTAGCTCCGGTGACAATTTGAATTGATTCACTTTTGCCCACGTCAACCATGCAAATCACGAGTTTATCAGCGTCAGGATGCTTTTCGATAGACAAAACTTTACCGACGACAACGCGATTTAAATTTTCACCTTCAACCTCATATTTTTCTACCTTAGAGCCGCTCATAGTCATTTTTTCAGCAAATTCTTTTGGCGAAACATCTATGTCAACGAATTCTTTTAGCCATTTCATAGAAAGATTCATAAAAAAACCACCTTTATAAACATTAAAAATAAAATTCTACAAAATAAGATTAAATTAAAACTGGTTCAAAAAACGCACATCATTTTCGTAAAATAAGCGCATATCATCTATGTTATATCGACGCATAGCGATACGTTCAAGACCGACGCCGAAAGCAAAACCGCTGTAAATTTTGGAGTCGATACCACAATTTTCCAGAACAGCAGGATGAACCATACCGCAGCCAAGAATTTCAATCCAGCCCTCATTTTTGCACAAGCGACAGCCACTTCCATGGCAACTGAAACACTGAACATCAACTTCAGCGGAAGGTTCCGTGTAAGGAAAGTGATGCGGGCGAAATCTGACAACGGAATCTTTGCCGTAAAGAGCCTGAATAAAAGTTTCGAGAGTTCCTTTCAAATCAGAAAAAGTTATGCCTTTGTCCACCACAAGCCCTTCGATTTGGTGAAAAAGAGGAGAGTGCGTTGTATCAACGGCGTCGGAGCGATAGACTCTGCCGGGAGAAATTATTCTGATAGGCGGCTGAGTTTTCTCCATTGTGCGAATTTGTACGCAGGAAGTTTGCGTACGAAGAAGTGTGTTTTCATCGATGTAAAAAGTGTCCTGAGTGTCCCGCGCAGGGTGATGTTTTGGCATATTTAGCGCCTCAAAATTATAATAATCCGTTTCGATTTCAGGACCGTCAACAATATCAAATCCCATGCCGATAAAAATTTCTTTAACGTCATCCAAGACGATACTTAAAGGATGTTTATGTCCAATAAAACGACGGGTTCCTGGCAAAGTGACGTCAAGTTTTTCATTGAATAATTGCTTATCCAGTTCAAGTTTTTTAATTTTTTTCATGCTAGAGTCAATATTTTTGCCGATAAAGTCGCGAACTTCATTAGCAAGTTGGCCGATAATCGGCCGTTCCTCGCTAGAAAGTTTTCCCATCTGCTTTAAAATAGCGGTAAGCTCACCTTTTTTGCCAAGATATTTAACTCTAATTTCCTCAAGATTTTTAAGCGTGTTAGCTGCCGAAATATCATTTTCAGCGCAGATTTTAATATTTTCAAGCTGAGTTTTCAAAATAATCACCTCAAGATAAAATTTTCGAATAAAAAATAAAAAAAGTTCGCATTAAATCCCTAAAAAAGGGACGAAAGCGAACTTCCGCGGTACCACCCTAATTTTTGCCATAAAAACAAGCAAACGCTCAAAAGAATATAACGGTTCAACCCGATGTTCTCTACATATCAAGAACACAGCTCCGAAGTGAACTTCATTTTCGAATTACAAATAAGCTTACAGCCAAGGCTTATCTCTCTGAATGTAAACAGCGAAAACTACTCTCTTCATCACAGCTATTAGAGCAAGTATATCACATTTTTGAAAATATTTCAAGAGCTTATTTTTAGCTTGCCGAACGCGAGCGGATGTATTATAATAAATCGCAGCGCAAAAGAAAACCCTTTTCTAACGCGACGATAGAAAAGGGTTTTGGCAAATTATGAATGAAAGATGGGTTGCTGTTTTAAGACTATTTATATGTATAAAAAGTGGGATTATACAGCCTCTGCAACAATAGAGAATTCTTTTAATCTTTCTTTGAAGTCCGTTGGGCAATTTTCAGAAACCTCGATTTGAAGGGGTTTTGATAAATCCAAACCAAAGATGCCCATGATAGATTTTCCGTTGATGATATATTTATCGGAAAAAAGGGTAACAGGAAATTTGTACTGGTTTGCAAAGGTCACGAATTTTTTAACGGTCTCAATGTCAGATAATAAAATGTTCTCTTTATACATTTTGTACCTCCAAAAAATCAAACAATTTAATTGTTACACGTATATGTTAGCAGGATAATTTGGATAGGTCAAGGTAATTTAGAAAAATTTGATTAAAAAAAGTAAATTTTTTAGAAAACTATAAAAAAAGGAGAAAACCGTGAAAATTTTTATAATAACTTTTGGGTGCAAAGTAAATCAATATGAATCTCAGTCAATTTTGGAGAAGTTTTGTAATGCAGGCTGCACAAAAGCTAACTCCGTTGAAGATGCAGATGTTATCGTAGTGAATTCTTGTACGGTTACGGCAGAGAGCGATAAAAAAGTAAAAAAAGCTTTGCATAAAATTCGAAAAGAAAATAATTCAGCAGTAATAGTGCTTACAGGATGTATGCCACAAGCATTTCAGAAACAGATGGAGTCGATTAACGAAGCGGATGTAATTTTGGGCAACGGCAGCAAAAACGAGATTTTAAAATACGTGCTTGAATTTGTGAATACAAAAAATAAAGTAATAAAAATTGAGAAATTTACAAGAAAAAGTAAATTTGAAAGCGCACCAATAAGCGATTTTAACGAAAGAACCCGAGCTTTTTTAAAAATAGAAGACGGTTGCAACAGGTTCTGCTCATATTGTATAATTCCGTACGCCAGGGGAAGAGTGCGCTCGAAGCCTCTGGAAGATATTTTGCTTGAATCGAAAAATTTAGCTCAAAAAGGCTATAAAGAGGTAGTCCTGGTGGGAATAAATCTTTCAGCGTACGGAACAGATATCGGACTAAATTTATGCGATGCCATTGAAAAGGTTTGCTCGGTTGAAGGTATAGAAAGAGTTAGATTAGGTTCACTTGAGCCGGAGCAGATGGACGAAAACACCATAAAAAGACTTTCTAAACAAGAAAAATTATGTCCGCAGTTTCACTTGTCTCTTCAAAGCGGCTGCGACGAAACTTTAAAGAGAATGAACCGACATTACACTTCTGAAGAATATTTGAAAATTGTACAAAATTTGAGAAAATATTTCAAAAATGCCTCAATAACTACGGATGTCATGGTAGGTTTTGCAGGCGAATCGGCGGAAGAATTTAAAAAGTCGCTTAATTTTGTAAAAAAAGTTGAATTTTCAAAAGTTCACGTGTTTGCGTATTCAGTTAGAAGCGGAACTCGCGCGGCTGAGTTTGACAATCAAGTTGAGCCTAACGAGAAAAAAAGACGCAGTCAGATAATGATTGAAGAAACTGATAAAAGTCGCAGAAAATTTTTGATTTCGCAGGTGAGAAACGTAGAGGCGGTACTATATGAAAGACGCGATAAGGACGGCTTTTTTGAGGGGTACACACCGAATTATACACCGGTAAAAGTGAAGGTAAACGAAAAAATAGATTTATACTCAAAAATAATTTTGACAGAGCTTGTGCAGGCGGAAGACGACTATTGTTTGGGCAAAATCGCGGACGAAATTAATTTAGAACAGCCTTAACATTTTGCAGTTCTAGAGCTGCGTTTTTGTTTTTAAAATCTTCATACGAAAAGAACATAAAACCGTCGCAGCCGAGATTTCTGCATTGTTCGACTTGCGTTTTTAAAATATCGTCGTGATTTTTCCAAGTGCCAAAATCGGCGATATCGCTACCCGCTTTGTAGGCAGCCAAGCCAAAATAGAGCTTGATTTTATCGCATTTTATAATGTCTTTCCATTGGTTTGCCGCTGTTGCGGACGGCAATTTTGGGTGTTCTGGGCTGAAGTAGATTTGCGGACAGATGTAGTCGATATATCCAGGAGTTTTGCACCAAGTAAAAATGTCAGCGCCGATTTTTGCATTGTTAGCGAGATTCCCAGCGGGAGAAATGCCAAAAACAACATTTGAATTTATGCTTTTTATGGCGCTGTATGTACCCGAAATAAGCGAATCGATGTTTGCAAAGCGCCATTTTTCAAGAGAAAGAGGCTGATTATTTCCCGGAAGATTACAATAGTTTTCGTAGGCAATTTTATCAATTTCCGTGTCAATTTCTACGTTGGTTCCATTGATTTTTTCTGGGTAAAAATAATCGTCAAATTGCACGCCGTCAACAGGATATTTTTCTACAACCTCCTTGACTCCATTGATAATGAGTTCGCGCACATTTGGATATGCTGGATTTAAATATTTTCCGTTGTGAGTTTCCATGATTATGTCTTCGGGATTGTTTCCGTTTTTTAATGAGTAATACACGTTTGATTCACACAATGAGGGCGTGTTATTTATTTGAATTCTCAGAGGATTTATCCAGGCATGAATTTGCAGGCCTGCTTTGTGAGTGGCAGTTATCATATAGTCGAGTGGGTCAAATCCGGGATTTTTTCCTTGTTCGCCGGAAACTAAATGCGACCACGGAAAATATTCTGAAGGGTACAGTGCGTCATTAAAAGGCTTTACATGAACGATTAAAGTGTTCATATTGTGAGCTAAAGCTTGCTCAACTATGTCGTCAAATTTTGCTTTGAAAGCAGTTTCAGAATAGCCAGTATCTTTCATGTTAAGCGACATAAATGGTACCCAAACAGCGCGCATTTCCTGATTAGTAGAAGCCGAAACAGAAAAGAAAGTTGGTTTACTTTCGGACTCCGGTGGCAACTCTGCACTTATTTTGTTTGAACTGGATTTTACGCTAGCGGATAAAAAAATTGCAACGATTAGAGAAATTGACGAAATAATTAACGGTTTGTTTTTCATTTTTATCATCCTTTTAAAATTTATTTATTTTATTATAACTCAAACTTCATCCGTCGTAAACTAAGCCTTTAACTTTAAAAAAGAGTATGGTATAATTTGATGTGAAATTTTAGAAATATAAGGAGCGAATTTTTTGATAGCACGTATAAAAACTTTTGGAAAATATAAATATCTTCTTAGAAACCTGATAGTGAAAGATGTAAAATTAAAATACAGGCGTTCGATTTTGGGCATATTATGGAGCGTTTTGAACCCTTTATTAATGATGTTGGTTATTTCGGCAGTTTTTTCTAGCATATTTAAAGTTAGCGTAGAAAATTTCCCGATTTATTATTTAACCGGTTCAACGCTTTTTAATATGCTGGCGGAAACCACAAACAGTTCTATGACGTCGATTTTAGATTCAAGCAGTCTTATAAAAAAGGTGTACATACCTAAATATATATTTCCGCTTGAAAAATGTATGTTTGGTTTTATAAATTTTCTTTTTTCTATGATTGCCGTTGCGATTATGTATATAATTTTTGGATATCCGGTTCATTGGACAGTGTTGCTTTTTCCTATTCCTGTGCTTTATACTCTGATATTTTCAATCGGTTTGGGTATGATTTTGTCTGCGATGAGCGTATTTTTTAGAGATATAGTTCATCTTTATTCGGTTTTGTTGACGGCCTGGAATTATTTTACTCCGATTGTGTATCCTTACGATATATTAAATGATAAAATAAAGGCAATTATGCATTTAAATCCGATGTTTCACTATGTAAAATATTTTAGAGACGTGCTTATGTACAATATCGTGCCCGGACTAACTACGAATTTGATTTGTGCAGCAATCGCTTTTGGAACATTGTTTATTGGACTGCTATTTTTTAAGGGAAAACAAGATAAATTTATTCTTTATATTTGAGGTTAAGGTGAGACTTTGGAAAACATTATAGAAATAAAAGATGTAGAAATGCATTTTAATATGAGCAAAGAAAAAATTGACAATTTAAAGGAATACTTCATAAAATTGGCAAAACGTCAGCTTATGTACGAGGATTTTACTGCGCTTGATAAGGTAAGTGTAGATATAAAAAAGGGTGAAGTTTTCGGAATCGTCGGGCATAATGGGTCAGGAAAAAGCACGCTTTTAAAGACTATTTCTGGCATATTGAAACCGACAGTCGGAACAGTAAAAGTGCACGGCTCGATAGCTCCACTTATAGAACTTGGTGCGGGTTTCGACTTGGATTTAACTGCGCGCGAAAATATTTTTTTAAATGGTTCTGTTTTGGGTTTTTCAAACCAGATGATAGAGGAAAAATTTGATGAGATTGTTGATTTTTCGGAGCTTAGAGAGTTTTTGGACGTGCCAATGAAAAATTATTCATCCGGAATGGTGGCCAGAATAGGTTTTGCGGTGGCTACGATGGTAAAGCCTGATATTTTAATCGTAGATGAAATTTTATCTGTTGGAGATTTTCTTTTTCAGCAAAAGTGTGAACAGCGAATTAATGCTCTCATGCAGGGCGGAACGACGGTTTTGATAGTTTCTCATGCGCTGGAACAAATTCGCAGGCTATGTACCAGAGTTATGTGGATTGATAAGGGCAAAATAAAAATGATTGGTGATACCAAAACAGTTTGTGACGCATATGAATCTGGTGCTTAAAAATTTGATTTTTCTGAACTTTAAATAAATTATTACCTGCAAATTTTATATTTTTAGGAGGTTTTTTTGTGGATTTTATTGGTGAAAGATTGGTGCCTGGCAAAGTCGATTTGGAACTAGAAGTTGAACACATGAACAGATATATTTTTGCAAGTGATTTGGTTAAAAACAAAAAAGTTTTGGATGCTGCCTGTGGAACTGGATATGGGACGGCGTTATTAGCGCAGTCAGCTGAGAGAGTTTTTGGAATAGATATTTCCGAAGAGGCGATTTCTTACGCGAAAAGCAATTATGGCGCGAAAAATGTAGATTTTACGGTTGCGAATATAGAAAAATTACTGTTCGAAAATGATTTTTTTGACGTTGTTGTTTCGTTTGAAACAATAGAGCATGTTGATGCGCAAAAACAAGAAAAGTTTTTGTCTGAAGTAAAAAGAACCCTAAAAAAAGACGGCCTTTTTATAATTTCTACTCCGAACAAAGACGTGTATAAAAACAGAGGCGAAAATCATTTTCATGTTTCAGAACTTTCTTTTGACGAATTTAAAAACTTTCTGAAAAAACGTTTTAAAAATGTTAAGCTGTTTGGTCAAAAGTTCGAAGTCAGTAATGTTATTTCTTCTGATAATGGAAAAAATGCGCATTTTAAAGGATGCGTAAAGCCAGAAATTTCTGATTACATAGTAGCGTTGTGTTCAGAAGAAAATTTACCAGAAAATTTGAGTAACGTAGTCAATTTTTACAGCGAAAATAAGTACGAAAAGTTAATGCGCTGGGCAATCGAAAATCATGAACGAAATGAGGAAAATAATGCTATTATATGTGATAATGATAAAAAAATATTTGAATATAATAAAAAAATAGAAGAAATTTATGGTACGGTGAGGAATTTATTGGAACAAAATAAAAAATTGGAAGAAGAAATTGCTATTTTGGATAAAGAAAATGATAAACTCGAGAAAGGCTTAACTTCAGAAAAAATAAAATCTAAAGAAATTAAAGACGAATTGGAACGAGTTTACAATTCGCGAGGACATAAGATATTAGAAAAATTGTATAAATTAGAAGGTTTTATAGTTCCGCCGGGTTCGCGCAGAAGATTTATTTTAAAGTTGATAGTTAAAACCATTAGGCATCCGGTGAGATATTTGAAAAAGTTAACTCCACATAATATCAAAAACGTGTTTTTTATGCTAAGGCAAGGAAATATTTATTCTTTAAGCGAAAAAATGGGGCTATTAAATGAAGAAAAAGGCAATTTTGTCTTCGAGCCGGTTGATTTAAGAAAAACAGAGTTTGAAAAGTTGAAGTTACCAGAGTGCGACGAACCATTGGTATCAATAATTATTCCGGTCTACAACCAGTTTCACTACACTTATAACTGCATAAAGTCGATCATAAACCACACCAGAGGCATAAATTATGAGGTTATTTTGGCCGATGACGTTTCTACGGACAAGACCAAGGAAATTGAATCTATTGTCGAAAATTTGAGAGTTATTCATAACAAAAAAAATTTAGGTTTCCTTTTAAATTGCAACAATGCGGCTAAATTTGCTAGGGGAAAACATATTCATTTTTTAAATAACGATACAAGTGTGCAAAGAGGTTGGCTGTCCAGTCTGCTGAGTCTGATTGAAAATGACGAAAAAATAGGTTTAGTTGGTTCTAAGTTGGTTTATCCAAATGGACTTTTGCAGGAAGCTGGTGGTATTTTTTGGAACGATGCCAGCGCTTGGAATTATGGGCGAGGAAAAAGTCCAATGGCAGCGGAATTTAATTATGTAAAAGAAGTCGATTATATTTCTGGTGCAAGCATTTTGATTTCGAAGTCGCTTTGGAATGAAATTGGTGGCTTCGATGAGCGTTTTGTTCCTGCTTATTATGAGGACAGCGACTTGGCTTTTGAGGTGCGTAAACACGGTTACAAGGTTGTTTATCAGCCGGAATCTGTTGTGGTGCATTTTGAGGGACTGTCTAACGGAACGGATACTTCTAGCGGAGTAAAAGCCTATCAAGTTGAAAATAAGAATAAATTTTACGAAAAATGGAAAGATGTTTTAAAAGAAAATCATTTTGAAAATGGAAAAAATGTTTTTTTGGCAAAAGACCGTTCAAAAAATAAAAAATGTATATTATTTGTGGACCATTATGTGCCGACTTTCGATAAGGATGCGGGCTCAAGAGCTACGTATCAGCATTTGAAGTTGATGTCGGAACTCGGGTATAATATTAAATTTATCGGTGACAACTTTTTAAAATATGAAAAATACACTAAAGCTTTGGAAAACCTTGGGATAGAGGTTCTTTATGGACAAAAATATGCCCTTGGCTGGAGAGCATGGGTTAAAGAAAATGCCAAATATATAGATACGGTGGTGCTTAGCAGGCCACACATTTCCAAAAAGTATATTGACTTTATTAAGCAGAACACAGACGCAAAAATAGTTTATTATGTTCACGATTTGCACTTTTTACGCGAATTGAGAGAGTATGAGTTGACGAAAAATCCTAAAATAAAGGCATCTTCGGAATACTGGAAAAAAGTTGAGTTGGATTTAATGGAAAAATCTGATGTGGTTGTTACATTTAGTTCAGATGAAAAAAAGATTATTGATGAAATTTTCCCAACATCAAAGGCTGTTGTTACACCGATTTTTATTTTTGATAAGTTTAATCACGATTCAGTAAAATTGTCTGGCAAAAAAGATATATTATTTGTTGGCGGATTTAATCATAAACCAAACGAGGATGCGGTTTTATGGTTTGTAAAAGAAATTTGGTCCAGCATTTTGAAAGAAATTCCTGACTGCAAATTTATAGTGGCAGGGTCTAATCCTACAGAAAAAATACGTTCTTTGGCGTCAGAAAACATAGTTGTAACAGGTTTTGTTTCGGATAACGAGCTCGATGAATATTATCAGCATTGCCGGGTTTGTGTGATTCCACTGCGGTTTGGAGCGGGTGTTAAGGGCAAAACAATTGAGGCTATATACAAAAAAATTCCGATAGTATCAACTCCGATAGGTGTTGAGGGGTTATATGACATTGAAAATTATATCGATTCAACTGCAGAGCCAAGTGAATTTGCCAAAAAAGTTATAAATTATTATAAAAATGATGATTTAGCTGAAAAAACTGTATCGAAATACCATGAATATTTAAGCAAATATTTTTCTGATGAATATATAAAGAGAATTTTTAAAAATATTTTTTAAAGGATGACATAAATGAAGTTGAAAGAATTATCCTTGATGAAAACTGAAAAAAGAACAATTAACTTTTTGTATCTGATAGTGCTTTTTTTATTAAATTTTTGTGTAAATTCTTTTATGGAGATTAAATTGTTGTATTTAGACGATTTAAACACATGGAGCGAATTTAGCAAGATGAACGATTTGCAAATGATTTTTAATACGTCTGCTAATAAATTTAGACCAGTTTATTATTTTGTATTGAACTTGTGCTATAAGATGTTTTTGCCAAGAATTTATTTATTTGGAATTTTTAATTTAATGCTTAATTTTTTAGTTATTATGTTGGTATTTTATGTAATAAAAAAGATTACAGACAATGAGTTTATAGCTTTTTTTGGCAGTGTAGTTTATACTGTTTCTAGATTTGCGTATTATAATATTTCTCAGGTTCATGGAATAATGGAGCAAATGGGATTGTTAACGGCTGTATTAATATTATTATTTTTGTGGATTTATATTGAGAAAAGTAATAAAAAATATTTTTATATTGCCTGTATTTTGCAGTTTTTGGTGCTTTTTATCCATGAGCGTTACATGGCACTATTCCCGTTGCTGCTGTTATCTATTATTTTAGCAGAGAATATAGCTAAACCTGAAAGAATAAGATGCATCATTATTTCTACATTGTCTTTTGTTATACCGTTTTGTTCTCGAATTTTATTTTTAAAAAATCGAGCTTTTGATGGAACAGGTGGAACAGATATAAAGAAGACTTTTAAATTAGTTGACTTTTTGAGGCACTTTAAGTCCGGAATACTTTACTTATTGGGGATAAATGCTGGTCCGGCATATTTAAATGGTATAGAACAATGCAACGTTTTATCATGGATTAAATTGTTTAATATAGTATTTATTTCAATTATTTTTGTTATTGTTTTTTTTTATTTTTATTTTATATTTAAAAACAGAACAAAAAAGTCTGAAATAAAAAATCAATTGAAGTTAAGTTTATTAATTTCTTCGTTTATATTTTTAACTTTAGTATGTTCCTGTGCCACAATTAGGCTGGAAATGCGGTGGATTTATACCCCTTATGTGGGATTTATTATTTTGATTTCTAACATGATTGCATACATTAAAGCATATTTAAAAAAGTATTTTTGTACAGTAACTATGCTAAGTATTTTGTGTGTTGTAATCCCAACAGAATTGTATTTTAGAAGTAATTATAAAAATATTTATTATTGGAAAACATATCAAATTTATAATTCTGTTTTTGACCAGACTGTTGCGAGGTACAAAGACGAATTTTGGAATAAAAAATTAATAATAATTTCTAAAGATACGGAGACTTTTGGAAAAAACGCAGTGAACTTAAAAACTTCGTTTAGTATGATAAACCCAAAAAAGTCTATAAATATTGAAGTGTACGGTAACATAAAAAATGTTTCAGAGAGTTGCTTTGAGAACGATTCAAATATAATTTTGGCGGTGGACAACTATAATGAAAAAGTAATTAATTTGAAAGATATAAATATGTAAAAAAATAAGTATATCTTTGAATAAAATGTTAAAACTATTGTATACGAATGCAGAAAGAAATTTTATAATTTTTAATTTTAGCGGTCTTTGTTACGTTTCGTTAGAAATTATGTGGCGTGGTTATTCGCATTATACGATGTTTTTTATCGGTGGATTGTGCTTTTTTACTCTTTGCAAGATTTATTGCAAGTACAAAAATTTAAGTTTTTTTCAAAAATATTTGATTGGCGCACTCGTTATTACTTCCATAGAATTTTTAGTTGGCTGTATTGTTAATCTGAGTTTTGGAATGAATGTTTGGGATTATTCGAAGTTGCCACTTAACATTTTAGGGCAGGTCAACTTAATTTATTCATTGTTGAGGGGAGTTTTTATAGACTATATAGTAAACTGTAGAATTATTTGCAAAAAAAGGTCGCATTCAATATGATTTGAATGTGGCTTTTTGGTTTAATTGAATTTTTTTAGCATAATTTTTATCATGGAAAGAGATAATCTTTTTTGGAGCTTTTTGGATATTTTATTTTATCCGTTGAAATTTTTATAAAAAAATGTTAAAATATATATGGATATTGTTGTTCGGAGGAGGATAATGTTGGAAAACGTGAATGAAAGTAATTTTTTAAGCGATTTTGGAAAATATTTTGATTTGATAAAAAATTTGTTAAGCCAAAGAATAACTTCCCACACACCGAAGGCTTTTGTTAGAACTTATGGATGTCAGCAAAATATTTCTGATTCGGAAAAATTAAAAGGAATGCTCTTGGCGATGGGCTGCGATTTTGCGGATTCTTGCGAAAACGCAGATATAATTATTTTTAACACTTGTGCTGTGCGTGAAAATGCGGAAGACAGAGTTTTTGGTAACGTTGGAGCGTTAAAATCTTTAAAGAAGAAAAATTCAGATTTGATTATTGCGCTGTGCGGTTGTATGATGGAACAGCAACATATTGCAGATAAAATAAAGTCTAGTTTTCCTTTTGTTGACTTGGTTTTTGGCACGAATTCTTTACATATGTTTCCAAAATTCATTTACGAAGTTTTAACCCGAAAAAAACGAATTTTTAAACGGGATATTAATGATGACTTGATTCATGAGGGGTTGCCTATTAAAAGAGATGGCAGTTTGAAGGCGTTTTTGCCTATAATGTATGGCTGCAATAATTTTTGCTCTTATTGCGTTGTGCCGTATGTTCGTGGGAGGGAAAAAAGTCGCGATTCGGTGGCCATTTTGAGTGAAATTTCTCAAATTGTGGGCGAAGGTTATAAAGACATTACACTTTTGGGGCAAAATGTGAATTCTTATGGAAAAAATCTTTCAGAAAATATAAATTTTGCGCAACTTTTAAAGCGTGTCGATAACATTCCTGGCGATTATTGGCTTAGATTTATGACTTCTCATCCAAAAGATGCAACAAAAGAATTGATTGACGTTATGGCTCAGGGGCAACATATTTGTCATCATTTGCACTTGCCTTTCCAGTCTGGAAGCAACAGAATTTTAAAACTGATGAATCGACACTATACTCGAGAAAAATATTTGGAAATTGTTGCTTATATAAAAGAAAAAATACCGGATATTTCTTTGACGAGCGACGTTATTGTGGGCTTTCCTAGCGAAACGTATGACGATTTTTGTGAAACTTTAAGCCTTATAAAAGAAGTCGGATTTACATCACTTTTTACTTTTATTTATTCAAAAAGAGTCGGAACTCCAGCGGCAAAAATGGAAGACCCTATTTCTGAAAAAGAAAAATCAGCATGGTTTAAAGAACTTTTGCAGGTGCAGAATGACTTGACAGAACAACAATGTCAAAAATATGTGGAAAAAACTGTTAAGGTGTTGATTGAAGGCAAGTCAACAAAACTGGGGTCTTTGATGGCAAGGACACAGGGCAATATTATTGTGGATCTGGCCGGAGATGAAAGTTTAATTGGAAAATTTGCGATGGTTGAAATTGTTGATACGCAAAATTGGTTTTTAAAGGGTAATTTGATTTCGAGCTTGTAAAAAGGAGATTGGTTATATATGGATATTATCAAGTTATCACGCGAATTGGGCGCAAAAATTCAGGAGGATGAACGCTACTTAAATCTGAAGATTGCGGCTCAAATTAACGATAACGACGAAAATTTACAAAATTTGATAAATGAGTTTAATTTAAAACGTGTGAGCGTTAGTAATGAACTGTCTAAAACGGAGCATGACGACGAAAAAATACGGATATTAAATGAAGATTTGCAAAAATGTTATAATGAAATTATGAAAAATGAAAATATGATTAATTATAATCGTGCAAAAGCGGATTTTGATGAACTTATGCGGCGAATTAATGCGATTATTGTAGGTTGCGCTAATGGCGAAAACCCTCGAACGGTTGATGTTTTGAAATCTGAGTGCAGCGGAAATTGCTCTGGCTGCGCAGGTTGTCATTAAAAAATTTTTGCTTTTTTATTTGATTTATTAAAAAGGAGGACGTAAAATTGGCTGAATTATCACCTATGATGCGACAATATTTTGAGTTGAAAGAACGCTGCAAAGATTCGATTTTATTTTTTAGGTTGGGCGATTTTTATGAGATGTTCTTCGACGATGCTATTTTGGTGTCAAAAGAACTGGAACTTACTCTTACTGGGCGAGATTGTGGTTTGGAAAAACGTGCACCGATGTGTGGAGTGCCTTATCACAGCTGCGAAAGCTATATCGCCAGGCTTGTTGACAAGGGATACAAAATAGCCATCTGCGACCAACTAAGTGACCCTTCTGCAAAGGGGCTTGTTAAGCGTGACATTACAAGAGTCATTACTCCTGGAACGGTCATCGAGGAGACTATGTTAGATGAATCTAAAAATAATTATATTTGTTCGCTTAATATTTGTGAGCATAGTTTTGGAATTTGTTTTTGTGACGTTTCTACTGGGGATTTATCGGCGACTTCACTTTTTGGCGCGGACATCGATAGAAAAGTTATTAACGAATTGTCAAAGTTTAATCCCAGAGAAATTATTGTGAGCGGAAATATAGAAAAATTTAAGAATTTTCAGCAGTTTGTCAGCGATAAACTTAAATGTACGGTGGAAATTAAAAATTCTGATGACAGCTTCGACGTTTATAAAAATGTGGTTTTGCAACAATTTAAAAATAAAGCTTTGGATGAGCTTTCTTTAACGGACTGCGATGAAATTGTTGTTTCTTTGGCGATTTTGTTCGAATATTTAAAAGAAACTCAAAAAATGGGCCTGGAACGTATAAATACTTTGGATGTTTATTCCGAGAATCAGTTTATGCGCCTGGACCTTGCCACTCGAAGAAATTTGGAATTGACCGAAACTATGCGAAACAAAGAAAAAAAAGGCTCGCTCTTGTGGGTGCTGGACAAAACCAAAACTGCTATGGGAAAGCGGCTTATAAAAACTTACATAGAACAGCCTCTGCTTAATGTTTCTGCGATTTTAAAAAGACAAGCGGCCGTTGAAGAAATTTATTCTGATATCGTGTTGATGGACACTTTAAAAGGTCAGCTGAACGGTGTTTATGACCTGGAAAGATTGATGACACGAATCGTTTATGGTTCCGCCAACGCCAGAGAATTGCGTTCTTTATGCTTTACTGTCTCGAAATTGCCGGAAATTAAAGATGTTTTATCTTGCGCTAAATCAGAGCTTCTTGTTGAAATAAATAACAACATTGACGATTTAACGGATATTGAAACTTTGATTGACTCTGCTATCGTGGAAGAACCTCCAATTTCTGTAAAAGAAGGTTCTATTATAAAACATGGGTATGATTCAGAGATTGACCTTTTACGTGGAGATATGTCAAGTGGTAGAGACATAATGGCAGAAATGGAGCGGAAGGAAAAAGAAAAGACAGGTATTCCAAAGCTTAAAATCGGCTATAATCGTGTGTTTGGCTATTTTATTGAGGTTTCTAATTCTTTTAAAAATAAAGTTCCAGCTGATTATATCCGCAAACAAACGCTTTCTAACTGCGAAAGATACATTACGACGGAACTTAAAGAAATTGAAGGTAGAGTTCTTGGTGCAAAAGATAGAGCTGTTCAGTTGGAGTATGAACTGTTTTGTGAAATTAGAAAAAAGGTTGCAGACAATTTAAATAGAATTCAAAAAACTGCCAGAGCCATTGCAAAATTGGACGTTTTGTTGTCTTTTGCGATAACTTCTTATGAAAACAGGTATATTAAACCAATAGTAAACAACACGGATAAAATAGTTTTGAAAGATTCTCGGCATCCAGTTGTAGAGGCGTTAACGCAAGAATCTTTGTTTGTGCCTAACGATGTTGTTTTAGATACAAACGAAAATATGATTCCGGTAATTACTGGCCCAAACATGGCAGGTAAATCTACATATATGCGTCAGGTTGCAATAATTGTTTTAATGACGCAGATTGGATGTTTAGTTCCGGCTTCTTATGCGGAAATTGGTGTGGTTGAAAGTATTTTTACGCGAGTTGGAGCTTCAGATGACCTCGCCAGCGGACAGTCTACTTTTATGGTGGAGATGATGGAAGTCGCTCAGATTATGAACTCTGCAACTTCGAATAGTTTAATTATTTTGGACGAAATTGGAAGAGGAACTTCTACTTTTGACGGAATGAGCATCGCAAGGGCGGTTATTGAATTTGTTGCGGACAAGCAGAAACTGGGTGCTAAAACTTTATTTGCCACGCATTATCATGAACTGATTGAACTTGAAAATTTGCTGCCCGGCGTAAAAAATTATAATATTGCAGTGAAAAAACGCGGAGATGATATTACTTTTTTGCGAAGAATTGTTCGTGGCGGAACCGATGACAGCTTTGGCATTGAAGTTGCGAAACTGGCCGGTGTTCCTGAGTGGATTATTGACCGTGCAAAGGTTATTTTAAAGGAGATTGAAAGTGAAAATACAGTTCCTGCGGTTAAATCTGCAACGACAGACACGGCACAGGGAGATTTGGCGCAGGAAGGCAGTATTGAGGTGGCGCAAAGAGAGGCTATTGAAAAACTGAAAAAAATTGATGTAAATACTTTGACTCCGATTGAGGCGATGGGAACGCTGTTCGAATTAGTGAACTTGATTAAAAGATAACTAGGGGATTGCTATGGGAAAAATAAATGTTCTTGACAAACACGTTGCAGAATTAATTGCGGCTGGAGAAGTCGTTGAGCGCCCAAGTTCTGTTATAAAAGAACTCGTTGAAAATTCAATCGATGCCGGTGCTGCCTCGATAACCGTGGAAATAAAAAATGGTGGCGTCACTTATATGCGCATTACCGATAATGGCTGTGGAATCGAAAAAGACGACGTTAAAAATGCTTTTTTGCGAAATGCCACGAGTAAAATTAAGTTTGAAGATGACCTTAATAATATTTCTACTTTGGGGTTTAGAGGAGAGGCTCTTTTTTCAGTTTGTGCGGTTTCAAAAGTCGAACTTATGACGCGGACAAATGACCAAGAAGTTGGTACTCATTATAAAATTGAGGGCGGAGAAGAAACTTTATTTGAAGAATGCGGTTGCTCTTTGGGAACGACGATAATTGTTCGAGATTTGTTTTATAATACGCCGGCAAGAATGAAGTTTTTGAAAAAAGACAGTTCAGAAGGTAGTTCTATAGCAAAAGTTTTAGATAGAATTGCTTTATCACATCCGGAAATTGCATTTAAATTTATACGAGAAAATAAATTAGAATTAAACACTCCAGGAAATGGTAATGTAGGGCCGGCAATTTATGCCGTCTATGGTAAGGAATTTTTTTCATCGATGATGGAACTTAATTATAATTTAAACGGCATAAAATTGAGCGGTTTTATCAGCAAACCAACCTCGCCGCGTGCCTCAAGAAATATGCAGCACTTTTTCATAAATGGCCGCTACGTTAAAAGCAGAACGGCTATGGTTGCGCTGGAAGAAGCCTTTAAAGGGTCAATTATGGTGCAAAAATTTCCAGCATGCGTGATGTATATAGATTTGCCTTTTGACACGATTGATGTGAATGTGCATCCCTCTAAGGTTGAGGTCAGATTTATTGATGAGCGTCCGATTTTTGATACGATATATCATGGCGTAAAAACGGCTTTGATTAAAGGTGAAAAGCCGGTTTTGCTAAGCGAAAATAAGCCTGTTCCCGAGGTGAAAAGCTCTGCTCATATGGATAATATCACGGTAACCTCACAATTTAATATTTCTGAAAAAGAAAATAAAGTAAAGCTTTCTGAAAATAAATTTAATGTGATTAAAGTTCATAAAGTTAATGAAGTTTTTCAGGAGCCGATTAGGACTGCGCTGTCTTATAATGCGGAAGAAGAACCGGAAATTTTTATTCCTAAAAAATCTGAAACAGGTTATGTTAAAAAATTGAGTTTTGAAAGCGAATCTGTTAAAGCGGAGAAAAAACCATTAATTTTAAAACAGGCGAATAAAGAAATTGCAAAACCTTTAAAAAATAACGATGCTTCAATGAAAAAAAATACGGCTGTTTTTGGAGAAATTTCAAAAAATGTTGAGCAGATTTTGTTAGTTTCAGAAGATTTTGATTTTAAAATTAAAGGCGAAGTTTTTAATACTTATATTATTGTTGAAAAAAATAGCGATGAATTAGTTATTATTGACAAACATGCGGCGCACGAAAGAATGATTTACGAGGAACTTAAATCAACGCAGACAATGCCACTTTCTCAGATGTTTTTAGAGCCGGTTGTGATTTCTTTAAGCAAAGATGAATACGCTGCAATTATTGAAAATATGAATTTATTTGTTAATTCCGGTTTCGAGATTGATGACTTCGGAAACGGTGCGGTCGTCGTGCGTGCGGCGCCAACCTATCTAGATAATGTCTGCATTTGCGATATCGTTACTCAGATGGCAAATTATATTTTGGAACATAGAAAAAATGTTCAAAGCGATTACGTTGAATGGCTTTATGAAAATATTGCTTGCAGAGCTGCAATTAAAGCTGGGAAAGAGTCAAAATTTGAAGAGATGCAGGCACTCGTAAAAAAAATAATTAAAGAAGACCCTAGATTTTGCCCTCATGGTAGGCCTGTGGCTATAACTGTAAAAAAACACGATATCGAAAAACGATTTGGCCGGGTGTGATGATTTGGATAAAAGTGCTATGGAAAAAATAGATGTTGTCGCGGTGATTGGACCAACAGCTTGTGGAAAAACTAAACTGTCAATAGAACTTGCCAAACAGCTAAATGGAGAAATTATTTCTGCCGATTCTATTCAAATTTATAAAGAGATGAATATTGGCACAGCTAAGCCGACTAAACTTGAAATGGCGGGTGTTCCGCATCATTTAATCGATTTTTTGGACATAAATAGTGAATTTAGTGTGGCAGAGTATGTAAAGCTAGCCCAAAAATGTATTTTTGAAGTAAATGCTCGGGGAAATTTGCCTTTTATTGTTGGAGGAACAGGTTTATATGTAAATTCTTTGCTGAATAATGTCAATTTCGTTGAACAAAATTTTGACCCGGTGTTACGAGAAAACTTGCTTTTAAAATTAAAAAATGAAGGAGTGGGCGCTTTAATTGACGAACTTTCTAAATTTGATGAGGAATCTGCAAAAAAAATTCATCCGAACAACGTTATAAGAATTATCCGCGCGATTGAATTTTATAAAATGACCGGAATTACTATAACACAGCACAACGAGGACTCTAAAAAAATAGTTTCGCCGTATAATCCAATAATGTTCGGATTGACTTATCGAAATAGGAAAATTTTGTATGATAAAATAAATAAAAGAGTCGACAAAATGATGAATTTAGGCTTGGTTGACGAGGCCCGAATGATTTTATCTTCTGACTGCAGCAAAACCGCTATGAATGCCATTTGTTACAAAGAATTTATTCCTTATTTTAATAATAAGTGCTCTCTGAGCGAGGCGGTTGAAAATTTGAAGATGCAAACGCGCAGATATGCCAAAAGACAGCTGACTTGGTTCAAAAAAGATGCCAGAATAAATTGGATTTTTGTCGACGATTATATCGATTTTAAAGAAATTTTAAGTTTTTGCACAAAAACTATAGAAATGCAAAAAAATATGTGATATAATATCATAAAATGGAAATTTTAATTCAAAAGGATGCCTATAATGACGGGAAAAGTTGTAAAAAAATTTGTAAAATGGTTTTTTGTCGGGATAATTTTAGTTTATGTTCTTTATCATTTATGCGCCGTTTTATTTCCTGGTATAAAAACCGAAACCGCACAAATTATACAAGTTTTTGACTCTATTGATGCACAGGCTTATGTTGTTAGGGACGAAAGACTTATTGATGACGATTTGTCCGGATTTGTTAATTTTACTTTGACTGATGCAGATAAAATCGAAAAAAATGGCGTTGTTGCGTTGGTTTATTCGTCAGAAAGTCAAGGTATTTTGAGCAAAAAGGCTGAGACAATTAAAAATGAAATTATTCGCCTTGAAAATCTTAAAAATTTTGGTTTTGCGCTGTCTTCCAGTCCGAGTTCTATCGACCAACAAGCCTATTTGGACCTCAACGACTTTATTAAAAATGTGTGTAATCACGAGTTTAATAAATTGGCAAAAAGGAGGGAGAATATCCTTTATTTGCTGAATGAAAGGCAAATTGTTGCTGGCCAGAATTTAAATTTATCTGAAAAAATTAACCAGCTTAACGACGAATTAAAACAAGTAAATTCACAGATTAACGGCGATGTTAAAAAGATTTTAGCAAAGGAATCTGGTTTTTTTGTTGGAAACGTAGACGGTCATGAATCTAATTTTGACTACAACAATGTACTCAACATAACAAGCGAGCAGGTGGAATCTCTTTTAAACAGTAAGCCGGCTCGTAACAATAATAAAAATTCAGCGAAGTTAGTTACGAATTCTAAGTGGTTTGTGGCTTGCAATTTGAAAAAAGATGATGCTTTACAGCTTAATATCGACCAATATGTGGAATTATTTATGCCTCTGGCTAGCTCCAACAGATTAAAAGCTAAAGTTGTTGCTATCAATCAGTCTGATAAAAATTCTCCCGCGGCAGTTGTTTTTCAATGTGACGACGTTGATAAGAATATTTTATCAATTCGCAATGAACCGGTTAAAATTAACATTGCAGAGTACAAGGGAATTTCGGTGAGCAAAAGTGCAGTTCATGAGAAAAAATTAAACAGAACTGTTGTCGATGACGCGACTGGTGAAGAAAAGTCGGAGGAAAAAGTTGTGAAAGGAGTTTACGTTAAGTATGGAAAACAACTTGTTTTTAAAGAAATAGATATTATTTTTTCTGCCGATGATTACGTTATTTGCAACATTAATGCAGATAAATCCAAGCTGTTTTCTGAGAATACTATTAAAGAATATGATGAGATTGTTGTGAAAGGAAGAGATCTTTATGATGGCAAGTTTGTTTAGGGGTTGTTTTTATGATTCTGTAAAAATAAACAAAAAATTTTGAAATATTTTTATAAAATGCAAGATTTATTTATTGACATTGGAATGAAAATTGGTCATAATATTATTGTGTGATTCTTATCTTTAGAAATTGTCTTTAATTTACATAAATGGTTGCTTTTATTGTGATTAAATCTTTTTTGCGGATAGGTCTTGCTCTTTTATGAGCTAGAATTTAATTATAAAATTTTTAGGAGGCTGAAATTATGTCAGGATTAGTACAAAAATTTAAGGAAATGTTAACTCCACCAGAGGACGAATTCGATTATGAATATGAAGAGGATAGCTTTGAGGATTTGAATAAGAAAAATGAACAAAAATCTTCTCAGACTCGCGCAAGTGCACAGAATAATAAAGTGGTAAATATTCACGCTACTGCTCAACTTCAGGTTGTTCTGTTTAAACCCGAGCGCTTTGGTGAGGATACTCGCGCGATTGCTGATGAACTTATTAAAATGCATACTGTTGTGTTGAATCTTGAAAATACAAATAAGGATGTTTCTCGCCGAATTATTGACTTTTTGAGCGGCGTTGCGTATGCTAATAGTGGTCAGATTAAAAAAGTTGCTACGAGTACCTTTATTATTACTCCTTATAACGTTGGTTTGACTGGCGACGACCTTTTGGATGAACTCGAAAACAGCGGAGTTTATTTCTGATAATAGAGTTTTGGCGGTTTTGGAGGAATATTTATGTTAACTGTTAATGACATTAGGGACGTTAAGTTTAGAAAAACAAATATTGGCGGTTATAAGGCTGAAGATGTTGATAATTTTTTGGATGAAGTCCAGGATTCTTATGAGAAGCTTCAGAAAGAAAATTTGAGTTTGACTCAAAAAATTAAGATTTTAGCGGACAGAGTAAGTCAATATCGCAAAGATGAGGACAGCGTTAGAGATGCTTTGGTGAGTGCACAAAAATTAGCTAATTCAGAATTGGCAAAGGCTAAAGCAGATGCTATGGATATAATCGAAAAAGCTCAAAGAGAAGCTGATTCCATCTTGAAAAATGCAAACAGCGATATAAAAAATCAAAAGGAAACGTTGGCTAATTTAAAAAAAGCTGTTAGAGAGTTTCGTTCAGATATTTTGGCTCGCTATAAAGAACATTTGAAATTGGTCAACTCTTTTAATGCTGAAGACCGTTTGTCAGTTAATTTTAATGATAAAAATAATGAAAAATCAGAAAATTTCGATGCTGCTAATTCAGAAAATATAAAAATTTTGGATTCGGCACAATATAATTCTGATTTGGAAAATGAGAATGATTTAAATAACAATTATTCGAGCAAGTTTTCTAATTTGAAATTTGGCGAAGATTATAATGTTCGCGAAGATACTAAATAATGTTCAGTGGGACTGTTTGATTTGTGCAGTCCCTAAAAATTTTAGAAGGAGAGTTGTTATAAATGCCTAAAGATTACAACGACACACTGAATCTTCCAAAGACGGATTTCCCTATGCGTGCGGGTTTGGCCGAGACAGAACCGGCACTTTTGCATGATGGGGAAGAAAATAATTTATATGATAAATTAATGAGAAAAAATGACGGAAAACCGCTTTATATCGTTCATAACGGGCCTCCTTACGCAAACGGAAATATACATATAGGGCACGCACTGAATCATATTTTGCAGGAGTTTGTGGTTAGATATAAAAATATGTCCGGATTTAAGGCGCCGTTTGTTCCGGGTTGGGACACTCACGGTTTGCCTACTGAACTTAAAGCACGAAAAAAAGCCGGCGTAAGTAATTCTTCTGATATTTCTGATATGGAACTTCGAACTTTGTGCAGAGATTTTGTTATGGGATATATAAATGACCAGAAAAATCAGTTTAAGCGACTGGGCATTTTGGCGGATTGGGAAAATCCTTATATAACTTTGCAGAAAGAGTATGAGGCAAAACAGATTGAAGTTTTTGCTAAAATGGCTTGTGATGGACATATATATCGAGGTTTGAAGCCGGTTTATTGGTGTCCTGACTGCAAAACTGCTCTTGCTGAGGCGGAAATTGAATACTCGAATGATGTTTGCTTTTCAATTTATGTAAAATTTAGGTTGAAAAATGATAGCGGAAAACTGTCTAAATTAGGTATCGACTTAAGTAAAACTTATTTTGTGATCTGGACGACGACAGCTTGGACTTTGCCAGGAAATGTGGCCATTTGTGTGGGTTCTAACTTTGATTATAGCGTGGTAAAAGCTGGTAACGAGTATTATATTATGGCTGCCGAACTTTGCGCTTCTGCAATGAGTAAGGCCGGAAAAGAAAATTATGAAGTTGTTGCAACGTTAAAAGGCAAAGAGCTTAAATTTATGACGGCAGAACATCCTTTTTTGGACAGAGAGTCATTGGTTATCGTTGGTGACCATGTAACTTTGGAATCTGGTACAGGATGTGTTCATACTGCGCCTGGTCACGGTGTTGAGGACTTTGAAGTTTGTCAAAATTATGAGCAAATTGAGGTTATTGTTCCAGTTGATGACAATGGATTTTTAACGAATGATGCCGGTCAATTTGCGGGTTTAAGTACTCAAAAAGCTGGAAAACCTATTGCACAGCATCTTGAAAGCATTGGTGCTCTTTTTGCGACAGAGAAAATCGAACATCAATATCCGCACTGCTGGAGATGCAAAAATCCTGTGATTTTTAGGGCTACTGAACAATGGTTTTGCTCGATTGATGACTTTAAAGAAAAAGCATTGGAGGAAATTCAGAAAGTTAAGTGGATTCCGGCTTGGGGGCAAGATAGAATTTCTTCCATGGTTCGTGACCGTAAGGATTGGTGCATTTCTAGACAGCGCAAATGGGGTATTCCGTTGCCGATTTTCTTTTGCGAAGAATGTGGCGAACCTTTGATTGACAAAGATGTTATGTTGAAAGTTGCGCAAATGTTTAGAGATGAAGGTTCGGATTCTTGGTTTATCAAGTCTGTT
Source organism: uncultured Eubacteriales bacterium (assembly GCA_934463265.1). Taxonomy (GTDB): domain Bacteria; phylum Bacillota; class Clostridia; order Oscillospirales; family Acutalibacteraceae; genus CAG-557. Next base: position 82,473 of record CAKSIU010000002.1, on the reverse strand, counting down.
GCTGAAATTTTGCCTGCGGGTATAAAGTGCGAAAAATGTGGTAGTCAAAAGTTTAGAAAAGAAACGGATATCATGGATGTTTGGTTCGATTCTGGAGTTTCTCATGCAGCGGTGTGCGCACAGCGAGAAGATTTGGCTTGGCCGGTGGATTTATATTTTGAGGGTGCCGACCAATATCGTGGCTGGTTCCAATCTTCACTTTTGACGTCTGTTGCGACTACCGGAAAAGCTCCATATAAAACGGTAATTTCGCATGGATGGGTTGTTGACGGAGAAGGCAAAAAGCAGTCCAAATCTTTGGGAAATGGTATGGAGCCGCAAGAAATTGTCAATCAGTACGGTGCGGATATTTTAAGATTGTGGGTCGCTTCGTCCGATTATCACGCGGATGTTAGACTTTCTCAAGAAATTTTGAAGCAGTTGTCGGAAGCTTATCGAAAAATAAGAAATACGGCAAGATATATTTTGGGTAATCTTTATGACTTTAATCCGGACGAAAATATGGTACTGTTAGATGAGGTCTTGCCTGTTGATAAGTGGGCTCTCGATAAGTTAAACAAGCTCATCGAGAAGGTTAAAACTTCATATGAAACTTTCGAATTTCATCAGGTTTATCATAGTATTCGAAAATTTTGCGTTGTGGATATGTCAAATTTTTATTTGGATATTTTAAAGGACAGACTTTACGTTGAGCCTGCGGATAGCTCGTCCAGAAGAGCGGCGCAGACTGCGATATATCTTATTTTGAACGCTATGACAAAATTATTGGCACCGATTTTGGCCTTTACAACCGAAGAAATTTGGCGTTATATGCCTCATGGCCGCGACGAAGATGTTGATTCCGTGCTGTTTAATTCTATGCCGGAAAAATTAGCGCTGAATGTTACCGACGATTTCATTAATTCTTGGGACAGAATCGGTGAAATAAGAATTGATGTTCAAAAAGCATTGGAGTTGGCGCGAAAAGACAAAGTTATTGGTTCTTCGCTTGAAGCAAAAGTGACTTTGCATTGTACAGGCGATTTGTATGATTTTGTAGCTTCGGTAAAAGATGATTTGAAAGATGTTTTTATAGTTTCGCAAGTTGATTTAGCGAAAAATAACTCGGGAAATTACGTTGCGGAGAATGTTAATGGTCTGTCTGTTACGATTTCTCGTGCAAATGGCAAAAAATGTGAACGCTGTTGGAGCTTTAGTGATACTGTTGGAAAAAATAGTAATAACGAGAACATTTGCAGTCGGTGCGCAGATATATTGAATAAATAACTTCAGATTGCGGTGTATCTTATGTGGTACGCCGCTGATTTTTTATCTGAGAAAGTGGTGAATGTTATGTTTATATCTTTTTTTATAATAATTCTTGTTGCGACGGACCAGATTTTGAAATATGCTGTTACTACAAATTTGAGGTACGCTGAAGATGTTACAATTATTCCAAATTTACTTGATATTACTTACGTCGAAAATAGGGGCGCGGCTTTTGGAATTTTTCAAAACCAACGATGGTTTTTTATTATTTTTGCGGCTTTGATGATTGCTTTTTTTATTTATTTGATAAAGTATAAAAATTTAAATGACAAAATGTTTCTTACTGCGGCGGCGTTGATAATTTCCGGCGGACTTGGAAATCTTATAGACAGACTTTTTTTAGGGTATGTTGTGGATTATATAAAACTTTCATTTTTTTCGCCGATTTGTAATTTTGCCGATTATTGCATAACATTCGGGACGATTATTTTAATTATATATGTGGTGTTTTTTTATAAAGATATAAAAAATTAGGAGATAAATTTTGTGAGTGAGATTGTCGAATTTTTAATTGATGAAGTTTATTCAGGTGAGCGATTAGATAAAGTTATAAGCGCTAAAGTGGAGACTTTTACGCGTTCATATGCGCAAAAATTGATAGAAAATAAATGTGTGGCAGTTGATGAAAAAATTGTTGATGATAAAAATTTTAAAGTGAAAGAGCGTCAAATGATAAAAATTAACGTACCGGAGCCGGAATTGCTTGACTTGAAGCCGGAAAATATACCGATTGAAATTGTTTATGAAGATGATGATTTGTTGATTGTTAATAAGCCGAAAGGTATGGTCGTTCATCCGGCGCCGGGAAATTATAGCGGAACTTTAGTTAATGCGCTTATGTTTCACTGCGGGGAGAGCCTGTCCAGTATAAATGGCACGATTCGACCGGGAATTGTTCACCGAATTGACAAAGACACGAGTGGTCTTTTGATTGTTGCAAAAAATGATTTCTCTCATAAAAATTTGGCCGAGCAGATAAAAAAACATTCTTTTTCCAGAGAATATGAAGCCGTAGTTTATGGCAACTTGAAAAACGATACAGGCACGATTGATGCTCCGATTGGTAGACATAAAATTTACCGCAAAAAAATGACTGTTACGAATGAAAACTTTAGAAATGCAGTTACACATTACAAGGTATTGAACCGATATAAAAATTTTACGCACGTCAGGCTAAAGCTTGAAACAGGCAGAACCCATCAAATACGAGTGCACATGGCATATATTGGTAATCCTGTTGCGGGTGACCCTGTATATGGCCCTAAACGAGCTATAAAAAATTTAAAAGAGCAATGTCTTCATGCTAAACATATTGGCTTTATTCATCCAAAAACTTCAAAATACATAGAATTTGAAAGTGATTTACCGGACTATTTTAAGAAATTTTTGAAAACACTTAATACATAGGAGGGATTTGATTTTGGAAAAGAAAAGAAATTTTGATATGGCGGCAATTATTAGTATAGAACCAGACTTGGTTAAAATGCGGATATCGAAGCTAAAAAATGACAAGCTTGTGGACATAGAACGATTGGAAAAACAGACAAAATTAGGTCATGAAATATTCAATAATGGAAAAATAAGTTTTGAAACTTTGCGAGAAATATCAGGCATTTTAAAAGGTTACACAAACATTTTGAGCGAATACAATATAAAAAATTATAGGGTTATTGCGACAACTTTGCTGAACGATGCAGAAAATTGTGCGTATATCGTTGACCAGATTAAAATACAGAATGACGTAAATATTAAAGTTTTGGAGGACAGACAAGAAAAAAGTCTTATTTATTTTGAAATTTTGAATACTTTGAAAAGCTCGAAATATGAGAGCTTAAACAAGACTTTGATTTCTTATGTTGGTGCCGGAAATATTGGATTTTCTATTTATGACAGAGAAAAAATATTATTTTCTCAGAGTATTAATATGGGTTCTTCTAAACTGTACGAACTTTTGGAGCCGATTCAGGAGCAGACTACAGATTTTAGCTTTGTTTTAGAGGAGTACTTAGACAGAATAATTGGAAGAATAAGGTTCCCAATAAATAATTCAGAAATAGAAAATTTAATCGTTTCAGGTAACGAGATAAGATTCATTGCTCAACTGTGTGATGTCGGCGAAGAAGATGAAGTTTATAATATTTCGCCTAAAAAATTGACTCAACTTTATAATGAAATTAAATATATTCCGGCGCAGGTGATTAGCGAAAAATATGATATTAGCCTTAAAAATGCGCAGATTTTATTTACTGTATTGGCGATATATTCCAAAATATTAAAAATGACAAGCGCAAAAAGAATTTTATCGCCCAAAGTAGAGTTGTGGGATGCGGTTGCAAAACAGGTTTTATTATCTAAAATAGAAAAACAATTTGAAGATCACGTCAGACAAAGCGCGATTTATTGTGCAAAAATTTTATCTTATCATTTTTATTTTAGCCAGGCACATCTCGATAACACTTATAACTCTGCAACCCTTATTTTTGACAAGTTGAAAAAATTGCATGGACTCGACAAAAGAAAAAAATTGCTCTTAGACTTGGCAATAATTTTGCATGAGGCCGGATATTATGTGAATTCGAAAGACCCGAGAATAAGCACTTTTGACATAATTAAAAATTTGGACCTTTATGGAATGACCGCAAAAGAAGTGACGTTAATCGCTAACATCGTGCGATATAATGAATTTACGATGCCGACGCGTGAAGACGTTGAGTATGCGAAATTGCCGGAGGCTGACAAGCTTTTAGTTTCCAAATTAGTGGCAATATTTAGATTGTGCAACGCTCTTGATAAGTCTAAAAAACAAAAGCTGAAAAACATGAAAATAAAATTATCCGACGAAAATCTTATAATAACCGTGGAAAGTGACGAAAATGTTTATTTAGAAAAATGGGCAGTTGATAAATGCAGCAGATTTTTTGAAGAAGTTTTTGGTTTAAAAGTTAATTTAGCTGTAAAAAGTAGATTATTATGATTTTATTTTTTGGAGGATATTATGGAAAATCAAAAGCGAATTCCTTATAATAACAGGGAATTAAGTTGGTTGGATTTTAATTATAGAGTTCTCGACGAAGCCTTTAGAAAAGATAATCCTATTCTTGAAAGAGTAAAGTTTTTGGCAATTTCTGCGTCAAATTTAGACGAATTTTTTATGGTTCGAGTGGCTGGAATCATGGAGCAAATAAGTTCAAATTATAAAAAGAAAGACCCAGCAGGGCTTACGCCAAAGCAACAGCTTGCGAAAATAAATGAAAAAACTCGCGACTTTTTAAATAAACAGTATCAATGCTTTAAAAAGTCGATAAAACCTGCTTTAAATCAAAAAAATATTGCTTTTTTAGAAATAAAAGATTTAGATTCCGAACAAAAAAGATTTGTGGACAACTATTTTAATAAAATAATTTTTCCGGTGTTAACGCCTCTTGCTGTTGACCAGATCCGGCCATTTCCGCTACTTGCTAACAAAAGCTTAAACTTAGCCGTCAGACTTTCTAAAGACGGAGAAATAAATTTTGCGCTAGTTCAAGTTCCATCCATTTTGCCACGATTTTTAGAATTGCCTTCGGAGGATGAGAAAAAATACTTCATTTTGATAGAAAATATAATAATAGAAAAATTGTCGCAACTTTTTGAACTGCACCGAATAAAAGCTTGCTGTCAATTTAGAATTACAAGAAATTCTGACCTTGATATCGATGAAGAAGCTGCAGATTTGTTGGTAGAAGTACAGCGTTCCATAAAAAAAAGAAAACGCGGTGAGCCTGTCAGATTGGAATTATTGAAAAGCTGCGACAAAAAAACAAGAGATTTTTTGGTGAAAATGTTGTCAATACAGGAAGAGGACATCTATGAATTATCAGGCCCTCTTGACCTTACATTCTTGATGAAGTTTTCTCAGATAAAAGGTTTCGATAAATTTAGATTCGACCCGATTGTGCCAGTTGACCCTCCTGCGGACTTTTGGGGAGTAAAATCGGTTTTTGAGGCCATAAAACAGCGTGACAGGTTGGTTCATCATCCATACGAAAGCTTTAATGCTGTCGTGAATTTTATAAATCAGGCGGCTTCCGATGAAAATGTTTTGGCTATAAAGCAGACTTTGTATAGAGTGAGCGGGAATTCTCCTATAATTGACGCGTTGATAAAGGCTGCGGAAAATGGCAAGCAAGTCACGGTTCTGGTTGAGTTAAAAGCGAGATTCGACGAAGAAAATAACGTAATTTGGGCGAAAAAATTAGAACAGGCTGGATGTCATGTAATTTATGGTGTATACGGCTTGAAAACTCACTGCAAAGTACTGCTTGTGGTGCGTCAGGAAGATGATGGTATAAAGCGTTACATTCACATGGCGACGGGCAATTATAACGATTCTACGGCTAAGGTTTACACAGATATCGGATTTTTTACTTGCAGAGAAAATTTTGGCGCGGATGCTTCATCGTTGTTTAACACTTTGACGGGATATTCCAGACCGCCAGAATATAGCAAATTAATTGTGGCCCCTATTAAAATGAGAAGTTTTTTTGAAAAGATGATAGAAAACGAAATTCAAAATGCCGAAAAAGGGTTGTCGTCGGGAATAACTATAAAAATAAATTCTCTTGTTGACGAGGAAATGATAAAATTGCTTTACAGGGCCTCTAATGCAGGTGTTAAAATTGATTTGATTGTGCGGGGTATTTGTTGCCTGATTCCTGGAATTAGCGGTGTGAGCGAAAATATTACTGTTAAAAGCATCGTCGGACAGTTTTTGGAGCATAGCAGAATTTATAAATTTTGTTGTGCCGAAAGTCCTCAAATATTCATAGGAAGCGCAGATTTAATGCCAAGAAACCTCGATAAACGTGTGGAATTGGTGTTTCCGATTGACGATGACCAATTAAAGTTGAGGATAGATAATATTTTGAATATAATGTTAAGTGATACCACAAATGCCAGAATTCAAAATTCTGATGCGGAATATTTAAAGATTGATTTGCGCGGCAAAGAAAAGATGAACAGTCAAAAATATTTTGTGAAAGAAGCAAAACAAAGAGTACTTGACTTAGAGAAAAATCTTGAGTAATATTTTAGTATTTTAACGGGGAAAGTGAGATTTTTGATGAAGAAAATAGAAAGTTTTAAAGTTGACCATACAAAAATTTCAAAAGGAATGTACATTTCGCGAATCGACGATGATATTGTCACTTATGACATACGTATGGTTAAACCAAACACGCCGCCATTTCTCGAAAATGCTGGTTTGCATAGTTTTGAACATCTTTTAGCAACTTTTATGAGAAATAGCAATTACAGCAAAAATATAGTTTATGTTGGGCCAATGGGCTGTAGAACGGGTTTTTATTTATTGATTAGGGGGCTACCTTATGATGTGACGCTGAGCCTTATAAAAAGTGCCATGGAACATATTGCTAAATTTGAGGGGGAACTGCCTGGTAATACTGAAGTTGAATGTGGAAACTATTTGGAACACGATGTGAATAAAGCTAAAGAGTATGCCAAGGATATGTATCAAATTTTAAAAAATTGGCAGGTTGAGGATTTAACTTATAAAAAATAGGCTAAAAAAGAAAAATCCCTTCGATATTTTGAAGGGACTTTTTTATATAAAAGAAGGAAATTTTGTGGGATAAACTGATATTTCCTGATTCGACTGAATTATGTGCGTATAATTTATGATTTCTTGCTGCTCGTCAGGCGACAATGAACCAAAATATCCAATAGCATCACTTGTTTGAGACAGAGCCATCGACAGACTCATTGGTATATTAGGAATGTTATTATTGTTATTAACCGTAAAAATCACCTCCATTATAGATTAGTTTTTACGGTTAATTTTTTGTTATTCGCTTTGAAAGTATTTTCTGGCTCCGACGATATGCAGAAACTTCAATTTGTCAAAATTATAGCTATTTAATGGCCTCATATATGAATCTATACTGTGAGCGCTCACGAATATGTTTTGATTATCGATTTTATTTATGAATACGTTGTGATAAAATTGCCCGTCAAAGTTACCGAGCTGTATAATATCTGCGGGTTCTACGTGATTTATATCTGTTTCGACTGCAAAAGGCCCTGCACTTTTGTTGTTTACAAGAAAGTTAAATAAAAATTCTACTCCACTCCATGACGGCGAGCGGTCGTAACTGCTTTTGTAATACCAACCATATATTGGAGTATAATTCATGATTTTGCAGCCGGCGTACATACATTGTGACACATAACTTGTACAATCGCCGCCGATATTTTCAAAATTTAAATATTTAGGATTCCTTTTAAAAGCCCATTCTTTTGCATATTCCAAAGCTTTTTTTCTGTCGTACTTTATTTCTTTTAACATATTAATCAACGCCTTTACGTCTTTTTATATTATATGAAAAATTTGTAAAGGTGTTTAAAATAAAAAAATGTAAAACACACTTTACATAAATAATTTTTTGTGGTACAATAAATGTAAAGTCGACTTTACAAATTTATTTCGGTAGGTGAAATTTTGAAAAATAATATTGAATCAATTAGAAAATTCAAAAAAATTAGTCAGCAAGAACTCGCAGATGCGCTAGAAGTTACTCGGCAGACAATAAGTTCGCTTGAGAATGGCCGATATAATCCGTCGATTTTGCTGGCGTTTAAAATTGCAAAATTTTTTAATATGAGTATCGAAGAAATTTTTATTTATGAGGGAGATTGATTTTTATGAAAAAAACTAAAACAGTTTTGGTTGCAAGGTCACTTATTTTATTAGCCGCAATGCTATTTTTATTTGCAATAATTACTCAAAATGCGGTTTCGAATATTTACATAATGGGTGCACTGTATTTATCGGCTATAATATCGTTCTCAGTCGGTGCAATATTAGCTTTCATCGCGGCGCTAAAAGACAAAGAACACATGAAATCAGTTGAATTGGCGAAAAAAGATGAACGACTACAAAATATAACTATGCGTTCAAAAGCAAAAGCCTTTGATGTGATTACATATTTATTATCGTTTGCTACAGCTGTTTTGTTCGTTAATAAATTAGTGAGCACTGATGGATTAATTATTTTAGGTGTATTAAATTTATCTTTATTAATAATTCAAGCCTATTATTTTTGTAAATATTCAAAAGAAATGTAATAATTTCTTGACTTCTCGCTTTTAAATTGGTATACTTAAATGGTAATTGTCATAATTTTGATGTTACATCCTTACTCCAACTCGTTTGGGGACTAATGTCCAAAAGGAGGTGCAAATATATGTCTAACGTGAAGAACGCTTATGAAACAGTTGTTGTTTTTTCTTTGAAAAACGGCGAAGAGGCTGTTTCTACGCTGATTCAAAAGTTTAAAGAACTTATAGAGAAAAATGCTGTTCTGGATGGCTTTGATGATTGGGGCAAAAGAAAACTCGCTTACATGATTAACAAAGAATCTGAAGGCTATTATGTTCTTTTTAACTTTACTAGTGAATCAGATTTTCCAGCTGAATTGGATCGTATTTACAAAATTACAGACGGAATCCTTCGCTCTTTAATAGTGAAAAAAGAAAATTAAGGAGAACCTTTTTATGCTCAATAGTGTAGTTTTAATGGGCAGATTAACTGCAGATCCAGAACTTAGACACACGCCAAACGGCATCGCTATTACAAGTTTTACTTTGGCAGTTAATCGCTCGTACGCTAAGGCCGGAACTGAACGTGCTACGGATTTTATCGATATTGTTGCTTGGAGGAATACTGCAGAATTCGTTTCTAAATATTTTACAAAAGGACAATTAGTGGCGGTTGAAGGATCAATCCAAACGCGTACTTATCAGGACAAGGAAGGCAACAACAGAAAAGCTTTTGAAGTTGTTGCGAATAATGTTCATTTTGCAGAAGCTAAACGTGATTCGGCTTCTCGTGGAAGTTTTGACAATTCTTCTAATGAAAGTTCTTATCAACAGCAAAATGATATAGCGCCTTCGTTTGAAAATGGCAGCGCAGACGACTTTAGAGAAATTCCTACTGATGACGATTTGCCATTTTAATTTAATTTTGAATAATTTTTGAATTTTTTGATATTTAATGTGTAAAAAGGAGGTTTTTATTGTGGCTGATAGACCAGATAGAGAAAATCGCCGTATGGGCGCTCGCAAAGGCAGAAAAAAAGTTTGCGTTTTCTGTGTGGACAAAGTTGAAAATATCGATTATAAAGATATTTCTAAGTTGCGTCGATTTATTTCTGAACGTGCTAAAATTCTTCCAAGAAGAGTTACCGGTACTTGTGCTTGCCATCAACGTGGCTTGACTCAGGCTATTAAGCGTGCTCGTCATTTGGCGTTATTGCCTTTTAGCAACGATTAGAAAAAATTTACAGTGCGACAACTTGTTTATTTATAAAGTTGTTGCACTTTTTTATTTTTTTGTATGGGAGATAATTATTCATGTGGAATCCTTGGCATGGTTGCCATAAAATAAGTCCTGGTTGCAAGAATTGTTATGTTTATAGGCAGGATTTTAAATTTAAAAAAGATAGCTCGATTGTAACAAAAAATGCTGATTTTGATTTGCCTTTGCGTAAGAAAAGAAATGGCGAATATAAAATCGAAAATGGAAAAGTTTTGTATACATGTTTTACATCAGATTTTTTCCTTGAAGATGCTGATGATTGGCGATCTGATGCGTGGAAAATTATTAAAGAGCGAAAAGATTTAAACTTTTTTATTATAACGAAGAGAATAGACCGTTTTTTTGTAAATTTGCCAAACGATTGGGAAAAAGGCTATGACAATGTAATAATTTCTTGTACGGCCGAAAACCAAAATATGGCAGATTATCGATTACCCATATTTTTAAAATTGCCAATAAAGCACAAATTAATAGCAGTATCACCGTTGCTCGAAAAAGTAAATTTATTGCCATATCTTAACAGTAGAATTGAGGAAGTTGTTGTTGGAGGAGAATCAGGAATAAATGCTCGTGTGTGTGACTATGATTGGGTTTTGAATATTAGAGATCAATGTGTGAAAGCTAAAATTCCTTTTTGGTTTCACCAAACCGGCATGTATTTGAAAAAAGATAATAAAGTTTATAAAATAGAAAGAAAATATCAACATAGTCAAGCAAAAAAGGCAAATATAGATTTTATGTTAGATAAGATAAATTATGGAGAGAAGTATGAGAATAAATTCTGAATTATATAAATTAAGTGCAGTTGAACTTGCTCCAAAACTTCTTGGCATGAAGCTTTGCAGGCAGGTTGGTGATAGAATTATTAAACTTAGAATAACTGAAACAGAAGCTTATTTTGGAGAAAATGATACAGCTTGCCATGCACATAAAGGAAAGACCGAACGTACGAAAGTTTTATATGAGCAGGGGGGAGTGGCGTATGTTTATTTATGTTACGGAATTCACAACTTATTGAACATTGTAACCGGTGAAAAAGGATTTCCTCAGGCTGTTTTGATTCGCGGAGTAGAAGGTTTTGATGGCCCTGGAAAATTAACTAAAGCACTCAAGATAGACAGAAATTTAAATGGAGAAGATTTGATAATGTCAAGTAAACTTTGGCTAGAAGATGATGGCTGCAAATTTAAATTTAAAGCTACCAAAAGAATTGGTATAGACTATGCTACTCAGGAATACAGAGATAAATTGTGGCGGTTCGTAAGAATATGAAAAATGAGGCTATACAAAAATGTATAACCTCATTTATTTTTTCCTAGTAACATGTTAACTTTTTTGATTTCACCTTTTAAAATACATTCACGTATTTGCGAAGAACTTACGATAGTTCCGTTAATTTTGACAGGTTCGATTACAGAAGCTTCTATGTCATATTTTTTGCATATTTCTATAAGGTCATCAGCATTTGCAGATGCACTTTTCCCAAAATGAAAATTAAATCCACAGAAGACATATTTGGCTTGTAGTGTGTTTACCAATATTTTTTCAACAAATTCTATGGGAGGTAAATCTTTAATTTCAGAAAAGTTCACGCAATACAAAAGCTTTATACCAATATCACACAGCGACTTTTCTTTTTGCACTTGTGTTGAAATATTTTTTATTTCGGTATTTCTTATGATGCTTTTAGGATTTTGAGAGAATGTAAATATAGTTGGGATCGTGTGCGTTAGTTGAGCTTTTTTTACAGTGTCGTTTATTACAGCCTGATGCCCTAAATGGATGCCATCGAAATAACCAAGTGCGACGCAAGTTTTATCAAGTGATTTTTCTAAAAAATAATTTATTTTCATTTACAGACCTCAAATTTTACGCCCGTTTATTAAATTTCCACTAAACATTCAACAGTTAATTCATTTTTCTTAAAGTTAATTTTGCCTAATCCGATAAAATCTGATTCATTGCTATATACTCTAATAATTTCATTGTCGCTTAAAATTTTTTTTGTTGAAATTCTGTCCAAGCTCAAGCTGCCTCCATTTTTAAACCTGGTACTTTGAAGTGCAGAGATATTTATTTTATTGTAATTTTTGAGTGCGGTGTCACATGGCAAAATGTGTTCTATTAATGTATTATTTTTAGCAAAATGGGTAGCGTTTTCTAAAGTAATACTGTCTGTGATACCGAATTTACAGTTTTTTGTGCGCTGTAAACCAGTTAAAACCGCTCCACAACCAAGTTTTTTACCTATGTCATCACACAACGTCCGCACATATGTGCCTTTGGAGCAACTTACCATAAATGTTCCTTGTTGCAAGGTCTCGTCAAAGTTGAGCAGTTTTAACTCATTTATAGTAACTTTTCGAGCTTCTCTGGTGACTTCGATACCTTTCCTCGCCAGGCTATACAATCGCACGCCATCTTTTTGAACAGCTGAAAACATTGGCGGAATTTGATTTATTTCTCCGCGAAAACCATCTAAAATTTTTTCAATTTCGTGCCTTTTTACGTTTGACTCGGAAGAAGAAAGCACTTTTCCTGTGATATCAAGCGTATCGGTGCTTATTCCTAATTGGAATTTTGCAACGTACTCTTTGTTTGAATCAGAAATAAACGACTGAAGTTTTGTTGCGCGCCCGATTAAAATTGGCAAAACTCCGGTAGCCATAGGGTCAAGAGTGCCGGTATGACCGACTTTTTTCTCATTTAATAGCTTTCTCATAACAGCAACGACGTCGAATGAAGTAAAATTTTTGGGCTTATTTATAATTATAATTCCGTTCATTTTTTCTCCTCGATGTACTGGCTTATAGCCATAACGATTTGCTTTTTGATTTCAAGAAAATTGCCTGAAATAGTACATCCAGCAGCACATCTATGCCCGCCACCGTTAAATTTTTCGCAGATTTTCGATGCATCAACAGATTCATCTGTGCGAAGAGATATTTTAAAAATTCCTGGTTCTTTTTCTTTAATCAAAACGCCGACCAAAACCCCTTCAATTTGCCTCGGAATAGAAGAAATGCCGTCAAAATCACTCTCACCAGCGCCTGTTTTTATAAATTCTTCATGCAGGATACTTATTACAGCGCATTTATTTTGGTAAAAAAATTCCATGCTTTCAAAAGCAATTTTTTCTAAATTCAATTTAGCCATGCTTTTTGTATCAAACATGATTTTATTTATTTGAAAAGCCTTTGCGCCAAAATCCACCATATCTGCGGCGATTCTGTAAGAGCGTGACGTGGTGTTTGCATGACGAAAACAACCGGTATCAGTAGAAATACCGGTGTAAATGCAATTAGCAATGTCAGTATCAACGTCAATTTTTAAATTTTTTATTATTTCGTAAATTATTTCAGCCGTTGCGGCAGAAGTACTTTCGATGTACTCATTTTTTGAAAAATGAGTATTTGAAAGATGATGGTCGATACACAAGTCAATTTTATCCGCATAGCAGTAAAGTTTTTCACCCAACAGCGCAGTATCAGACACATCTACGCTGATTATATAATTCGGTTCAAAGTTTTGTTCTTCAATATTTTCAAATAAAAAGTCATATTTTTTAGAAATTTCATCATTACAAAGAACTTTTGCATTTTTTTTCAACTTCTGCAAAGCAAAACATAGTGCAAAAGCGGAACCTAAAGTATCTCCATCGGGAGATTTATGTGTTAAAATATAAAAATTATTATTCTCTTTTAGAGTTTTTGAAATTTCATGAAGGCTTGTATTCATAAAACTTTACTTCCTCAAATCGCTTAATTTTTTTAAAATGTCAGTTCCGTATTCAATCGAATCTGTTGCGATAAATATTGGTGCAGGAACATGCCTTAATTTAAGTCTAAGACCAAGTTCATGCCGAATATATCCGCTGGCAAATTTCAAGCCCAAAACCGCTTCTTTAGCTTTTTCCATGCCATCAATCGCACTTACATAAACTTTGCAAAGCGACAAATCTCCAGTAACTTCGACTTTTACTATGCTTATCATCGTCTGTGTAACGCGAGGGTCTTTGAGTTCTCTAAAAATAGCGGTTAATTCTCTTTTTATATCTTCGGTAATTCTCTCAAGTCTGTGTCCAGACATAGAAAAAACCTCCTTTTCAATAACATCTTTTAGCCCCTGCTTTACGAATTTTTTTTCGCTTTGCAGGAGCTATATTCTTTATTATAAGTCTCTAATTGTCGCGATATTCTTCTATAATAAAGGCCTCAAAAACATCGCCCTCTTTTATATCGTTAAACTTCTCAAGTCCGATTCCACATTCATAACCCTGTGCGACTTCTTTCACATCGTCTTTAAACCTGCGCAATGAAAGTAATTTATCTTCTGACACGACGATACCGTCACGAACCACGCGAATTTCTGCATTTCTAGAAATTTTCCCGCTAACAACGTAGCAACCAGCAACCGTTCCAACATTAGAAATTTTGTAGACTTGACGGCATTCAGCGCGACCAATCTGAACTTCTCTAAATTTAGGTGCAAGCAAACCTTTCATAGCAGAACTGATTTCGCCAATACAATCGTAAATAATTCGGTACAGCCTTAAGTCGACACCATTCCGTTCAGCATTTTCAGCAGCAACAGGGTCCGGACGGACGTTAAATCCAACAATAATAGCGTTGGAAGCATTTGCTAGCATGACGTCGGATTCACTTATCGCACCGACTGCACCGTGAATTACATGAACGCGAACCTCGTCGTTGCTAAGTTTTTCTAATGACTGTTTAACAGCTTCAACCGAGCCCTGAACGTCGGCTTTTACGATTACTTTAAGTTCTTTTACTTCGCCCATTTGCATCTGGTCAAACAAGTTGTCGAGCGTAACTTTTGTTTGAGAATTAAATTGAGCTTCTTTTTGTTTTGTTTTTCTCTCTTCAACCAATTCGCGAGCCAATCTTTCGTCCGAAACTGCATTGAAAGTATCTCCTCCGGATGGAACAGAATCGAGACCGGTTATTTCTACCGGAACAGAAGGACCTGCAGTTTTTACACGTTCACCTCTGTCATTTGTCATAGCGCGAACTTTTCCAACAGCAGTGCCGGCTACAACGACATCTCCGACGTGCAAAGTTCCGTTTTGAACAAGAATCGTAGCAATAGGTCCGCGACCTTTATCAAGTCGAGCTTCAATAACAGTACCTTTTGCAGCCCTGTCGGGATTTGCCTTTAATTCTTTCATATCAGCAATCAAATTTACCATTTCAAGTAAATCTTCGATGCCTTGACGCTTTTTGGCAGAAATAGGAATACAAGGAGTATCGCCGCCCCATTCTTCCGGCACAATTTCATGCTCGGTGAGTTGCTGCTTAACATTATCTGGATTTGCTCCAGGTTTATCCATTTTGTTTATTGCAACGATTATCGAAACACCGGCGGCCTTGGCATGGTTAATCGCTTCGACAGTTTGTGGCATAATTCCGTCATCTGCAGCGACGACTAAAATTGCAATGTCAGTAATTTGTGCGCCTCTTGCACGCATAGTGGTGAAGGCTTCGTGGCCTGGGGTGTCCAGAAAAGTAATTTCTCCGCTGTTTAATTTAACTCTATAAGCGCCGATATGTTGTGTAATTCCGCCGGCTTCAGTTGAGATAACATCAGCGTGACGAATTGCATCTAAAAGTGAAGTTTTTCCGTGGTCAACATGCCCCATAACCACCACGACAGGAGCTCTTGGTACGAGATTTTCATCACTGTCCTCGCTGTCGTCAATAATTCTTTCTTCTATGGTAACAACGACTTCTTTTTCAATTTTTGCATGAAATTCCATCGCAACAAGACTTGCAGTGTCGAAATCAATGGTGTCATTTATCGAAGCCATTATTCCCATCATCATGAGCTTTTTGATAACTTCTGCGGCAGTTGCTTTAAGTCTGCTTGCGAGTTCGCCTACTGTGATATTTTCCGGAATAGAAACAGTAATAGGTCTATTTTTGCGTTCAAGAGCTATTCTGCGAAGTCTTTCAGCCTCGGTTTCCTTTCTAGAATTTTTAGGTTTGCCTCGTTGTTGAGATTTTTGCGTAATTTTTTGTTTGCGAACAATATTTTCCGTTTTAATTTTTTCAGATGCAAGCCTGTCATATTTTTCGTTGTATTTTTCAATGTCGACGTGTGCAGCCCGAGTATCAATTATGCGAACGGCGGGCTTTTTGATAACAGAATTTTCGCTTTTAACAGAAATATTTTCTTTAATTTTATTATTTTGAGATGATTTATTACTTTGCACTTTTTGCTGTGTCTGTTTAGCTTCTTTTGGCGATTTTTCAGCAGATTTTTTTTCTACAACAGTGTTTTTATTTTCTAATTTCGCAGATTTTTCTTTTGAAGCGCCATAAACTTTTTTATTTTTATTTACATCTTTTTTATTAAAAGAACCAGCAGAAGAAATTTTTTCAGAATTACTGTGTTTTGTTTCAGAATTACTGTGTTTTGTTTCGGATTTATTGGTTTTTGATGGAGTTGAATCCTTATTCGAAGAAGTAGCGTTGTCTTTATCTTTACTTTGCTTCGTTTTAGTTCGAGACTTCTCTTCAGTAGCTTTAACGTCAAGTTTACCCGCTAAGTATTCTTCAAAACTTGAGACCTGTTTGTCTTTTGAAAAGTGCTCAAAAACGAGATTTAATTCGTCCTCGTTTAAAGCAGTCATATGTTTTTTTTCGACGCCGGTAGTTTCTTTAATAAAATCTATAACTTCTCGGCTGGACACATTGAAATCTTTTGCGACTTCATGAACTCTATATTTAACCATCATGTATTGGTGACCTCCTAAGTATCAAAAATTCAAGAGAGATATAATTTTTTCGGCAAAACCTTTATTATTGACAGAAATTATTCCGCACGTTTTTCCAAGAAAGGCATTTACGTCATCCATAGACAAATCTACAGCGCGAATCAAATTCGTATCGACCTGATTAAATAATTTTTTCTTTGTATTATCAGATAAATCCTCGGTAATTAAAATAATCTGAGACTTTTTCTGCTTAACAGCCTCTAAACAAGAATCAAAACCTAAGGTTAAGTTGCCGGATTTTTTGCAAAGTCCTAAAAGAGATAAAATTTTATTGCTGTTTAGATTGTTCAAGATGAATGTCCTCCTCAATCTGTGTATAAATTTCATCTGGAACTTCGCGAGAAAAAATTCGATTAAAACGTTTAGATTTGCGAACTTTTTTTAAACAATCGAGATTCTTGCATAAATATGCACCCCTGCCTGGAGATTTAAATGTCTTGTCAACAATAATATCATAACTATCATCGCTGTTTTTTGTTTTTACAAGCCGAATCAGCTCTTTCTTGTTTTTCATTTCGTTGCAAGCCATGCACATACGCAACGGAATATGTTTATTTGGCATTATTAAGACCCTCTTTCTAAAAAAGTTCGTATGAATTAAAGCACTAAAGCAAAAATTATTTATAAAATTTCGTTTTCTGGTTTTATATCTATTTTCCAACCGGTTAATTTAGCTGCCAGCCTGGCATTTTGACCTTTATTACCGATTGCTAAAGAAAGTTGATTATTTGGCACTATCACCGTGCAAGATTTATCAGTTTCAGAATCAAGATTAACATTTAAAACTTCAGCTGGAGCGAGTGCTGCCGCGATAAATTTAACCGGGTCTTCGTCATACTCTATGATATCTATTTTTTCGCCGCGAAGTTCTTCAACAATAGTGTTTACTCTGGCGCCTTTTGGCCCAATGCAGGCTCCAATTGCATCAACATTTTTGTCTTTACTCAAAACAGCCATTTTTGTTCTAGCACCAGCTTCGCGAGAAATTTGTTTTATTTCAACAGTTCCATCGTATATTTCAGGAACTTCTGCTTCAAACATCCTTTTTACCATATCCGGGTGAGTTCTAGAGATGATTGCCCAAGGCCCTTTATCGCCTTCTTTTACATCTGCTATGTAGACTTTTATGTGGTCACCTTCTTTTAAATTGTCGTTAATTAATTGTTCTCCTTTTGGTAAAAAAGCCTCTGCTTTGCCGATTTTTAAAGAGGCGGCACCTGAGCGCGGATCAATTTTTTCAACTATAGCAGACACAATCTCTTGACATTTATTTTCAAATTCACGAAGCATAAGTCCACGTTCACCATCTCGAATTCCCTGCCTAATGATATTTCTGGCCGTTTGAGCAGCAATTCTTCCAAATTCTTTTGTATCCAACTTAATTGCCACTTGTTCGCCGACGCTTGTATTGGGATTAATACATCTTGCGTCGACTAAAGAAATTTCTCTGCCGGAATCGGATACGTTTTCCACAACGGCTTTACGCAAAAAAACTTCGAATTTACCTTTATTTTCATCTATGTTAATTATAGCATCTTCATTGCCGTTGTAGCTGTTTTTACACGCAGTAATGATGGCTTTTTTTATTTTATCAAGCATGAAATCAACCGGAATACCCCTTTCTTTCTCAAGAAGCGAAAGCGCCTCAAATAATTCTTTGTTTTTCATTTTATATTACCTCCAAATTAATTTTCGAAATCATCAAGTTTAATAAATGCAATATTTTTTCTCGAAAGACATAAGTTTTTTGAACTATCACTCAAAGAAACAATGAGATCATCTTTATTAAACGACATAAGGACACCGTTTAATTGTTTTGTTCCGTCATTTAAAGGACGAATAAGCCGGACGATAATTTTTTGTCCAATAGATTTTTTTAAGTGTTCATCACGCGTTAATTCTCTGTTAATTCCTGGAGAACACACCTCCAAACAGTAATTTTGAGAAATGGGGTCAAGTTCGTCAAGTGGTTTGTCTATGGCTCTGCTCATTTTTTCGCAGTCATCAATTGTGATACCATTTTCGCTGTCAATAAATATTCTAAGATAATAATTTACGCCTTCTTTTAAGAATTTAATATCCCAAATTTCTAGACCTAAGTTATTGGCGATAGGTGCGGCTAATTCCCAGACGGCGTTGACGACACTATTTCCATGATTTTTTTTATTCAAAACAAAATTCACCTCAATATAAACAAAAGAGCGGGTTAGTTCCCACTCTTACAAAATCAATGAATAAAACTTTAAAATTAGTATACCATAAATTTATATTTATTGCAACAGATAAAATAAAATTTTTATAAAAACTTTTCGGCGCATAAAGGTGAAGATATATCACCAAAAACAGTAATTGTTAGACTTTTTAAGTAAGATAATCTAGATTACCTTACTTAAATTTTTTTATTAAAAGGTGAGAAAATGATATCAAAAACACTGAAAAAGTTGCGCGAAAATAATGGCTATACTCAGCAACAGGTCGCTAATGCTTTGAATATAGAACGTTCAACTTATACTTATTATGAGACCGGAAAAACTACCCCGGATATTAATACAATAATAAAATTAGCTAAAATTTTTAATATTTCTTATACAGAAATGCTCGAAAATGAAGAAAAGGAAAATCGCAAATCTTTAAAGGATTCCTGCGATGATTTGTATACTTGCTACGATTCTAAAGATTTTGATTATGTTTATGAACTTTCTAAAAAAGAAAAAACTTTAATTTCTTTGTACCGAGTTTTGTCAACAGACGTTCAAAACAAAATATTGGAAAACCTAAAAAAAGAAGTAGAAAAAAATAAAGAATTAGATAAAATTTCTCAGAAAAAAAGTAAATAATCAGGAATGAATTCAGAAGAGGCTTTTTTAGTCTCTTTTTTGCTTTGTTGACAACTCGCCGCGTCAATGACATAATATTAAAAGGTGAATAATCAAAAAGGAGTCGTAACTAATATGAGCAAAGAACTCTCAAAATCTTATGAACCCAGCCAGGCCGAAGATAAAATATATAAATTTTGGCAAGATGGAGGATATTTTACTGCTAAAATAGAAAAAAACAAAAAATCGTATACAATCGTTATGCCGCCGCCAAATATAACAGGTCACTTGCACATGGGACATGCTTTGGACGAAACTCTGCAGGATATATTAATTCGTTTTAAAAGGATGCAAGGTTACAGCACACTTTGGATTCCAGGTACAGACCATGCGTCTATCGCAACCGAGGCAAAAATTGTGGAAGCTATGCGAAAAGAAGGCCTAAAAAAAGAGAATATCGGCCGCGATGAATTTTTAAAACGCGCTTATGAATGGAAAGAAAAATACGGAGGAAAAATCATTGCGCAAATAAAAAAATTGGGCGCGTCTTGCGACTGGAGCCGCGAGCGTTTTACTATGGACGACGGCAACAAAACTGCCGTTAATGAAGTTTTTGTGCGGCTTTACGAAAAAGGTCTTATATATCGCGGCGAAAGGATAATTAACTGGTGCCCAAAATGCAAAACATCAATATCTGATGCTGAGGTTGACTTTAATGAACATGACGGCAGTTTTTATCATTTAAAATACGAATTATCCGACGGAAACGGCTTTGTAGAACTGGCTACCACACGTCCGGAAACTCTTTTGGGAGATACTGCCATTGCGGTAAACCCGGATGATGACCGTTACAAACATTTAATTGGAAAAACCGCGATTGTTCCGCTTGTTGGCCGAAAAATCCCAATAATTGCGGATTCTTATGTGCAAATTGATTTCGGTACCGGCGTTGTTAAGATTACTCCGGCGCACGACCCGAATGATTTTGAGGTAGGTTTACGACACAATTTGCCAATAATAAATGTTATGGACGAAAATGCTGTTGTAAACGAAAATGGTGGAAAATACTGCGGTTTAGACAGATTTGCTGCACGAAAAAAAATTGTGGAAGACTTAAAATCAGAGGGTTATTTGATTAAAATTGAACCTATTAAACATAATGTTGGCGCTTGCTACCGCTGCAACGAAATTATCGAGCCGAGAATTTCTAAACAGTGGTTTGTAAAAATGGCGCCACTTGCTGAGCCTGCGATAGAATGTGTAAAAAACGGTGAGACTAAATTTATTCCTGCCCGCTTTGATAAAATTTATTTTAACTGGCTAAATAACATCAAAGATTGGTGTATTTCCCGGCAGCTTTGGTGGGGCCATAGAATTCCGGCATATTACTGTCAAAAGTGCGGCAAAGTGATTGTTTCTAGAGATTCTGTTTCAACTTGTGATAAATGTGGCTCTCACGACATAAGGCAGGATGAAGATACTTTAGATACTTGGTTTTCTTCGGCATTGTGGCCGTTTGTAACTTTAGGCTGGCCGGAAAAAACTGCTGAATTCGACTATTTTTATCCAACAGATACTTTAGTTACCGGCTATGATATAATTTTCTTTTGGGTTGTCAGAATGGTGTTTTCTGCCATGGAACACACCGGCAAAGTTCCTTTTAAAAATGTTTTGATTCACGGTCTTGTGAGAGATTCGCAGGGAAGAAAAATGTCAAAATCCCTAGGGAATGGCGTAGACCCGCTTGAAGTTGTTGACAAATACGGTGCAGACGCGCTGAGATTTTCTTTGGCTAGCGGAAACAGTCCGGGCAACGACATGCGATTTTCGGAAGAAAAAGTGAGTGCAAGCCGCAACTTTGCCAATAAATTGTGGAACGCAGCCAGATTTATTCATATGAATATCGATGGTTTTGACGTTAAAAATGAAATTTCTCGCGATTTAAATTTAGAAGACAGATGGATTTTAAGCCTTTTAAATTCTGTTAGCCTCGGTGTTACGGAGAATATTGAAAAATTTGAACTCGGAGTTGCTGTGCAAAAAATTTATGATTTTGTCTGGGATTATTTTTGCGATTGGTACATTGAACTTGCCAAAATACGAATCCAATCAAACCCAAATTTGGCTCAGAACACCCGTTGCGTTTTGGTTTATGTTATGGACAGGATTTTGCGATTGTTGCACCCATTTATGCCGTTTATTACAGAGGAAATTTGGCAGTCACTACCTCACGAAGGCGAGTCTATAATGGTAGCAGAATACCCTAAATTTTCATCTGAATTTGTTGATGTTGACGCCGAAAATTCTGTAAAGTCTATGATTGATGTCGTAAAAGCTGTGAGGAATCGGCGCGCGGAAATGAATGTTGTGCAGTCTAAAAAAACAAATTTGTTCATCGCAACAGAAAATACAGATTTATTCGAAATTTGTG
The DNA here is from genome assembly GCA_934463265.1 of uncultured Eubacteriales bacterium. GTDB lineage: Bacteria > Bacillota > Clostridia > Oscillospirales > Acutalibacteraceae > CAG-557. The sequence goes on along the minus strand of CAKSIU010000002.1, from coordinate 60,748 downwards.
CGCTGTTTATTCAGAAGTTAGCCTACGCCAAAGAAGTGAACATCGGTGCGCATTTTGACTTAGATGATGTCGTAACAGTTGTTACGTCCGACGCCAAAGTCCTTATACCAACGGATGAATTAATCGATAAAGATGCAGAAATTGCTCGGCTGAAAAAAGAGCTTGAATCGAATCAAAAGAAACTCAATCAGGACTTATCAAAACTTAACAACAGCGGATTTTTATCGAAGGCTCCGCAAAATGTTGTCGAAGAAGTAAAGAAAAATGCACAGGTTCTATCAGAAAAATGCACTCTTTTGCAAAAATCTTTAGATGATTTTATAAAAAACAGATAAAACTTTTTATTTGATGAGGCTTTGGTGAGAACTACTTAGATTTTTGGAGCGGGCGGAGCAATATTTAATTTAAAAAGACTCAACTCGCCCTTGCTTGCCTTTCATTAGGCGCCAATGCAAAAAGGGTTTTGAAGGTTTCTCAAGGAAACTTTTCCTTAAAAAGTTTCCTTGAGCCGTCGGAGACCCAAAAAGGAGTTGTTTATGAAAATTTTAGCGGTGGATTTAGGCTTGGCACGGACTGGGATAGCGGTTTCGGACGTTAACCAAATTTTGGCGTCGCCATTTTGTGTTATTGCAGAAAAAAATACAGAAGTTTTGCTGCAAAAAATACACGAAATTTGTAAAAAAGAAAAAATCGGCAAGATTATAGTCGGACTTCCTAGAAATATGGACGGCTCAGAGGGGAAAAGTGCTCAAAATTGCAAAAATTTTACCGCCAGTTTAAGTAATGTCACAAATTTGCCGGTTTTTATGGTCGATGAGCGCTGTACTACGATTACCGCGCATAATTTTCTTAACGAAACAAATGTCCGCGGAAAAAAACGTAAAAATGTTGTAGATGCGGTCGCAGCAAGTGTTATTTTGCAAAATTATCTGGATTTTTCTAAAAAAAATTCTAATTAATATTATCCACAATAATTTATGCTTGATTTTTATTTTTATATATTTTATAATTATCTTAACTTTTAAATTCGGAGGTTTGATTTTTGCAAATAGAGGTGGCTTCAAATGCGGGCTTTTGCTTTGGTGTTAGCCGGGCTATTAGTTCCGTTTATGGGCTTTTGGACAGTGGTAAAAAAATTTGCACGTTGGGTTCAATAATACATAATCCGCAGATGATTGAGGAACTTTCTAAAAAGGGTGTGAAAATTGTTGAGTGCCCTGAAAATGTGGATAAAGATTCAGTTTTGGTCATACGCTCACATGGAGTCGGACTTGATGTCATTCAAAAAATAAACGATTTAAATTTAAATTATTTAGATGCGACTTGTCCTTTTGTAAAAAAAATTCACAATATTGTCGCCAAAACTTCAAAAAATAACGACGTAATATTTATCGCTGGCGACAAAAATCATCCTGAGATTAAAGGTATAATCGGCCATTGTAATGCAGATTTTTGTACTTTTAACGATTATGATGAATTATTGGACATAATAAAAAATAACAACCATTTTTCTAATTTTAATATTATCGTTGTTGCTCAAACCACTTTTAGTGTCACTCAGTGGCGGCGTTGCTTGGACTTATTGAACTCTAGCTATAAGAATGTTACAGTTTTTAACACCATCTGCAATACCACTGTTAATAGGCAAAGCGAAGCTGAAATTTTATCTAAAAAGGCCGACGTTATGGTCGTTATTGGCGGAAAAGAAAGTTCAAATACTGCCAAGCTATTTAATATTTGTAATAAAAATTGCAGGTCGTTTTTGATTGAAAATTTAGATGATTTGCAATTTGATAATATAAAAAGTGCAAAATTTATTGGAATCACTGCCGGTGCGTCCACTCCGGCTAACATTATAGAGGAGGTTAAACAAAAAATGGAAGATATGTTGAAAAATAATGATGTTGAACAAGGGGAAGAAATGAACTTTGAACAGATGCTGGAGGAATCGTTAAAATCTTTGAACACAGATGATAAGGTTAAAGGCATTGTTGTTGGAATCGCTCCTAATGAGGTCTATGTTGATGTTGGCAGAAAGCATGCCGGATTTATTCCTGCAGCGGAACTTTCTAATGACCCGAATGCAAAACCTGAAGATATTGTGAAAATCGGCGATGAATTAGATCTTTTAATTATGCGCACGAATGATCAAGATGGCACAATTATGCTGTCTAAAAAACGCATAGATTCTGCTAAAGGCTTTGAAGAAATTATTGCTGCACATGAGAATAATTCAATTTTAACCGGTAAAGTTGTAGAGATAATAAAAGGTGGTGTAATCGTTTTAACGAACGGTATCAGAATTTTTATTCCGGCTTCGCTTGCAACTTCTTCTAGAAGCGAAAATTTAGAAGATTTGAAAAATAAAGAGGTTAGATTTAGAATTATCGAAGTTAATGAGAAACGTAGAAGAGCTATTGGTTCGATTCGTTCTGTTTTGCATGATGAGAAAAAAGTTGCTATCGAAAAATTCTTTGACGGTCTCGAAGTTGGTCAAAAGCTTAAGGGTAAGGTTAAATCTTTTACGAATTACGGTGCGTTTATTGATTTAGGCCCGATTGATGGTATGATTCATATTTCCGAATTGTCTTGGGAACGTGTGAAGTATCCGTCCGAAGTTTTGAATTTGGGCGACGAGATTGAGGTTTCTGTAAAAAGTTTCGACAAAGAAGCAGGAAAGATTTCTCTAAGTTACAGAAAAAATGAAGATAATCCGTGGGAAAAATTGAAAAATAAATATCCTGTTGGCACAATTGTTGATGCTAAAATTGTAGGTTTGACACCTTACGGCGCATTTGCAAACTTTTTGCCAGGTGTCGATGGTTTGATTCACATTTCTCAAATATCAAATAAGAGAATCGGTGAGCCTAAAGATGTTTTGTCGATTGGCGATGAAGTTAAGGCGATGATAACTGATATTGATTTTGAAAAGCACAGAATTAGCCTGTCAATCAAGGCCGCATTAGAAGAAAATACTGAAGAAGTCTCAGATGAGTCTGAAAAAACTCCTGACGTTATGGCTAAATAAAAAAATTAACCCATCATTCACCTAAAATGAATGGTGGGTTTTGCTGTTTATACTCCATCTCCAATGCGGTACGCACGGTCTCCAATTTCAACGATCTTATCAAGCGTGTCTTGGTCATTCGCCATGCTCGCAACCAACGTCGCAGGTGAAGAAACCAATATCCACAAGCAGCTCAAAACCTTCTGTCCACCAGATATCGTGCTCAATGCATCGTCACTCAGCTCGGTGCCGTTTTGCGTTTTTAATGTGGCGGCTTTGAGCTGCTTTTTTCCTTCTTGTAGCATAGAATAAAGCTTTTCGGCGGAGTCTTCGGAGCTAAACTTCATACCAAACGCGTCCGCTAAATTTTTAAACTCTTTCAAATCTTTGCAATCCATCACTTTTGTGTTAAATTCGTTAACTTGAGGATATTTTTTTGCCAAATCTTCAAAAAATTTAACTGCTTCCTCCTGCGTTGTCCCTTTAAAATTCTCGCTTGCCTCTTTAATTTCCTTAACTTGCTGTTTGTACTCTTCTAATGTCATTTTAATCATCCTTTCAAAATTATTTGTTGTTATTATAGCATATATTTTTCAATAAGTCAACAAATTTTCCGTGAAAAAAACGTCACATTTCGTGCGTTTTAGCCAAAGAAAAGTTATTTTCACTCATCACAATAGTTCTTATATCATGGATACTGTGCGTTGTTTTACTACTGAGCTTTGTCTTCTCTTGAGAACGGTGTTAAGTGCTCGATTTATCTCTTGCTTCAAATAATCGCTGAGCGTTTGCATTTGTAACTTTTTTAATCTGCAGCAAATGCAGATTTTTTGAGAAAAACTTGTTGCAAAATTTATTTTTGTGTGTTATAATATTTCCATGTTTAATTGCCGTGGGTAAATTTTTTTATCGACGGGATTTAAATTGTAGCTCTACGCTATATATTTAAACACGCAGTCCGCTGCCATTTGCATGACTGTTGTATATTTTGGAGGATAAATATGGACGCTTTAAAAATTATTTCGCAAAGTTCTGTTAAGCCTGAATTGCAAGAGTTTAATATCGGTGACACTGTTAAGGTCAGCGTGAATATTAAAGAGGGCGAAAGAGAAAGAATTCAAATGTTCGAGGGCACTGTTATTGCTCGCAAGGGCAGCGGTGTGGCTGAGACTTTCACCGTGAGAAGAGTTTCTTATGGTGTCGGCGTGGAAAGAATTTTTCCACTTAATTCGCCAAATGTTAAAAATATTCAGGTTGTCAGACATGGTAAAGTTCGCAGAAGTAAGCTTTATTATTTGCGCGACAGACTCGGTAAAGCTGCTAAAGTTAAAGAAAAAATTCGTTAAAATAAGGGGCTTATTGTCCCTTTTTTTATCTGCTTTTGGTTTGTGAAATTCATGTTTTAATAAAAAATATGGAGGTATTTTTATGGAAAACAAGTCGAGTGGTCTGATTATTAAAGGTTCTATGAACAATGAAAACGTTTCAAAGTCGGTAAGAGAAACTTTTGAATGGGGAAGTTCCATATTTTTTGCATTTTCTGTCTGCTTTTTTATAACAATTTTTGTTATGTTTTTTACTGTTTCAGGAGAATCTATGCTTCCAACCTTGCATGATGGCGACAGATTGTTGATAAATAAGTTTATGTACACCCCTCAAAAAGGCGATATAGTCACGATTGATTCAAATGACCGGCTGAATAAAAATATCGTAAAACGTGTCATCGCAATACCTGGAGATACTTTTAAAATTGACTATGATAAGCACGAGGTTTATGTTAATGGTCAGGTTTTGAATGAAGATTACATTTATGAGCCAACGGCTTATCAAGCTGACGGATATATTCCAAACAATGTTTTAATTACTGTGCCGGAAAATTATGTTGTGGTTTTGGGAGATAATAGAAATCATTCTCTAGACAGTCGTTATTCAAAAATTGGTCTGGTAAGTCATAATAAGATTTATGGACGAGCATTTGTAATTAATTGGCCGCTTGACAGAATCAGATTGTTATAAACGAGACTTTAATTCTATTTTATTCAAAAAGGGACTTATAAAGTCTCTTTTTTTGTGATATTATTTTTTTAGTTGTTTTTATTTAAAAAGGAGGCAAATTTTATGAGCGAAATGCAGTCAATTCAGTGGTTTCCTGGCCACATGACGAAGACTAAAAGAAAAATCGCCGAAAGTTTGAAGCTTATAGACATAGTTGCCGAAATAGTTGATGCTAGAGTTCCGCAAAGCAGCAGAAATCTTGATTTGGACGAGTTGATTTTGAAAAAGCCAAGAATAATTATTTTAAATAAGTCTGACATGGCCGCCCCTAATAAAACTCGTGAATGGATAGATTTTTATAAAAAACGAAATATTTTTGCACTTTCTGTTGACTGCAAATCGGGAAAAGGTGTTAATTTGTTTGTTCCGACGATAAAAAATATTCTTAAAGAGAAAATTGAAAAAGCGAAAATTAGAGGCATTAACAAAAATTTGAAAGTTATGATTGTCGGTGTTCCTAATGTTGGAAAATCTTCGTTTATTAATAGGCTGTCTAGCGAAAAAAAGGCTAATGCCGAGGACAGACCAGGGGTTACGCGGGGAAATCAGTGGTTTACGATTTCTAAAGATGTTGAGTTGTTGGACACTCCGGGCGTTTTGTGGCCTAAATTTGAGGATATGTCAGTGGGTGAAAAATTAGCTTTCACTGGAGCTATTAAAGACCAAATTATGGACGTCGAACAGCTTGCAGTCAGACTTTTGGAGTATTTAAATGAGAATTATCGTGCAAATTTGGTTCAGCGGTACAAGTTGGAGAGTTTTGAATTGAGCGAAAAATCAGGCGCAGAGCTTTTAGAAATCATCGGGAAAAAACGCGGAATGCTTGTTTCTGGAGGAGAAATCGATACAGAAAGAGTTTCGATAATGCTTTTAGACGAATTTAGAAGCGCGAAATTAGGGCGAATAACGCTGGATTAAGTTGTTTTAGAGGTTTTATTATGGAAAAAGATTGGCTTTTTTACGAAAATGAAGCGAGAAAGAACGGATATCAGGTAGTTTGTGGAGTAGACGAGGCTGGAAGAGGTCCTTTGGCTGGACCTGTTTTTGCGGCGGCCGTTGTTTTGCCGCCAAATTTAATGATTGATGGTCTTAATGATTCTAAAAAATTGAGAGAAAAAAACCGAGAACTTTTGTATGATAAAATAAAAAATCTGGCATTAACGTACGCTGTCGCATTTGCAACAGAGCAAGAAATAGACAAAATTAACATATTAAATGCGACTTTTTTAGCGATGAAGCGAGCTGTGGATGGGCTAAATTTGACGCCGGATGTTGTCTTAGTAGATGGAAATAGAAGTCCTAATTTAAAAGTTCCAACTCAGACGCTCATAAAAGGCGATTCTTTGTCTGCATCGATTGCAGCGGCTTCGATTTTAGCAAAGGTTGAGCGTGATAGACTCATGAAAAATTTAAGCAAAAAGTATCCAGAATATGCTTTTGAAAAACACAAAGGCTACGGTACAAAAGCGCACATTGATTTGATAAAAAAATATGGGCCGTGCGAAATACATAGAAAGAGCTTTTTAAAGAAAATTTTAGGTGAATAAATAATTATGCTTAAAAGTACAGAAATAGGCAAAAAAGGTGAAGATTTAGCGGTTTCTTACATTGAACGTAAGGGTTACAAAATTCTTAATCGGAATTATCACAGCAAATTTGGCGAGATTGATATAATTGCTAAAAAAGAAAAATATATTGTATTTATCGAGGTGAAAACTCGGTGCGCAAATACAAAATTTACTGCTTTCGAAGCGGTCGACACATTTAAACAGAAAAAAATTATAAAAACTGCGATGATATATTTGTCGGAAAATAATTTGGATTTACAGCCAAGATTTGATGTGATTGCGGTTTTATTCGAGGGAAATTTGGGCGAAATAAAGGAAATTAATCATATAGAAAATGCTTTTGATGGGGTTGATTTTTTTGAAGCTTTTTGATTTGCATTGTGATACGCTGTATCGCGCGTTGGACGAAGCCGGCAGCATAATTGACAATGATTATCATTTGTCGGTTTTGCGCGGAAATAAGTACAAAAATTGGGCGCAGTGCTTTGCTGTTTGGATTCCTGATGAGTACAGGAAAGACGGTGCAATTTCACTGTTCAAACGTGCCAAAGCGAAATTCGATGAGGAAATAAGCAAAAGTTCTCATGTAATATGTCAGTGCAAAACGGCAGATGACATAAAAACTGCGACAGAAAATCATAAATGTGCCGCGATTTTAACGGTGGAAGGCGGCGCGGTTTTGGCCGGAGACTTGAATAATTTAGATTATTTGAGCGAATGTGGCGTAAAAATGATGACTTTGACTTGGAATGACCATTGCGAAATCGGGGGTGGCTCTTTTGCGGTTGAACCGAACGGCCTTACAGATTTCGGCAGAAGTGTTGTGAAGCGCATGGTTGAACTCTCGATTGCAATCGACATATCTCATGCGAGCGATAATTTGTTTTTCGATGTCGCAAACACTGTTACGGCGCCAATTGTTGCAAGCCATTCTAATTCTAAAAGTGTTTGCCAACACAGAAGAAATCTTACTGATGAGCAGTTCGACGTTATTAAATCGCGAGGAGGCTTAGTTGGACTTAATTTTGCAAGAGATTTCCTAAAAAATGATGGCAACAAGGCGTCGGCTTATGATATAATAAGGCACGCGGATTATTTTTTGTCGCTGGGCGGTGAAAAAACAGTCTGTCTCGGAACGGACTTTGACGGAACAGATATGCCTGCTGGAATTTCTGGAATAGAATCTATGGAAAGCTTGTACGAGTCGTTTTTGAAGCATAATTACAGTGAAAATTTGGTTGAGGATATATTTTTTAATAATGCTTTTAACTTTTTTGAAAAGTTAGGCTGATTGGAGGTCACATAATGTCGCTTTATGCGATAGCAGATTTACATTTGTCGCTTGGAACGGATAAACCAATGGATATTTTTGGCGGTTGGGACAATTACATTGATAGACTCGGCGAAAATTGGAGAAATACCGTAAAAAACGATGATACAGTTGTAATTGCCGGAGATATTTCTTGGTCGATGCGACTGGAGCAGACTTTTAAGGATTTTTCGTTTATTGAGTCTTTGCCGGGCAGAAAAATATTTTTAAAAGGAAATCATGATTATTGGTGGACAACGCGAAAAAAAATAGAGGAATACTTAAAAGAAAATAATTTTAATTCTATTTCCGTATTATTTAACTCGGCAGAAGTTGCGGATAATTTTGCGATTTGCGGAACAAGAGGTTGGTCATATGACTGCAGTACTCAGGAGGACGTGAAAATTTTAAACCGTGAAGTCGGACGTCTTACAACATCGATTGAACAGGCAAAAAAATTTGACCGCGAAATTATCGTGTTTTTGCATTATCCACCAGTATTTTCCGGATACGAATGTACCGAAATAATGAACGTTTTGCGAAAGTACGAAATAAAAAAATGCTATTACGGTCATATTCATGGCAAGCAAATCGGCAGAAAAGCCATTACCGGTATTTATAATGGAATAGATTTTCATATGATATCCAGTGACCAGGTCAATTTTACGCCGGTTTTGGTTCTTTAATAATTTATTTTATAAATTTGTAGAAAAATTATTTTTTTTGTGTTATAATTATAAAGATATTTGCATTTTTCAGGAGGATAAAAATGAGTTTAAAATCATCAAATAAAGTTGAAACAAATCGTTATGAATTGGAAATTGAAATTGGGGCAGAAGACTTTGAAAAAGCTGTGAATAAGGCTTTTAAAAAGAATGTTAAAAAAATTTCTATTCCAGGTTTTAGAAAAGGCAAAGCTCCAAGAGCTTTCATTGAAAAATATTACGGTGAAAATGTTTTTTATGAAGATGCAGTTAATGACATTTATCCTGGTGCTTTGCAGGATGCTATCGACGAAGCCGGATTGGATGTTATAAATGATAAAATTGATTTTGATGTGGTAAAAATCGGCAAAGATGGTTTCGATTTTAAGGCTGTTGTTACGGTGAAACCAGAGGTTGAAATCGAAAATTACACGGGCATTGAAGTGAAGCACAGACCTGTTGAAGTTACTGAAGACGACATAAATAAAGAGATTGACAGGGTTCGCGAAAGAAATTCTCGTTTGGTTACCGTTGAAGGCAGAAGTGCTCAGGAAGGCGATATTGCTGTTTTTGATTTTAAAGGCTTCGTTGACGGCAAAGCTTTTGATGGTGGTGAAGCAGAGAATTATAGCTTAAAACTTGGCAGCGGTCAGTTTATTCCGGGCTTTGAAGAACAGATGATTGGACATAATCAAGGGGAAGAATTCGACGTTAATGTTACTTTTCCAGAGACCTATCAGGAAGCTTCTTTAGCTGGTAAACCTGCAGTTTTTAAAATTAAACTTCATGAGATTAAAAATCGTGAGTTGCCTGAACTTGATGACGAATTTGTAAAAGATGTCAGCGAATTTGATACTTTGGCTGAGTATAAAGAATCCGTAAAAAAACAACTTCTAGACTTAAAACAAAGAGAATCTGATATGGATGCCGACGACCAAATGATTGACAAAGTTATAGAACTTTTAAAGGCAGAAATTCCAGAAGCTATGTTTGAGAACAAAGTTGAGGACATTATGCGAGACTTTGCATATAAATTACAATCTCAAGGATTAACCTTGGATTCCTATATGAAATATACTGGTTTAGATAATAGTGCATTTAAATCTCAATTTAGACCACAAGCTGAGCGTCAAGTAAAATTGCGGTTGGCTCTTGATAAAATTGCTGAACTTGAAAATCTTTCGGCTACTCCTGAAGAACTTGAAGAAAAATATAAGTCTTTTGTTGAACAATATAAAGTTGACGTAGAAAAAATTAAAGAAATTGTAAAAGAAAAAGATTTGTCAGCGGATATTGTTGCCGAAAAAGCTGTGGACTTCTTGCGTGAAAATTGCGTTAGCAAATAGTTTATCAGTTTTGAATAAATTTAATAAATATTGTTAATTATCTTAAATGCCTGTTTATTTAATGGAGGGGTTCATTTGAATAAATATTCTAACGATACAAAAATGATATCAATACCGTACGTTGTGGAGCAAACCAGTCGTGGTGAGCGCTCTTATGACATATATTCGCGCTTGCTGAATGACAGAATAATCATGTTAACCGAGGAGGTTAACAACACAACAGCAAGTTTAATTGTTGCACAATTATTATATTTAGAGGGGCAAGACCCATCAAAAGACATAAGTTTATATATTAATAGTCCGGGAGGTTCGGTTACGGATGGTTTGTCAATTTATGACACTATGCAATATATAAAATGCGATGTTTCTACAATTTGTATGGGCTTGGCAGCCAGTATGGGTGCGTTTTTGCTGGCTGCAGGCGCTAAAGGAAAACGCTATGCACTGCCGAACAGCGATATTATGATTCATCAGCCGAGCGGTGGCGCTAAAGGTCAGGCTACGGACATTATGATTCATGCTGACCACATTATTCAAACTAAGAAAAAATTAAATGAGATTTTATCAGAAAGAACTGGTCAACCTCTGGAAGTTATTGCCAAAGATACCGAGCGTGATAATTTTATGACGGCAGCTCAAGCAAAGGATTATGGCATCGTTGACCAGGTTATTTATAAAAGATAGGAATTGGTGATATTATGTCTAATAAGAATGAAAACAGAGAAAAAAACGTTTGTTGTTCATTCTGCAATAAACCTCAAGAGCAAGCCACCAAGCTTATTGCTGGACCTGGTGTTTATATTTGCGATGAATGTGTTTCTTTGTGTATGTCTATACTTGAGGATGAATTTTTAAAAAAAGGTCAAAATTCATTAAAAAATGATAAAGATTCTCAAGAAGAAATTAAACTTCCACGCCCAAAAGAGATAAAAGCTATATTGGACGAGTATGTTATTGGGCAAGAAACTGCTAAAATTGCGCTTTCTGTCGCCGTTTATAATCATTATAAGAGAATATATTTTGGAATCGACGACAAAAATGATAACGTCGAGCTGAAAAAAAGTAATGTTTTATTGCTTGGCCCAACAGGCGTAGGAAAAACTCTTTTGGCGCAAACTCTTGCAAAGGCGTTGAATGTTCCTTTTGCGATTGCCGACGCTACAACTTTAACTGAGGCTGGTTACGTCGGTGAAGACGTTGAAAATATTCTTTTAAGACTGATTCAAGCGGCGGATTTCGATATTGAAAAGGCTGAGCGTGGTATAATTTATATCGACGAACTTGATAAAATTGCAAGAAAGTCAGAAAATCCGTCAATTACTCGTGATGTTAGCGGAGAAGGAGTTCAGCAGGCTTTACTGAAAATTCTTGAGGGGACCGTTTCAAATGTTCCGCCTCAGGGAGGAAGAAAGCACCCTCAGCAGGAGTTTATTCATATTGACACGACGAATATTTTGTTTATTTGTGGCGGAGCTTTTGATGGCCTTGAAAAAATTGTCGAAAAAAGAATGGGTTCGTCAAGCATAGGATTTGGTGCCGATGTTAAAACTAAAAAAGAATTAGATTCTACAAGCTGGATGCAAGATGTTTTGCCTCACGATTTGGTAAAATATGGGTTGATTCCAGAATTGATTGGCAGATTGCCAGTAATTACCTCGCTTAACGGACTAGACAAAGACTCATTGGTGAAAATATTAAAAGAACCGAAAAATTCAATATTGAAGCAGTATCAGAAGCTTTTTTTGCTCGACAAGGTTGAACTTGATTTTGAAGAGAAAGCCTTAGAAGCCGTAGCGCAAAAAGCTCTCGAGAGAAACACCGGTGCCAGAGGTCTCCGAGCAATTATGGAGGATATTTTATCTGAATTAATGTATGAAGTTCCTGGTGACCACACGGTTGAAAAGGTTATAATTACTGAAAAGACTATCAATGACAACGAGAAAGCAGAAATTATTCGAAATGAAAATCGTGTTCCGTTTAATATTACGGTGAAAAATAAACCAAATAAAGGCAAAAGTTTCGTTTCGTAATAGGCGCAAAAATTAGACTGTAACGTTATGTTACAGTCATTTTATATAAAAATATTGGGGTAATTTAGAAATGAAAAAAAGTGAATGGCTGACTTTATTTTTGTTAATTTATGGTGTAATAATGGTTGTTTTGATGTTTACCTTGAAAGAACGACCAATTTGATACTCTTTAGCAAACACTATCTTTTTAATCATCGTTAATGTACAAGCTTGGTACAATTGGCAAAGAAACAAAAAAATCAAAAATGTAGATGAAGAAGAAATAAAAAAATTACTGAAAGATGGCAAAAAAGAAGAAGCAATATTAAAAGTTAGAGAAAAAAGCAAGTGTGGTCTGGTAAATGCTATACTTTACATTGGAGATTTAGAAAAAAGTACACCATAAATGCACATAATTGAAGAAAAACAAAGAGGTTTTTATGAATTTTAACAATACTGTTTTTGAGGCATCTTTTGGAAAGAAAAGTCAGCTAAAAAAGTCTAATTGCAAAGAAATAGTGTTTTCGGGGCGTTCAAATGTAGGAAAGTCGTCGCTGATAAATAAGTTAATAAATAGAAAATCGTTGGCAAGAGTAAGTTCCAAACCTGGCAAAACCGGTACGATAAACTTTTATGCAGTAAATGAAAATTTAAAACTGGTTGACTTACCGGGCTATGGTTACGCAAAAGTTTCTGCGCAAGAAAAGGCCAGATGGTCGGATTTGGTGGAAGGTTACTTCAATAGCGACAGAAATATTTCTTTGGTGGTTCAAATTGTGGATATGCGCCACAAACCAACGGCAGATGACATTAATATGCTTGAATTTTTAATGGAACGTAATTTTAATTTCGTCGTCGTATTAACCAAGAGCGATAAACTCAATAAAACTCAGCGAGAAGAATATTTATCAAATTTAAAAATTAATTTTCCTTTTGAAAATATTAAATTCGTTGTATTTTCAGCAGTGAAAGGCGAGGGGCTAGATGAGTTAAAGTCATTAATAGAGTTTTCCATCTGCTAAAATTAATTATTGTTTTTTCTGCCAGTTCCACGAATCAAGACACATTTTTTCAATGCCAAATTTCGCTTTGAATCCGAGTTCTTTTTCCGCTTTTTGTGTATCTGCATAAACTATGGGTAAATCTCCTTCACGTCTAGGCCCAATTTTATAATTAACTTTTTTGCCTGACATTTTCTCGAAAGTTTTTATTAATTCTAAGACGCTGTAACCTTTGCCGGTTCCTAAGTTGTAAATATTAAGTCCTCCGGCAGCGTTTTGCATTTTTTCTAAAGCTTTTAAATGCCCGTTTGCTAAGTCGACCACATGAATGTAATCTCTGATGCAAGTGCCGTCGGGAGTGTCATAATCTTTGCCGAATACGGTTAAAAGCGGGAGTTTATTTATGGCAACTTGAGAAATATAAGGCATAAGATTATTTGGAATTCCACGAGGATTTTCGCCTAAAATGGCACTTTCATGGGCCCCGATTGGATTAAAATATCTTAAAATTGTTATATTCCAGCTTTTGTCAGATTCATAAATATCTTTTAAAATTTCCTCAATAAAATATTTTGTGCGACCGTAGGGATTGCAAACTTGTCCCGTTTGCATGGATTCTTTGTATGGCGCTTTTGAAGAATTTCCGTATACAGTTGCTGAAGAACTGAAAATTAAATTTTTTACGGCGAATTTTTGCATAGCGTTGCAAAGATTTATTGTTCCGTTGACGTTATTGTCAAAGTAAATCAATGGTTTTGTACACGATTCGCTCACAGATTTTAACCCGGCAAAATGAATAACAACTTTTATTCGATTTTCGACAAATATTTTTTCTAAAAGGCCACAGTCACGAATATCTCCCGCATATATTTTTACAGATTTACCGGTAATTTCTTTTATTTTATCTGCAATGCAAGCATCGCTGTTGCAAAAATTATCCAAAACAACTACATCATGTCCGGCCTTAATCAATTCAACACAAGTGTGGCTGCCAATATATCCTGTTCCGCCGGTTACAAGTATGCTCAAAAAATCAACTCCAATTATAAATTTTTATATTAAAAACCTGGGTAAATATTCAATTATCATATAGCAAATTGAAATAAAAGGTATGATTTTAAAATTAACGCCGCCGAATTTACATATTTCTTCATCGTATAATTTTTTGTCATCTTTGCAGATGACTTTTATTTTTTTTATTTTAGAGCAGCAGTTTTTATAATAAATTTTATTAGCGAAAAAGCCGGAAATGAGCATTATAACGAAATTTATTGTTTGAATTATTGCAGGTAAAAAGACGATAAATTTTTGTGCTAAAGGCAAGGCGTAAAATTGAGATAAAAGCAAGTCGTATTTGTCTAAAGTTAAATCCGTGCTGGCAGATATACCTATTGAACGGAAAAGGGAGACCAAAATGTCGTTAGCGTAAGTAAATTCAATAAAAGTCGACAATATTGAAAGCAAGAATACAGTAGAGGTTAAAGCGACACCGATTTTATATAATTTTCGGTATAAAAACCATGCGCCAGAAAAGAAGAAGGCACTAAAATTAAATTTACTTTTATTTTTTTCGCTAATATTTTTAAAAATAGGGATATAGTATAACAAATTTCCTTTTATATATTGTGCAAATTCAGAAATTTTTATGTCATTTATAGTTTCGTCTTTGTTCAAGACAAAAAGCGGGTCGAAAGGTGGTGGGAGAGGAATTCCGTTAAACGTTGGTTCTGGAGCGTCATTGTTTTCAGAAAAAGGATAGCCACATTTTTGGCAAAAAGGAGCGTCTATGGTGTTTTCATTAAAACAGCGTGGACATTTTTTATATTCATTTTTTGAAATTTCAGCCTGAACTTCCGAATTATTTACAGGTTCTTCTGCATTGGTTTTAGAATTTAAGGCAACATAAGAAAAGTCCTGAGAATGTTTTTCTTTATACACGCACCGCCCAACAGAATTATAACATTCACGGTGATAAGGTGCACCACATTCCGGACAAACTACAATATCTTCATCTGTTTTACACTCAGCTTTACATACGGGGCAGTCCCCGAATTTTCTATAATTTTTCATTTCTTTCTCCTGTCATATTTATAATAAATACTAAGATAAATTTTACATAATTATTTTGTAAATTTCAACTCTAATTTTTTATCTGAATGAATTTCAAGCGACCCGCTTTGTCCTTTACATTTATGGAAATTTAAGCTATAATTACTCTATGTGAAGCATTATGGGGGGATAATATGTTGCAACTCGAAGAGTTAAAGTTGGCTCTTAATGACATGTCAGCACCGTTAGAAGATTTATCCGAAGCGATTGGTCTTTCTAAAATAAATGAAGAAATAAAAACGCTGGAAAAAAAATCTTCTGACCCTAAATTCTGGAATGACATGGATAATTCACATAAAATTTTACAAAAAATTAGCTTCTTGAAAAATAAACAACAAAAATATCTCAAATTATTATCTCTTTATGATGACACAAAAGTATTAATTGATTTAGCGCATGAAGAACAAGATGAATCTTTGTTAGAAGAAATTCAGGCTAATATTAATTTGATTCAGTCCGAAATGGAAACTCAACGCTTAGAAACTTTATTAAACGGCGAATATGACTCTAAAAATGCTATTCTTACATTTCATGCAGGAACCGGAGGTACCGAAGCGCAAGACTGGGTGGAAATGCTGTATAGGATGTACTGCCGATGGGGCGAACGTCATAATTTTAAGGTGAAAACGCTTGATTATCTCGACGGGGAAGAAGCAGGACTTAAAAGTGTTTCTATTTTAGTCGAAGGTGTCAATGCTTATGGTTATCTAAAATCTGAGGCCGGTGTGCATAGATTGGTAAGAATTTCTCCTTTTGATTCTTCCGGCAGACGACACACTTCTTTTGCGTCAATTGAAGTTATGCCCGAAATTGACGACGACTTTGATGTGGAAATATCTCCGGACGACGTAAAAATGGACGTCTTTAGAGCGAGTGGCGCTGGCGGTCAGCACGTTAATAAAACTTCGTCCGCAGTGAGATTAACTCATATTCCAACCGGAATTATCGTAGCTTGCCAAAATGAAAGAAGTCAGCATCAAAATAGAGAAGTCGCGCTGAAAATGTTAAAGTCAAAATTGGTCGAGATTAAAGAGAGAGAGCATTTAGAAAAAATTGAGGACATTAAAGGCGTCCAAAAAGAAATTTCATGGGGCTCGCAGATACGTTCTTATGTTTTTATGCCGTATACTCTTGTTAAAGACCACCGAACTAACTTCGAAATGGGCAACGTCAATGCAGTTATGGACGGCGATATCGATGGATTTATTAATGCTTATTTGAAATATTCAAATTTAAAATCGTTCGAAAGCTAAAAGTTTTTCAAAATTAACCTTCGTTTAAAGAAAAATAATAATTGTGAAGTTTATTAGCAATAATAATTTTAATCAATTTTTGTTCGGAGGTTAGCGTGCTTGTGAATGCAGTTTTAGAAAATTTATTTAATATGCTGGGCGGGCTGGGATTATTTCTGCTTGGCATAAGAGAAATGACTCAAAGTTTGGAGAAAATTTCAGATTCGTTCATTAAGGATGTTATAGATAAGTTCACCAAAAACAAATATATGGCAGCTTTTATCGGGGTTATTATCACGGTTATAGTTCAAAGTTCTTCTGCGGTAACGGTTATCGTCGTCGGAATGGTTGAAGTCGGTCTAATGGCGTTAAATCAGGCGGCAGCAATAATTATGGGCGCAAACATCGGTACAACGGTTACTTCGCTAATTATTGCAATAAATTTGTTAAGTTTGGCACCTTTATTTATTTTTTTAGGAGTAATTTTCGTATTTTTCAAAAATAAATTTTTAAAGACGTTTGGAAGCATTTTAACCGGCTTTGGAGTGCTGTTTTTGGGCATGAACATGATGAGCAGCGCAGCTAAACCGTTATCGAATTTACCGGTTATACAAGAGTTTTTGATTTCGTTTAATAATCCGATAATTGGAGTTTTGTTTGGAATAACCTTTACCGCAATCGTGCAAAGCTCTTCGGTTTCTATTGGAATGTTGGAAGCTTTAGGTCTGGCGGGAGCAATTTCTTTAAAAAACGCAGCTTTTATTATTTATGGACAAAACATTGGTACGTGCATAACGGCTTTATTTGCAGCCTTTGGTGCAGGAAAAATCGCGAAACGCACGGTTGCTATACATTTTTTGTTCAATATAATTGGAGCGCTGATATTTATGGGCTTAACATTGTTTACTCCGTTTTTGCAGCTGATAGAAAACTTTTTTTCACAGAGCATCATGTTTCAAATTTCGTCATTGCACATTTTATTTAATGTGATTTCAACGATTATTTTGCTTCCGTTTGTTAATGTTCTAATTAAATTGGCGTACAAAATTGTTTCGGATAAGAAAAATTAATGTTGTGAGGATTTTACTTTATGAAGTTATACATTAAGAGCGCGTATGTGCAACAAAAACCAGGACTTATAGTTTATAACGACGTGGGTGAAAAAAAGTACACGGTGTCGATAGAACACAGCGTTTTGGGCATGAAATTGGACTTGCGCAATGCGGATGGAAAAAGAGTTTCTAAAATAAGACAGCATGGATTTTCTTTTAATAAGACGTACAATATTACCGCGGGTGACAAGAATTTAAAGCTTATTTTGAAGGTTGACGAAGATAATATTTCTGCATTTATTAAGGGTTATCCGATTGTGATTGTTGGCGATATTTTAAAGAAAGATTTTTCGTTATTGAGCGAAAATAAGTCCGTCATTATGTTGCATAAGTATAATTTAAAACATTATTACGAGTTGGATATACTGCAGGAAAACTTCGAACTTTTGGCTATATGTGTATCTTTGTGTGTTGAAACTTTGCTGTTTTTTGATGAAAAAAAGTCTAAAAAAGATAAAAATTTTTTTACAAAATATATTTTAAGTGATAAAAAAATGCTGGGTTCACTTCAGGAAACTTTTTCGGCAAATGTTAAAAAATTAAATAATGAAGATTAAAAAAGAGGTTGTTATTTATTATGAATTCAAAAGATAATTTGAGAAATATCGCGATTATTGCGCACGTTGACCATGGAAAAACTACTCTTGTTGATAAATTGCTGAGACAAAGTGGTGTTTTTAGAAAAAATGAAGTCATAGAGGAAAGAGTTATGGACTCAAATGACCTTGAGCGTGAACGAGGAATTACGATACTTTCTAAAAATACGGCCGTAATGTACAAAGATATAAAAATAAATATTGTTGATACCCCTGGTCATGCGGATTTTGGCGGAGAAGTAGAACGAATTCTTACTATGGTGGACGGTGTTTTGCTTTTGGTTGACGCGTTTGAAGGCTGCATGCCGCAGACAAGATTCGTGCTAAAAAAAGCATTGGGCCTCGGCAAAAAGCCGATTGTGGTGCTTAACAAAATTGACAGACCAGGCGCAAGAGCAAAAGAAGTAGTTGACGAAGTTTTGGATTTATTTATTGAACTTGGTGCAGATGAAGAACAGCTGGAATTTCCTGTAATTTATGCGTCGGCTAAAGAGGGTTATGCGACACTTGACCCAACTAAAAAAGGCGAAAATATGAATCCGTTATTTGAGAAGATAGTTGAAGAAGTTCCTGCGCCTAAAGGTGACGCAAATGCGCCGCTACAAATTTTATTTTCAAATATAGACTATGATGAATACGTTGGAAGAATAGGAATTGGTAGGGTAGCACGAGGAAGTGTTAAGGCAGGTCAAAGTGCGGTTTTGTGTAGACGTGATGGTTCAACTAAAAATGTTAAAATAGCTAAACTTTATCAATTTGAAGGTTTAAAGCGCGTCGAGACAGAAACGGCTTCTCTTGGGGATATAATCTCAGTTTCTGGAATAGACGACCTGAATATCGGCGAGACTGTCTGTGCGCCTGAGTGTGTTGAGCCACTTCCTTTTATAAAAATTGATGAGCCAACGGTTTCTATGCTTTTTATGGTAAATAACAGTCCTTTTGCCGGACAGGAAGGCAAATTTGTTACGTCGAGAAATATTCGTGACAGACTTTTTAAAGAAGTGGAAACTAACGTTGCGATGAGAGTCGAAGAAACAGATTCTGCTGACACGTTTAAAGTTTCTGGCCGTGGCGAATTGCACTTATCGATTTTAATAGAAACTATGCGCCGTCAAAATTTTGAGTTTCAAGTTTCAAGACCAAAGGTAATTATGAAGCAAATTGATGGAGTTTTGAACGAGCCTATCGAGCTTTTGATGATTGAGGTGCCGGATAATTATGTTGGTGCAGTTATGGAAAAAATCGGCGCGAGAAAAGCAGAATTGCTGAATATGTCGACAAGAGGAAATGGTACCACGCACCTGGAGTTTAAAATTCCTGCGCGTTGTTTAATGGGTTACCGTTCGGAATTTTTGACCGACACAAACGGAAACGGCATTATGAATCATGTTTTTGACGGTTATGAACCTTATAAAGGCGACGTTTTGCAAAGAAATCAAGGATCTCTGATTGCGCATGAAACCGGAGAAACTACTACATACGGTTTGTTTGCGGCGCAAGAGAGAGGGCGGTTATTTATTGGTCCGGGAGTTCCGGTTTATGAAGGTATGATTGTTGGTGCGAATCCGAAAGCTGAGGATCTTGTTGTAAATGTTTGCAAAAAGAAGCACATCACCAACACCAGAGCCTCTGGTTCAGACGACGCTTTAAAATTAACTCCGCATACTGTTTTGAGTTTGGAACAATCTTTGGAGTTTATTACGGACGATGAGTTGGTTGAGGTTACTCCAAAAAACATTAGACTGAGAAAAATTATATTAAATAAAGAGCAACGAATGAAAAAAGCTAACAAAAATTAAATTTAGAAAAAGTTTTAAAACGGGAGGTCACCGAATTTATGACGAAAAAAGAAATTTTATCAGAAAAAGCTAAACTGCGATTAAAGAAATTAAAAGAGTTTAACTTGCCGGAATATTCTATGCCAGAAGAATTAATGAATGCAATATCTCATGGAATCGGCGCTGCACTTTCAATTGCAGCAATAGTTTTACTTATTGTAAATTCGAAATTCGAAATAAAATCCGTAATTTGCGTAACGATTTATTCGGTGTCACTTTTCGTTTTGTACATCATTTCGACACTTTATCATGCACTTTTGCCAAGCAAAGCCAAAAAAGTTTTTCGCGTGTTAGACCATTGTTCCATTTTTTTGCTGATAGCCGGCACATATACTCCCATATGCCTTTTGGTACTAAACAGCGTTGTGGGATGGATTTTATTCTTTTTGGTGTGGACTGCAGCGATTGTTGGAATTGTTTTTAATTCGATTGATATAAAGAAATTTTCAAAATTTTCTATGATTTGCTACATAGCGATGGGTTGGGTGGTTATTTTTGCACTAAAACCGCTTATCGACAGCATTACCACTTCACAGCTCACTTTATTAGTTTCTGGCGGAGTGGCCTATACTGTCGGTGCAATTTTGTATGTTATTGGAAAAAAACAAAAATATATTCACTCGGTTTGGCATTTATTTGTTTTACTTGGAAGTATTTTGCACTTTTTTATGATTTTTAGCTGCATAAAAAATATCTGAAATTCGAAAACTTTATTTTCTAACCTAAATTTATAAAATTTGAGTAATGCAACCTTACTTTCGTTCATATTAGTTTAATAAAGATATGAAAAGGAGGTAAGGGCCGATATTTTTAATTTTTAGGCTGATTTTATGAATGATGTTACTCAAATTGATGATTATTCATTAGAGAATTTTGAAAACAATGAAGATATTCATGAGAAAAAACGTTCCAGATACGAGGGTACACCATTGCTTTTAGCAATTCAGCTGACTGTAAGTTTGGTGGCTTTGACGATTATGTTTGCGTTTAAATTTATAGGTGGAGAATACTTTAATTTTATACGTAACTGGTATTTTGAAAATATAAATAATTCGCCTGTCGCCGATGCAAACTTTAAAGAAGCAAAAGAAACATTTGACATAAAAGTACCGTTTATAAATTTAAAAAATAAAGAAAAAATTGTCGAAACATCGTGTATTAATTCTGAAAATAATGTTGAATCGGTTCCTGTTGAATTGTCCGTACCTGTATCGAATCCTACTGAAAAGGGGATTATAACATCCAGGTTTGGAAAAAGAACCGACCCTATTTCTGGCAAAGAAAAAATTCACTACGGTTTGGATATATGCGCCGATGAAGGTTCCCCGATTTATGCTGTTATGCCGGGAATTGTTGAAAAAGCAGAAAATAGCCCGTCATTTGGGAATATTTTAATTTTGGACCATGGCAATAACATAAAAACTTTATACGCGCACTGCAAGGAACTGAAAGTTCGTGTTGGCGACAATATAAAGCGAGGGCAAAACATAGCTTTGATGGGAAATACAGGCTACTATTCCACCGGCACACATCTTCATGTTGAGCTTATTATAAATGGAAAAAAATATGACCCGGAGCCGTTTTTTGAAAATATCTGCGTTTGATGTACAATTTAATGTTTTCGGGTGTAAATTTACAGTTAGCTTTCCGTTTTTGACTATACTCACTTTGCTTTTGCTTATTGACAACAATGGAACTATAGTTTATGGCGTTTTGGCAGCGTTAATTCACGAACTTGGTCATATTTCTGCCATGATGATAAAAAAATGTCAGCCTCAAAAAATCAGTTTTAGAGCATTTGATATAAACATAGTTGATAGAAGTCGATTAAAACGAAATTACAACGATGACTTATTTATTTTAGTTGCAGGCCCATTGTCGAATATAATTTTTGGATTGGTACTTTATTGCATATATAAATTTTGCGCTGAAAATTGGATTATTAAACCAATTTGTGAAAATATTTTTATTGCAGTGTTTAATATTTTGCCGATAGAATCGCTTGATGGAGGGCAAATTCTTTTCAATTTATTATGCAGAAAATTAAATGTCAAAACCGCAACAAATCTTACTGTTTTAATATCTTTTATGGTACTTTTGCCGGTGGCGGCGGTAGGCTTTTACATATTGATAGTGTCAAGATATAATTTTTCCTTATTGTTGCTGAGCTGTTATTTAATGGGAATTTTACTTCTAAAGCATAAAAATTTTTATTATTAAATAGCAAAAAGTTCCATAAATAAAATTATAAAAACGAGTAAAAATATTATTAGCCAACTCGAGTAAAAACTTAAGTTGGCTGATATAACGATTTAAAACAAAAATTTTTGCGTTTGCTGTTTTAAATTGAGATAGAAAAACTGCTCACAAATAGTCTGTGGGCAGTTTTTTGATTAATTAAAAATTTTATTTTTTTGTAATAGCTTTAATTGAAAAGCCAGACATATTTTCTAAGTTTAATATATTTTTTGCCTCTGAAAAATTGTGGCCATATAATATAAAACTTTTTCCGGAACGATAAGGAGGCAAAGACAGATTTTCGCAAGAAGACTGATAACCTATGCTAGGTAAATCAGAACCATTTGTTTTTTCTATCTGAACGATTATCGCGTATTTATTTCTATCAAGACGTATTTTATTATTTAAATTCACGGTAAAATAGCCTTTATATGGAACCATTCCAGAATACAGATTTCGCCAAAAAGCTTTACAACTAATAGGAACGTTATTATTTGACACCGGAGCCAAAAACACGTTAATCTTGGCATTATTTGATGAGCTACATATTGTAACCTGGTCAAGAGTTTCGTTTCCATCAAAGTAAAATACATTGGCGACAGTAAGCTTTAAGTTAGTACTACAAGTTCCAGTTACGCCGAAGTCATCGTGTTGATAGATTTTTAGGTTAGATGGAAATATTTCGGCATCTGTTACGCAACAGCTGTCTAAAATTTGAGTAGAATATGGCAAATATGTGTAATTATTAGGGCGTTTAGCACTATCTTTTACGAGCCAACTGTGTTTTAAATCATCCCAGCCTATTGCAGATACAGCGTGATATAGGTTTGATTTGACGGGATAAATTATAGTAGCAGCGCCGTATTCAGCTATAGCCTTTTTTATCGAATCTGTATCCGAATTTAAATTTTTGATACC
Source organism: uncultured Eubacteriales bacterium (assembly GCA_934463265.1). Lineage (GTDB taxonomy): Bacteria > Bacillota > Clostridia > Oscillospirales > Acutalibacteraceae > CAG-557. The sequence continues at coordinate 37,706 of CAKSIU010000002.1, read as the reverse complement.
TTTTACCCAATACTTGGGCTTTATAGCAGCTAATCCAGAATTAAATTGAACGTTATTGGTATTATAAGGGCATTCTTTTTCAAAAACAGGCCCAAATCCGGCCGAAAAATATCCATTTGCGACCATATTATTTCCACCGTGAGTTATTGGAAAATGAAATCCGGGTGTGTTCTGACTTTGGTTTGCATAAGATAATAGGTGTTTTTCGGATAAACCTTGTTTAAATATGCCTTTTTTATTTAAAAAAGTTTCTAAAGTTGCAATGTTAGCAAATGCCCAACAAGGTCCATTTATTAATTGATATTTGTTTTTTAAATGTGGAGAAGAATAACATGATAAATTTTCGCATGAGATTTGTGATTGTGCTTGTACAGAATTTAAATTTAATGAGAAAGATATAGTTGCAAGCAATAGAGATGCTGCAAATTTTTTTATAAAAAAAACTTTTTTCAAAATTATCATTCCTTTTTATTTTCTTTAACTTGAACCATTATACCACATAATTTTACCTTTAAGTTTCCGGAAAAGAAAAATAACAAAATTTTTTTTGAAAAATATGATTGACTTTTGATAAAAAATTTGTTACATTAATCTTACAGAATAAAGTAAAGTAGATTATTACTTTCACCTATGAAGCGTCGCTTACATGGGTCAATATTATGGTTTTTAACTTGGTATTGATGCGCGGGTGGAAGTTTTTCTACCCGCACTTTGTAATTTTTTCATCATTTTGTGTGGAGGTGCATTTAATATTAGCAGTAAGGAACTTCAAATTAACGAAGAAATTCGTGACAAAGAATTAAGACTTATCGATTCAGATGGTACGCAATTGGGTGTTGTTTCTATTAGTAAAGCTTTAAACCTTGCTTCTGAAAAAAATCTCGATTTAGTTAAAATTGCTCCACAGGCTAATCCTGTTGTTTGCAAAATTATGGACTACGGTAAATATCGTTTTGAACAGGCTAAACGTGAAAAAGAAGCTAAAAAAAATCAGCGTGTTATGGATTTAAAAGAAATTAGACTCTCTTTGAACATCGATACACACGATTTTAATACAAAACTTAAACATGCTTCTAGATTTATTGGCGATGGTAATAAAGTTAAAGTGTCAATTCGCTTTAGAGGTCGCGAAATGGGGCATCCTGAACTCGGGTTCGACACTATGAATAAATTCGCTAAACAATGTTCGGAATTTGCAAATGTAGAAAAACCGGCTAAACTTGATGGTCGTAATATGTTAATGTTCCTTGCACCAAAACCTAGCAAGTAACATCATCTTTTAAGGAGGAAATTTGAATATGCCTAAGTTGAAAACTCACAGCGGAGCTAAAAAACGTTTTAAGTTGTCTAAAAATGGCAAAGTTATTAGAGCTCACGCTAATAAATCTCACATTTTAAATAAGAAAACTACTAAACGTAAAAGAGGTTTGCGCAAAACTACTGTTGCTGATAAAACAAATGTAGTCGCAGTAAAAAAATTAATTCCTTATAAATAAATTTTTTAGAATCATTATAACCGGAGGTAATAAAAATGGCTCGTGTAAAGGGTGCATTAGCTACTCGTAAGAGAAGAAAAAAGATTTTAAAGCTAGCTAAAGGATATTGGGGCGCGAAAAGTAAACATTTTAAAATGGCTAAAGAAGCGGTTATGAAGTCCGGCAATTACGCTTATATTGGCCGCAGACAGAAAAAACGTGATTTTCGCCGTTTGTGGATTACTCGCATTAATGCCGCTTGTCGCATGAATGGTATTACTTATTCTGCGTTCATTAATGGCCTTAAAAAAGCTAATATCAATTTAAATAGAAAAATGTTATCTGAAATAGCAGTTGCTGATGAAAAAGCTTTTCAAGAATTAGTAAATCAAGCAAAATCTGCACTTTAGTTTATTGGATGCGCTTGGGGTGTGCCTTAAGCGCATACTTTTATATTTAAAAAGTGAAAAGTATATTTTTTTAATATGTTTTTTAGTTTTTAAATGTGTGGTGTGGTGAGTTTTTTGAGTTTTGATATTTTAAGCAAAGATAACGCAAAAATTAAGTATGTAAAGAAGCTTATTTCTAACGGAAATTTTCGAAAAAAAGAAAAATATTTTGTCGTTGAGGGCTTTCGTTTATGCTACGAGGCCTTTTTGAGTAACGTTTTGATAAATGAGGTTTTTTACACCGAAAGCGCTGTTGCAAAATTTTCTGATAAGTTAAAATGTATTATTGATTCTTCTAAAAATGCGTATAAAGTTTCGGAAGAAATTTTGAAAAGCATATCGGACACGAAAACTCCGCAGGGAATCGTGTGTGTGTGCGAAAAACTTGACAAACATTTTAGCTTGAATACAATAATGAATATGGGAAAATTTATTATACTCGAGAATATTCAGGACCCGGCAAACTTAGGTACAATCCTGCGAACAGCAGAAGCTTTGGGTATAAATTTTGTGATAATGTCAAACGATTGTTGCGATATTTATAACGCAAAAGTTTTGCGTGGAAGTATGGGTGCTGTATTTCGGGTAAACGTAATTTTTTCTGACAAAATTAGCGATGTTATAAGATTTTTGCAACTTAATAATAATGTAAAGACATATGCTGCCGTGCCGGATAAATCTGCGGCGATGATTACAGACGTGCGTCTTAATGAAGAAAATTCGGTGGGAATAGCCATTGGAAACGAAGGAAATGGTCTGTCGACGGAAATAATCAATTGTTGCGATGCTAAAGTAACAATTCCGATGCTCGGTAGGGCAGAGTCGCTGAACGCCGCCATGGCTGCAGGAATTTTGATGTGGGAAATGATGCGTAATTCAAGGGAGTAATGTAAAATGGACTTCAATGCTGTTTACTGGATTGCTATTGTGGATGCGCTCGGTTTTGGAAATCATAAGGTCAATGATATTTTAGAGTATTATAAAAATGCAAAGGGTTTTGTTGACGATAATGTTAATTCTTGGAAATTTGCCGGCTTTTTGAATGTGAAAAATATTGAAAAATTAAAGAAAATCAATATGGATAAAGCTCATCAAATAGTTGAACGGTGCAAAGAATTGGGGTATGAGATAATTACGATTGAAAATCCGAAATACCCAAAAAAGTTAAAGAATATTAGCAATCCGCCGGCGGTTTTGTACGTTAACGGCGAGTTGCCGGATTTGGACAATAAATTGTGCATATCTATTGTTGGAACTAGAAATTCTTCAGCTTACGGAAATAAAATTTCTTTCGAAATGGGTTACAAATTAGCAAAAGCTGATGCCGTAGTTATAAGCGGTGGCGCTATTGGAATTGATTGTTCGTCGCAAAAAGGTGCGCTGCAAGCCAAGGGCAAAACTATCGCTGTGCTGGGGTGTGGAATCAATTTTAATTATTTGATGTCAAATAAGAACTTGCGTGATAATATTGCTAAAAGTGGCGCACTTGTTTCGGAATATCCGCCGGATTACCGATGTTCTTCTTGGACTTTTCCAATGAGAAATCGGATAATTTCCGGTATGTCGGACGGTGTTTTGGTTATCGAAGCCGGAGAAAAAAGCGGTTCGCTCATTACGGCAAATCTGGCGCTGGAGCAGAATAGAGATTTATTTGCGATTCCCGGAAATATCAACAGCAGAGTTTCTGATGGAACTAATAAGCTGATTAAAATTTGCGCAAAGCCCGTTACTCAAGTTGAGGATATTTTAGAAGAATACGTGCATTTGTATCCGTACTTGCAGGTGGAGAAGAATTTAAAAAATGATGATATCAGCGAAAAAAAGACAGAAAAAATAGAAAATATTGCAGAGAATAAAGAGAAAAAAGAATTGCCTAATAATTTATCGGGGCGAGCAAAAATTCTTTTTGAGCAGCTGACCGACGAGCCGACTTATGTAGATAACCTTTCAGAACGCTCAAACTTGAGTACATCAGAGGTTTTACAGGCCATTACCGAACTTGAATTGTACGGGCTGATTACAACTCATGCGGGCAAAAGATATAGCAAACCGTAAACGTATTTAAATTTAATCGAGGTGGTGTTTTATGTCAAATTTATTAATCGTTGAGTCTCCGGCTAAGGCTAAAACCATTAAGAAATATCTTGGGCAAGGATACGAGGTTGTTGCTTCTATGGGCCATGTTCGTGACTTGCCGGCAAACAAATTAAATGTTGATATTCGACATAATTTTAAGCCGAATTATGAAATAATTAAAGGCAAAGAGGATTTGGTCGACGAGCTTATTAAACTGGCTAAAAAAAATAAAAAAGTGTTTTTGGCAACCGACCCTGACCGCGAAGGAGAAGCTATTTCTTGGCATTTGGCCTATATTTTAGACTTAGACCCTGCAGAAAAAAATCGTGTTACTTTTAACGAAATAACAAAATCTGGCGTGACAAAAGGCATGGTCGAACCCAGAGCGATTGATATTGACTTGGTAAACGCGCAACAGGCCAGAAGAATTTTAGACAGGATTGTGGGATATAAATTAAGTCCTTTTTTGTCCGGAAAGATTAGAAAAGGCTTGTCGGCGGGAAGAGTTCAAAGCGTCGCGCTGAGAATAATTGTCGATAGAGAAAATGAAATCCGTGCTTTCATTCCAGCCGAATATTGGACTATAGATGCAAAATTTACAGCAAAAGGCTCGAGAAAAGTATTTTCTGCATCTTTGTACGCCGACAAAAACGGAAAACTTGACATAAAAAACGAAACTCAAGCGAAAAAAATTTTAAAAAAGCTTGATAATGCCACTTACACCGTTGTAAATGTGAAAAATGGTACGAAAAAAAGAACTCCGGCACCACCGTTTATCACTTCTACATTGCAGCAGGATGCCTCTCGAAAATTAGGCTTTCAAGCAAAACGTACGATGAAAGTCGCGCAAGAATTATACGAAGGCGTGGAAGTTGAAGGTCAAGGTGCGGTGGGTCTTATAACCTACATGAGAACCGACTCTTTGCGCATTTCTGACGATGCCGTGAACTCTGCAACGGATTATATTAAGTCAACTTGGGGCGAAAAATATTTGCCGGTCAAGAAGAGAATTTTTAAAACTAAAGCCAATGCTCAAGACGGACACGAGGCAATTAGACCTACAATGCCCGATTTATCTCCTGCAAGCGTGAAAAGTTCTTTGACTTCTGACCAATTTAAGCTATACAAATTAATCTGGGAAAGATTTATCGCCAGCCAAATGGCAGATTGCTTATTGAGCACCACCGGAATCGAAATCGCTGCGAATGATTATCTTTTTAAATCTTCAGGTTTTACGATCTCTTTCGACGGTTTCACCGTGCTTTACCAGGAGGGCAAAGACGAGGAGGAGGAAAAAGCTAAAGAACTTCCTAAACTCGAGAAAGGCTCCGCTTTAAATTTAAAAGAATTGCTCGACTCACAGCACTTTACACAGCCGCCAGCACGATATACCGAGGCGTCTTTGATTAAAGCTCTGGAGGAAAACGGAATCGGACGGCCGTCAACTTACGCGGCTACAATTTCGACTATAACCGGCCGAGAATACGTTAAACGCGAAAATAAAACTTTAATACCAACGGAACTCGGTGAAGTCGTGACAAATTTAATGAAAGAGCGATTTTCGGATATTGTCGATGTTAAATTTACTGCGAAAATGGAAAGTGACCTCGATACGGTTGAGTCTGGCAAAGAAGAGTGGACGCATATTTTATCGGACTTTTACGGCGATTTTAATGAGAATTTAAAGAAAGCCAAAGAAGATATGAAAAATGTGAAAATTCGTCTCAAAGAAGACGAAACCGATTTGATTTGCGATAAATGCGGCAAGCCTATGGTGGTTAAAACAAGTCGTTATGGAAAATTTATAGCCTGTTCTGGATATCCTGAGTGCAAAAACATAATTCGAAATGTGAATAAAAACGGGGAACCAGAGCCAGAAGAATCTGATGTTGTTTGTGAAAAATGTGGTCGAAAGATGGTCATAAAAACTGGAAGATATGGGAAATTTTTGGCTTGTCCTGGGTATCCTGAATGCAAAAATATTAAAGGTATCGACGTAAGTTTAGGGATTCCTTGCCCCAAATGTGGCGGAGATATCGTTGCAAGAAAAACTAAGCGTGGCCGGACTTTTTATGGTTGCGGAAATTATCCAAACTGCGATTTCATCTCGAATGACAAGCCTATTGAGGAAAAATGTCCAAATTGTGGCAAAAACTTATTTGAAAAAAGTGGTAAAAAGAAAAAAATTTATTGCATAACCGAAAACTGTGGTTATGAGAAAAAAGAGGAAAAATGAGTATAAATGTGATTGGAGCAGGCTTGGCAGGTTGCGAAGCCGCTTGGCAAATTGCGGCAAGAGGTGTGGAGGTAAATCTTCTTGAGATGAAACCTAGAAAATTTACGCCGGCGCATAAAAATAAAAATTTTGCCGAACTCGTTTGTTCAAATTCTCTGAAAGCTGAGCGAATTTCTAGTGCGGCGGGACTCTTAAAGGCAGAAATGCGGTTTTTAGGTTCGCTTTTGATGAAATGTGCAGATGCTTGCAAGGTTCCGGCGGGTGGGGCTTTAGCCGTTGATAGAGAAAAATTTTCGGAATTAGTTACGCAAAAAATTCGGTCAAACCCTTTGATAAAAATTGTAGAAACTGAAGTTAATAAGATTCCGCAAAAAGAAATTACTATTGTGGCTACGGGCCCACTGACCAGCGAAAAATTAGCTGATGAAATTTCAAAAATATGTGGAGGTTCGCTGAGTTTTTTTGACGCCGCGGCACCAATTATAACCGCAGAAAGTATCGATATGAACCAGGCTTTTTTTGCTTCGCGATACAACAAAGGCGATGACAACGCTTATATAAATTGTCCGCTTAGCAAGGACGAATATGAGACTTTTTATCATGAATTAATTTGCGCGCAGCGGGCTGAATTTCATGATGTAGATGTGCAAGATCCGAAAGTTTACGAAGGCTGTATGTCAGTTGAAATCATGGCTCAGCGAGGGGTGGATACCTTGCGGTTTGGACCGATGAAACCTGTTGGCTTGCGTGACCCTAAAACTGGAAATAGACCTTGGGCGGTTTTGCAGCTGAGAATGGAAAATGCTGATGGAACGCTATATAATATGGTGGGATTTCAGACAAATCTTGAATTTGGAGAACAAAAAAGAGTTTTTTCGATGATTCCGGCACTCAAAAATGCTGATTTTATGCGCTATGGCGTGATGCACCGGAATACTTTTATAAACTCACCAAAAGTTTTGGACGCAGATTTTAGTTTAAGGTCGGACTCAAAAATGTTTTTTGCTGGTCAGATTACCGGAGTGGAGGGCTATATGGAATCGGCTGCGTCGGGAATTATGGCGGGAATTAATGCGGTTAACCGACTAAAAAATGAAAAAGCTTTAATTTTGCCAAGAGAAACTATGATTGGCGCCTTAAGTAATTATGTTAATGCTGGAAGTCAGAATGAATTTCAGCCAATGGGCGCAAATTTTGGAATTTTACCGCCATTAGATTCGCATATAAAAGACAAAAAAGCCCGATATGAGGCTTTATCTAACAGATCTATTAAAATTTTAAAAGAAAGTTGTGATATTTATGAAAATAATAGTTGATGCTTTTGGCGGAGATAACGCCCCTTTAGAGATATTGAAAGGTTGCGCAGAGGCCGTTGCTGAGTATGGCGTTAATATTTTGCTTGTCGGCTCAAAAAGGAAAATTGAGAAAATTGCAACAGAAAATGGTATACTTTTGTATCATATGGAAATTATTGATGTAGAGGATGTTATAACTAACGAAGATGACCCTTCGGAAATTATAAAATCGAAAAATAATTGTACAATGGCTCAAGGACTAAAACTTTTGGCTCAAGGCGAGGGAGATGCATTTGTTTCTGCTGGAAACAGCGGTGCACTTGTCATGGGAGCAACGTTTATTGTAAAACGCATAAAAGGTATAAAACGTTGCGCTTTTGCACCTGTCGTACCTAAAGATAATGGATGTTTTATGCTTATTGATTGCGGTGCGAATGTTGAATGTCGGCCGGAAATGCTTAAGCAATTTGGTGTTATGGGTTCAATTTACATGAACAAAGTTATGGGAGTTAAAAATCCAAGAGTGGGCCTTGTCAATGTTGGAATTGAGGAGCACAAAGGAGGAGAATTTCAGCATGAAGCGTATAATAGGCTTAAAGAAAGCAATTTAAATTTTGTCGGTAACGTCGAAGCAAGAGAAGTTCCTTTTGACGCGGCAGATGTTGTAGTTACCGATGGCTTTACCGGAAATGTAATGCTTAAGCTTTTTGAAGGTGTTGCGCTTACTTTGATGGGAAAAATAAAAAATGTGTTTAATACTAATTTAAAAACCAAAATTGCAGGCGCGATGGTTTTGCCGGAAATGAGAGCCTTAAAAAAGCAAATTGATTATAATGAATTTGGCGGTGCACCTATTATGGGAATTGCCAAACCGGTTTTCAAAGCACATGGAAGTTCTAATTCAAGGACGTTTAAAAATGCGATTCGTTTGACGATTGACTATGTGAATGGAAACGTTGTAAATGAAATTAAAGCTGCGATGGAGGCTGAAAATTCTGAAAAAGTTGAAGTTTTGCAAGAAAAATAATTGTTTATTATGGAGGAAAATATGAAAGAATCGGATATAAAGCTACTGGAAAAAAATATCGGCTATAATTTTAACAACATAAATTATTTAAAAACAGCGCTTACACATTCCTCTTACGCCAATGAATCCAAACTCAAAATTAACAGCAATGAGCGGCTGGAATTTTTAGGAGATGCGGTGCTCAGTATAGTTGTTTCCGATTATATATTTTCTCACTGCCCAGATTTTCCTGAAGGCGACTTGACGAAACTTAGAGCTTCTTTAGTTTGCGAAAAAAGCTTGTGCAAGTTTTCAAAAAGCCTGAATGTCGGCGATTTTTTAAAGTTAAGTCACGGTGAGTCCAATAGTGATGGGGCCAAAAGACCGTCTATTTTGGCCGACGCTTTTGAGGCAATTATAGCTGCGATTTATTTGGACGGTGGCCTCGACAACGCTAAAAATTTTATATTGAAATTTGTGATTCCAGATATAAAAAATCCAAAACTAAACACATTCAAAGATTACAAAACGCAATTACAGGAAATAGTTCAGCAAAATCATGAAGAAATTATAAAGTATGTGCTGATAAATCAAACTGGACCTGACCACGATAAGCGATTTTGGGTGGAGGTTTGTTTAAATAATAACGTTATTGGAAAGGGCAAAGGTAAGAGTAAAAAAGAAGCCGAACAGCAGGCGGCAAAAGAAGCTTTGGCTTTGATGGGCTATTGAAAATTTTTTAGTATTAATTAAAAATTGCAGGTGAGAATGTGTTATTAAAATCTCTTGAACTACAGGGGTTTAAGACTTTTCCGGAAAAAACGGTGCTTAATTTTAATCGCGGAATAACGGCTGTTGTGGGTCCGAACGGCAGCGGAAAAAGTAATATCAGCGATGCGATTCGTTGGGTTTTGGGCGAACAAGCCGTCAAAACAATTCGCTGCTCCAAAATGGAGGACGTCATATTTAACGGGACGACTGAGCGCAAAGCAAAAGGTTTTGCAAGTGTTACGCTTATGATATTAAATGACGACAGAAAATTGCCAGTAGACGATGATGAAGTTGCGATTACACGAAGGTTTTATCGTTCTGGCGAAAGTGAGTATTTGATAAACAAAAATGAGGTTCGGCTTAAGGACATTCACGAACTTTTTATGGACACCGGTCTTGGCAGAGATGGCTATTCTATGATAAGTCAGGGCAAAATCGACAGCATAGTTGCCTCGAAAAACGAGGAGCGTCGCGAAATTTTTGAAGAAGCTGCGGGAATTTCCAAATATAGGTACAGAAAGGCACAGGCGCAAAGAAGACTGGAGCAGACAGAAGAAAATCTTTTGCGACTCTATGATATTTTCAAAGAATTGGAAGAACGCATAGGGCCGTTGAAAAAGGAGGCTGATAAGGCGAAAACTTATGTTGATTTGGCCAACGAAAAAAAGGCTGTTGAAATTGGCACATGGCTTTTTACTTTGGGCAAGTCAAACGAAATTTTGCAGACTTATGATAGTAAAATTGCAGTTTCACAAAGTCAATATGCTGAAGTTGAGAAAAGTCTTGAAAGTTTTAACGTCAAACTTGACGAACTTTCAAAAAAAATATTAAATCACACAGTTTGCGTTGATGAAACTCGTCGAAAAATTTCTGAATGTGACGAAAATGTTATCACTAAAAAAGGGCAAATTTCTGTTTTGCAGAATGACATTTTACATAATAAGGAAAATATTCAACGATTGTCAAAAGAAATTTCAGATTTAGAACAAAGTTTTTCAAATTTAGAAAATTCTATAACAGAAAAAAATAAAAAAATAAATTTTTTAAAAGAATCGTTGAGGCAAAATAATTTAGAACTTGAAAAAAGTGAAAAAATTTTAGAAAATTTAACAGAAAAAGTAAATGCGTCAACCAGTGAATCAAAGAGATTATCTGATGAAATGTCCAGACTTAAAACTTTAGCTTCTGAAATTAAAGTTAAAATCATAACGTCAAAATCTAATATCGAAAATTTATCGCAGAGACAAGCGGTTCTTGAGCAGAATATAACCTACTATGAACAAAAAGTTAATTCGATAAATGAAGAATTATCTGTTAAAAAAATTTCTTTAAACGAATTAAAAGTTCAATCGGAAAATTCTGATTTAGAATTAAAAAATGCTGAAAATAATATCAAAAATTCTGAAAAAGAGTGCGAAAAGTTAAAACAAATTACAGATAAATTGACTCTGGATGCAGAGACTAAATTTAGAAAAATCCGGATGCTTGAGGAGCTTGAACGGAATCTTGATGGTTTTTCTCACAGCGTAAAGTTTTTGATGAAAGAAGCCGAAAAAAATACATTATCTGGAATTCGCGGTCCGGTCTCGAAGCTGATTAGCGTGCCGAACAAATTTTCTGTCGCCATTGAAACTGCCTTAGGTGCAGCCATACAAAATGTGGTCGTCGACACCGAAGATTCGGCGAAAAAAGCGATATTTCTTTTAAAAAACAAGGGCGTTGGAAGAGCAACTTTTTTGCCAATTTCAAATATAAAGGGCTATGAAATACAAGAAAAAGCGTTGAATTTTTGCCAGGGATTTATTGGAATTGCCAGCAATTTGTGCGATTGTGACAGGGTTTATCTAAATATACTTAATTTTTTGCTTGGAAAAATTATTGTGGTGGATAATCTTGACAACGCGGTTCTAATTGCAAAAAAATTTTCTTATAAATTTAAAATTGTTACTCTGGATGGACAAGTTATAAACTCCGGCGGGGCTTTGACTGGCGGTTCTACCGGGAAAAATGCCGGACTTTTGAACCGTGCGGAACAGATAAATTTTTTACGCAAAGAATATAATAATTTAAATGAAGATGCGAAAGTCTCAAAAATTTCTTATAATGAAATGAACAATAATTTATTAGAATTTAAGAAAAATTTTGAAATTTTAAAGCAAAATGCACAACGAATTAGATTAAACTTGAGTACTGCTGAACAAAAATATCAGAAAAAAATATTAGAAAAAGAATCACTTAATTCTATATGCAAAAATTTTTATAAAGAAAAAACAGATATTTCTGAAAAAATAAAAAAATTAACCGTAGCTACGAATAATTCTGAAAAAGAATTTAAAGCTGTTAATGAAAAAATAAAAATGACCGAGGAATCGCTTTTATCAGCAGGAGAAAATAAAACTGAAATTGCAGCTCAGCGTGAAAAGATAAACACAGAAGTCAATGATTTGCGCCTTAAAATCGTCGCTGTTAATGGCGAAATCGAAAGGTCGAATTTTGAAATTAATTCCATATTAGAAAATAAAAAATCGGCTGAAATTCAGCGAGCAAAACTATTGGATGAGATTGAAAGTTTTAACATAAAAAATTCTAATGTAGAAATAAAAATTATTAATATAAACGGCGAAATCGAGAATTTAATGACTCATTCGGAGCAGTTAAATCGTGATATTACGCAGTTGAATGCGGAAAAAATTGAGTTTGAAAAAAACATAACGGAACTGCGAAATTCAGAACGCTCCACTTTAAACGACAAAGAAAAAATTGCGCTGGAAATCGCTCGATTCGAAGATAAAAAAATGAACGTGCAAAAAGAATATGATACCATTATTGCAAAGCTTTGGGATGAATATGAACTGACTCGGCGCGAAGCAATTGCAAGCTTTAAGGCTGTCGAAAGTACCCCACAGGTCGTTAAAAATCTTAATGAACTGCGGCTGAAAATAAAAAATTTAGGGGTTGTAAATGTCGCCGCAATAGAAGAATATAAGCAAGTTTCAGAGCGACACCAGTTTATGAAATCTCAGATAAATGATGTTGAAAAGTCTAAAAAAGAACTTTACCGCTTGATAAATGATTTGACAAAGCAAATGCGAATTTTATTTTCTGAAAAATTTGCTAAAATAAATGAGAATTTTGGTGCGGTTTTTAAAGAATTATTCGGCGGAGGCAAGGCAAATTTGACATTAACCGATTCTTCTGATGTTTTAAATTCTGGAATAGAAATTTACGTTCAACCGCCCGGAAAAATTGTGACTCATTTGGAAGCTTTGTCCGGCGGGGAACGCGCACTTATCGCGATAGCGCTTTATTTTGCAATTATGAAAGTCAGTCCGGCACCTTTTTGCGTTCTCGACGAAATTGAGGCAGCGCTCGATGATGTAAACGTCGACAGGTTTGCGGCTTATTTGCGCAAAATGAATAAAAATACTCAATTTATTGTGATAAGTCATCGTCGCGGAACTATGGAAGAGGCGGACGGTCTTTATGGCGTAACGATGCAAAATGAAGGCGTTTCTAAATTGCTGGAGCTTAGAGCAACTGAAATTGAAAAAAATTTTTTAAGTTGAGGAGATGACAATATGGGGCTTTTTGCCAAATTTAAAGAAGGACTCCGAAAAACTAAAAATAACATCATGGGCCAAATCGATTCAATGATAAAATCTTTTACAAAAATCGATGAAAAACTTTTTGAAGAACTCGAAGAATTATTGATTATGGGCGATGTTGGAATGGCAACGTCACAGAAAATATGCGAAAAACTCAGAGAAAAAGTTAAAAAAGAGGGCGTGACAGAGCCAAGTTTGATTTACGGACTTTTAGAGGAAATCGTAGCTGATATGCTGTCTGGTGGAGAAACGTTGAATTTATCAACAAAACCGTCGATTATTTTAGTTATAGGTGTAAACGGTGTGGGAAAAACTACCACTATTGGAAAATTGGCGTCGCAACTGAAAAATGACGGCAAAAAAGTCATATTGGGCGCGGCCGATACATTTCGTGCGGCGGCAATTGACCAGCTTGAAATTTGGGCAGAGCGAGCCAGTGTGGATATTGTCAAACAAAAAGAGGGCTCTGACCCTGCGGCGGTGGTTTTTGATACGATTTCAGCAGCAAAAGCGCGAGATTGTGACGTGATAATTTGTGACACAGCGGGTCGACTTCACAATAAAAAGCACCTTATGGATGAATTATCCAAAATAAGTCGAGTAATTTCTAGAGAATTGCCCAATGCTGACACGGAATTTTTGTTGATTCTCGATGCAACAACCGGTCAGAATGCAGTCAATCAGGCACGAGAATTCAAAAATGCAGCGGGAATTACAGGTTTGGTTTTGACAAAACTTGACGGAACCGCACGAGGTGGCGTAATTTTGGCGGTAAAAGAAGAGTTGGGAATACCAATTAAATTTATCGGCGTTGGTGAACAAATAGAGGATTTACAGCCTTTTGACGCGAAAAATTTTGCAGCGGCTTTATTTGAACGCCAAAATTAATTTTAATAGCAATTTGTAAAAATTTAGAGGAGATTTTTGATGATAACAAGTAAACAACGAGCATATTTGCGCTCTATGGCGAACTCGATGGAAACGATTTTGATTGTCGGAAAGGGCGGAGTAAGTGCAGAGGTTATAAAGCAGGCAGATGATGCACTGACTGCGCGTGAAATTTTTAAAGTAAAGGTTTTGGAAACCGCTGAAGAAGACGTACGAGAAATTGCGGCCTATTTGGCTGAAAAAACTCATGCGGATATTGTACAAATTATCGGAACAAAATTTGTTTTGTACAGAAAAAATAATAAAAATCCAAAAATAATTTTGCCTAAGAAATAATTAAAAAACAAAACTTCACATAAAGTTCATAAAATTTTTTATGTTGTAACGCGACGAATGTTATGGTAAAATATAGCTATAATTTTATTTTGGAGTGCTTTTATGTTGGATGTATATAATGAAATTTTAAAGAAAAATTTAACTGAAAAAAGATATAATCACAGTGTTAATGTTTCGAAAAAGGCGGTGTATCTTGCTAAAAAATATGGTGCAAACATGAAAAAAGTCGAAATTGCCGGACTTTTGCACGATATAACCAAGCAAACCGATGAAAAAGAGCAATTACAGCTAATTTCTGATGCAGGAATGAAACTATCTGCGTTTGAGTTTGACAATAAAAAGCTTTGGCACGCGATTTCTGGAGCGGCTTATTTGAAAACTAAATTAAAAATAGATGATGAAGATATATTAAATGCGGTAAAATTTCACACAACGGGCAGAGCGGGAATGTCTTTGCAGGAGAAAATCGTATTCGTTGCAGATATGATTTCAGATGATAGAACTTCTGTTGAGTCTGCAGAAGTAAAAAAGACTGCTGAAGAAAGCCTCGACAAAGCTGTGTGCTTAACGGCTAGATTTTCTATTGAAATGTTAATGGAAAAAAATATGACAATAGCTCCGAACACGTTGGAGGCGTATAACGACACGGTAAAAAATTTTAATTAAAGAGGTGTTTTTATGACTTCACTTGAATTGGCAAAAAAATGTGAAAAAATTCTTGAAAATAAAAAAGGCTTAAATATAAAAATCATAAAAGCTAGCGTGGACAACGTTTTGGCGGATTATATCGTGATTGCAACCGGAACCAGCTCAACTCACGTGAATGCTCTTGCTGACGAGGTTGAGTCGGAACTAAAAGAAATCGGAATTTTGCCTCATCACATTGAAGGACATCGTGCAGATACTTGGATTTTGCTTGATTATACCGATGTCATCGTTCATGTATTTTCGGAGCAGTCGAGAAAATATTACAATATTTATGGAGAAGTCACTCCAAAATAATTCTTGTGAGAAAGTTGTGAATAAAATGAAGTATAATCATGCTGAAATAGAAAAAAAGTGGCAAAAAAATTGGGAAAATTCTGGAATTTTTCACGCTGATAATGATGATAAAACCAGAGAGAAATTTTTTGCATTAGTCGAATTTCCTTATCCTTCAGGAAATGGCTTGCACGTTGGACATCCAAGAAGTTATACCGCGATTGATATAATTGCCAGAGAAAGGAGAATGCAGGGATTTAATGTGCTTTTTCCTATCGGTTGGGATGCTTTTGGACTACCTGCAGAAAATTTTGCTATAAAAAATCACGTTCATCCGGAAATAATCACAAAAAAAAATATCGCTAATTTTAAGCGACAATTAAAATCATTGGGACTTTCTTTTGATTGGAGCCGCGAAATTAATACCACGGACCCGGAATATTATAAATGGACACAATGGATATTTTTGCAACTTTTTAAACTTGGATTGGCATATAAAAAAGAAATGGCGGTTAATTTTTGTACGTCATGTAAATGTGTTTTGGCCAATGAAGAAGTTGTTGGCGGAGTTTGTGAGCGTTGTGGCAGTGAGGTCGTTCAAAAAGTTAAATCGCAGTGGATGTTGAAAATCACTGAATATGCCGAGCGTTTAATTAACGACCTTGACTTGGTGGACTATCCGGAACGAGTTAAAGCACAACAAAAAAATTGGATTGGCCGCTCGGAGGGCGCACTGATTAATTTTGATACGACTTTGGGTGAAAAAATAACTGTTTATACCACGCGTCCAGACACAATTTTCGGCGCTACATACATGGTTATTTCGCCCGAGCATCCGATTATCGAGAAAATTAAAAATAAGATTAAAAATTTGGATGAAGTCAGAAAATATCAGGAAAATGCCGCAAAAAAATCCGAATTTGAGCGTACACAGCTTGTAAAAGACAAAACCGGAGTTAAAATAGACGGAATTTTTGCAATAAATCCTGTTAATAATGCTGAAATTTCGATATTTATCTCCGACTACGTTTTGATTTCGTACGGAGCAGGCGCAATTATGGCTGTTCCGGCGCACGATGAACGTGATTATGAATTTGCTAAAAAGTTTTCGTTGCCTATCGTTGAAGTGGTTAAGGGCGGAGATATCGAAAAAGAGGCGTTTACAGATTGTCAAACTGGCACTATGGTTAATTCTGGATTTTTAAATAGCTTAACTGTACCAAAAGCCAAAGAAAAAATGTTGAATTGGCTAAAAGAAAATGGCATAGGAGAGGCAAAAGTAAATTATAAATTGCGTGACTGGGTTTTCTCTCGGCAAAGATATTGGGGAGAGCCTATTCCGATTGTTTACTGCGAAAAATGTGGCTATGTGCCTGTTCCGGAGTCAGAATTGCCGTTAAAATTGCCAAATGTAGAATCTTATGAGCCGACAACTACAGGAGAATCTCCACTTGCAAATATGGAAAGTTTTGTTAATACAACCTGTCCGAAATGCGGAGCAAAAGCCAAAAGAGAAACCGATACAATGCCTCAATGGGCGGGCTCATCGTGGTATTTTTTGCGGTATACGGACTCGCATAACAAAAACGAATTGGCAAGTAAAGAAAATTTGAATTATTGGATGCCCATAAATTGGTATAATGGTGGCATGGAGCACACTACTTTACACCTTTTGTACAGCAGATTTTGGTATAAATTTTTATATGATATCGGTGTTGTGCCAACAAAAGAGCCTTATTTAAAACGAACCAGTCACGGTTTAATAATGGGTGAAAATAACGAGAAAATGAGCAAATCTAAAGGAAACGTGGTTAATCCTGACGACATTGTAAATGAGTTTGGAGCGGACACCATGCGGCTTTACGAGATGTTTATCGGAGATTATGAAAAGTCTGCTCCGTGGAGCACTAATGGAATAAAAGGTTGCAGACGTTTTATTGAGAGATACTGGAACTTTCAAAATATTTTGTCGGATGAAACCGGTGTAAGAAAAACTCTCGAGGTTCATCTAAATAAAGCGATTAAAAAAGTTACTTTTGACATTGAAGAAATGAAATTTAACACTGCGATTGCCTGTTTGATGTCGCTAATGAACGAAATTTACGATGTTGGCTCGATAACGATTGATGAATTAAAAATATTTACAAAGTTATTAAATCCGTTTGCGCCTCATGTTACAGAGGAAATTTGGCAAGAATTGAATCTAGGTGATGGTTTTGCAAGCGTTTCAATTTGGCCCGAATACGATGAAGCTAAATGTAAAGATTCTTCTGTCGAAATTGTGGTTCAGATAAATGGTAAACTTCGTGCTAAATTGCAAATTTCTGAGGGGTTTTCAGAGTCAGAAGTGATTTCTATGGCGAAAAATGAACCTAAAATTTCTGCGGCTCTTGAAGATGTTTCTATAGTTAAAGAAATTTATGTTAAGGGCAAGTTAGTAAATTTTGTTGTAAAATAATCTGTTTTTTAACTTGTGTATTGACTTTTCGCCATTGGTTGTTATATAATAAGTTTTGTAATTTAGGAATACATTACCTCTGCCGGCTGGCGGATGGGAGGGATATAGATGGCTGAAATTAAAGTTAAAGATAATGAGTCTTTAGACAGTGCAATAAAAAGATTTAAAAGACAATGTACCAGAGCTGGTGTTATCGCTGAAGTTCGTAAGAGAGAAGCTTATGTTAAACCTTCAGTTAAACGCAGAAAAAAGTCTGAAGCAGCTAGAAAACGTAAATATTAATAGATAATTACTATAAAGGCGGGCTTTTTTGCCCGCTTTTATTGAATTTTAAGAGGTGAGTTTTTGTTTTCTTTTTTACCGAATTTTTATTTAAAAGATGTAACTGATGTTGATATTGCGTTTTTGCAGAAAAATGATATAAAAGCCGTTTTGTTGGATATTGATAATACATTGTCACCACATGGAGCAATTTTGCCATATGATGGCGTATGCGAGTGGATTAATAATTTGAAAAATTCAGGAATTAAAGTTACGATAATTTCGAATAATAAAGAAAAAAGAGTGCGATTATTTGCAGAAAATTTAAAAATAAAATATTACATAGCAAACGCTAACAAGCCATTTAAATCCGGATTTACTTTAGCTAAGGAAATGATTGATGTCGATAGGAAAAATATTTTGGTTATAGGCGACCAGATTTTTACAGATATTTTAGGTGCCAATTTAGCAAAAATGAAGTCTGTTTTAGTCGATCCGAAAGATAAAAATGAACCATTTTCTATAAAGTTAAAAAGAATTTTTGAGGTTCCTTTTAGATTTATTTCTAAATTTAAGTGTAGTAAAAAAGCCGAAATCAGGAGCATTTAGTATGAAAAAAGTTTTAGTGTTGTTGGGTCCAAATTTAAATATGATAGGTTCTCGGGAAACAGATGTTTATGGTGTTGAAACTTTTGCCAGTATTGAAAGGCAGATTATGTCAAAAGCAATGTCAAAAGGCCTGTTATGTGAATTTTTCCAGTCAAACTGGGAAGGCGCATTGATTGATAAAATTCACGAAGCAAGCAAAAATTTTGATGCGATTATTTTAAATGCCGGAGCGTTGACACATTACAGTCTCGCGCTCAGAGATGCAGTTGCCTGCGCCAATGTGCCGTGCGTTGAGGTTCACATGTCCAATATTTATGCCAGAGAAAAATTTCGCAGAAAGTCTGTAATATCTGAGGTTTGTGCGGGACAGATTGTTGGATTTGGAAAAAATGTCTACTTTTTGGCGCTTGACGCGATAATTGATTTGATATAAGGGGCAGAGTAAATGACAAAACGGTTGATGAATTTAGTAGAAAGACTGCCAATTTACGAG
Source organism: uncultured Eubacteriales bacterium (assembly GCA_934463265.1). GTDB lineage: Bacteria > Bacillota > Clostridia > Oscillospirales > Acutalibacteraceae > CAG-557. The sequence continues at coordinate 18,767 of CAKSIU010000002.1, read as the reverse complement.
GATAATAAAAAAATTGACGCAGCACTTATTGTGTCATCAGTAAACAGACTGTATTTTTCTGGTTTTAAATCTAGCGAGGGCGTAATTTTTGTAACCCGCGATGAGAGTTATTTTATTGTAGACTTTCGATATTATGAGTCCGCACTTAAGCAAGTAAAAAATATGAAAGTCGTTTTAGCTACGGATTTTAAAAGCGAAATTTTAGACATAATAAAGCGTCATGATATAAAAAATATACTGCTAGAAAATGATGGAATAACCTTAGCTGAAGTACTTAAATTTGAAGAATGGGTTGAAAAAACGTCTGTCAAATTTATTAAAACAAAAACTCTAGATGATATAATATATTCGCTCAGAGCTGTAAAAACGGAAGATGAAATAAAAGATATAAAAATTGCGCAGGAAATATCTGAAAGGGCGTTAAATAAGCTTTTGCCGATGATAAATTTAGGAATGACAGAAAGAGAAATTGCATTTAATTTAGAATTTTTAATAAGAAAAGAGGGCGCAGATGCAATTTCTTTTGATTTAATCGTTGCAAGTGGCAAAAATAGCGCGGTTCCTCATGCAGAACCTTCTAATAAACGAATTGAAAACGGAGATTTTATTACAATAGACATGGGCGCGGTGTACAATGGCTATCACAGCGACATGACTAGAACCGTGGCTTTGGGTAAAGTTTCAGAAAAGAAAAAGTTGGTTTATGAAACGGTTTTACTCGCGCAAAATAAAGCAATAAAAGCAATAAAACCGAATGTTTTTTGTAGAGAAGTCGATGATATTGCTCGAAAATTTATTTACGAAAATGGTTATGAAGGCTGTTTTGGACACGCTTTAGGACATGGAGTCGGGTTAGAAATTCACGAAAGGCCGTTTTTGTCTGCCCGTTCTGAAGCTGTTTTAAAACCCGGAATGATTGTTACGGTTGAACCTGGAATATATTTGAAAAATGAATTCGGCGTAAGAATAGAAGACATGGTTCTTGTTACAGAAACTGGATGCGAAAATTTAACATCGGCAAGTAGGGAACTATTGATTTTGTAGTTTGGGAGCGGTAAAATGGACAAAAGTTTAAAAAATAAAATTTTTCTTATCACATACACGATTGCCATACTTTTTTTATTTAAAAATATTTTTATCTTTTGGGGCGGCTTATGTAAAATATTTACTCTTTTGATGCCTTTTATATATGGTTTTGCTATTGCTTACATTGTGAATTGGCCGGCGCATTTTTTTGAAAATAATATTTATAATAAGTACTTTAAAAACGAGAAAACTGTAAAATTTTTGTCGATATTCTCTGCGTATTTAATTGTTTTTGGAATTTGCGGATTTATTTCGATTATCATAGTGCCTCAGATTATTGTGAGTATTAATCAGTTAATTGCAAATTCCGGCAGTTATGTGAGCTCCTTTAAAAATTTTGTGCAGGAAGTCGTCTCGATTTTACATATTAAAAACTTTGCTCTGATAGACAATTTGACAGAAAAAGCCATCAAACTTTTAAGCAATGAAACTTTTATAATTAAAGTTTTCGATTTTATGAAAAATTTTGCGATGGTTACCTATAATTGGGTGATTGGAATTATTATCTCGTTTTATTTTATGTTTAATAAAACCGACTTATTGCTTAAGCTGCGCAGACTTTTTAAAGTATGTGCGAGTCACGGAGCATACAAAAACGCGGTGGATGTTTTAAGTATGTCTCACAACGTTTTTGGAAAATTTATTATCGGAAAAATTATTGACTCTTTTATCATCGGTGTACTGTGTTTTGTTGGCACGACAATTTTAAACATACCGTATTCGCTGCTTATAAGCGTGGTTGTTGGCGTTACGAATATAATTCCATTTTTTGGACCATTTTTAGGAGCAATTCCATGCATAATTATTCTGTTAGTAATCGACCCAATAAAAGCGCTCTGGTTTGCGATATTTATACTTATTCTTCAACAGGTTGATGGAAATATCATTGGACCGAAAATTTTAGGAAGTTCTGTGGGAATTTCCGCAATATTTATAATGTTTAGCGTTATCCTCGGTGGTGGAATGTTTGGCATACCTGGAATGATTCTTGGCGTGCCGGTTTTTGTAGTTCTTTATAATTTGATTGCGAACTTTATAAACAGGCGAGAAAAAGGAGTGTAATTTATCATGAAAAAAACAGCTTTAATTATGGCAGGTGGCAGAGGTGAACGTTTTTGGCCCAAAAGTCGACGTAATTTGCCTAAACAGTTTTTATCCTTGACAGATGACGGCATTACAATGATTCAGCATACGGTAAAGCGAATTTTGCCACTGGTTGATATAAATGATATTTTCGTTTCGACTAACAAGGAATACATTGATTTAGTACGGAAACAACTGCCTAATCTTCCGGAAAAGAATATTTTGTGCGAACCGGTCTCAAGAAACACCGCTCCGTGCATTGCTTTGGCAGCCGGGCATATCAAGAATAAGTACGACGATGCAATAATGATAGTTTTGCCATCTGACCATCTGATAAAAAATAAAGAAATGTACTTATATTCGTTAAAAGATGCCTGTAAAGTTGCAGAGAATAACACGAACTTAGTTACAATCGGAATAACGCCCACGCATCCAGAAACAGGTTATGGATATATTAAATTTAACAACAAAAGAGAAATATTCGGGGAAAGTGCTGCTTTTAAAGTAGAAAAGTTTGTGGAAAAACCTGATTTAGAAAAAGCCAAAGAATATCTTTCCTGCGGAACATATTTGTGGAACAGCGGTATGTTTATATGGAAGGTTTCTTCAATATTAGAGAATTTTAAAGCAAAATTGCCTGATATTTATAATGGCTTGCAGCCAATTATTAAATCCATTGGAACTGATATTTATCAAGAATCTTTGCAAAAAAATTTTAATGAATTTGAGTCAATTTCGATTGATTATGGCATATTGGAAAAGGCCGAAAATATTTTTGTAATTCCAGGAACATTTGGTTGGGATGACGTCGGTTCTTGGCTTGCGATTGAACGCATAAATAAAACGGACGATTTTAATAATGTAATCAGTGGAAATATTATAACGATAGATACTAAAAACAGCATTGTTCAAGGCTCAGATAAATTAATTGCGCTGGTTGGTATAAAAGATTTGATTGTGGTGGACACTGCTGATGCAACGCTTATTTGCGATAAGACGGATGCAAATAAGATAAAAAAAGTGATTGAAAATTTAAAAATTTGCAACAGAAAAGAATATATTTAAAAAAATATGGATACGAATTCTAAAGATGCTGATTTGCGGCATCTTTTTTATTTTTTAGAAAAATAATATACCGCCGTATTGTGACAAAAAAAATCTGCAAATTAAGCGATAATAGGATTAATCAGAAACTAGGCAATAAGGAGGTCGATATGAAGCAAACCATATATGTTGACGTACTTATATCTGTGAACCTTTTTATAAATTATTTTTTGCTTCTATCTGTAGCCAGAATTTTAAACTTAAAACCGATTCGAAAAAGATTGATATTAAGTTCATTCGTTGGAGCAATATATTCCTTAATAATTTTATTGCCTCCGATAAACGATATCATTTCGTTGTTTATTAAGTTAATTATGTCTGCGTCAATAGTTTTTCTTGCTTTTAAGTGGGTGAACTTTCGGTTATTTTTAAAAATTATCACAACATTTTACGGCATAAATTTTCTTTTTGGCGGAATTATATTTTGTTTGTGGTATTTTTTTATGCCAAATGTCATTTTTATGAACAACAGCATGATATATCTCAATTTATCGCCGTTATTTTTGGTTACAGCAACATTTTTTTCTTATTTGATTATACGTTTAATGAACAGAATTACTGGACGTCAAGATAATTTAAATTTAGACTGCGACGTGTTAATAAAATTTAATGAAAAATCTGTAATATTAAAGGCGAAAATCGACACTGGAAACACATTAAGAGAGCCATTTTCTGGTTTGCCAGTGGTTGTTGCACGGTACAAATTTATCGAAAACATAGTTCCTGAACCAATAAAAGAATACTTTTGTGTGCTAGATACAAACGGTTCTTCGGAAAAAATTTCATACGACGTGCAAAGATTAAAAAATTTTAGGCTGATTCCATACAAAACTATCTCCGGAACAGGTCTTTTGCCAGCATTTAAACCTACATATATAGAAATTTTGTCAAAGACTCAAAACGTAAAAAAAGAAGCTTATGTAGCTGTTTGCAGCGAAAAAATATTTAATGACGAATTTCAAGCGTTGATTAATTTTGAACTTATAGAATAAAAGGAGCTTAAATATGAAATTTTATTATATTTTAGGCAAAATTAGGTTTTATCTGTTGAAATTTTTTAAAAAATTAAAATTAATTGAAGAAATACACTACATAAACGGTTCCGAAACGTTGCCGCCGCCTTTGACAAAAGCTCAGGAGGCAAAAATTATGAACGATATAAAAAATGGTGTTACTGGCGCAAGAGAGCCGTTGATAACTCATAATTTAAGGCTTGTGGTTTATATTGCCAAAAAGTTTGACTCGACCGGTGCGAACGTAGAAGATTTGATTTCTATCGGAACTATTGGTCTTATCAAGGCTGTTAATACGTTTAGCCCTGACAAAAATATAAAACTTGCGACATATGCTTCCAGATGTATAGAAAATGAAATTTTGATGTACCTTCGAAAAAGTTCACAGATGAAAAATGAAATTTCTATTGATGAGCCTTTAAACGTGGACTGGGACGGAAATGAGTTGCTTTTGTCAGACATTTTGGGCAGCGAGCAGGATATCGTAAATAAAAGAATTGAGCAGGAAGTTGAATGTCAAGTTTTGCTTAATGCTGTGTCAAAATTGTCAAGCAGAGAGCGCAACATTATGGAGTTAAGATTCGGTCTTTCCGGGAATCAAGAGCACACTCAAAAAGAAGTTGCAGATTCTTTGGGTATCTCTCAGTCGTATATTTCTCGGTTGGAAAAAAGAATAATTGAACGTCTAAAAAGAGACCTTGAACGTGTTTGCTAAATTAAAAAAGCACCCGAAAAATTATTTCAGGTGCTTTAAATGTTTTTATTTCACATAATTTAACGGATTAAAATTGCTATCACTTTTTTTGGCATTTTTTGAATGATTTTCTGTAACTTTTTGAATTTCATCTCTTCTATTATATAGTTTATTAATTTTCAAAGCGTCATACATCGGTAACTCAGAAGCAACTACTTCTTTAGTTTTATTGTCTATTACATCATACAGAACATTGTCGGGAGTAGAAGCATTAGACCTAACAAGCATACCTCCGCCAACATTTTGTGTGGCCTCTGCATTAACTTTTTGCAATTTTTCGTTTTCTTTTTTCATAAAATAATCTTCCTTTCTGCTATTAAAATATTGTATTTGTTGATCAACAAATACATTTTAACATAAAAATAGATAAATATCAAGCTATTTTTTAAGATGTTTTTATTATTTTTCACAATTAAACTTATCGCTGTGATTTTGGCATAGATTAAACCACTAAAGAATAATATTACTAGAGAAAAATTTAAATTTGAGGGTGAGACAAAGTGTGCGTGAATGTTATTAAAAAATATGGCAAAATCATAATTAGTTTGATACTTGCATTTTCATTTATTTTGATATCGGTGAAAAAAGTTTACTCTGTTAATGAGGAAAACATAGAAATTTCAGCTCCGGTGGCTATTTTGATGGAACCTAATACCGGAAAAGTAATTTATGAAAAAAATTCGCATGAAATTCGGTGCTGTGCATCTATAACAAAAGTTATGACGATGATTTTGGTTATGGAGGCATTGGACGCTGGAAAAATAAGCCTGACAGATACAGTATCTGCCAGTGAACACGCGGCCTCTATGGGAGGTTCTGACATTTGGCTTAAACCCGGCGAGACTATGACTGTTGATGAACTTATAAAGGCGACAATGGTGGCTTCGGCAAACGATGCTGCGGTGGCTTTGGCAGAATATGTTTGCGGCTCGGAAGATGTTTTTGTTTCGGAGATGAACCGTAAAGCCAAAGATTTATCCATGGCAGAAACCGTATTTAAAAACTGCAACGGACTTGACGAAGACGGTCACGTAACGAGTGCTTATGATGTTGCGTTGATGTCGCGAGAACTTATAAAACATAAAAAAATATTCGATTATACCTCAATTTGGATGGATTATTTAAGGGATGGCAAAACTCAACTGGTAAACACTAATAAACTTTTGAAAAGCTACAATGGAATTACCGGGCTAAAAACTGGAACAACATCTCAGGCCGGAAGTTGTGTTACGGCAACGGCAACAAGGGGAAATTTAAGTTTGAATGCGGTAATTTTGGGTGGCGCCAACGGAAAAGAACGCTTTAAAGATGCGGCAACTTTGTTAGACTTTGGGTTTGCGAATTATAATATGTTAAAACCGGTCGTTGATGAGAATATTTTTGAGCCGATTAAAGTTATTGAAGGAATGAAGCCAGAAGTCGGTGTAGAGGTAAATATCGACAATGAAGTTCTGATTCCAAAAGGCAAAGAGCACAGCATTGATAATAGTATGGAAATTGTGTCCGAGGTGAATGCTCCGGTAAAAAAGGGGCAAAGTCTGGGCAGATTAATTTATAAATTGAATGACGAAATAATTGCAGAATACGATATTGTTGCGATGGAAGACATAGATGTTATCAATTTTGGCTCTGTTTTTCACACTTTAATTGACGAATTTTTCAAAATATAATTATTTTTAATGTTGTTGCAAAAAAAATTTTTATATTGTACAATGATTTAAGATTAGTTGAGGGAGTGTGAAAATTATGCCCGTAGAGTTGAACACAAAATATTTAAACTCATTTATCAACGCACAAGAATATCACTCTATTAGGCCTCAAGTGGATTTGGCACACGATTTATTACATAATAAAACGGGGTTAGGAAGTGATTTTATCGGTTGGTTAACGCTTCCTACAGATTATGATAAAGACGAATTTTGCAGAGTAAAAGAAACTGCTCAAAAAATAAATTCTAAAACCGATGTTTTTATTGTTATAGGCATTGGCGGTTCGTATTTGGGCGCAAGAGCTGTAATTGAATTGGTAAAATCACAAAATTACAATATTTTGCCAAAAGACACTCCGGATATTTATTTCGTCGGAAATAATATCAGTGCATCTGCTTTAAATGATATTTTAAAAATTTGCGATGGCAAAGATGTCTGTATAAATGTGATATCAAAATCCGGCACAACGACCGAACCTGCAATTGCTTTTAGAATATTTAGAAAGTTTTTGGAAGATAAATACGGCGAGGACGAAGCTAAAAAAAGAATTTTTTGTACAACTGACAGTCAAAAAGGTACGCTAAAACAAATTGCAGAAAAAGAAGGATACGAAACTTTTACGATTCCCAATAATATCGGCGGCAGATACTCTGTTTTAACTTCTGCCGGACTTTTGCCGATAGCTGTTGCAGGAATCGACATCGACGCATTAATGTCGGGTGCAAAATGCGCTCAAGATAAATTTAACTGTGCTGATTTGGAAAAAAATAATTGTTACAAGTATGCTGCGATTCGAAATTTATTGTATCAAAAGGGCAAGAATATAGAAATTTTAGTAAATTATGAGCCGAATTTTGCGATGATGAATGAGTGGTTTAAACAGTTATTTGGCGAGAGCGAGGGCAAAGACCACAAAGGCATTTTCCCTGCATCGGCGATTTTTTCTACAGATTTACACTCTATGGGTCAGTACATTCAGGATGGTATGCGGAATTTATTTGAAACCGTTGTTTATATTGAAGAACCTAGTAGCGATATTTTAATTGAAAAACTTGATGACGATTCGGATGGTTTGAACTTTTTGGCGGGAAAAGCGGTTTCTTTTATCAATGAAAATGCCTGCTTAGGTACTTTATTTGCGCATACTGACGGAAATGTGCCCAATATTATTTTAGAAATACCTAAAATTAACCCTTTTGAGGTTGGGTATCTGATATATTTCTTTGAGAAAGCATGCGCGATTTCCGGCTATATTTTGGGCGTAAATCCTTTTAATCAGCCTGGAGTCGAGAGTTATAAAAAAAATATGTTTGCACTTTTGGGTAAGCCCGGTTATGAATCTTGTCGGGAGGTTCTTTTTGAAAGATTTAAATAAATAAAATATTTTGGGAGGAACAGCAAATGATAAATCTAATAATTGGCAAAAAAGGTTCTGGAAAAACAAAAAAATTGGTCGAACTTTCAAATCAGCTGACAGCTAAAACTACCGGCATTGTTGTGGTAATCAGTAACGAAAAAAAGCTTACTTTTGATTTGAGCCATAAAGTTCGCTTGATTAGCACGGATGAGTATTGTATATCAGATTTTTGTGGGTTATATGGATTTATTTGCGGGATTTGTGCCGGAAATTATGATGTTACCGATATTTTAGTGGATTCGATTTTCGCAACTGATGATGTTGATAAAAGTGATTTAATTTCTTTTATAGAAAAATTGAATTCAATCTGCGATAAGAATAATACGAAATTAACTTTAGGCCTTTCGGTGGAAAAGTCTGACTTACCAAGTGAAATATTGAACTTAATCGAAATAAAGTAAAAAACAGACCAAATAAAAATGATAATAAAGCAAAGAGTGGCGCGTTGGCCACTCTTTATTTTTTGCTTATAAATATAATTTCCAACCTTTATGTCAATAATATCCATTAGGTGATATTATGTATAAACGAATTTTAATATTTTTTTCGATGCTCATGATTTCTTTGGGAATAGCGGTGTTCAACACATACAAAATTTCAAGAGGCGAAATACTTTGTGATGCGGCGGCCAGACAGAGTTCGTACAAATTGAAGGTAGCGACGATGAAAGGAAATATATATGACTGTAAGAAAAGACCTCTTGTTGGCGTAAGCGACGAAACCTTTATTTCTGTAACGCCTGAAATTAATACTCTTAACGTTTTATCTCAAATTTTATCCGACGACGAGAAAAATTTTGCGCTAGAGGAAATTAAGTCCGGCAAACCTTTTGTTATGAAATTATCCGACGAAGAACAGCTAATAGCAAAAGGAATTAACACTTTTAAAGTGCCTAAAAGATATTCAAAAAATCAGATAGCACCGCATATAATCGGTTACTTAGACAACGATATGCAGGGTGTTTGCGGAATCGAAAAGGCTTTTAATGATTTCTTGAACAGCGCAAAAGGAAGTATTTACGTCAAGTATAAGGTCGATGCGCTGAATAGGCGTATACCTGGAGAAAATAGCGTTGTGGAGAATACAATGTACAAACATAGTAAAGGCGTCGTTTTGACTATTGATGAAAAATTGCAAAAAATAGCAGAACTTGCGGCTCAAAAATATATAAAAAAGGGCGCTGTCGTTATAACAGAAGTGCCAAATTGTGAAATTCGTGCTTGCGTAAGTATGCCTACGTTTTCGCCGACGGATGTCGCAGACGTATTGAACGATGAGGATGCTCCGCTTTTAAATCGAGCTTTATTACCGTACAATATCGGTTCCGTGTTTAAATTGGTAACTGCTGCCGCTATTTTAAGCGAAAATAAAAGACCTGATGAAATATATAACTGCACAGGAAAATGTAAAGTTGATGGCCATGAATTTCACTGCTTTGACAGCAAAGGGCATGGTTTGGTAAATTTAGAGAAAGCCGTTGCACTTTCCTGCAACACCTACTTTATAGAAAAAGCTTTGTCTATCGGCGGCGAAAAATTACTTAACTTGTCAAAAAATCTAGGCTTTTCAAAGGAATTTGAACTAGCTCCGGGAATTACATCTAAAGCCGGAGTTTTGCCTACTCTCGAAAATTTGTCCAATAACAGAGCACTCGCAAATTTTTCTTTTGGCCAGGGCAAACTTTTGGTAACTCCGATACAAGTTGCTGTGCTGATAAATACCATCGCTTCCGGAGGCCTTTACTGTGAGCCTAAACTCGTTGAGGGACTTGTAAATGAGAATTTAAATTATATTCAAAAAACGGCAAAACCGAATTTAACGCGAGTTTTATCTGAAGATTGCGCGCAGAACTTAGTTCAATATATGAAAGCCTCCGTCGAATACGGTACTAGCGCAAGAGGAAAGCCGGATGAGGGAATTGCTGCGGCAAAAACAGGAACGGCTCAAACCGGTATAAAAACAGAAAATCATTCGGTAGTTCAGGCTTGGTACGCAGGGATTTATCCAGCAGACAAGCCCAAATATTCAATAATAGTCTTTGCCGAAGATGCAAAGGGCGGAGGGGAAAGTTGTGGTCCGGCATTTAAAAAAATTACGCAAGAGATTTTTTATAACGTTTTGAAAAATCAGTAAGGGGCTTAAATTTTTACTATCTGGTTAGTTGACTCAAATCCACACCTTTGAATCCGTGGCAGCATAAGATTATATAAGTCAAATGCACGCGATTCAATCTCAAAGAATGTCGTTGCCAATTCATTATTTTTTAGCTTTTTTATGTCAGAAGCTTTCGTTACAATGGGCAATGTAGATTTATTTTTTGCAATTTTTAAAATTTCTTTTCCTTTGTCGTTAAAGCCAAGAACTTTTATATACGGTGGCAAAAAATTGAAAATTTCTTTGTTTATACCCAAAAAAGCCGACAATAAAATTCGCTGAATACGAGCTTGAGTGTATCTTTTGCTTTTTATTTGAGCGCAAACCTCCTCGATAGAAACGGAATTTTGGACGGCTTTATAAATTTTATTTTCTAAACCTTCTGTTACATCCGCAATTTGCAAAAAATCTGCGGGATTCATACATCTAAGTCTTGCTAAAAAGGCTCTCTCGCAGTTTAAGATTTGAGCTGGCGCAAAAACTTTTTCAACTTCTTTATTTAAAATTTCGTATGCGCTTTTGGGCATGAAATTTTTGATATTTTTATCATTTTTTAAAAGCATTTCACGTAAAAGAGTAGAATTTGCAAAATTTTCCACGTTGAAAGTACTTTTGTGTGGACAGCTTTTGCGCAGAATCGGCATAGGAGCTATATTAGAATTTAGGAGGTCTAGACTTTTTATATACTCCACGGCTAAAATGTTATTTGGTGTTGAAAGTAAATTTGCAAAATCTTCTCCCAAAAGCGTTTTTATGGCTTTATATCGCGCATTTACAAAGGAAACACCCTGCTTTAGATATTCTTTTGTAATTTTTATAACATCATAAGAATTAGAAATTTCAGCAGCTTTTTTTAAAATGTTTATGTCGTTATTTTCGCAGCCAAAACTTAAAAAATCGATGCAATTAAGAGAATTTGCGAGAAAAACTGCACCTAACGCAAATTTTTCGGCATTTACAACAGAATATGGTGTAGGAAGTTCTATAACCAGGTCGCAACCATTTTCTAGCGCGATTTTAGTTTTTACACGCTTTGAAATAACAGATGGAATTCCTCGTTGAGTAAAATTTCCGCTCATTATTGCAACGATGTGTGTCGCTTTGTTTTTTAAAGTTTTCTCAATTTGATACTTATGTCCGTTGTGAAAAGGGTTATATTCACATATTATTGCCGATATATTCATAAAAATGGCTCCAATATTTTTGTTTTTGTTTAATATTCTTGACTTTTTTCTTTTTTTATAATATTATATATTCATAAAAAAATTTTATCAAACGTGAAACGGAGTGTGAGTATGAAAATACTTGTTATAAATGCCGGCAGCTCTTCTCTAAAATGCCAACTTATAGATATGTCGGACGAAACCGTTTTAGCTAAGGGAATTTGTGAAAAAATTGGTTTAGAAAATGGAATTATAGTTTACGAAAATTATAAAGGCTACAAAAAAACTTTTTTAGAAGATTTCAAAAATCACGAAGATGCATTTGTTTTTTTTAAAAACTTAATTTTGGATAAAAAATTTGGAGTTATAGACAATTTGAACGAGATAAGTGCGATTGGACATAGAGTTGTGCAGGGCGGAGCCGATTTTAATGAGCCGACATTAATAAATGAAAAGCTTATAGACGCAATCAAAAGATTAATTCCGATAGCGCCGCTTCATAACGGTGCAAATTTGCATGGAATATTGATGTGCCGAGCGCTTTTTGGTGAAGACTTTCCTCAAGTGGCTGTCTTCGATACTGCTTTTCATTCTACTTTACCTCAAAAAGCATATATTTATCCGTTGCCTTATGAATTTTATGAAAAATACAGGATAAGAAAGTACGGATATCATGGGATTTCTCACTATTATGTTAGCCATGAATGTGCTAAACTTCTGAATAAAGACATAACTAGCACCAAAATTATAACTTGTCACTTAGGTAACGGCGCGTCAATTGATGCGATAGATGGCGGAAAATCTGTTGATACAACTATGGGATTTACTCCGGCGGATGGCTTTATAATGGGAACTCGTAGCGGTTCGTTAGACCCTGGAATTATGAATTTTATTTCTGAAAAAGAAAATTTATCTGCAAAAGAGTTTAATGAAATAATTAATAAAAAATCCGGATTATTGGGAGTATCTGGTGTTTCAAATGACGCTAGGAAGATTTTAGCAGCAGCAAATCAAGGCAACAAAAGAGCTCTGTTAGCGCAAGAAATGCTTTGTTATCAAATTATGAAAGTTATTGCGTCATACATTGCAGTTTTGAAAGGTTGTGACGCCATAGTTTTTACTGGAGGAATCGGTGAAAACAGGTTTGAACACAGAAAAACTATTTGCAGCTCGCTTTCATTTATGGGAGTTAAAATTGACGGCAAATTAAACGAAGCAGCTATAAATGGCGAAAATGCGGAAATTTCTGCAAAAGATTCTTCGATAAAAATTTTTGTCATTACGACAAACGAAGAAATTGTTATTGCAAGAGAGACTTTCTCAAAAGTGAAAAAATTAGATAAGTAAAAAGCCCCGCGTGAAAAATCCTTTCGCGCAGTTAAAATTAAGATTTTCCTTGATATATTCGCAAGTATGTGGCTTATTTTCTGCGACAGATCGCTGGATTTTTCTTTATTAGTCACCAATGGCATACCACAGAGGGTTCTCACAGATCTGATGCATTTTTTACGCAATACTTGATAAATTCACAGCTTTCAACTACTTTTTCCACCACGTGTGCATTTTTACTAATAGCTGCACAACAATGTAAATCTTGATTAAAATGCCTCTAAATTGTATCTTTGCAGATTGATTTCAATAACTTCGCCACTTAAACACTGTTTTTCAATTTATGATTAATTGAACTCGGAATCCTTAAAATGCGGGTAAGATCAACAATATTACAGGTGGAGGAAGAAGTGGAAGTAAACAGGGAATTTAGAAAATAAACCCCTATATAGAAGGCTTTAAGTGGAATAACAATTTTGGCTTTGATTTAACGCTTTGTGATGAACGTAGTGAACCAAAGTGGAGCGCCGGCGCTGGAATAAATTAACGATGGCTGAACTGAAAGGGTGAAACTTCGACGGACTTAATTTATACAAACGAAAATCGGATTGATATTGGGATTTTGAAAGATTACGAGCTTGGCTCGGAAAATAATTTTCAAATTACAACAAGGACAGAAAACAACGTGATTCCGATGGGAGGATATTTCTATTTTGAAAATACGGAGTATGGAAGGAAAATCACAACTTTGAAGCAAGATTTGGAGTAGTTAAATAGAACTATGATTATAAGTTATTGTATAGATATGTGATTACACATGAAAACGGTGGAACGTCGTATGGATGAAAGCTGCACGTACGGTGTAGTGCGGGGAAAAAGATGGAGATGACTTCAAAACCTTAACTATCGCTATTGATTTTGATGTGGTGTGTCGAAAAAAATTTGAACGAGCGAGGTTTTGTAGAAAGTAAGACGGTTGGCGTTGATGTGGCTTTGAATCGGCGTGGCACAACAGGGGTGCCACGCTTTTTAATTTCAACGGAAATTACATGAATTTTTTACGCAGCTTGACCGCTCATTTATGTTTTTCACAGGCTGTCCAAAATGTTTTATTTTCTTATAACAAACTTCCTTTCAAAAAATATAATTATTTTTGAGTTTATTTATAATATATTTTTGAGTGATTATCAAACATATTTTTAATATCAAAACGAAAATTATTCTCTAATTCTACAGTGCTTATTCTTGAAGTAATGTCTGTTATTTGATTTGTAATTGTCAAGTTTATGTGATATAATATTAAAAAAATTAGGAAGTGCAAAATGGATATTTTTACCGAACAACTTGCGAAGAGACCATTAAGAAAACTTGATTATATGTTATTTTTCGTTGTAGTTGCAATTATTATTTTGGAAATTTTCTTTGGTGTTTTTGTCTTTAGAACAGGATTTTTTTCGCTTTTTATCGTTGCAATTTCTATATATTTCGGCGCAAAGTTGGTAAATTCTAGGTTTGTTGAGTTTGAATATATTGTAACAAATGGAAATATTACTATAGACAAAATAATTGCTAAAAAATCGCGAAAAAATGTGTTTTCTTTTGAATTATCCGACGTTTATGAATTTGTTAAATACAAAAAAGATACTAAATTGCCAGATTTGAAGAGAATGTATGATTTGCAGACAACAGGAGATGCATGGTGCGCTTGTTTTTCTGACAGAGAATTCGGGAGAGTCGGCATTGTTTTTTCTCCAACCGAAAAAACTCTCTCTGCGATTAAACCTTTTTTGAAAAGGCAGGTGGCTATTGATGCTTTCGGTAGGAATTGATTTGATTGAAGTCGACAGAATTAAAAATTCTATGGAAAGAGGCTCATTTTTAAAAAGAATTTTGGGAGAAAATGAATATTTGGAGCTTGAAAAAAGAAATTTTCCTCCGCAAAGTGTAGCTGTGAACTTTTGCGCCAAAGAAGCTTTTTTAAAAGCGATGGGGAAAGGCTTGGGAGAAATAGACTTTACCGAAATTGAACTTTTGCGCTTGAAAAGTGGTCAGCCGTATTTAAGTTTGACCGGAAAAACACTTGCTTTAGCTGAAAAACAGAATTTGGAGTTTTCTGTCAGCGCAACTCATACCGAAAAATACGCCAGCGTTGTGATTTTGGCTTATGATAAATAATTTTTATTTTTCTAATTAAGAAATTTACTTGTGGAATAATTGCTGCTTTCGATAATATAAATGTATTGAAGATGGTAAGTTTTTACAGGTAAATGAGCTGTCTTTGCTTTAAATTGAAAAAAGTAGGAGCATTGATATGAGACGGTTTTTGATTGTTACCGGCATATTGTTGCCGGCATTTTTTTTATCCGCTTGCGAAAACGGCATTTCGACAAATAATGAGCGTCCAGTTTTAGAATTTAAAAGCGACTTGGATATTAACTCAGAAAAAATGCAATTATCTGCCAAAATCGAGAGAACCGCAGATGGAACGATTTTAATAAACGTGATATCACCTGATTCTTTAAGCGGAATGCAGGTAAAACATGGCGATTCAGAAAATTTAATAACAAAAAATGGTTTAACTTACAAGACAGATAGCCTTATTTTGCCAAATTCTTCGGACATTACAGCGATGATAGAAGCGCTTGATTTCATGTCAGACAACCCTGATGAATCGCCTTTTTACAAGGATAGTGAAGAAATGGCATTTATAGGAAAGATAAATTCTGGAAAATTTGAACTGAGAGCTGATAGAAAATCTGGTTTGATAACAGTAATAAAAATTGGCGAAAAAACTGAAGTTAAGTTTTCTAATCATGGAAAATTTTAGAATTAGTCTTTTAAAAGTTTTTCAAGTGTGGCCAATTTTACGCATACGCAAAACACCGACATAGCGGATTTTAACTCATCGATGCTGGGGTAGGAGGGGGCCAGACGGATATTGCTGTTATTTTTGTCTAAGCCGTTAGGAAAAGTTGCTCCAGCGCCAGTTAAAATTAGTCCGACATTTTTACAAAGTTCAGCAACCCGTTTAGCGCAGCCATTCATCACGTCCACGCTGACAAAATAACCACCGGTCGGTTCGGTGAAAGCTATAATTTTATTGTTGTTAAATTCTGTTTTTAGGGCATTAATAACGATGTCAAATTTTGGTTTTAGAATGTTGCTATGCTTTTTCATGTGATTTAGTAAACCTTGATAGTCTTTAAAATAGCGGGCGTGGCGCAGTTGATTAATTTTATCAAAGCCGATAGTTTTAAAAGAGTACATTTTTTTTATTTTTTTGAGATTATTTTCAGACGCACCAAGAAAAGCGATTCCAGCTCCGGGAAAAGTTATTTTTGAAGTGGAGCAAAATATTATTGGCAAGTCTTCAGTTCCATTTTTTTTGCATTCTTCCATTATATTTAAAAGCTTTTTCGGTTTTTCGGTAAAATCGTGAATCGCATATGCGTTGTCCCAGAAAATTCTAAAGTCCGGTGCAAAAGTCTTCAGCATCGCAAAGCGTTTTACAGTTTCGTCAGAATATGTTATTCCTTGCGGATTGGAATATTTAGGTACGCACCAAATTCCTTTAATTGTTTCGTCATTAGCAACCAATTTCTCAATTTTATCCATATTGGGGCCGGTTTCAGTCATTTCAACTGGAACAGGTTCTATATTGAAGTGGTTTAAAATTGCAAAATGCCTGTCGTAACCAGGGCATGGGCATAAAAATTTAATTTTTTCTTGTTTTATCCAAGGTGTGCCTCCACATACGCCGTGAGTCATAAAAAATGAAATTGTGTCAAACATCATACTTAGGCTGGAGTTGCCGCCAATAAAAATTTGCTCTTTTTTTACTCCCAGGACCGGTGAAAAAATTTCTTTGAGTTCAGATAATCCATCTAATAAGCCATAATTTAAGCAGTCTACACCGCTTTCAGAAGTGCAGTTGGGTTCAGAGGTTATGACGTTTAAAAGTTCTTTCGACAAGTTAATCTGTTCTGGCGAAGGTTTTCCTCTAGCCATGTTTAATTTTAGTTTTAATTCTTCTAATTTTTTATATTTTTTTAAAATTTTTTCTTTTTCTTCGAGTAATTTCTGTTTATTCAAGCTTAGATAATTCATAAAAAGTCTCCTTAAATGTGTTATTTCAATTATATGACGGAGTTCGGTCTTTCGCAATACAGTATTTATTTTTATAAAAAGCTTGACTTTTGGTATTCATATAAGGTATAATTATAAAATAAGCGCCTGTGGCGGAATTGGCAGACGCGCCAGACTTAGGATCTGGTGTCCCCGACGTGAAGGTTCAAATCCTTTCAGGCGCACCATAACTGGACACCAGTTTTGATACAATGAGTATCGAAGTGGGTGTCCAGTTTCTTTTTGCAAAAGCCCCTATTTGCAAGGGCTTTCATATACCTTTTAACGAAAGCAGGCCCTACGGTAACCGAGGAATGGTCGCCGTAGGGCCTTTTTGCATTTTGGCCTTATGTACTTTTTAATTAAAGATCTGGAGGGTGTGCATTGGGTTTAGAGGAATAATTAAAAAGTGCCACGGAGATGCCATTACAAATTGGTTGCTCAAATTTTATTTGCGCCTTTTTGTTTCATCCCTATCGGCTTTCCATGCTTCGTACTTTTTGACGTTTTCTGGGTCAGAATAAAATTTACGACAAGTCTCTAATGTAGCGTTAAGCAAATTTAATCTTAAATTTAAGAAGTTCTACTAAATGATAAAATAGTAGACTTCTCTTTTTTATATTATAAAATTAAACCGTGTGAAGGTATGCACACCCCTGCGAAGATTTTTTCAAAAAGTGCACACCCCATGCACACCCCTAGAGAGAAAGTCGCTAAAATACGGTGGCATTTTCAAAAAATACCACAATAAAATCAGCCTTAAAAACGAAGAAAGCCCAGTAAATTGATATGCTACCCATAAAGTAGACAGGTAAAAAATAAAAACTGTTTACGAAATGGGGGCATATTTTTATGTATGAAGAAAAGAAGAAAAAGGAAATAAAGCCGGAAGAGAAGATAAAAGCAGTAAAAGAATTAATGGTAGGTGAAATATCACAAGAGAAGATAGGCAAAAAATATGGAGTTAATCGAGACACAGTACGGAGATGGTATATAAAATATACAGCATTTGGAGAATCGGTATTTACGCAAAATTGTCACAATATTATATACACAGCAGAGTTTAAAAATAAAGTAGTTAAATCCTACCTCAATGGAGATGGATCCTACAAAGATATAGCCATAAAATTTAAAATTCATAGTTCAACAACTATTTTAAAATGGGTAAAGGAGTATCGCCTTTTTGCACTGTGTAAGTCGTATATGATTTAAATTGGCCATTTGTTGGGATTTTTAAAGTTTGTCCGGGATAAATTGTATCGGACGTCAACCCGTTTAAGCTTTTTAGCTTAGGGTATTTAGCTCCATTACCTAAGAAACGCCGTGCAATGTCCCACAAAGTATCGCCGGATTTTACAATGTACTTTGTAAAAGAATTTTCTGTTTTATTCGGCAGAGTAGGGGCTGAGGGAGTTTGTGTTGCATCTTGCTTGAAGCCGTTAAGTTCGTTAGCCTTGATGATAGATGGATAATCCTTATAGCTTATGTTCATGTCAACGTTTCCACTGATTCCACTTACTTTTCCGCTGTCAGAGTACTGCCATATTCCGCATTCATACTTGGGTTTGTCAACTTCCCAATGTGCGAGCCACAAATCATATTTATGGAGAAGTTCATCCTTATAAAGATAGTTTTCAAGCCAATTAACATTACAGTAAATCATTGCATAGTATCCAGCTTGTTCTATTTGTTCGCAAAATGCTTTACAGATGTCTGTGAGAACTCGCTTTCCTAAGTGTTGCATTGAGCTGTCTTTGGTGCTACTATATAAAAGTAGACACATTTTGAAAAACTATGTATTATAAAATCAGACACTAAAAGGAGGTATCT
>CAKSIU010000001.1 GCA_934463265.1 uncultured Eubacteriales bacterium | reverse complement strand
GAAATTATTTAAAGTCAAAATCTTTAAATTGATCCTTTTATTTTTTCACTGTCTACTTGACAGGGGGCACTTCAATTTCCTGAGCTTTATTGGCTATTTTTATTTTTATATATAATTCTAATATGTATTTTTTACACTTTGCTTTTTTATTCCATAACTTTCAATCTTATGTTAATAATAGCTCAAGGGTTTTCCTTGAGGTTGTTGATAAATCTTATCCATGCTTATTTTTCTGTTAGAGAAATTTATCTTCTTTAAATTTTTCTACGAATTTTCTACGAATTATTTTTTATTTTAATTCTAGTAATCTCGCGATTTTTCTTTTTATATCCTCGATAAACCGCATAAAACCTAAGCTTAATTACTGCCAATTAATTTTATTTGCGCCTAATTAAGAAACACAAAGCGTTATTGGTAAGGATGAGGTCAGCGGTTCGAATCCGCTTATCAGCTCCACTTTTTAGGTGTCAGCAACTGGCACCTATTTTTTGTAAGCATAATTTCAATTATGGTTTATCTGCACAAATATAATTAAAAAATATATTAAAAATTTTAAAAATTAAACTTTACATAATTACAATAACATTGTATAATAGTAATATAAATTTTTACTTTTTAAGGAGAAATTAAAATATGAAAAAAATTTGTACGTCATTATTGTCTTTAATGGTTCTAACTTCAACAACTACCAATTTAAATTATGCGAGTGCCGTTGAAAAAAATGTTGGCAACCTGAACGTCAACGTCAATGTAAATTTGGAAAACTCAAATAAAGAAATTTCATCGCAAAACAAAACCGCGTATGTAAGTTCTTTTGAAGACCTAAAAATTGCTCTAAAAAATGACAAGATAGAAACAATTGTATTAGAAAAAAATATTGATGCTTTAGGTTCTTTAAAAATTGATAGATCCGTTGTTTTGGATTTAAATGGATATAAACTTCAATTTTTAACCAAAAATTCATTAATAATCGGTGGTGTATCTGCTAACAATATAAAAAAAACAAAATATAGCCCTGGACATTGGGAAAAAAATCCTACTAGATATAAAGTTATAGAAAAGGGGCACTATGAAGAAAAAAAATTTCCAGGGCATTTTGAATGCGGTGCTTATGGTAGTAATAGATGGATAGATGAGCACGTGGAAAAAACGTGGGTACCTGAAAAAAAAGAAAAGCTACCAGATGAATATCAATGGGTAGATGGACATAATTACAAAGTAACCGAGACTGTTTATGTACAACATGACATTGATGTTTTAATAAAAAACGGTTATATTTATGGGAAAAATGGTAAAAATGGAAAGTATAGTCGTTATAATAAAGATGGTGAAAATGGTTCTCATGCGATAGTTATTGAAGGCGGCAGTTTAACTTTAAAAGATGTTTTTGTTAAAGGCGGAAACGGTGGCAATGGCAAAGATGGCGATACTACTATCGGCAGAAGTGGTGGCAATGGTGGCAATGGCGGAGATGCTGTGTATGTACACAGAAAAAAAGAATTTGCAGCCATTAACTCTAAATTAAAAGGCGGCATTGGTGGCCTTGGCGGCATAAAAGACCACACTGGTTGGACATCCATTTTTTGTTCGGAAGGTGAAACCGGTAAAGACGGTTTGGGTTACTGTATATAATAGATAATTGCTAAATTTATAATAAAAACCAATTCATTAATTTGAATTGGTTTTTTATTATGCCTTTAAAATAAAAAAACTGAATAATTTCAAAAATAGCCGTCCATAATTTTAACTGCAAAAACAAAATGGACGGTGGTTATATTGAAATTATTTGAAAAAGCGCTCATTCTCGGACTTTTATTAACATTTCTTTTCAGTTTTACCGGCTTTGCAAACAGCTGCGATAATCTCAGCACAAAAGTTTTGCGATTACATATTCTCGCAAATTCCAACTCTAAAGCCGACCAGGACCTTAAATTTAAAGTACGTGATAAAATTATAGAAAAGTCCGAAAATTTTTTAAACGGCGCAACAGATAAAATTTCCGCGCAAAATTTAACCTCAGAAAATCTAGAAAATATCAAAAAAATCGCTCTGGAAGAAGTTAAAAATCAAGGATTTAGCTATCCGATTAACGTGGAAATAACCGATATGTACTTTCCTACCAGAAAATACGGCAGCACTACCTTTCCGGCCGGACATTACGATGCGTTGAGAATATTGATAGGTGAAGGTAAAGGCAAAAATTGGTGGTGCGTAATTTTTCCGCAGATGTGTCTTGGAAGTGCAAAAAATTCCGCCACTACCGACACTATTCTGAGTGACTCAGAAAAGAATATAATCAATAGCGGCGAAAAATATGAAATTAAATTTAAAGTTGTTGAATGGTTTTACGCGATTAAAAATAATGTTTCAAATTGGCTTAAATAACTCTTATTCTTGCGGTTCCTCCCAGTTATGCCACACATTTTGAACGTCGTCGTTGTCCTCTAGAATATCAAGTAATTTTTGCATTTTGGTTGCATTTTCTTCCTCATTAATCGCAGAATACGTGCTCGGAACCATTTCCATTTCCGCCGATGCAAACTCGTATCCTTTATTTTCCAAAGATTCTCTTATCGAACTAAAGTCCTCCGGTTCGGTATATATTTCAAAAACATCTTCATCTGCCAAAAAGTCCGAAGCGCCTGCTTCTAAGGCGTCCTCCATGACTTTGTCTTCGCTCAAATCGGCTCTTTCTACTACAACGACACCTTTTTTCGAAAACATAAACGAAACGCATCCAGGCGTACCAAGATTTCCTCCAAATTTATCGAAATAGTGCCGCAAATCTCCCGCAGTACGATTTCTGTTGTCGGTTAAAGTTTCAACAATAACTGCGACGCCGTTGGGGCCGTAACCTTCATATGTAATTGCTTCATATTTTTCGCTGTCGGCTGAACCCGCAGCTTTTTTTATGATTCTTTCAATATTATCGTTTGGCACGTTATTTGCTTTTGCTTTGGCTATACAATCTTTTAGCTTCGAATTAACTGTTGGGTCGGCACCTCCGCCCTCTTTTACTGCTACTGCCAATTCTCTGCCTATTTTCGTAAATATTTTTGCTCTTGCGCCGTCAGTTTTCTCTTTTTTTCGCTTGATGTTGCTCCATTTGGAATGTCCAGACATACAAAAACCTCCTTGAATAATCTGTTCAAATCTACTTTTCATTTTACCATAAGAACGATTATTTATCAAGACACGCTTTTTTCCGCAATAAACAATTTTTCTGTTGAAAAACTGTGCGTTTTACTTTATAATATTATTAAAGTTCCGCCCGTAGCGCAGCTGGATAGCGCAACAGATTCCGATTCTGGAGGTCGGGGGTTCAAATCCCTCCGGGCGGGCCAAAACGTTGTTACACAGACACATCGCGAATGATTTTAATTATGGATTTTTTATGCTGTCCTCGCGTTTCGTGTCTGTGTATTTATTTTTACACTCAAAAGCCATAATAAAAACACGTAATGAATTTGAATATTACTTAATTATAAAAAGAATTATTCAAATGTGACAAAAATATTAATTAACTTTTTGCAATTATGACCACCACAATGATTTTTTCCACAAAGCTTGACTTTTTTTGCGCTGTTTGGTATCATAAGTATGTTAATTTTTTATAATTGTCAGGAGAATTTGATTATGTTTGAAACATCAGGAACTATTGACAAAAAATTTTTTGATAAATATATGTGGATTCTTTGTTCTAGTGTATTAAAGGTTTTTGCGGCACTATGGTTGTTTTTCATCATATTTATAATACTAATAGGGACACCGCTCGAGGGTTTGCTATTTTGTTCTGTCACTATGTTTTTTGTTCTTTTAGCTATATTAATCTTTTCAGCTAAAAAAGCTCAAAAAATACGCCTAAAAAGAATGGTTGAAATCACAGAAAATTCTAGCTATATATTTACGTCTTACTTTGAAGAAGACGGTGTTGTATCAAAAATTAGTTTATCCGATTCGATTACGAAAGTGAAATATAATAACTTTATTAAATTAAAAAAATGCAAGTCCGTATACTTTCTCTTCACAAAAGCAGCTTTATTTGTACCAATTTTCGTAGAAAATTTCTCTGACACTGAAAAAGAAGAGCTATTAAAATTTTTAAAAAGTCACTTACCAAATGTAAAAAAATTTTAGAATGAAATTAATGTTTAAAATATCAGATTGCTTTTGCTGCGACCTGATATTTTTTATTTAGATAACTCCCCCTCCCATAAAAAATGACTAATCCCCTGAAGAGGCGCGCGATATAGTGCGCCTCTTCAGGAGGGACTACATTAAAAACAAATTTACTTCCAAACGTCTGTATTTTCGATACCTGCATTTTTTGCGATAAATGTCGGAATTTTTACGTCTTTTTTCTGCTTTAAATAATCTTTTAACGCCTTAATAGCGGTGTTTCCAATCAACAATATCACCACTATATTAACAACCGCCATCAAACCCATAAGCAAGTCAGAAATATTCCAAACCGTTCTCGCATCTGCTTGAGCGCCCAAAAACACCGCAACAATACAGGTTACTCGAAAGATATTCAGCACGGTTTTATTATTTTTTATGAAAAGCACATTTGTCTCTGCATAACAATAATTTCCTATTATCGAAGTAAACGCAAATGCAAATATAGAAAATGCAATCAAATGCACACCAAACGTACCGACTTGACTTTTTACTGCTTCCTGTACAAAAGGAATATCCTCTAAACCACAATTAAAATCGATTCCAGAGAGAAGTACGATAAAAGAAGTTGCCGAACAAATAAGCAAAGTGTCAATAAAAACAGATAATACCTGCGCTAACCCCTGATTAACCGGATGCAAAACATCCGCTGTAGCCGCTGCGTTTGGAGCACTTCCCATGCCGGCTTCATTCGAAAATAAACCTCTTTTCGTGCCCATAACGAGTGCGCTTTTATAAAAAAATGCACCGAAAATTGCTTTAAAATTAAACGCCTCTCTAAAAATCAGCCCCATGACTTCTGGAAACTTGTCAAAATTTTTAATGCAAATATACAAACTCAAAGAAATGTACGCAAGGG
Organism: uncultured Eubacteriales bacterium; assembly: GCA_934463265.1. Taxonomy (GTDB): domain Bacteria; phylum Bacillota; class Clostridia; order Oscillospirales; family Acutalibacteraceae; genus CAG-557. The sequence continues at coordinate 245,565 of CAKSIU010000001.1, read as the reverse complement.
ACATTATTGGAACAATATAAACAGAAATAAATCCTATGCGATGTGTTCCTCCCCATATTACAGCCGCTGTAAGCACTGACAAAATCAAACCGACAATCATAGGATAAATGCTATTTTTATAATTTTCGATATATGGCGTTAAAGCCGATGATAATTGAAATGACTGCAATGCATTAAAGCCATAAGCATAGCTAGCAATCAACAGACAAGAAAACAGCACTCCGAGCCATTTTTTGTCAAAAGCTTTTTGCATATAATAGGCGGGGCCACCTCTAAAGCCACCGTTTTCATCTTTAACTTTATATATTTGCGCAAGTGTACTCTCTATAAATGCCGATGCACTGCCTAAAACTGCCATAAACCACATCCAAAAAACAGCACCTGGCCCACCAATTATAATCCCAGAAGCAATTCCCGCGATGTGTCCAACACCTATTTTGGAAGCAGTGGAAATCATTAATGACTTAAAAGAAGAGACTTTACCTTTTTCTGCCTTTTCGGTTAAAGATTTAAACGCATCTTTCAGCAATCTAAACTGAACAAACTTTGTTCTAAACGTGAAATAAAATCCGGCAAATACCAAAAGAGGAATCAAAATATACGCATACAAGCAACTTCCTACTGAGTCCAACAAATTATTAAACCACATCACAAAAACTCCTTTGTTAACACTTCTTTCTTTGATATTAGATAACGCCAAAAATTCATTTATTTTTTGTGCAAAGAGATAATTTTTTGAGAAATTTCTTCCATATGCATACCTCTGGAGCCTTTTACCAAAATAGAATCTCCAGCACGAATTAAATTTTCCAAGCATTCAAACGCTTCTTTATTAAAAGAAAAAGAATAATTAATAATATTTTTATTAAAATTTATTGCACCATCTGAGATAAATTTTGCTAATTCTCCAACGGTTATTAATATGTCGACACCAAGCTGAGCTGCAAAAATTCCCACTTCAAAATGAAGTTGTTTTGCCATGTCTCCAAGTTCGAGCATATCCGCCAAAATCGCAATTTTACGACCGTTTTTAGCAATTTGCGACAATACTTTTAATGCGCTTTTCATAGAATCAGGATTTGCGTTGTAACTATCATCAATTAAAGTAATTCCGTCCAAATAATGGATGCTTTGTCTCATACCTACGTTTTTAAATCGAGAAAGTCCCTCTTGTATTTCTTCAACATTCATGCCCATAGAAAGTCCAATCGCAATCGCAGCTAAAGCATTATAAACATGGTGCTCTCCAAGTGTTGGAATCTCGAACTTTTGGCGATTTTCGTTAAACAAAACCTCAAAAGTTGTCGTTTCATTTTCATAAAAAATATTTTTCGCAGTAAAATTACAATTATTTTTTATCCCAAAAGAAACCACGTTAAACCTATAGCTATTTTGCGTTTTAGAAAGAACTTCGTCATCACCGTTAATAAATAAATAATCTGATTTGTTTAAAGAATTCGTAATTTTAAATTTTTCTTTAAAAATATTTTCTTTAGTATGTAAATTCTCAATATGCGTCACACCGATATTTGTCATCACTGCATATGTCGGTGCCGCAATTTCTGACAATGTAGCCATTTCATCAAATTCGCTGATTCCCATTTCTACAACGGCCACGTCGTGGCAAAGTTCAATTCCAAATATCGTAAGAGGCAAACCAATTTGACCATTTAAGTTTCCCGCAGTTTTGTGTACATTAAATTTTGCCGACAACACACTAGAAATCATTTCCTTAGTGGAGGTCTTCCCAACACTGCCGGTTATACCAACAACAGGAATGTTAAATTTTCGCCGATAATACGCCGCCAACTGCTGCAATGCTACTTTTGTGTCTTTAACTTTTATATATATTTTGTCCGATTTTACAGAATCATGCGCAGAGGTTAAAGTTGCCACCGCACCCGCCGCAAAGGCATTCTCAATAAATTTATGCCCGTCAACATTTTCGCCTTTTGTCGGAACAAAAAGCGCGCCATTTTTTATTTCTCTGCTGTTTATGCTTACAGAATCAATCAAATCACCGTCAAATCCGCTTAACAACTCGCCATTTATCGCAGACAAAATCTCATTTATATACAATTTTTTCATAAATTTATTGAACCTCACTCAGTTCTTTTAAAATATCGGCCACAATTTCGCGCTCGTCAAAATGAATTCTTTGACCGTTTATTTCTTGATAGTCCTCATGGCCCTTGCCCGCAAGCACGATTATGTCATTATCCTTTGCAATGGAAATACAATATTTTATAGCTTCTCTTCTATCCGGAATCACTATAAATTTTCCACGAGTTTTTCGCAAGCCGACCTCGATATCGGAAATTATGTCCATAACGTCCTCATTTCGAGAGTTATCCGCCGTAACAACCGACAAATCAGAAAGTTTTCCCGAAACTTCGCCCATTTCGTAACGCCGCACTTTAGGACGATTTCCACCTGCGCCAAACAGCGTAATCAGCCGATTTGGCCTGTATTCTCTAAGCGTCGTCAAGATATTTTCCATGCCAAGTGCATTATGCGCATAGTCAATCAAAAGCGTATAATTTCCAGGGACCGGCACAGACTCTATTCTGCCCTTTACTTTAACCTCGTTTAAACCGCTTGTTATCGCGCTTTCAGAAACACCAAAATGGCGGCAAACCGAAATAGCTGCCAACGCATTGTATATACTGAATTTCCCAGGAATATCCACATTTACGCTCAATTCTTCTTTTCCGGCCGTTTCAAAATGAATTCCTACATATCCTGACTGCGATATTAATTTTTCGTTAAATGCAATGATATCAGCATCGTGCGAAAATCCATAAGTTTCAACTTCGCAGGTGTGATTTTTAAGAATATCTCTATAATTTTCATCGTCGATATTTATAAGGCCGAGCCGGCATTTTCTAAACAACAGAGATTTACATTCGAGATATTCCTGCATATTTTCGTGTTCATTGCCGCCGATGTGGTCCATAGAAAAATTCGTAAACACACCATAATCGAAAGTAAAGCCGTCCATACGATGCCACTTTAAGCCAAGCGAAGAGGCTTCCATAACCGCGCATTTACAGCCATTATCCACCATCTGACGCATAAAACGTTGTATTTCATAAGATTCCGGTGTGGTGTTAACGGTTTTTATAACCTTTTCATCGATAATCACACCCAAAGTACCGATTACGCCGGTTTTTATGCCAGATTTTTGCAAAACAGTCCGTATCATGCAAGAAACCGTAGTTTTGCCTTTTGTTCCAGTAATCGCCACAGTTTTTAGCTGCGAGGCCGGATTCCCAAAAAATTCCGCGGACATAAATGCCAAAGCTTCTCGGGTGTCTTTAACGCGAACAACCGTAATATTTTCATCCACGCGCACATCATCCGAAATTACCACAGCGCTTGCACCTTTAGCGACTGCCGAATTAATAAAATTATGTCCGTCAGCGTCGTAACCTTTAAGGCAGATAAAAACAGAATCACTAATACATTTTCTGGAATCATAAAAAATATCGCTTATTTCTATATTTAAATCGCCTTGAACGAGTGAAAAATCTATTTTTTCGAGCAAATCTTTGAGTTTCATACTAAGTCACCCTAACCTTAAAATATCCGAACTTAACCACATACTATGTTTTCATAATATAATATTGCCACAAAAGATTAAAATTGTAAAACAAAAAATAAAAACCGACCCAAAATTAATCAGGACGGTTTTGAAATGGCACCAACTATCTAAAAAAGCGAGCAAGAACAAAATCATCTCTGCACCAAAAAGTAAACTGCCCGCTGAGGTTTCCTGTTGGTGGGCCATCAGGGACTTGAACCCCGGACCAACCGGTTATGAGCCGGTTGCTCTAACCAACTGAGCTAATGGCCCATTTGTTTAGTATTTTATTTAGATAATGATACAATTATAACAACTCTATATTTTGTTGTCAAGAGCTTCCTTTAAAAATATTTTTAAATTTTACTTATATTTGTATGTTAGAATTTTGTAAAATATGATATAATTAAAAAAATTTGATGTTTAAAATATTAAGAGGGATAATTTTGGAAAATAATTTGATAAAAAATCAAAATGAAATCATTGTCGGGAGAAATCCTGTAAAAGAAGCGTTAATTGCAAATCGTAGCATAGATTCAATTTTAATTTCTAAAGGTGCACGTAAAAGTTCTTTTGGAAGCATTCTAAAGATGGCCCAAGAACTTAAAATTCCTGTAAAAGAAGTCGATAACAAAAAGTTGGATTTTATTTGTAATAAGGCAAATCATCAAGGAATTATTGCGATGGCCGCCGCTCATGCATATGCAAGTGTTGAGGATATTTTTGACGTTGCTGCTCAAAAAAATGAGTCACCATTTATAATTATCGCCGATGAAATTTCTGATTCGCACAATTTAGGTGCGATTATTCGCACAGCCGAATGTGCCGGAGCTCACGGAGTAATTATTCCAAATAGGCGTGCGGTCGGATTAAATTTCGGAGTTGCAAAAGCGGCTGCCGGTGCGCTAGAGCACATAAAAATTGCAAGAGTTACGAATATTTCTTCAACCCTGCAGGAATTAAAAAATCGTGGAGTTTGGATATTCGGTGCAGACATGGACGGGCAAACTTATTGTCAAACCGATTTAAAAGGTTCCGTCGCGCTCGTTATAGGCAGCGAAGGCTTCGGGTTAAGTCGGTTAGTAAAAGAAAATTGCGACTTTATAATATCATTGCCTCTTTGCGGAAAAATAAATTCACTCAATGCTTCTGTTGCCGCCGGTATTCTTATGTACGAAATTGCCCGACAAAGGCTAAGTTTATCGGCCAAATAGGCTTGTTTAAGGAGTGAATTTTTAGTTGAATAAAATTTTTTACAAGCTATCCAAATTTTTTGTTAAAAATAAAAAAATTTCTAAATATGAAGTGATTTTTAGCACGACTGAGAATAAACTAAATTTACAAAACACAAGTCCGCTTGAAATTCCAGATGAACAGCTTAATTCTGATACTGTTAACGTTAAGTCTTTTTTTCAGGACGAATTTTTTGACAAGACGAGAACTTCAGAATTTTTGTCGGAAAAAGTCGCTGATTTGTACCCCGAATACACCGAATCTCAAGACGTTCAAACAGCGGAAAAAGTCAAAACAAAATTAAAAAAAGAAATAAAATCCCTGAATATAAAATTTTTCGCGCTAACCATTTTCTTCATTTTATCCCTGACTTTAGACGTGCTAATCCGCATAAAGCCCGCATTTTTATCGGCAATTCCAGCAAATATCTCGGTTTTATATTCAACAAGTTCGCTTTTCATTTTGCTGTTGAGTTTTGCTGTCGGATTCAAAACCATAAAATCTGCGTTTATCCACATTGCGTACGCTGTTTTCGCACCGGACACCGCGATTATTTTTCCTCTAATCACAACTTTTTTAAACTGCGCTGTTTCTCTTGCTTTTTCTTGCTTCGACGCTTCATTTCAAGCAAATAATTTCGTAAGTCTTTTTATTTTTAATTTTATACTTATAGTATTAAATTCTTTATTTTGCAAAAAGCGAATTCTAAAAAATTTTAAATTTGTTACTTCATCAAAACAAAAATATAACGTCGATATGTACGCTTTAAATGACCTTATTCCGTCGATTAATTCTAAGAAAAAACTTTTTACAGCTTATCAATATAAAACAAATTTTTTAACTAATTTTATTCGCAATTCTCAAAGAGAAACTTTATTTGAAAATTTTCTTTCTAAAATTATTCCGTTTAGTATAATTTTTTCTGTGCTTTGTGGTATCCTGAGTCTTATTTTTACAAAAAGTCCCACTTATGCAATGGTCGCACTCAACATTTCTTCTTTGACAAGCCTGCCTTTCGCTATGCCGTTTTTGCTGAATTCTATCGTCTCTGCGCTATGCAAATATACGCTGAAAAACCGCACTATGGTAATTAGCGAAACCGCCATAAGAAAGCTCTCAAAGGTCAAAAGCATCGTTTTAAATGATTCTGACCTGTACCCACCCAATAACGTCGTGCTTCGTGGAATTAAAACTTTTAATGGTCAGCGCATCGACGAGGCTATTCTTTATGCAGCCGCCGTAGTTTGTCACATAAATGCGCCCATCAGCAAGGTTTTCGACAAGATTATAATGGGCAAACAAAACATCTTAACCAAGGCTTCGGACATCGTTTATAAAGAGGAAAAAGGCGTTGTTGGCTGGGTCAACGGCAAAAGAATCTTGGTTGGAAATCGTGAACTCTTAAAAGAATTCAAAATCGTGTCACCAAGCCGTGATTACGAAAAAAAATATCGTATTCCAAATTGTGAATTGACTTATTTTACTGTCAGTCGAGAATTAGTCGCGATGTTTATCCTGGAGTACACGCCATCTAAAAGTTTGCGTCAGGCACTGGGTTCTTGCGTTAAAAATAATGTTAAAATCTTCGTAAAAACCGTTGACAGCAACTTAACTTTAAACAAAATTTCCGCCGACTTTAACCTGAATGAAAAATTTTTAACGTTGCTCTCTTATGAGGACTCTCAAAAAATAAACGAACTGCATAATAAATCCGAAAATTATTCAAACGCATTTCTGGCAACGCTTGGCTCATGTACCTCTTTGGTAAAAGCTGTCGGAGCGTGTTGTTTTGCTAAGAACAACATGATTTTAGTTACGGCAATTCAAAGTTTGCAGCTAGTTTTGAACATTTTCTTGATTCTTTATCTGATTTTTTGCTCAAGTCTTTCTGAATTACATACACTTGAGCTGACAATATATTCTTCATTATGGTTTATTTTTACAGCAATAGCCTCAAAAATTAAAAAATTTAAATATTAAGGAGTAATTTTATGTCACCTAATGATAAAAATTCTGATTACAACGATAATTTTGAAAACGTTGGCGAGCGAAGGGATATTTACAGCAGCTCCAGCCATAAAGTGAACAAACGTTCTCTCATCAACGTTAAAAAATTAAAAAATAGAAAAATTATGTTTTCCTTTGCGATAATTCTTTCAACCGTCGTCGGACTAATTGGCGGCGCATTAATTTATGCCTACAAAATGCTGGATTCACTCAACTATCAGCCGATAGAAACCAATGATTCCGAATATGTTACCGGCTCCGCTCAAGACCCGATGATTTTAAATATTGCTTTGTTTGGTGTTGACAGACACGCAGAAGCTGATGTTCGCAGTCGAAGTGACTCTATTTTAATCTTGTCTATCGACAGCCGCCATCAAAAAATTAAGTTGACTTCTTTAATGCGCGATATGTGGGTTTACATTCCCGGCTACAAAGACAACCGCATTAACGCTGCCATTGCACTCGGTGGAGAGCCTTTGGCAATAAAAACTATCGAGCATAATTTTGGTATAAAAATCGACAGATTTTGCACGGTAGATTTTGAGGGTTTTAAAGATATTATCGACATAATCGGTGGCCTTGATATCGAAATTACCGCCAAAGAAGCGCATCACATAAATCAGCTGCTTGTCGAGTTGGACGATGCACTTATTAAAGGCGGATTAACTCCATTTAAATCGCCACTCCTCCAAGAAACTGATGGCGTTCATCATTTAAACGGCGCTCAAGCTTTGCAATACGCAAGAAGTCGAAAAGTTCCCACCGCGGAAGGTTTTCACGATGACTATGCACGAACCTTCCGACAGCGCAAAGTAATTTCTTTGGTAATGGACAAATTTAAATCCAGCAGTCTGCCTCAAATCATAGGTGTCATTGAAAAAGTTGGACCTTATGTAAACACAAACCTGAAAAAAAATGAAATTATAACGCTCGGGAAAAATTCACTAAAATATCTTAAATACGAATTGACAGAATTTAGGTTACCTCAAGAAGGAAATTTTGAAGGACAAAATATAAATGGCGCTTCTGTTCTGGTTATATCCGACTTAAACAAGGCTCGCTACGATTTAGCCAAATATATATACGAGGATTCTGTAAAAGAAAGCTCTTATGCAGAAAGTTCCAACAACAAAAAGGCGCAAAACTCTAAAAAATCAACCTCAGCAAGTGAAAAAAGCACTTCTACCCCTGCTACCAGCTCTAATGCAAGCACCGATTCAAATTCTTCAACTGACAAAAATAAAACAACTTCTGCTCAAAATTCTCAAACATCCGCAGCAAAAAATTCTAACTCATCGGGCAACAAAGCCACTTCAACAGATACTCAAAAGCCACAATCAAAAACAGACAAAACTCAAAATGCTTCTTCAAATAATTCTACCAGCCAAAAGACTAATTCAACGGTAAAATCAAAATCTGAAGTAAAAAATCAGCAAGAAAAAAATTCATCTCAAAATGTAAAAAGTTCTTCAACAGTAAAATCTGACATTTCGTCTTCAAAAAATCAACAAAAAGTAAAAAATAAATAAAATTAGTTAAAAAATTAATATTCAAAAAAATAAGCCACATTTTCATGTGACTTATTTTTTATTAACAACTAAACTTTAATAATAAATCTTATGCAACCTTGCTACTTCTCTGTGTAACTTTATTTTTATCTTTAACAAGTTCATTATCAGTCAAGTTTTCTTTAATCGAAGCCTCTTTTTCAACTGAGGCTTTGTTTTCATCTCCAGATTCCTTTACGGAATCATCTTCTTTAGCTGAAACTTTATTATCATCTAAAGATTCCTGAACTGAATCATCTACTTTAACCGAAGTTTTGTTTCCATCTAAGCGTTCCAAATTAAATTTATCGTTTTCAAATGAAACTCTGTATTTAACATTGCTATTGCCACTATTTAATTTCTGTAAAACAACCTCATTCAAAAGTTTGTCATTCAATGCTTCAAGATAAGTAAATATCGGTCTAGCACCCTTATTAAGCTCTTCAACTCTTTGTGCCACGGCATCAATCGTCCCGTTAAGGTCAAGATTTATTCCATATTGAACTTTATATCTCGCTGCTAATTGAGCGAACGGAACTGTAGCAATTTGTTTATAATCAAAGGCTGACAAATTGTCAAATTCAATCAATTTTATACGATTTAAAAAGGCTTTGTCATGATTAATAAATGTACGTGAGCCTGTCCCGTCATCAACATCATCAAATTCATTATTACCCTTGTTTACAGAACCGTAGCTTTCGTTTGATGTAATTATAAAGGTTGCTGCAGAACAATCTATTTTTTCGCCATTAACATTTATGTAGCCTTGGTCCATAATAGTTCTTAACTTTTCGTCGAGTTCCGGAGTATGCATCTTATCGTATTCATTTATAATAACAACCGTATTCGGAATAGCTTTTATTCTTTGAATAAACGGAGCATATTCATAAACTTCACTGTTGCTTACACGTTTTATTTTCATTCCAAACAACTGCTCAACCGCACTGGACCTGGATTGCTTGTCTATGTCAGAAGCTTCTATAACGAAAGGTTCTGCATTAAAGCCGCATAAAACTTTTCTAATTATGTCCGCAGAAAATGATTTTCCTACTCCTGAAGGACCTACCATATAAATAACATTTGCGCCAGGGCCTGCTTTTTTACTGTTGTTAACGGCCATAAACTGTGCATTTTTATCAACAATATTAAGTACCATACTTCTGATTTGTTGTTTAGCTTTTTCCTGGCCCTTTACATTTTCCATAATTATATCTAATATTTGCATTGTTGAAACTGGGTCAATAGGTTTTTCTATTTTTCCTGCTTCAATTTTGGTTTTAAAGTCTTTATAAAAACTTTTTGCGATTCTATATATTTCCATACCAACCATTAGGGTTACAAAAGAACCTGAGCCAAAAAAAGCTGATTTTAACCAATTAACTATGCCACCACTGTTTCTGTCCTCCACATTTCTTGTGTAAGCTTTCTGAAACACACTGATTACTTGCTCTTTAGACCACGGTATCTCAGATATTTTTTCCAAAAAAGTTAATTTTTTTAAGGCATTTATTGACGCTTGTGTTGCCTTTTCTTCTTCGCCAGAAGAAAACCAGCTTCTTATTTTTTGAAAAGTTGTCCTATTGCCTTGAAGTTGTTTTAAATTTAATTCAACAGTATTAATCGTGTTGTTTAAAAAAGAAATTTCTTCTGCAAAAGAAACCTTATTCAACGGCAAGACCGTCATTGAGACTGCTAGCATTGCTGCTATTACTTTTTTCTTATTATTTTTCATATGTGTATAATCACTCCTTCAAAAATGATAATTAAATTTTAACATTTTCTTATGAATTTTTCAATTGGCCATTTGGACAATCTTTACTATTTTTTTTTTGCATTTTTATTCGGCTTTATAACCGATTCTACCTTATAAACAAAAATAACAGATAACAGTCATCAATTTATAACTATTATCTGTTTGCGTCCAGAGAATTTTCTTGCTTAAATACTACTATTACCGATTTAATAAATATAATCAAGTCTAACTTTAAAGACATATTATGCAGATATTTTGTATCAAAATCCACCTTATCCTGCGCATCCAAAAAATCTCTTCCGTTTATCTGCGCCAAACCGGTAATTCCTGGTTTTATTAAATAAACGTCGTTTTTTTCTCTCAACTTGTGTATAAAAATTTCGTCCAAAATCAGAGGCCGAGGACCAATTATGCTCATGTCACCTTTTAAAACGTTTAAGAGCTGCGGCATTTCGTCCAAACTCGTTACACGAAGAAATCTACCGAACTTGGTGATATATTCCTTGGCGTCATCAAAATCCTTGGTAGCCTTGCTTTTTGGCGCTTTTGATGTCATTGTTCTAAACTTATATATGTTTATAACTTTTCCAAATTGCCCTATTCTTTCCTGCTTAAAAATAATCGAACCTTTAGAGGTTAATCTTATCATAAAAGCCAGAAAAATAAAGAGCGGGGATAAAAAAAGTATTGCTAAAAAAGAAAATAAAATGTCGAAAAATCTCTTAAAAACAGCATATATCTTTTGAGAGCTCGATAATTTATACTTGACATTACTTGCACAAAAAAAATGAACATCTTCGTCTTTTGCCTTTAATACTTCCTTGTCCAACTCATAAGCCTCCACATACAACAATACTTTTAATTATAACTTTATTGTCGTTTAAAGTCAACCTAATCCGATTTTTTCTAGGTTTAAAATAAAATTTATAAATTGAAAAAACTTTTTACCTATGCTATGCTATAAAACAGTCCATTTTTACATAAAAAATGATAAAATTAAAAGTTGAAGGTACATTATGACGTTAAATGAAGTTTATTTGAAAGGAAAACGCATATTAGAAAATGCTAAAATTGAATCTTTTACATTCGATACGATGAAAATTTTTGAATTTTGTTTTAATTTTGACCGCCAGGATATAATATTATGCAGAAACGCTGTTGCCGACTCAAAAAAAGTTTTGAATTTCTTTGAACTTATTAATCAGCGGGCAAATGGACGGCCTTTACAATACATCTTGGGCTATTGGGATTTTATGGATTCTACATTTAAAGTCGGAGAAGGTGTATTAATTCCCAGAGATGACACGGAAGTTTTGGTAAACGAAGTTTTTGCGCAGATAAGCACTATCAAAGAACCTCAAATTTTAGACTTATGCGCCGGCCCCGGAACTATTTCTATAAGCCTGGCAAAAAAACGCCCTGATGCTAAAATTGCTGCAGCTGAACTATCTGACGCCGCAATAAAATACTTAAAAATGAATATAAATTTAAATGAAGTAAAAAATGTCTCCACGATAAAGCTTGATGTGCTTTCTGACACGAATAAACTTAATTTTGAAAAGTTTGATGTAATCGTTTCGAATCCTCCGTATATTCCAACCGGGGACTTAAATTCTCTGCAAAAAGAGGTTTTATACGAACCAAAAATGGCCCTGGATGGCGGAAATGACGGGTTAAAATTCTATCGTGCTATTGCAAAAAACTGGACACGATTTCTAAAAAAATCAAGCTGTATTTGCGTTGAAATCGGCATCGGCCAATCTAATGATGTTACAAGTATATTTAAGTGCGCAAACTTCAAAAACGTCAAAGTTATAAAGGATTTAAACGGCATTGACAGGGTTATTACCGCAAAAAATTCGAGGAATTATTGATTTTGTCGGATTAAGCAAGTATAATGAGCAAAAGAGCGATTTTATGACAACTTTGATAAGCAGAGGTGCTTTTTTATTATGAATATTCTTGTTATCGGGTGCGGAAAATTAGGTTCTCGCCTGGCAAATACACTGTGTCACCACGGTCACGATGTCTCCATTGTAGACATGAACGAATCGGCGTTTGAACAGCTCGCAAATGATTTCGACGGAATGACCGTTGTAGGAATGCCAATGGATATGAACGTTTTGAGAAATGCCGGCGTAGAAAGTTGCGATGCGGTTGCGGTGGTAACTTCGGACGATAATCTCAATATAACAGTGTCGCAGATTGTAAAGGAATTTTTTTATGTGGAAAACGTTGTTGCCAGAATTACTGATCCTGTCCGCGAAGACGTTTTTCATCAATTTGGCTTAAAAACAATCTGCCAGACTAACTTGGCTTGCGGAGCTTTATATTCGGCGTTGGTTGAGGAATTCACTGAAAAACATCTGCATTTTGGCGACAACACTGTTGGAATCAGCGTGAAAGAAGTTGACCCGATTCTTGTAGGCAGAACGGTCGACACTTTGCCAATGAAAACCGGCGAGTCTATTATGGGCGTTTTGAGAGAAAATGGGAAACTTCATCTTTTTGACGGGCGAAAAAAAATAATTCTGAATCCTAAAGATAAAATTATTTTGACACGTATAAGTGATTAAAAGGGGGGCAATCGATAATTGTTTTTGTGCGATTATCAAATAGTATGAAAATTGTTATAGTCGGCGGAGGTAAACTGGGATACCATTTGGCTCAAACTATGCTCGAAAGGGATTACGAAGTAGAATTAATTGAAAAAAACAAGCTAAAATGTCTGCACTTAGCCGATGTTCTTGACGTCGAAGTTATTTGCGGTGACGGCACTGAAATTAAAGTTTTAGCCGATGCAAATACTCACAAGGCAGACTGTTTTATCGCCGTAACAGGCCGCGACCAGGATAATTTAGTGGCTTCGCAGCTTGCTAAAAAAAGATTTCAAGTAAAAAAAGTTATAACAAGAGCAAATAATCCTAGAAATTTGGAGGCTCTTAGAAAATTGGGCATGGAAAACGCTGTAAGTAGCACCGAGATAATTACCAGAATGATTGAGCAAGAAGTTGAAAGCGCAGAAATGAGGCTTTTAGCAAGTCTTAACAAAGGAAAAGCTGCCATTTGTGAAATTGTTGTGCCAAAAGATGCGAAAATAAACGGCGTGTCGTTAAAAGACATAAAGTTGCCACAAGCCTCTCTTATTATTTCTATTTTGAGAGACGAAAACTTGATAATTCCTCAGGGTGACACCCAAATTTACTCCGGTGACGAAGTAGTTGCTGTTTGCGATGGTCATTCTCAAAAACGCCTAATGAAGATTCTTTCGGAAAAATAGTTTAATTCGGTACGGCGGCGCAGGCAACCTATAAAAAAATCAGGACTGCGCCGCCCCACATAAAAAGCCGCTGCACTATATCGCGCAGCGGCTTTTTATATTCAGGAAAGCTCTGTTTCAGGATAATACCATGCCAAAATTTGCTTATAATCTGCCCCCTGTTTTGCCATATTCTGCGCACCGTACTGGCTCATTCCTACGCCATGGCCATACCCTCTCACCAAAAATTCCACCTTTTCATTGTGAATATTAACATCAAAATTAGCTGACCGCAATGAAAATAAATCTCGAATTTCTCTGCCGGTGACGCTTTTTTCGCCTATTTTTGCTTCTAGCACCATGCTGGAGTCGGTTTTTTTTATTATTTTTATCAAATCTTGTGGATTTTCATCAAAAGAAATCCCTGGCCATTTATTTTTAGCCGTACTTTTTAATTCTTCTAAAGAAATTTCTTTACTGCTTAAATATCCTGGCGCCAGCAAGTCTCCCGGACTTGGAACCGACCTCAAATACGAACAATTTCCACCAAAAACATCGACTATATCTTCGGTATTGCCGGATGATATTGAATGGTAAAGTGCCTCTATGTAATGTCCGTTTTGCTTCAGACTCTGCCCAAGCACCGGCTCTACAGCTTGGCTCAATTTTTCATAATAAAAATCAAAATTTTCACCCCAGCGCTCCCGCATCTGCTCTTTTGAAACGTAATACTGCCAGTTGGCTGAATCTATTTCAAAATCTGCGTCTTTCAAGTTCGGATTTGGATTCTGCGAGTGTTTTTCCTTTAAACTGCTAAAATATGTATACGCTGCAACCGCCTGCGCTTTTAATGCTTCCGGCTCAAATGTTATCGGCATTTCTGTAGCAACTGCTCCAAGTGTAAAATCCTTTAAAGTCAGCGAAACAACTTTATTACCAGACTTGTCTAAAACCTTAAAAGCGCATTTTTCTGAGTCATTTGGGGCAGATTTTTTGTCTGTTATGGCTTTTAAATAGTCCAATTTTATCTCCGGAGGTTTAAAATTTAAATCAAAATTTACATTTTTTAATTCTTTTAAAGAAACAAACAGTGGTATCGAAAAAATAAAAATCAGCAAGCTCAGCATAAAAAATAATTTTTGTTTCATAATTAATAAATCATCCTTTTTTATTTTATTTTATTATGATTTTTTATAAATTATGATAAAACATTTTGTGTTACTCTCTTTACAAATCGCTTTTTTAGCGGTAAAATTAGATTAATTAAATATTTTTTGGAGGTAACATACATGAAGTTAAAATTTAATTGGGTTCCTTTTATTTTATCTTTTTTCGCAATTATGGGTTTGCGCATATATCAAATTTTTTCCATAGGAAACGCCGCTGTCAGAGTTCAATGGGATAACTTTGAAATGATATGTTTTGTCGTTGCTGCAGTGGCTTTCGCAATTATACTTATTCTGAGTTATCTTTCAAAAGACGCTCCTGATGTTTTTGTTCTTAAAAAGAATATTTTTAACGGCTTAATTTCTATGATAACCGCCATTTTTGCCATTTGGAGCTCCGTTTATGAAATCAAAGCTTATCTTGGTGGCGACAATGACTGGGTAAATTTGCTTGCCGGGGCTTTGGGTATTTTGGCCGGCATCGCTTTTATTTTGATTGGACTGAACTTTATTCAGGAAAAAAATTACTTTGATAAATACCGTTTATTAGCTTTAGCTCCTACATTATGGATTTTGGCCAAACTTTTGAAGCTCTTTTTTGAATACAACTCCATTCCTACCGACATATCCAATGTTTCTCACTCTTTGGCTAAAATATTTTTGTTGTTCTTTTTATTCGCTCAAGCCCGACTTTTTGCAGGTTTGTTTAGCTGTGCTACTTTTAAAAAGTTGTTTTACTTCGGATTTTCAGCCGCATTATTTATGACGGTCTCTTTAACAAATTACATTGCGGTTTCTATGGATACCCGCAGCGAGTTAAGTTTGCGCGTAATCGTTGCAATTATGACGGAAATAGTCTTGATCGTCTATATATTCTTCATACTTTTGGCTACAAAAACTGGCAAAGGTCTTGTTAATGAGGAACCTGTTACAGAAAAGCTCGATGATAATACTAATGAAAATGTTGCAACGACTGAACCCGTCGCTGAAAATGTTTCTACAGCTGATAATACCAGTAAAAATGAAAATTTAGCTTCTCAAACAGCGGACATGGCCGAGGTTGACAGATTAATTGAGGACATAAAAAATGAAAACGCTCAGAAAGAACGCTCTGTCAGAGAATAAACCCTTGTTAATCCGCGATTTTATGCATATTATTCGTTTTTGAAAAATATTTATTATTACAAATGAGGAGGTATTTTGTATGGCAATAAAGCTTGGTATAAACGGTTTTGGACGTATTGGAAGATTGGTTTTTCGTGCAGCAATAAGTCAGCCGGATATTTTTGAGGTTGTTTCAATTAACGACCCCTTTATCGACGTTGATTATATGATGTATATGATTAAATACGATACTGTGCATGGAAAATTTGACGCAGATTTATCTTCGCGTGACGGAAAACTTATTGTAAATGGCAAAACGATAAATATTCATGCCGAAAAGGAGCCTGCACAAATACCTTGGGGACACGACGGCGCTGAATATATCATCGAGGCTACCGGTGTCTTTTGCACTTCAGAAAAGGCCTCTGGTCACCTAAAATCAGGCGCAAAAAAAGTAGTTATTTCAGCACCGGCTAAAGATTCCGAAACTCCTACTTTCGTCTGCGGCGTTAATCTCGAAAAGTACCACAAAAACATGAATATCGTTTCGAATGCTTCGTGCACGACAAACTGCTTGGCACCTCTTGCAAAGGTTATAAATTACAATTTTGGAATAATTGAGGGCTTAATGACGACGGTTCATGCTGTTACTGCAACGCAAAAAACTGTAGATGGGCCTTCAAAAAAAGATTGGCGCGGAGGGCGTGCTGCTCTTGGAAATATTATCCCTTCCTCGACCGGTGCCGCAAAAGCTTGCGCGTTGGTTATTCCGGAACTTAAGGGCAAACTCACCGGAATGGCTTTTAGAGTTCCTACTTTGGACGTTTCTGTTGTGGATTTGACCTGCAGAATCGAAAAATCTGTGACGTACGATGAGATTTGCCGTGTTGTGAAAAAAGCCTCCGAAAACGAAATGAAGGGTATTTTAGGCTATACTGACGAAGCTGTGGTTTCTTCTGACTTTTACACCGATGACAGAACTTCAATTTTTGACGCCAAGGCTGGAATTATGCTGAACAACCACTTTGTAAAGTTAGTTGCCTGGTACGACAATGAATGGGGTTATAGCAAAAAAGTCTTGGACCTTGTTCGTCACATTGATAAAATAGACAAAGCTTAAATTTAATAAAAGCCGTCGGCAGAAGGAGCAGGTTCTGCAGGCGGTTATTTTTTATATTAAGATTTTTTCAGGAAACGTTTGCCGTGTATACTCAAAAATGTTATAATTAATTTGATTGCGTCTTATTATTTGTCTGGTGGTGATGTTTTTTTGGACGTCAAAGTTGGCGATTTGCTCGAAATGAGAAAGCCACATCCTTGTAAAGGGAAATTTTTTTTGGTTTTGCGCTCAGGAATGGACTTTAAACTACGTTGCACTACTTGTCAACATGAATTTATGGTGAAACGTTCTAAAATTGAAAAAAATATAAAAAAAATATTAAGACAAAAATTTGATAATTAGAGAGGTGACCCGATTTTGTTCGATAAATTAGAGGTTTTTAAAAAAAGAAATGACGAAATAAACCAGATGCTATACGACCCAAATATTGTTTCTGATCAGGAAAAATATAAGGCTCTTATGAAAGAACAAAAAAATTTAATTCCGATTGTAGAAAAATACGATGAATATAAAAAAGCAAAAAATAATGCCGAGGAAGCCAAACAACTCTTAAATGACGGCGGTTTGGACAAAGATTTTAAAGAAATGGTCGAAACTGAACTTGAAGAATCCAGAACGGCTATCGAAAAAATATCCGATGAACTTAAAATTTTGCTGCTGCCCAAAGACCCAAACGATGACCGAAATGTTATTATGGAAATTCGTGGAGGCGCCGGCGGTGAAGAAGCAGCTTTGTTCTCCGGCGTGCTGTTTAGAATGTACAGCATGTACGCTGAAAGTAAGGGATGGAAAACCGAAATCTTAAACGCTAATGAAACTGAACTCGGTGGATATAAGGAAATTAGCTTTATGATTTCCGGAGAGGGCGCTTATTCTCGTTTAAAATATGAGAGCGGTGTGCACCGCGTGCAAAGAGTTCCCGAAACCGAAGCTCAAGGGCGTATTCACACTTCTACGGTTACTGTCGCCGTTTTGCCAGAAGCTAAAGACGTCGAAATCGAAATTAATCCCGCTGATTTGCAAATCGATACATTTCGTGCCAGTGGTGCCGGCGGTCAGCACATTAACAAAACCGAATCTGCTATCAGAATTACTCACATTCCTACAGGCGTCGTGGTTGAATGTCAGGATGAACGCAGTCAGTACAAAAACAAAGATAAGGCTATGAAAGTTTTAAAATCCAGACTTTTAGAGGCTAAAATGCAGGAACAAACCGATGCGATGGCTCAAGAAAGAAAAACTCAAGTTGGCACCGGCGACCGCTCTGAACGTATCAGAACATATAATTATCCTCAAGGAAGACTCACTGACCACCGAATCGGATTGACTTTGTACCGATTAGAGGACATTTTAAACGGAAATATCGACGAGGTAATTGATGCTTTAATCACGGCGGACAGAGCTGCAAAATTGGAAAGTTCTATGGAAGGCAGAGATTAAAAATTTAAAATGTGTAAAATTAAAACTCAAATACTGTCCGAAAAAGACGTTGCCGTTGCCGCCCAAATATTAAAGTCTGGCGGACTCGTTGCCATTCCTACGGAAACTGTCTACGGTTTGGCGGCCAATGCGCTAAATGAAGCTGCTGTTCAAAAAATTTTCGCTGCGAAGGGGCGCCCAAGCGATAATCCTCTAATTGTGCATATTTCGGAGATAGATGAAATATATAATTTGGTAAGCGAGTTTCCTTCCAAAGCGCAAAAATTGGCTGACGCGTTTTGGCCTGGCCCTTTAACCATGATTTTAAAAAAATCTCGCGTGATTCCCAATATTATCAGCGGCGGACTCGATTCTGTTGCTATACGGTTTCCGGCTAATTCCGTTGCGCGAAAAATAATCAAAGATTCTGGATGTCCATTGGCTGCGCCCTCTGCAAATCTTTCCGGAAGTCCCAGTCCGACAAAGACAGCGCACGTTATTGCGGATTTATTTGGAAAAATCGACGCGATTGTCGACGCGGGAACTTGTAATGTAGGAGTGGAATCTACAGTTATATCTTTGTGCACCGATAATCCAAAAATTTTGCGCCCAGGAGCAGTAACTTTGGAACAGCTGAGAAATGTTCTTGGCGATGTTGAAATTGATGTGGCTGTTTTAAGCAAGCTTGACGAAAACTCAAAGCCATTGTCGCCTGGAATGAAGTATAAACATTATGCGCCAAAAGCAAAAGTTATAATTCTAAACGGCAGCCGCGAAAAATATATAAATTATGTAAACAGCCATGCAAGTAATAATGTTGCGGCACTTTGTTATGACGAAGATGTGAAAGATTTAAAAACGTCCGCATCAATAACTTTCGGCAGGGAAAATGACTTAAAGTCTCAGGCAGAAATGCTTTTTGACGCACTTCGAGAAATAGATAAAATGAGCAATATTGATGTGGTTTACTCCAGATGTCCGGCTAAAGAAGGTATAGGACTTGCGGTTTATAACAGATTAATTCGTGCTGCTGGATTTAATATAATAAATCTTTAACTTTTGTGGCATAAATAAACTTTGATGAGGTTTTATTTAAACTTTTGCAAAATAATCGGGGAAAATAATGAAAGCTAATTACAAAATTTTACTTTTGGGATTTTTATCACTGCTTTTTACAAGTTTTTTGCTTTTTGAAAGCTATGAATTCTTTTTTAAAAAAGCTTATCAGCTGCAATATTATGACTATGTAAAGGAAAATTCTGAAAAATATAACGTGGAAAAAGAATTAATTTTAGCTGTGATTAAATCAGAAAGTAATTTTCGGGAGGATGCTGAATCTAATGTAGGAGCAATCGGCTTGATGCAGGTTATGCCCGAAACTTTTGACTGGTTACAAACACACCACTTGATGCCTCATTTGGACGTTGGCCACCTGAAAGACCCCAAAACTAACATAAAATATGGAACTTATCTTTTATCTATTCTCAAAAAGAGGTATAATAGCATTATTGAGGTAATTTGTGCATATAATGCTGGCATCGGAACAGTGGATAAATGGCTTAAAAATTCACAATATTCTTGCGATGGTAAGGTTTTGAAAAAAATTCCTTATCCGGATACTGCTGTCTACGTCGAAAATGTTTTGGAATGCCGCAGGATGTATAAAAACTTGTACTTCAAAAATTACTGAAAGGGTTGATTATCTATGTTTATTAACGAAAGTCACTCAAAAAATGATGAAAAATCCGAAACCGAACTATTGAGAGAAAGTCTGTTTATGTCCAAAAAACACAGCGCTTTGCAGATGAATGAAGAACAAATAAGTCAGGCAGATAATTTTTGCGAGGGTTATAAGGCTTTTCTTGACATTGCAAAAACAGAACGTGAAGCTGTCGCTTGTGCTATGAGTATGGCTCAAAAATCCGGTTTTTCTGAGTTTGATTCCAACAAAAATTATAAGCCAGGCGATAAAGTTTATTATGTTAACAGAGGGAAATCTATAGTGCTTGCTATTATCGGTAAAAAAGGCGTTAAAGACGGTGCTAAAATTACCGTCGCTCATATAGATTCTCCCCGTTTAGACATAAAACCAATTCCGCTCTACGAAGCAAGCGACTTGGCTTTGCTCAAAACTCACTATTACGGTGGAATTAAAAAATATCAATGGACGACTATTCCACTGTCTTTACATGGAAAAATCGTCAAAAAAGACGGTTCTTCTGTTGACGTCAGAATTGGAGAAGACGAAAACGACCCCGTTTTTTGCGTTACAGACTTATTGCCTCATCTTGCTAAAGAGCAAATGACAAAGCCTCTGCAAAAAGCCATCGATGCAGAAAACTTAAATATTTTAGTCGGTAGCCGGCCTTTCAAATCGGGTAAAGGCTCTGAACTTATAAAGCTGAATATTATGAAAATTTTGAATCAAAAATATGGCATCGTCGAATCAGATTTCTTATCTGCTGAGCTTGAGCTGGTTCCTGTTTTTAAAGCTCATGACGTTGGCTTCGACAGAAGCATGGTTGGCGCTTACGGTCATGATGACAGGGTCTGTGCTTATCCTTCTTTGATGGCTATTTTAGATTATAGCGAAATTCCAGAAAATACCATTATAACTATTTTAGCCGACAAGGAAGAAACCGGCAGCGATGGCAATACAGGCATGAAATCTGCATTTTTTAAATATTTTATTGAGGACCTCGCTAGCACAGATAAAGTCACATGCAGGCACGTTTTATCAAATTCAAAATGCTTGTCAGCCGATGTCAATGCTGCTTTTGACCCAACTTATAGCTCGGTTTACGACCAGGCAAACAGTTGCTATTTAAATAACGGCGTCGTTATTACTAAATACACCGGCAGCGGCGGAAAATTCGACACTTCTGACGCTTCCGCTGAATTTATGGGCTATGTTAGAACTTTTCTCGAAAAGAATAATATTCTTTGGCAAACCGGCGAACTCGGCAAAGTCGATGCTGGCGGCGGCGGAACTATTGCTAAATATATGGCCAATTTGAATGTCAATGTTGTTGACTTAGGTGTTCCGGTTTTGTCCATGCACGCGCCCTTTGAAGTCGTTTCCAAATTGGACGTTTTTATGGCTTACAAGGCTGTTTTTGCATTCTTTAATACTAGCACGAAATAAAAAATTTACTCAGAATTATACAGCCCCGGCGCCGCGCGGTATAGTGCGGCGCCGGGGCTATATTTATTTTTTGGTTATTCCAATGTTTATGTTATAGGAACCATACGCCCAACACTTATTTGAGTATGAATTAAAAATAATTTTTGCTGGCATTTGCGTTCGGCCAATAAACTCTTCTTTTCCCGACAAATCAACTTCCACAGAAATGTCATCTTCTGACAACGACCTCAACTGCGATAACGGACCCATTACTTGAACTGGCAAGCTGGACGTATGCGAAGTTGCTAATTTGTCCTCGGGTAAATTTTTAAATTTAATATTTTTCACGATTACTGTTCGACTTTGAAAACCTAACAAGTTTAATTTAACGGTTGCATTATAGGTATTGCAGAGATTTCTGCAGTCACTTGGAAGCTTTATTTCTTGTTCAAACTGGCCGTGTTCCAGATTTACCTGAGATAAATCAATTGGTTCCAAAGATACCGAATTTAGGCTGTTTATTACTTCATTAGGTGCTGCGATTTCAATTTTATTAGGCGACACTTGCATCGATAAATTTTTCATATTAAGCCCACTTGGAACCGAAGTAAACTCTGGCACAACGTTCACAAATTTGCGCTGAAGAACTGTGATATTTGCATTAACTTTTGTAACACTCATTGTTAAATTTTTCATGTTAATTTTGTTACCGTTGTTATCAAATAAATATATTGGCAAATCGTTCAAGTCAGTTGTTTTTGTCAATGTTCCTGAAATATTTTCCTCTACAGTAACACTTGCAATACTCGAAACAAGCGATTCTGGCCCAGAAACAGTTACTTGTGGCTCCGACAACGCAATTGGTGCAACAAAATAATCTGTATCGGCAGTAAATTTTATGTTCGGCGTTATGTCAAAAGTTTGACTTTTATACCTATCAACAACTACTGTAACAAATTTAGGTGAAACACTCGAAGAAAATTCATAATCAGTCAATATGCTATTTTTTTTCGCTGACAATTCTAATGTATATTTTCCTGTAGAATTTATCATATTCGCAGACTGCTGCGCTGTAATTTGAATATCGCTCTTTGAAAGCTGTCCTAAAATCAACCTATTTCCGGTAACAGAAACTTCTGCCTTAATGTCATCTGTTCCAAAGACTGCAAGTCCGCTTTCTTTCGCACTCTCTGACAATGAAACACTAATCGGTATGTCAGTAATCAGTTTCGTTGTAGATTCTGAAGCACTTGTTGACAGAATAATCCAAAAAATAAACGCAATTATCACAGAAAAAAGCATAACAACTTTATTATTATAAAATAGCCGACCTAAATTAAATCTTTTTATTTTCATTTTTTTTCCTCATTATAGAACTTATAAACTGACTTTTTACCTTCGATTCTTCAAAGCCTAAAAGTATGTTTTTTTCTAGCAGCTTAATTAAATCTTCTTTTTCATAATTTCTAGTCAAAACGCCGTTCATCGCGGTAGAAATCTTTCCATTTTCCTCAGAAACTACAACTGCAATCGCGTCGGAAATCTCACTTATTCCTAGTGCCGCACGATGTCTTGTTCCGATATCCAGGCTGACATTTTCATTCTTAGTCAAAGGTAAAATGCAACCCGCTGCATATACTGCTGAACCTCGAATAACCATTGCTCCATCGTGAAGAGGGGCTTTATTAAAGAATATATTTCCTATAATCGGCACAGATGGCTTTGCTCGCAAAATAGTTCCGGTATTAATAATATCACCAAGCTTTGTCTGTCTTTCAAAAACAATCAGCGCTCCCGTTCTGGTTTGTTGCAATAAAAATATCGCATCAACTACGGTATGAATACATTTTTGCTGCAATTTATAAGAGGCTATATTATATCTATTGGGTGCACTCGACGTCCAATAGCGACTTATTTTGCTTCTGCCTATCTGCTCAAGTGCTCTGCGCAACTCCGGCTGAAATACAACCAAAAGCACAATTATTCCAAATTCGAAAAATTTGTTTAATAAAAAACTTAACATTCGAAAATTAAATTGGAATGATGCAATATACGCAATAACTAAAATTAATATTCCCTTTACTAGCTGACTTGCTCTAGTTTCCCTTATTAGTTTAATAAAGCTGTAAATGATAAACGCCATAATAGAAATATCAAGAAAATCAGAAATTGTAAAAGTTTTCATCAAAATAAAGAATGCATTCAAACTATTCGTGATAAAATCCATTATTTTCTTCCTTCTGAGAGAATTTCTCTTATTTTAAATTTAATCTATAACAATTTTAGCATATTTATTTAGTTATGAAAAGTTTTTTTATCTTATATTAAATTTTATTTTATTTTTTTTAACTACTTCAACCACCGCATCTATATCTGATTTTCTTGTGAACGCGGACGGACAAACTCGCACAACTCCTCGCTCTAGAGTTCCACAAAATCTGTGTGCGGCAGGTGCGCAATGCAGTCCAGGACGAACATAAATTTGATGTTTATTCAGAATCGCACCGACATTTTCACTGTGCATTCCGACAACATTAAACGACAAAAGTGGAACAAAATATTTCGGGTCTGGCCTGCTCATATACAGCTCAACATTTTTAAGTTCCGACAGCCTTTCATACAAATAATTTATTAAATCGTGCTCATGTTTCGCTATCTTTTCGACTTTTGCCGTGTTTAAAAATTTTATGCCTGCGTGTAATCCTGCTATTCCGATTAAATTTTGCGTACCACTTTCAAATTTTTCGGGCATTACGTCCGTTTGCAAGTACGTTTCTGAATTTATTCCCGTTCCGCCTTCTATTATCGTGGGAAGGTCTTCTCCTCGCGATGTTATTAAAATTCCAGTTCCCATCGGACCATAAAGTCCTTTGTGCCCTGCCAAACATAGATAATCAATTTTGGTTTCTTTTAAGTCTATCGGAATATGTCCGGCACTTTGTGCGGCGTCTACCAACATCGGAATTCCATATTCGTGCGCCATTGCGCAAATTCGAGAAATAGGCAATCGAATCCCCCAAACATTCGACGCGTGCGTGCAGGCAATAAGTGCCGTTTTTGAATTTATCGCTTTTCTAAACGAATCAAGTGTCGCTTCGTTATCTCCGGGAAAGACTTTTGCTTCCGAAAATGTTATGCCTTTTTCTTCCAACGCTTTTAATGGCCGAGTTATTGCATTATGTTCCAAACACGAGATGACAACGTGGTCGCCGGATTTTAATAATCCCTTAAAAACCAGATTTATTGCGTGGGTACAGTTTAACGTGAAAACAACACATTCAGGACCTTTTGCATTAAAAAATTTTGCTATAGCTTTTCTACATTCATAAATTTCAAGTGCTGCGTTTATCGACATATTATGTCCGCTTCTTCCGGGATTTGCTCCGAGTTTTTTCAGTGCATATAATGTTGCATTGGCTACGCTTTGAGGTTTTGGGTAAGTCGTAGCTGCATTATCTAGATATATCATTACTTTGCCTCCAAATTTTTTATATCAAGCACCTTTATCTGCGCTTCTTCCAACAATTCCGCAGCTTTTTCCGCTTTCTCGTAAATTAGCAGACCGTATCCACAACCAGACAATGCTTTATTTTTAGGTGCTCGTTTGATTTCACTTTTTATTCCTTTTGAGTTCAATAAGTCGCGCCCTTTCATTGCGTAGGTTATTGAACTCAATATAAACAACGCTTTTTTCAAGGGTATCAACTCCATGCACTTTTCTTGCTAACATCAGTATATGCATGTACTTTTTCTTTTGTTAATCAATATTTCTTCTTGCAAAATATGTAAAGAAATTTAAATTATTTAACTAAAAAAATGCCGAATCACCGGCTATAATTCAGTGATTCAGCAAAAATAGTTCTCCTTTTTGTTAATATTGCTTTCTTGTGATAAAAAATTGTTTTTAATTCGTATTCAAATAAATGCTGGGCTTATGGTTCTTATAATATAAATGTTGGAATAACGAAAAAATAAATAATCCCTAGCACTAATGTTAATGTTGGTGCTAGGGTTGTTTTTATTCAAAAAATGAACAACAAAAATTTACGACGCTATAGATAATAAAACACAAGGGATAAGGACAATTAACAATCAAACCATGAGTTCGCACAAATTATCTATTACATAAGGTTTGGTTTAGCTGAAGTAATACTGCCATTAGGTAATTATTAGCCTCTATTTTTTCAAGTATGGTTTTTATATCATGTTTCATATTTTCATTGCCGAAATAAATAGAGTTTTTATCTGAATATAACTTTACCAAACTTTTTTCTTGGTTAACTAAATGTCTATTCTGCCAATCATAATCATAGATAAGACCCGTTAATCCAGAATAATCTTGCTGTGGCCTTTGCTTTCGCATTAAAAAACCAGCAATATCTTTGACAGCCTCCCTCAAGCAACCGTTATTTTTACTGAGTTTTATGTAATCGTCGGTTACTTTCTTTACAATGTCAATACTTTCAATTGCAGCTTTTTCTTCTGTTGTTAATTCTAGCTTTTCAGTTGGAGTCCAGGTTGGACAGCAATGACCAGAAGTATAAGGAGAAATTTCTTCAGCGAAAGATGTTTTTGCTGGGCCAAATAAAAGAGACAAAGATAAAACACTCGCAATTATTTTTTTCATAATTTCACCACCTTCTTTAAGGTTAACTCTATTATACAACATTCTTTTTATTTTTTAATTCTAAAAAAGAAATATAGTTAAATTTCTCATTTTAAGACATTTTTCGACAAAAATATTTTTGTTTTTTATAGTGTTTCTCATTTGATAATAAAAATTAAATTAAAAGGCACACCGCATGTGCTGAAATTCCTTCTAGCCTGCCGGTAAAGCCTAAGCCTTCTTCTGTGGTAGCCTTTATACTAATTTGAGACATTTCCACATTGCATACATTGGCAATGTTTGTACGCATGGCACTTATAAATCCCGCTAACTTAGGCTTTTGCGCAATAATTGTCACATCGATATTGGAAATTTTATATCCATCTGAATTAATCTTTTGACAGACAGTCTCAAGCAACTTCATGCTATTTACGTCTTTAAATATAGGCTCCGTGTCAGGAAAAAGCTTGCCAATATCACCCAAAGCAGCCGCCCCAAGAAGTGCGTCCATAATCGCATGAACGAGCACATCTGCGTCGGAGTGCCCCAATAGTCCGTGAGTGTGTGAGATTTCACAGCCACCCAAAATTAATTTTCGTCCGGATACCAATTTATGTACATCATAACCGTGTCCAATTCTCATAACGATTTTCCTCTTAAGTTCAATATATTTTCAAAAACTGCAATATCATCGGGTGTTGTCAGCTTTAAATTTGAATAACTTCCCTGCGCTATATGAACCGCTTTCCCCATTTTTTCAATCAGTTGACAGTCATCCGTATAATTAACATCACTTTTAATTGCGAACAGCATCGCGTCAATGTATAAATTCTTTTCAAAAACTTGTGGAGTTTGTATATTCCACAAAGTGCTACGGTCTGGAGTGGAAATCACAAAATTATCATTGTTTAAAATTTTAAGAGTGTCTTTACAAGGAATTCCAAGCGAACTCGCTTTATATACTATCGCATCAGCAACGGATTCATCAATTTCTTCGCTCGTAATAAGACATCTTGCCGCGTCGTGAATTGCAAAATATTCCGTTTGCTCGCTACAAAATTTAACTCCGGAAAACACTGATTCCTGTCGAAATTCTCCTCCGGGCGCAAAATTTTTAAATTTGCTTATAGAATATTCACTTGCAATGCTTTTTAATTGGGCTTCATGTCCTTTTTTGCCAACTACAATGATTTCACTTATAGCCTCTGATTTTTCAAAAGCTCTTAATGTATACGCTATTGCTGGAATTTTATTCAGCGGTAAAAATATTTTGTCTTTGCCCATACGAGTTGAGTTTCCCGCCGCCACGATTATTGCTGAAACAAAAATATTATTCATAAAAAGCCCTTTCATTTAGCATAAAAAATTAGCTTTCTTCTGGAGTTTTCGCTATCGGAATTGAAATTGTAACCACTGTGCCAACATTTTCTTCGCTTGCTATATCCAGCGTTCCGGAATGAAGCTGCACTAATTCATTTACCACCGCCAAACCGATTCCTGAGCCTTTTTGCGTTGTATTTGCTTTGTAAAATTTATCTTTAACGTGTGGCAAATGCTCCGCTGGAATTCCGCAGCCTGTATCGCTGACCGATATATAAATATATCCGGCCGCTTCCTTGGCTTTTACCGTGATTGTTCCTCCGTTTGACGTGTATTTTAGTGCGTTATCTATCACATTTATAAAAACTTGGCGCAGACGATTTCTGTCGCCCAAAACTGGCGATAATATTGGTGGTTCAGAATAGATAAGCTCTTTATTTTCCGACGCGGCTCTGTCTTTAAACATATAAACCGCATCACTTAATTCTGCCAAAATATCTATTCTCTCCAGGCTCAAAACCATTTTTCCGCACTGAAGTCTTGAAAAGTCAAGCAGTTCTTCTACCAAGCCGCAAAGTCGTTCAGATTCGTGAATTATAACTTTTAGGCCACGTTTATTCATCTCGAAGTCTTTTTCTTCGCCAAGTTCTATCGTCTCCGCCCAGCCTTTTATTGCCGTTAACGGTGTACGCAATTCGTGCGAAATCGACGATATAAACTCATTCTTTACCTTTTCTGACTCACCCAACTTACGCGCCATATAATTTACTGTATCGCATAGTTCTCCTACTTCGTCATCGTAAGTTTTGTCAATTCTGGCATTAAAATCTCCAAGCGCAATCTTTCGTGCGGTCTTGCCTATTTCTCGAATCGGATTAACTATCGAATTTATAAAATACGAGCTGGACATGATTACAAAAAACAAAATAGCCAGTCCAATCGCTATACAGCCGATTATCAGCCAAAATATGGTTTTATCCACCGAACGCAGCGACACAATATATCTAACTGCGCCTATAAATTCGCCGTCATTTGTGTAGATAGCTTTTGTTTGCGCCATGACATTTTCACCCGATGAATTTTTGCCTATAAAAAGTCCCACATGGCTTTCTGAATTTTGTGCTTCGTTATAATCTGTCATCTCGAAGTTTTTAGCGGGCAAAAATCCCGTAGATGTAAGAATTGGCTCGTTGCTGTTGTTAAAAGCCACCACTTCCATTAAGTTTTTATCTTCGAAATCCGAAATATAAAGCTTTACCTTCGAAATAAAGTTCTTTTCGGAATCCTCTTTGTAGCCGGGAAAAACATTTATCAAGCTCGCCGATTTGTTATTTATGGCCTGTTGAACCCCGGTATAAAAAAACTCATGAATAAAAACAGACAAGCCCAACTCTATTGCAACCAACGTCACAAAAATCATCCCGAGGCTGTTAAGAAGCCATCGCTTAGTTATTCCTCTAACCATTCAACTTTCACCTCTTTAAGAAAAAAGTTCGCAAAGCCTCACGCTTCCCATTTATAGCCAAGCCCCCATACCGTCAAAATATGCTTCGGGACCGACGGTTCATCTTCAACTTTCATGCGCAGTCTGCGAATATTTACATCAACAATTTTCTCTTCGCCAACATAATCTTCGCCCCAAACGTGCGTTAAAATATCAGTTCGGCTAAGCGCCGCACTCGGATTTGAAAAAAAGTACTCCATAATCTGAAATTCAACCTGTGTCAGTTCAACTAACTCACCACGTTTCAACAGTGTCCTATTTCTCATATTTAAAATAAATTCACCCGATCTTAGTTCTTCTTTAAACTTGTTGTCCGAACGCATCTGCGCCAGGGCAACTCTGCGATAAACGGCGTCAATTCTTGCGACTAATTCTGATGGACTAAACGGTTTTGTTACATAATCATCTGCACCAGTCATAAGCCCAGTAATTTTGTCCATTTCCTGAGTTTTTGCTGTTAGCATAATTATTCCAATCTCGTTGCTTTGTTTTCTAAGCTCCTTGCACACAGTAATTCCGTCTATTCCCGGCATCATTATATCTAAAACTGCCACGTCAAAATCCGGACTTTCTTCATAAATCTGCAAGGCTTTCTCTCCGCAATCGGCCTCTGTTACGTCGTAACCCGCTCTTTGCAAATTTATAACCACAAACTCGCGAATCGCTGCTTCATCTTCTACAACCAAAATTTTCTTCATAAATCAATCGGCACTCAAAATTAACGTGCCATCCTCCCTCTACGATACTAAATCAACTTAAAACTATTTTTTATTTCCTCTGCAGAAATTGCTAATTCCGAATTTTCATCCACAGTTGCCACATAAACTTTATTGTTTTCCTGAATCAAAACATGATAATCGTTTTTATTGGGCAAATCTTCATATTCTTTTTTTGAAAGCACAAATATATCCAAAAACTCCCTGTCTTTAAGCGCTTGACCGACAGTTTCTATCTGCTCAAAAATTCTAAGAGTCTTCATATCGTAATCATAAGTAAATCTTATTTTGTACGCTCCTTGAGTTTCGCCCTTCCATTTGCCAGGAACAACAAAAAAATAAGAATCTTTGCCGTTCATAATAATGCTTTCAACATAATCATTTTTATAATTGGTCGTGTTATATTTAAACCACGACAAAATATAAGTAAATTTTTCGCTCGAACCGTCCGTTAAATCCACTTTTGGCATTTCAATTATCCCATCGTTATTTATGTCGTTGGATGGTATTGCACTGTCACGCAAAAATGCTGTAGAACTCAACGTTTTGACATTATAAAGAGGTGCTTTCAACTTTTTATCAGATTTATCCCAATAAATAACCTCAGAAGTTGTTCGGTCTTTTTCTGTAACTGCATCGATAACTGCGCCACTTTGAATATCGTCGATTTTTCCGAATTTAACGTTATTGTATTTTACAACAGTTGAGTCTATTGGCGCAATTCCAATAGTATTAAACTTCCTGGTTTCTTGATTAAATTTTATTAATTTAGCTTTTGCTGCCTTATTTTCGTCATCATTTAGCTGTGTATCTTCACGTTTACTTACAGACAATGTTAAAATTTCTGATTTACCATCGTTATCAAAATCACTCACCAAAATGTCAGAATAAGTTTCATTCGGCGTCAGAACACTATAATTTCCGTCCTCATAAAGAATAACCGTAAGCTCTTTGCCGTAGCTTGTATAGCTGCTCCAGCCCAAAACGATGTCATCTTTGCCGTCGCCGTTTATATCACCAAAACAGACTTTATCCAAATCGGTTCCCTGTGCATTTAAAGTTTTAATTACCTGCCAATTATCTCCAACTTTGTCAATAATCATTATATATGACTGAGTCCCTTGAGCAACAAGCTGATACACTGCGATCGCTTCGTCTTGCGAATCTCCATCAAGATCGTGCATGATAATTGCAGATTTAAAGTCGCCATTCTGAGGATATTTAAAAAGAATGTCTGCACCAACTGTTTTCTCTATAAGCGCCTGAATCTGAGCCATTTCTCCGGTAGCCTTAGGTGGATGCATCAAATTTCTTGTTTCAAAATTGCTAAACGAACATCCCGAAATAAAAAGCATAATAAAAATTAATCCAATCAGTATTTTTTTCATTTTATTAGCTCCTTTTTATTTTCTAGTTTTATTTTAATTTTGCAATCAAAAATTTTATTTTTATGCCCTGCTGCGAAAACATATTTTCGTGTTCTGTTAGGATATTGTCCATAAAGTCAGAATTATGTAGGCTTTTCGTCAAATAAGTTATTTCAAAACCGGTTTCTTTAAA
Organism: uncultured Eubacteriales bacterium; assembly: GCA_934463265.1. GTDB lineage: Bacteria > Bacillota > Clostridia > Oscillospirales > Acutalibacteraceae > CAG-557. Next base: position 214,544 of record CAKSIU010000001.1, on the reverse strand, counting down.
ATATTTGCAACTTTCCTCAAATAAATTATCATCATCGGTTTTAAAATAAATTTCACCGTTTGAATCCAAAAAATTTTTATATTTTTCGAGCTGTTTTGGGTATGTTAAGCGCCGTTTTTTGTGTCTGGGCTTTGGCCAAGGATTGCAAAAATTTATATAAATTCGCTGAACTACGTCCTCCGAACTTAACATATCATCTATACGCTCGATATTTTGAGCTGTCAAGCAAACATTGTCAATTGGCTGACTCAATTCGTTATATTGCTTTTTGATATTTCTTTTTGCCAAAACTAAAACTTCACTTTTTATATCAACAGCAATAAAATTTTTGTCCAAATTTTTACTCGCCAGGCTGGCTATAAATGCTCCTTTACCGCAACCTAACTCCAAATGGATAGGCTGCCTTCTTACAAAAAGTTTATGCCATTTGCCTTTATGCGCCGTTGGTTCATCAATAAAAAACTCACACGCAGCAAGTTCCGGACGCGCCCATGGTTTTCTTCTTATTCTCATTTTCAAAAGTCATTACCGATTTCGTAACAACTGCCCTCCTAATTATAATAATTAAGCTTTATTATACCATATATACGCCAAAATTAACAGTCCCAAGCAAATATTAGATTTTTAGCCTGTATTTAGACAAAATTATAGACCCTACGAATTTAATTTCGCAGAGTCTTGTAGTTTCTCTCTAAACATTTTCTTCTATTGCATTCACTACATCATTTATCGTTCTCATATTCACAAGTTTATCTGGTGAAATTAACACGCCAAATCTATCTTCTATCAGTTCCAGCAACTCAAGAACACATAAAGAATCCCATTCTGCAGCCTTTGTTAAATCTTCCGTTCCCGAAATACTCATAGCATCAATTTCTAACAATTTACTCAATTCTTCCCTGACAATTTTTTCATTATCACTCATTATTACACCTCAAAAATATTTTTTATAATTTTATAAGTCTAATTTAATCTCAAACTCATACTTTTTGCTGTCGTACAGATTTTTTAGATATAAAGAAAAAAGTTTTTTCGTTCTTATGTTATCTATGGCAACCGCATACAAAGCTTTTTTTTCGATATACGTTGTTATATGAAGCTTTATTATCGAATTAAAAATAAAATATCCAAGTGCTGATTTTCTATAATCTTCTCTCACAAAAAGTGATCGATATAGAATAGCATTTTCCGGCGTCCTCAGCGCAGTCATCCAGCCGACGATTTCTTTGTCATCAAACACAGCAAATTGAGTGCATTCATCATCTAAATTGAACTCATTTGCAAATGGCGACAACACATCTGGATAATCTATTCCCTCTTTATTTCTCACCTTTTCAAGCAATTCTTCTCTTACTTCAGTCTTCGGCAAAAGCTCTACCTTTTCTGGTAATTCAAAATCGCTGTTTAAAATCGACTTTATGAGTTTATTTTCGTTTATTAACACTTTCGGATCAAACAAATACACTTCTGTTAATAACTTTGCCTTAAAAAATCCTCTTTTTGTTAAAAAATTCTCCAGCAACTCGATATTCTTCTTTGACGTAACTGCATTTACTTTTGTCTCTTTTATGTCTAATTCTCTCAATTTACCTTTAAGCGCATTTAACAGCTCTGTACCTACACCTTTTTTTCTAAAAAACGGCAACACAAAAAAACTTGTCACTTCACATTCTTTTCCATCTGAATTTTGCTTTATTCTCGCAAAAATCGCTCCGCACGGAATATTCTCATACTTCGCTCCGTACGCTAACACCTCTTCATTTTGTAAACTCATTCTATCTATCAAAAACTGCTCATATAAATTAATACTGGAGTCATTCAGACTTTCTACCGTAATAATAAAAATCACTCCTATCGAATTAATCTCTTTAGCTAAAATAAAATTTGTATATCGTGTCAATATATAATTATTATACAACAACGCTGCCTTTCTTACAATGAGTAAAATCTAAATTCAATAAAATTCTGCTAATTATATAGTTTTTTCCGTAAATTATATCTATTCATCTTATTTGTTTAGAATAAATATCAACTATCGCAAAAGTTAATGTGAAAAATTCTAAAAAATTCAGTTGCAATATTACTGCTTATTAAACAAATAATAGAAATAATTAAAAAATTTTTCAAATTGTTGAGTTAATTTTGATAAAACCGTTGTTTCTTGTTCGAATTTAATGTATAATATATGCAAGCTTAATTTATCTTATGGAGGGATTATTTATGGACAAAAAAATTACTGTGGCTCAATACGGATGCGGAAAAATGTCAAAATATATTATGAGGTACGTTTACGAAAAAGGCGCTGAAATCGTTGCTGCTTTCGACATTGACCCAGATATAATCGGCAAAGATATTGGAGAAATAACAGGCGAAAAACCTTATGGAATTCCTGTAAAAGATGCGAAAAATGCTGAAAAAATTTTATCTGCATTAAAACCTGACGTCTGTATAATTAGCACGCTTAGTCTTATGCGCGAGGTAAACGATATTTTTATGATTTGCGCAAAAAACGGTATAAACGCCATAAGCACCTGCGAAGAAGCTTTTTACCCATGGAATTCTTCTACTCAACTCACTGCGGAACTTGATAAAATTGCAAAAGAAAATAATTGCACATTGTGCGGCTCGGGATATCAGGATGTTTTTTGGGGAAATTTAATCACGACTATCGCTGGAGCCACTCACACTATCTCTAAAATTAAAGGCTCTTCCAGTTACAACGTGGAGGATTATGGCATCGCGCTTGCAAAAGTTCACGGTGCCGGACTTGATATTGACACCTTTAACAAGGAAATTGCTTTCATCGACAACATTTCTGTTGAAGAACGAAACGAACTAATAAATAAAGGCGAATTTTCACCGTCTTATATGTGGAACGTGAATGGTTGGCTTTGCGAAAGACTCGGATTAACGGTTAAATCTCAAATTCAAAAATGCGTGCCTTGCACTCACAACAAAGATATTCATTCCGAAACGCTGGAGATGGATATTCCCGCTGGAAACGCCACTGGAATGTCTGCGATTGTGATTACCGAAACAGAGGAAGGAATTACCATAGAAAGCGAGTGTATCGGAAAAGTCTACGCGGAAAATGAATTTGATAAAAACGACTGGACTATTTTCGGCGAACCCGACACTCAAGTCACGATTAATCGTCCTTGCACCGTCGAATTAACTTGTGCTTCCGTGGTAAACCGCTTGCCCGAACTCATTAAGGCGCCCGCTGGATATATTACTACCGACAAAATGATTACGAATAAATACAAAGTTAAACCGCTTAACGAGTACGTTTAAACTTTATTTGGGAGGATTTATTGATGTAATCTTCCCTTTTTAACATCGTTTTGCCACGAATTTTTATAATTTCAAAATATTATTACTCTATCTGTTTTAATTTTTCAAAAATTGCCCATAATAATTTATAAAAATATAAATATTATATTTTAGAAAGGTGTTGGATTTTTTTGGTTATCAATGTAAAAAGCGAAATTGGCCCTTTGAAAAAAGTTCTTTTGCACCGTCCTGGCGCCGAACTTTTGAATTTAACTCCGGACACTTTGGAAGAATTATTATTCGATGACATTCCTTACTTGAAAATCGCCGTCGAGGAACATGATAAATTCGCAGAAATATTAAAAGAAAATGGTACTCAGGTCGTTTATCTTGAGGATTTGGTCGCCGAAACTTTAAAAGACAATGAGGTTCGCGACTTATTCTTAAAACAATTTATTCGCGAAGCCGGAATTTATTCAGAAAAATATCAAAAATTGCTCTACGAATTTTTTAATCAGATTAAAGACACTAAAGAATTAGTTCTTAAAACCATGCAGGGCGTCAATCGCGACGAACTTATTTGCAAGTCGAAAGAAAACAAATCGTTGGTTGACTTTATGTCAAAACAATCCGCTTTCATTTGCAATCCCATGCCAAACCTTTACTTCACTCGCGACGCGTTTGCTTGCATTGGAAACGGCGTCAGCATCAACCGTATGCACTACCTAACTCGTCGCAGAGAAACTATTTATGGCGAATATATTTTTAAGTATAATCCTCAATTTAAGGGGAAAGTCGATATTTATTACAATCGATACGAACCTTTTTATATTGAGGGCGGAGATATTTTAAATCTGAGCTCCGAAATTTTGGCTATCGGAATTTCTCAAAGAACTAAGCCCGAAGCTATCGAAATTTTAGCCAAAAATATCTTCGAAAACGAAAATTCATCAATTAATCAAATTTTGGCATTCGATATTCCAAATAATCGCGCTATGATGCATCTTGACACGGTATTTACTCAGGTTGACTACGATAAATTTACGGTTCACAACGGATTGGCCGATGTTCTTCAAGTCTATAAAATTACAAAAGGTAGCAACAATGACGAACTTAAAATTTGTCAGATAGACCAGAGTCTAGAGAAAATTTTGTGTACCGCGCTTCAAAAAGATAAAATTCAGCTGATTCCGTGCGGTGGCGATGACAAAATCGTTGGTGAGCGCGAACAGTGGAATGATGGGTCAAATACTTTGTGCATAAGCCCTGGAAAAGTTGTTGTTTATCAGCGAAATGATGTGACTAACGCCATTTTAAAGGAAAACGGACTGACTGTTCTCGAGATGCCAAGTTCAGAATTATCTCGTGGACGCGGCGGCCCCAGATGTATGTCTATGCCGATTTATCGCGACGATATTTAAAATTTATTTTTATAAAAACAAAATTTAAGGAGTAAAAATTATGGCTGTTAATTTACGCGGAAAAAAATTTTTAAAATTACTGGATTTTTCTTCTCAAGAAATAAGATATCTTATAAATTTGTCTAAACAATTCAAAAATTTAAAATTATCCGGCACTCCTCACAAGTACTTGGAAGGAAAAAATATCGTTCTTCTTTTTGAAAAAACTTCCACCCGCACCAGATGTTCTTTTGAGGTCGCCGGCAGAGATTTGGGCATGGGCGTGACTTATCTTGATCCGGGAAGCTCTCAGATGGGGAAAAAGGAAAGTATTGCCGATACTGCCAGAGTTTTAGGTCGGCTTTATGATGGCATAGAGTATCGCGGTTTTTCTCAAAAAGTAGTCGAAGAAATGGCTAAATATGCCGGTGTTCCTGTCTGGAACGGCTTAACTGACGAATTTCACCCCACTCAGATGATTGCCGATTTGCTCACTATTGAAGAAAAATTTGGACACCTTAAGGGAATTAATTTCACTTACTTCGGCGATGCTAGAAATAATATGGGCAATTCTTTGATGGTTGCTTGCGCCAAAATGGGACTGAATTTTACTGCCTGCGCGCCTAAAGAACTCTTTCCTGATGAAAAACTTGTTGAAATTTGTAAAAAAATTGCCTCCGAAAATGAATGTTCGATAACGCTTACTGAGGACGTCAACACCGGCGCTAAAAATGCAGACGTGGTTTACACTGACATTTGGCTTTCTATGGGTGAACCCGATGAAATGTGGGAAAAACGTATTAAATTGCTCAAACCTTATCAGGTGAACAACACCGTTATGGGGTTAGCTAATAAATCTGCCATTTTTATGCATTGTTTGCCGTCTTTTCACGACACTAACACTACTATCGGAAAATCTATCAGCGAAAAATTCAACGTTAGCGAAATGGAAGTTACAAACGAGGTTTTTGAGTCAAAACAATCGGTCGTCTTTGACGAAGCCGAAAATAGAATGCACACGATTAAAGCCATTATGTATGCCACTTTAATGTAAAATGAGGTAATTTTATGAATAAAAAACGTGTCGTAGTTGCTTTGGGCGGAAATGCTTTGGGAAATAACGCTCAAGAACAATTATTTCTTGTAAAAAAAACTGCTTGCACCATTGTCGACCTTATAGAAAAAAATTACGATGTGATTGTTGGGCATGGAAATGGCCCTCAGGTTGGCATGATTAATCTTGCTATGGATGAATTTTCCTCCTCGCGCGAAAATACTCCAAGTATGCCTTTTCCTGAGTGCGGAGCTATGTCGCAAGGCTACATTGGATATCATTTGCAGCAGGCTATTCACAATGAATTAGCCGCGAGAAAAATTCAAAAAAATGTCGTTTCTTTAATTACTCAGACCATCGTCGACAAAGATGACTCTGCTTTTGAGCATCCGACTAAACCCGTTGGCATGTTTTATACTAAAGAACAAGCTGAAATTATCGCACAAGAAAAAGGCTTTACATTCGTCGAGGACGCTGGCAGAGGGTATCGCAGAGTTGTGCCCTCTCCGACACCTAAGAAAATTGTGGAGCTGGAAACCATAAATGATTTGGTTAATTCCGGCAATGTGGTAATATCTTCCGGCGGCGGTGGCATTCCCGTTATAGAAAAAAATTCCGCTCTGGAAGGCATCGCTGCAGTCATCGACAAGGACAAATCCTGCGCACTGTTGGCAGCTTCTTTAAACGCGGACATTCTTTTAATTTTGACTGCGGTTGATTTCGTTTATATCGATTTTAACACGGAAAATCAGCGCGCTCTAACAAAAATAAGTGTTGAGGAGGCTTTTAATTATCGAAATTCCGGACATTTTGCGAAAGGCAGTATGCTTCCAAAAATTGATGCCTGTCTTGATTTTATAAATAAAAATCCAACTGGTCGCGCTATAATAACTTCTCTTGAAAAGGCGAAAAATGCCCTTGACGGCTCCGTTGGAACGATTATTTATAACAAAAATGAGGTGATTTAATTGGCAAATATGGCTAAAAAAGAAAAAACTCGGGTCAAAATGCCCTCCGCTTACACCGTTTTAATACTTATAATTCTTGTCATTGCGGCGGTCAGCTTAATTATTGCTGACCCAATGATAAAAAAAGCAACCATTCCAAACGTTGTGATGTCCCCGATTTTAGGCTTTGTCGACGCTATTGATGTTTCTTTATTCGTTTTGGTTTTGGGCGGATTTTTAGGCGTAATAAACCGAACAGGCGTGCTTTACAAAGGTATCGCAAGCGTCGTGAAAAAATTAAACGGCAAAGAACTTTTGTTGATTCCGATTTTAATGATTATTTTCTCCATCGGCGGCACAACTTACGGCATGGCGGAAGAAACTATAGCATTTTACAGTTTAATCGTGGCAACTATGATAGCTGCCGGCTTTGATTCATTAGTCGGCGCGGCGGTTATACTTTTGGGCGCCGGCGCTGGTGTGCTTGGGTCTACGATAAATCCTTTTGCTATTTCCGTCGCGGTGGACACCGCCAAAACTGCCGGAATCGAGACAAATCAGGGCACAATAATTTTGCTCGGCGCGATTCTTTGGATAACAACTCTCGCAATTTGCATTTTTTACGTTATGTCTTATGCAAAAAAAGTTCATAACAACCTAGATGCATCGATTCTTTCCAAACAAGAATTATCCGACGCCCATGAGGCTTTTCACTCCGACAAAAAAGACGAAAATACCACACTTAATTCACGCGGAAAAATCGTTTTATTTTTGTTTGCATTCTCATTTTTAATAATGATTTTAAGCCTCATCCCCTGGGAAAGTTTCGGCGTTACAATTTTCAACTCCTGGACAGACTGGCTAACCGGTGAATCCTTTGGAAATTGGTACTTTAGAGAGCTGGCCGCCTGGTTTTTTATAATTTCTGTCATATGCGGACTGGTTTACCGGCTAAAAGAAAAAGAAATCGTGGATTCATTTATTGCCGGCGCCGGTGACATGATTGGCGTTGCACTGGTTATTGCCGTGTCGCGCGGAATATATGTTATAATGAGCGACACAAATTTAAACAGCTATATTTTGACACATTCTGCCAACGCATTAAACGGCACGAACGCGGTTCCTTTTACAATTATGTCGTATATAATTTACATTGGGCTTTCTTTTCTTATTCCGTCAACTTCGGGGCTTGCTACCGGGTCAATCGGAATTTTTGCGCCACTTGCTCAGAGTTTAAATTTGAGCTCTAACGTTATGATAATGATTTTTGCGGCGGCGTGCGGACTTGTAAACTTAATAACTCCTACGAGTGGGGTGGTAATGGGCGGCCTTGCGATTTCTAAAATAGACTTTTCTAGCTGGATTAAATTTTCGCTAAAGATAATCGCTACCATTTTCGTTGTGAATATAATTATTCTTTCTGTCGCGATGCTGGTGCTTTAAAAATCTGCAAAATAAAGAAGCATGATTTTTAATCATGCTTCTTTTATAATAGCATTAAGAAAAATGCTAAAGCGTTAACAAATTAAATTTTACTTTGATAATTTATTAAACTTCTTCACGTTTGCTGAATAAACCACAAATTTTATCTAAGTGAACTCGAGCAGCTTGCGCAAATTGAGAATATAAATCAGCATCGCTTCCGTACACCCAAGACGGCCGATTTTCGTCATTAACACAAGCTTGACCATTATCAAGTAAATTGCGAAATTTAGTAATTGAGTCGTCGTTGGAACCTTTAAAGGCGCGGAAGTTTTCTTTAAAATTTTCATAAAAAAGCTCTAAAGCCCCTTTATCAGCTCCTCTAAGTGTCACCCAAGCATTATACACATTGTTCAAAAAGTCTTGCGTTTCAGTAGTTATCTTAGTATTGATTTGTTCGAGCGTTTCAGTTTCAGTAGCCTCAAAGCCTTGTTGTAATAAATCCTCTTGCTGCATTAGATCCGATACTTTACCTACTCCACCGGTAAACTTATAGAGCCCCCAGCCTAAAAGGCCAGCAATTATAACTGACGCAACCGTACTTACCGCAATCCAAGACTTATGATAAACTCTATCCAGCCACTCAGACTTTAAATTGCCTGATGCATCATAGTAATTACAACGAGCGCCCTCACTAATAAAGCCAAAGTCATAGCCTATGGTACCATTTTTGCCTATATTATTACAAGACTTAATAAGGTCGTCCCTTGACTGCACTTTTGACCAATAGTCGGTTTCTCGATTAGCCACAAAACCATTATACCAGCGTTTAGCCCTATCTATTAGGGTAATTTGGTTGCCAGTTACATAAGTATTATTTGCTAATGTAATAGGATTTTCGCTAGTTTTATTTTGTTGTGTGGTATTACTTATTATTTGGGGAACGTCTACTTGCGTATTATTTGCTAATGCAGTAGGATTTTCGCTAGTTTTATTTTGTTGTGTGGTATTACTTATTATTGGGGGAATGTCTACTTTTTTTTTGGTTCTTCTTTAGCTTTTTTATCTGCTTCTGCTGTCGTTGCTTTTTCTGCTTTCTTTACGTCTTCAGCGTTCTTTTCAGCTTCTGCTTTCTCTCCCTTTGCCGCTTCCGCCGTCGTTGCTTCCTCAGCTGTCATTGTTTCTTGTGTTTTCTTTGCAGTTGCTGCTACACCACAAAACATAAGTTTTGCAATAGCACTAACTTTGCCAGGTATCGAAAGTTCACTATCAGCTAAAATTTCTTTTAATTTGTCAGTATTTTTTACCAAATTATAACCATTCCAGGTTACCACGCCTGCAGACGCAGCCCCAACTACACCTAAACCAATTTCTTTACCATGTTCTCTTACAACTTCTTTAAAAGATTTAACAGCAATCGAAGCTTTCTTTAGAAGTTCACTTTTTTGTTCTTTATTTGCTTGCTTTTCTATTGAAGCAGTTAAGCTTTCAGCCTTGCAAATATTACCAGTTGGTGCTACTACTATTGATAGTGCAACTAAAGCGGATAAAAATTTTTTCATATACGTTCTACTCCTTAAAATTTTTTTAATAATTTAATTTATTCAATTCGCAAACCACTCTTAAGCTGAAGGATGTCATTCATATGATCTTTTTGGCATCTTCATTTTAACAATGGCCCCTCTCTTCTGCAGACATTTCGTCAAAACTCGAAACTTTGGGTTGCGAATTTGAATTTAATAAACCAGCATCAATCACTACCTTGTAGAATTCTGAATTAATGAATTTTTCTTTTGTAAGTTGTATCCATTTATTATTTTCTACAAAGTTATCAAATTTTTGTTTGGCAAAATTAAATGAAGTTTTTATAAAACCGGCATTATTATTAAAGAATACATCCACGTTAGGGAAAATATTACTTAATAACTTAATTGATATTCCACATAGGTAAACCGCTAAAATATTTTTTGTAAATGACCATAAGAAACTTGGCTTTTTACATTCTATTTTTATTTCATCTTTAGCTTTATTAAACCTATAAACGCAACCATCCGAAACAATTAACTTAGTTTCTTCTGATTTAGTTTTCTTGCTTTTCTCATCATTACTTTCGATATCACCTATACTAAATTCATAGCCGTCATCATTGTATTCCATTGCTTTACATATTTCTAAATTTAATAAACCCACATTCATTGATATTGCCATTGCCAGTAAGCCTGATAATAACCTTTTCATTCAAGCACCTCCCTTTTTCAATAATTACAATATCCTTAGACGCAAACATCAATGCCTACGAATGAATCTTTTTATATTTAATTTATCTTTCCAAAAATTAAATTAACTTCTGGCAAATAAATCAAAAATAGCTTCATTCCTCGCCATTACTATAAAATTCTCCCTCCCATTTTTAATTTTTACTTTAAAAATAAAGTATTTAGCATAATTATAACACAAAAAAACAATTTTTACAAAATTAAATTTAAAATTTTAAAATATAAAAAACTGTTTCTTTAACTAATAAATAGAGAACCTAATCATAAGTTATTTCTCTTGAAGCAACTTTCGGCTAAAATAAGTCGCAACTAAACCTTTATGCAAGTTATTATATCACAAGAATTTTCTTTTGCAAATACCTTACAATAATTTTTTTAAACTTTGTATACTTGCAATAATGTAATTGGAAATTTCACGATTTTTTGTCGATTATTTTCATTTTACTTTCAACAATGGCAATCGTCGCACCTATAATTCGATTTGCTCCCGCTGAAAAAAGTACATTTGCACATTCTGCCATAGTATTGCCTGTAGTTAAAATGTCATCGCAAATTATCACCGTCTTGCCTTGCAAATCAACTCCGTCCACCGCTGCATAAACATTTTTTACATTTTCGCTTCGTTCTGCCAAATTTAACTCATGTTGTATTCTATTCTTTTTGACTTTTTTTAGAACCTCTACATATTTTATGCCTGTTAAACAAGCAATCTCTGTTGCAAAAAGTTCTGACTGATTAAATCCGCGCTCTCTTTTTCGAGCTTTGTGCAATGGCACACTGGTTATCAAGTCAATTTTCGTAACATCAAAACTTTCTGCCAAAACGTCCGTTATGTACTTTCCAAATGGAATTGCATAATTTTTTACTCCGTGAAATTTATACTCATGTATCGCAGAACGAATTGGCTCTACATATGCAAAAGGTGCAACGCAAATAAAATTTTTTCCACCACGCGTCGTTAAAGTATTTTTTATAGTTTTTAAATGTATTTTTTTCTCGCAAGCTTCACATACAACTGCGTCGGAAGAAATCACTTCGTTGCAAAAGGGGCATCTTGGTGGAAATAAAACTGATAAAATTTTTTTGAAATCAAACATTAATTCTCACAGCCTTTAACCAAAAAATTGCAAAGTCCTGAATATCTTCTGGTTTTTTTGTTATTCTCAACCATTTTTTTCACTGTCCAAGCTGTTCCAACCATAACAATCATCAATTTAGCACGAGTTACCGCGGTGTACAAAAGATTTCTGTAATATAACTGAGGCGCTCCAAAATACATCGGCATAACAACGGCGTCGAACTCACTTCCCTGACTTTTGTGCACAGTAATCGCGTAGGCTAAATCCAAATCAGAAGCATTTTCCAAGTCATATTTCGCATACTTGTCGTCAAACTGCACCACTAGCGAAGAATCCGCCTTATCTATGCTCAACAAAATTCCGATGTCCCCGTTAAAAACGCCTTCTCCACTAGAGCCATCCTCGCGTGCAAAAATTATGTTGTAATTATTTCTAATTTGCATAACTTTGTCACCTTCACGAAAAATCGTTCCGTTTATATTTATTTCTTTTTTAGAATTATCCGGCGAATTAATCGCCTCTTGCAAAACTTTGTTTATACTAATCGTACCCAGCGGACCTTTTTTCCCCGGCGCAATCACCTGAATATCAAAAAGCGGCGAATATCCATAAGTTACCGGCAATCGCTTCGTGCACAAATCTCTAATCGTGTCGCTTATAGTCTGCGGGTCATTCACATTCATAAAAAAGAAATCATTATCTCGCACCGACAGTTCCGGCAGTTCTCCGTTCACAATTTTATGCGCGTTCGTTACAATTAAACTTTCGAGCGACTGTCTGAAAATTTCTTTTAACTCAACCGTTGGAATGACCTCAGATTTAATCAGGTCTGACAAAACATTTCCCGCTCCAACGGACGGTAATTGGTCGCTGTCGCCAACCATAATCAGCCGACACCCCAACGGCAAGGCCCTTAAAACTCCTTCAAACAGTGCAGCGTCCACCATGGATAATTCATCCAATATTATCGCGTCACATTCGAGCAAATTTTTTTCGTTTCGCTTAAAAGTCGGCTTATCGTCTGTATCCCACTGCACTTCCAGCAGTCGGTGAATTGTTTTGGCTTCTCTTCCTGTAACCGCAGCCATTCTTTGAGCTGCTCTGCCGGTTGGCGCCGCCAGACAAACCTTTTCGCCATTCTTTTCCAGTATGTCTATAATCGCATTCAGTGTTGTAGTTTTTCCGGTTCCGGGCCCTCCTGTCAAAATAAGTATTCCATCCTCCAACGCCATTGTTATCGCTTTTTTTTGAAGTTTTGCATAAGTTATTTTATGTTTTTTCTCAATCGATTCTATGTATTTATCTGCATCGCAAATTTTTTGCGGCGGAAACTTCAGCATCATTAGCAGTCTGCCCGCTGAATATACCTCTACTTGGTGCATTTTGTTCGTAAAAATAAATTCTTTTTCATTGATTATATCTTGCTGTAAATTTCCGTCGTCAAGCAGTTCTTTGAGCGTGTTCTCGGCTAATTCTAAATCTATACTTAAAAAATTTGCCGCCGCTTCCAGTAATTTGTCCTTTGGCAAGCACGTGTGACCGTTATTCATGTTGTGCGTCAAAATATACACGATTCCCGCACGAATTCTACATACGTTTTCTTGCGGCTGTTCTAGCGAATACGCTAATTTGTCTGCCCGCTCAAAACTTATCTCCAATGGCTCTTCACACAGCAAATATGGATTTTCACTTATATTTTTTATCGCATCTTGTCCATAAACTCTGTAAATTTTTATTGCTTCCTCCGAAGTTATTCCGTATTTTCCCAGATAAATAATCAATTCTCGTATGCTGAATAATTTCGCAAATTCTTCAGACATTTTTTTAGCTTTTTCTTTGGTTATGCCTCTTATTTGCGTGAGTTCTTCAGGATTTTTTTCTATAATCTCCAAAGTTTTTTCACCAAACCGCTCAACCAGTTTGCACGCTGTCGACGGGCCTATGCCTTTTATGGCTCCAGACGACAAATATTTTAAAATCGCCGCTGTTGCCGTCGGCATAGAACGTTCACAGACTTCCACCGCAAACTGCTCTCCAAACGTCGGGTGACTTTTAAAAATTCCCAGCAATTTTACATTTTCTCCCACGCTTATGTACGGCATAGTGCCCACCGCCGTTACAACCTCATTCTCCACGCTTAGTTCTATCACGCTATATCCGTTTTGCTCATTCCGAAAAACTATCCTGTCAACTGCGCCGTTTATTTCGTAAAGTGTTTTGCTATTTTTCATGTTAGCCTCCTTCCTTCCGCATTTGAAAAATTCTTCAAAAACAAGAAAGGGGGGCGGTTTGCGCCGGCGACTATACCGCCGCCGGCGTGCCCGGTACAATCCTTCAAAAGCTACTTAATAATCAGTAAAATTGTGCCGGGCTGTGTCAAATATTTTATATTTGACACCAAACCGCCCCCCTTTCTATTTTTGTAAAAATCAAACTAATATTTTTCAACACCGTCTCTCGACACGCGAGCAAACACCGACGAAATTTCAAACGGTTTCTCATCTGAAAATCTAATCGCACTCAATAATGAATTTTCTGCCACCTTGCACTTTTCAATATCATCTGAATATAAATCCGCAATAACTTCTCCAGCATCAACAAAATCACCGACTTTTTTCTTGAGAACAACACCCGCACTAAAATCAATTAAACTTTCTTTAGTTTCTCTGCCGGCGCCAAGAATTACCGCCACACGCCCACAGCTTTCCGTGTTCATATGACTAATGTAGCCTGCTTTTTTTGCTTTAACTTCGTACTTAACTTTTGCCGGTTTAAACTTAGAATAATCCTGCAATACCGCAATATCTCCACCATGCGCGCTAACCATATTTTTCATTTTTTCAAAAGCAGAACCGTCATTTATAGCTTTCTGCGCCAAAATTTTGCACTCATCAACAGTTCCTTTTTCCGCAAGATACAACATATTCGCGGCTAAATCAAAACAAATTTCAGTCAAGTCTTTTGGACCTTTGCCTTTAAGCGTTTCACAAGCCTCAATAACCTCCAAAGAATTTCCAATGGCATTTCCAAGCGGTCTGTCCATGTCGGTTATCAGCGCAACTGTCTTGCGACCGACATTTTCTCCGATTTCAACCATCGCTTTTGCCAAAATTATTGCGTCATCCACAGTCTTCATAAATGCACCGCTTCCAGCCTTAACATCCAACAAAATGCAATCGGAACCCGCTGCAATTTTTTTACTCATAATGCTTGAAGCAATCAGTGGAATACTTTCAACCGTAGCCGTAACGTCTCGCAGCGCATAAAGTTTTTTGTCCGCCGGCACCAGATTTCCAGACTGGCCAATAACACTGACTCCTACATTTTTTACAATTTCGAAAAATTTTTCTCTGTCCAAATCCGTCTTAAACCCAGGAATCGATTCCAGTTTATCAATGGTTCCTCCGGTGTGCCCTAAGCCTCTTCCGCTCATTTTTGCCACTTTAACTCCCAAAGACGCAACTATTGGCGAAATAATTAAAGTAGTTTTGTCACCAACGCCGCCCGTACTGTGTTTGTCGACTTTTATTCCCGGAATTGACGTTAAATCAACCGTTTCGCCAGAATTTGCCATACACAACGTCAACGTAGCCGTTTCTTCAGCCGTCATTCCCATGAAGTATATTGCCATAAGAAGCGCGGACACTTGGTAATCCGGAATTTCTCCACTGACATATCCATCAATAAAAAATTTTATTTCGGCTTCGTTTAAGGCTTCACCATTCCTTTTTTTCATAATTATATCGTACATTCTCATCCGTCGCATCTCCTAAAATAAATTTTCGTGACCAAATGCAAGTGGCAACAAATCTTTTAACTTAAATTTTTCAAAATTTTCTAAAGAATTTGCTAAAATTATTTCAAATTCATGCGGATTACAAAACTCTGTCATAACTTGCCGACAAACTCCACATGGAGGACAGTTCTTTTGAATCTCTTCATCCACTTTTCCACCGACAATTGCTATCGCCTCAAAATTTCGCTCACCTTCACTAACAGCTTTAAAAAATGCGGTTCTCTCCGCGCAACATGTTGGTGTGTAAACCGCTGATTCTATATTGCAGCCCGTATATATTTTTCCCAATTTTGTCAACAAAGCTGCTCCAACCGAAAAATTAGAATACGGAACATACGCAAAATTTCTCGCATTCATCGCTTCTTTCACCAGCTTTTTTGCTTGTTCATTGTTCAAAATGATCTTCACCTTTTCAATTTTTTATGAAGCGCGCCGAGTGCAGTTTGGCGATGTAGGAAACTGCGCCGGCGCGCCACTTATCAATGTCCTGCAAACTCTCCATTTTTGACTAATTTAACAATTCGACTCGTGCCAAGACGACTTGCACCCAGTGAAATAAATTTTTCTGCGTCCAAAATAGATGAAATCCCTCCCGCAGCTTTTATCTTTACGTTTTCACCAACATTCGCTGCAAACAACCTGACATCTGCAAAAGTTGCGCCATTTTTTGAAAAGCCTGTCGATGTTTTAATAAAATCTGCTCCGGCTTTCGTAACAATTTCGCACATTTTTATTTTTTCTTCTTCAGATAAAAGGCAAGTTTCAACAATCACTTTCAGAATTCTTTTTCCACACGCTGCCTTAATTCGTTTAATTTCATCAAGTATCATGTCAAATTTCTCATCCTTAACCCAACCAAGGTTAATCACCATATCAATTTCATCGGCACCATTTTTTATTGCATCTATTGTCTCAAAAACCTTAACTTCCGTCGTGTTATATCCGTTTGGAAAGCCAATTACCGTACAAATTGACATCTCGTTGCCAACATATTCCTTTGCACGCTTTACATACACTGGTGGTATACAAACTGAAACCACTCCATATTTTATTGCATCGTCACAAATGGTCTTTATATCATCAAAAGTCGCGGTTTGGCTTAATAAAGTGTGGTCCACCCTGCTTAAAATTTCTTTAATTTCCATAACTTATCTCCCCAAAATACAATTTATCTCGTACCTTTTTTGTAAGGTTTTCCGTTTGCGCTCGGCGCCATAGACCTGCCCACAAAAAGAATAAGTACAACTATCGTCAAAATATACGGCAACATATTTAAAATTTCTGATGGAACCGCAATCCTTCCTCCGCCAAAAGTTACTGCTAAAGCCTGCGCAAATGCAAACAACAAGCACGCTCCGTACGCACCTTGAGGCGTCCATTTTCCAAAAATAACCGCAGCCAGTGCAATAAATCCCTGACCGCTGATTGCCGTCGGTGTAAACTGTGAAACAACCGCCAAAGTCATCGCCGCACCGCCAACTCCCGCCAAAATTCCAGAAATTATGACGCTGATGTACCTAACTTTTGTAACATTTATTCCCAGTGTATCTGCGGCCGCTGGATGTTCTCCTACAGAGCGGATTCGTAGTCCCCATTTTGTTTTATACAAAATAAACCACAGCAAAATCGTAACTGCCAGAGCTATAACCACCGTAATGTCGATAAAATCAAAAACTTTTGGCAATTTGTTTGAAACTCTGTCCGTGGTTGTCTTGTCATTAAATAAAAGCCTGCAAAAAAACATGGACAATCCCGGACCAATAAAATTCAGAGCCATTCCAGAAATAGTTTGGTCGGCCTTAAAAGTAACCGACGCCACTGCATGAAGTAACGCCAAAATTGCTCCCGCAATTCCTCCCGCTAAAAGTCCCAGCCATGGATTTTGCGTTTTGAAGCCTACTGCCGCACCTACAAATGCACCAAAAGTCATCATTCCTTCGATTCCTACATTGATTACTCCAGAACTTTCCGAAATAACTCCGCCCATTGCTCCAAAAACCAGCGGTGCCGAATACATCAGCATTGTGTTTATTATAGAAACAATACTACTTAGCATTTTTTTTACCTCTCTTCGCCAGGCTATCAGCAAGCATCGGCGCAACTCCTGCCAACGCTACAAAAAATAATATCGAACCGATAGTAATCGCAATTATTTCGGATGGAATGCCCAAATCCATTTGTAATGCGTTTCCTCCATAATTTAGCGCACCGAAAAATAACCCGGATAAAATGCAACCAATCGGCGATGTGCGAGCAATAAGCGCAACAAACAAGCCGTTAAATCCAATATTTTCAAACATGCTCAACTTATAAATCGCATGTGGTGCAACTCCGGTAATCGTCAAAGCTGCCGCCAAACCGCATATCGCACCAGAAATTGTCATAGCCGCCATGATATTTCTTTTTACGCCTATGCCAGCAAATTCCGCTGCTTTTGCATTGTTGCCAACAGCACGAATTCCGTAACCTACACTTGTTTTGTACAGCAAAAACCAAACTGCAATCGCAACGATAATCGCAATAATAATTCCAACATTTACGTCAGTTTTCAGCAAAATGTCCGAAAGCCAGCGATTTTGCTTCAGATATTCTATACCCTCTTTTGATGTTTTCCATTTATAAAAAAGTGTTGTGAATCCAGATTCATTTATAGAAAAACTCCGCATAGTTGCTGGCTTGTGAAACATTTGCGAGTCAACAATAAAATTGCACAAATAAAACGCAATCCAGTTGAACATTATGCTCGTAATAACCTCGTGAATACCGAATTTAGCTTTTAAAATGCCGACCAACCCACCGTAAACCGCTCCTGCCAACATTCCAACCAAAATTATTATTGGAATTTGCAAAATCGGTGGCAAGTTTAATTTTACGCCGACCATCATTGCTGCCACTGAGCCGATTATGTACTGTCCCTCTGCGCCCATGTTGAAAAGTCCGGTTTTAAACGCGAATGCTACACTTATTCCGGTTAAAATTATCGGCGTACTTTTTTCTATTACCTTAAAAATATATTTTGGCCGCGAAAAAATTCCTTTAAACAGCGCATTGAGAGCCTGAACTGGGTTGTAGCCAGAAAAGGCCAATACAATTCCTGCCACAAAAACACCGCATAAAATTGCCAAAAACGTGGAGGTAATCGGTTTTTTTAAAATTTTAATTGTCTTTTGCATTTCTACTGCTACCTCCCGCCATCAATAAACCTATCGTGTTTTCGTTGACCTCGTTCTGCGCGAATTCTCCCACGATTTTTCCGTCATAAATTACCGCAATCCTGTCTGCAACACTTAAAACCTCGTCCAATTCCAAAGAAATCAGCAAAACAGCTTTGCCTTTGTCCCGCTGCTCCACCAAAATTTTGTGAACATACTCTATTGCGCCAACATCCAAGCCACGCGTCGGCTGAACAGCAATCAATAAGTCAGGATTATTTGCAATTTCTCTTCCGATTATCACTTTTTGCTGATTTCCTCCAGAAAGGCCTCTAATTTGCATCTTATTGCAATCTTCTGGTCGCACATCGTACTCAGAAATTATGTCGTCAGCAAATTTGTTTATCTTCCTATAATTCAGCAAACTGCCATTAGAATATGGCCTTTCGTTATATTTTTCTAAAATTACATTTTCTGCAACAGAAAAATCCAGAACTAAACCACGTCTTTGTCTGTCTTCATGAATTGTTGAAATTTTATTTTTTATAACATTTCTTGGCTTGGTATTCTGAATTTCCCTTCCATTAATTTTAATCTTTCCGCTTTTCACCTTGCGCAAGCATGTTATTACCTCTACAAGCTCCTTTTGACCGTTTCCGTCCACACCAGCAATGCCCAAAATTTCTCCGCTTCTAATTTTTAAAGACAAGCCCTTCAGCGCATTTATGCCTTTATGAACTTTGCTTGGCACAACCACATTTTTGACCTCAAAAATCACATTTCCTGGATTGGCCGGCGTTTTTTCTACAACCAATTTGACGTTTCGTCCCACCATTTTATCCGCCAACTCAGAGTGCGTCACGTCATTCACGCTGACCGTGTCTATGTATTTTCCGCGGCGAATTATCGTGCACATATCCGATGAAGCCTTGATTTCCTTCAATTTGTGCGTAATAATTATTATCGTTTTGCCGTCCGCAACCAATTTTTGCATAATTTCTATCAAATCTTTTATCTCCTGCGGAGTCAAAACTGCAGTCGGCTCGTCTAAAATCAAAATGTCTGCGCCTCGATATAAAGTCTTTAAAATTTCGACTCGCTGCTGCATTCCAACAGAAATATCTTCAATTTTCGCGTCTTTATCAACTTTTAAACCGTACTTTTCAACAATTACATCGATTTTTTCTTTCGCCTTTTTCATGTCGAGAATTCCGCAAGCAGCAGTAACTTCCTTGCCAAGGATAATATTTTGTGCAACCGTAAAATTTTCGACCAACATAAAATGTTGATGTACCATTCCGATTTTATTTTCTATGGCTATATTGGGACTTTTCATGTCAATTTTTTTGCCGTTAATATAAATTTCGCCGGCGTCCGCCCTATAAAGTCCATAAAGAATATTCATCAGAGTTGTTTTTCCGGCGCCGTTTTCGCCCAAAATCGCATGAATTGAGCCTTTTTTTATATCTATACTAACATCGTCTAAAGCTCTGCAAGCACCAAAATTTTTCGTTATATTCCGCATTTGAACGGCATATTCAGGACTAATTTTCACTGGAATCTATTTCCTCCCCGATTAAAATCATTTATTCAAATCTGCTTTATAAATTTTGAAAGTTTCTTCGTCAAACGGCACGGTTATTTTTCCGCACTCCACCAATTTAGACAAATCCATCGCTTTATTATAAACAGACTCCTCCATATTTTTGTGATTTTCTGGAATTCCAACACAATGCTCACTCAGACCGAATTCGTAATCTCTGCCACCAATTTGATTGCCTTCCATCAACTCTCGCGAAACCAATTTAACAGCAGTTCCAACATTTTTCACGGCAGAAGTCAAAACATTGTCCGGCGCCAAATAAGACTGGTCTCTATCCACGCCAATCATAAATTTATTGCTGTCCTTTGCCGCCTCAATAACTCCATAACCAACGCCTCCAGCCGCATGAAATACGATATCGCAGCCACCGGAGTACATTCTAGAAGCGATTGCTTTTCCTTTTGCAGCATCAGCAAAACTCTCCGCGTACTGGTTTACAACTTCAATCGGCACGTTTCTTTCTTTTGAAGCGTACAAAACTCCAGCCTCAAAACCATATTGAAATTGGTCGATAATTACATTTTTCATGCCGCCAATAAACCCAACTTTATTCGTTTTCGTGGTCATTCCGGCTATGTAACCCACCAAAAATGCGCCTTCTTGTGCTCTAAAAACTATTCCGGTAACGTTGTTCGCAACGTCGGCGCCAAAAGAATAGTCCACAATCGCGAAGTTTTTATCCAAATTTCGCGCTGAAACTTCCTCTACTGCGTCCGACAAAACATTTCCAACACCTATGATTAAATCGCTCGGCCCATCAGAAAGTTTATCTAAATTGAGTGCAAAATCCGAAAATTGCTTAGATTCCACATAACTAATTTGCGCTCCAGTTTCGTCCCGCAGTTCATAAAGCCCCTCTAAGGCCGATTGGTTAAACGATTGGTCATTCACGCCACCCATGTCCGGCACCATCGCGATTCTAAAAATTCCGTCATTAGCCGTACTTTCAGGGTCACTCCAAGAGCACCCCGCCAAACTAATTATCATTAACGACGCAAACATCGCGCTTAAAAACTTTTTCAAAATAAATCCTCCTACCACTTGCCAACTCTACGTAACCAATTTCCACTCACCTATAAATTCTCCGCTACATTCAGCGCAAGTTTTGCCATATCCATAACGCCTTCCTGGCGTTCTTTTGATGTAAGCGCTTTATTTCCAAAAATTTCATCGGAAACTGTCAAAATGCAGAGGGCATTTTTCTTTGCCCTCACGGCATTTAGATAAAGCGCAAACGATTCCATTTCCACCGCCAAAACGCCCATTTCAACCCAGGGTTTTAACTTTTTCATCGCGTCGACGTAAAAAACTGATGAGCACAAAATATTTCCTACCGCAACATTTAATTTCATTTTTTCGGCCTCGTTGACGGTTTTACTCAAAAGTTCGTAGCTTGGAATCGCAGCGTACGTTCCTGGAATGTCAAATTGGTCTGCATAGTTTGAGTCCGTGCACGCGCCCATCGCAATAACGATATCCCGCAAGTTCAACTTTTCCGAAATGCTTCCTGCCGTGCCTATACGAATTATGTTATCGACGTCGTAAAAATTAAACAGCTCATAAGAATAAATTCCAATCGACGGCAAACCCATTCCTGACGCCATTACCGAGACTTTTTTCTCATTATACGTGCCCGTGTAGCCGTACATATTTCTGACGTCAGAAAAACAATGCGCATTTTCCAAAAATTTCTCTGCGATAAATTTTGCTCTCAAAGGGTCACCCGGCATGATTACAGTCTTCGCAATTTCGCCTTCTTTAGCACCTATATGCGGTGTGGGAATTTTTGCCATAATAAAATCTCCTTTAAATATCGTTATTTTTAAGTTTAATCACAGAAAAAACCGATTTTTTTATCAAATTAACAAAATTTTGAATTATCGGGCCTCCGAAAAGTGCTGCTAACACCGTCGTTACGCCGATTGCAGCGCTTCCGCCAAGAAAAAATCCAACTACCAGCGAAAAAATATCTATGGCCACTCGAAAAAATTTGTATTCCTTGTGCGTTTGGTCCCGCAAAATCATCGCCAAGCCTGTCCATACGTCCAAACCAATATCCGCCGCAATCAGCATGGCTGTGCCGAAAAACAGCAGAAAACACGCAATTATTGCCATAATAACCCGAAAAGCAATGTCATTAAATCCGTTTAAAATCAAAAGGAAATTTTTTACAGCTAAATATAAATCTCCGCCTAAATTCACGAAAATCCCCAAAAACAGCGTGTGAATTAGCGTTCCGATGTTTATGTACCGCCGGCCAAAAATCAAAACTATAAAAAACAACGTATAGTTTGTGATGTTAAAAGCCGCTCCTAAATTGACCTCAAAAAAGCTGTGAATTCCATAAGAAAAAACCGAAATCGGGTCGCTGCCAAAGCTCGCACAGGCGTTAAACGATATGCCAAAACCCATCAAAACTACGCCTAAAAAAGCAAAAATCACTTTTTTAAATAAATCGGATTTTGGCTGCAAAAACACTGAAGTCTCAAAGCCGCTCATCATTTTTGCACCTCATTCAGCATTGATTCGCCATTAATTTCCTTTTTTATTCCAAAATAATCCAGAATCGTCGCACCAATATCCGAAAAAGTCCGTCGAGTTCCCAAATTCAGCCCACTTTTTAAAGAACTTCCATATGTCAAAAGCGGCGTATACTCGCGTGAGTGGTCGGTCGAGGTGTCCCCAGGGTCGCAGCCGTGGTCAGCCGTAATCATCAGCAAATCCTCTTTCCTCAAATTTTGAAGAATAACACTTAAGGCCTTGTCAAACTTCGAAAGAGCATTGGCGTAGCCGTCCACATCATTTCTGTGCCCATAGACCATGTCAAAATCCACCAAATTCACAAAGCAAAGCCCTTCAAAGTTCCGCTTCATAATCTCCAACGTACGCTTAATTCCCTCATCATTGTCCTTCGTCCGCACAAAATCTGTAATTCCCCTGCCCGCAAAAATATCGACGATTTTTCCCACCGCAATCACATCTTTTTCGCTGTCCGCAAGCTGGTCGAGCATGGTAACTTTAGGTGGTTTCAAAGAAAAATCATGTCTGTTCGCTGTACGCCTAAAGTTTGGAAATTCGCCAACAAACGGCCGCGCAATCACTCTTCCGACCGCGTGCTTGCCTGTTAATAAATTCCTTGCAATTTCACAGTATTCATAAAGTTGCTCAAGTGCCACAACATTTTCGTGCGCAGCCACCTGAAAAACGCTGTCCGCAGAGGTATAAACTATCAAATCGCCGGTTTCAACGTGTTTTTTGCCATAATCTTTTATGACCTCCGTGCCAGAATATGGTTTATTACAAAGAACCTTGCGACCAGTAAGCTTTTCGAACTCATTTATAATTTCAGTCGGAAAGCCATTTGGATATGTCGGCAACGGAGCTTTTGATTCTATTCCGGAAATTTCCCAATGTCCAATAGTCGTGTCCTTGCCCGCAGAAAGTTCCGTCATTCTCGCAAAAGCGCCCATTGGAGCGGCCTCTTTTTCCCCACAAGTCACTCCATCTATGTTAAAAAGGCCCAATCTTTTCATATTTCTAATATTGAAAAAACTACTCTTTGAAATCGAGCCGAGCGTGTTACAATTTTCATCGCCGTAAAGGTTCGCATCCGGCATCGCACCTATGCCGACGCTGTCTAGCACTATAAGAAAAATTCTTTTTATGTTGCTCACTCCTAACTGCAAAAGTTCGCCGAAAAAATTTATATTATAAAATTTAAGAATCTTCAAAAATTATTATTTTCATTATAATATATTGCACTAAATTCGTAAAGAGACATCTCTCTTTTGGCACAAAAAACGTTAACCTGCACATATTTTCAAGTAAATCATTATCAATAAATAACAATCTGTAAATCTGATAACAAAATGACTTTTAAATAAGAAAAACATCTTAAAAATTTGTCAAATAAAAATACGTAACAAGTTAACGATAAATTAAATTTTTTTCTTTTTTATAACCTTTAACCGCGAAAATTCCTCTCTGTCTTTCTCCTCCAGCGCGTCCGTGATGAACTTAACAGAGGCCTCAAAGCGTGGAATCACTATATTTTTGAGAGCATTTGCTCGTTTTTGAGTTTTGCTGATTGCATCGGCCAGGCGGTAGACGCTGTTTTCAATTTCTGACAAATCTGCTGTCAATTTTTTAACATCAAGAAACCGTCTGTAAGCCTCATCGAGCATGGAGTTTGAATTGTAAAGTCCAAAAGGCAGCACCGTATTTTGATTCTCGCTAAAGGAAACAATTGGAATTTCCACGCCCATAACGCTTCTGTAAGAAACCTTTAGACTGTCGTCAATCGGCACCGTACCGGCGATTTCCTCAATCATTCCAAGCGTTATGTTGGCTTTTTGAAGCGCAGCGTAAGCCTTGGCATATGTCGTATCAATTTTTTTCTGAATCGTCGACGCGTGTTTAATCAGCATCATCATTTCGCGAATCAAAATATTCCTTTTTTTGTCAAGAAGTTCAAAGCCACTTTTGGCCAACTCCAAAGACTTTTTTACCGCAATAAGGTTGCCTTTTGTAGGCACAACTGACATACTCAAAAAACTCACCTCCAAAAACGCACAAAATTATTTTTTCTCTTCCATTTTTTCTTCGTGATAATATTTGTCAAGAATGGCATCATCTATGCGGTCAAGCTCTTTCCTCGGTAAAGTTGATAGCAATTTCCAGCCAAGGTCAAGACTTTTTTTGATACTTCTATCTTCATTAAATGCCTGATTCACGAACTTTTTCTCAAATTCTTCGCCAAACGCTAAAAGTTTCTTATCATCCGGAGAAAGCTCCTCCTCACCGATAACTGAAGCCAATGAGCGCGCGTCTTTAACCTTTGCATAAGACGCAAAAAGCTGGTTAGCCAGCGCCGAATGGTCTTCTCGCGTGTAACCTTCGCCAATTCCATCCTTCATCAAACGAGAAAGTGACGGCAAAACCGAAACCGGTGGATAAATTCCTTCGCCTTCAAGCGCACGCTCCAAAACGATTTGCCCTTCCGTGATATATCCGGTTAAATCCGGCACAGGGTGCGTTATGTCATCGTTAGGCATCGTCAAAATTGGAATTTGTGTAACTGAGCCTTTTTTCCCATTAATCATGCCAGCTCTCTCGTAAATCGAAGCCAAGTCGGAATAAAGATATCCCGGATAACCCTTTCTTCCCGGAATTTCACCTTTTGACGAACTAAATTCACGCAAAGCTTCAGCATAAGAAGTCATATCGGTCATTATTACCAATATGTGCATGCCTTGCTCAAACGCCAAATACTCCGCCGCTGTTAAGGCGCAACGAGGCGTCAAAGTTCTCTCAATAACCGGGTCGTTCGATAAGTTCAAAAACATAACTACGCGCTGCAACACGCCAGATCCTTCAAAACTGCGCCTAAAATAATCTGCAACATCATTTTTTACGCCCATTGCTGCAAAAACTATCGCAAAATTCTCGTTTTCATCCGAAGAAATCTTTGCCTGACGTGCAATTTGAACAGCTAATTCGTTGTGTTTCATGCCAGAACCTGAAAATATCGGCAACTTTTGGCCACGAATCAGCGTAGCCAACGTGTCTATTGTAGAAATCCCAGTATTTATATAATTTTTAGGATACAGTCTAGACACTGGATTTATCGGCATTCCGTTAATATTCATTTTCTTTTCCGGAAAAATATCACCCAATCCGTCGATAGGTCTTCCGGCTCCGTCAAAAACTCTTCCCAAAATTTCAGGAGAAAGTGCCAACTCCATCGGGTGGCCTTTTAATCGAGTTTTTGTGTTGTTCAGCGAAATATTTTTCGTGCCCTCAAAAACCTGCACCACGATTCTATCGCCATCTATCTGAACAACTCTTCCCTGACGCATTGAGCCGTCCTCCAACCGAATCTCGACAATTTCTTCAAAAGAAACATCAGAAACGCCGTCAATCACAATCAAAGAGCCGCTAATTTCCTTCACGCCAATGTAATCAATTATCACTTTATCACGCTCCTAACGCTGTTTTTCTCGAGCAGTCGCCTAAGATTTCAAAATTCCGTCGAAAGCCTTGTCGATTTCGGCAATATAGTCGTCGAACATCTGCAGTTTATCGTTTGGAACATCGTATTTCATCTTAGTCAGCTTGTCAAAGAGGCCCAATTCGGATATTCTAGAAATCGGGATTGACGCCAAAATGAGCTGTCTGGCCTTGTTTTCTAAGTGAAGAATAACTTTCATCATCAACTTTTGTTTCTCTAGTGGCACAAACGTGTCGTCCTTATGGAACGCATTTTGCTGCAAAAATCCCACGCGAATGACTCGCGCAATTTCAATAACCAATTTCTGGTCATCTGGCAAAACGTCAGAGCCAATCAGTTTAACAATCTCCATCAACTTGCTTTCTTCGTGAAGTATTGCATTTATTTTTGCGCGATATTTTATAAAATCTGCGCCAACATTTTGGGCAAACCACGGGTCAAGGTCGGTAAAATACTCGCTGTAGCTCTGCATCCAGTTTATCGCCGGATAATGTCGCGCGTAAGCCAAAGATTTATCCAGCGCCCAAAACGCTCTGATAAACCGTTTGGTATTTTGCGTAACCGGCTCCGAAAAATCCGCTCCCTGCGGCGAAACCGCACCGATTATCGTTACCGAACCGTCAGAATTATTCAAGTTTTTAGTAAGTCCAGCACGTTCATAAAATTCTGACAACCTAGACGGCAAATATGCAGGGAAACCTTCTTCAGCGGGCATTTCCTCAAGACGTCCGGAAATTTCTCTAAGCGCTTCCGCCCATCGAGAGGTAGAATCTGCCATAATTGCAACATGATATCCCATGTCGCGATAATATTCTGCCAGAGTGATACCGGTATAAATCGAGGCTTCACGCGCTGCCACGGGCATGTTTGAAGTATTTGCGATAAGTACAGTACGTTCTGTCATAGGCTTTCCGGATTTCGGGTCAATTAACTCAGAAAACTCGCTTAAAACCTGACTCATTTCATTTCCGCGTTCACCGCAGCCAACATAAACAATTATATCCGCATCGCACCATTTTGCCAGCTGATGCTGAGTCATCGTTTTTCCGGCACCGAATCCGCCAGGAACCGCAGCTGCACCGCCTTTTGAAATCGGAAAAAGCGTATCAATAACGCGCTGGCCGGTAATGAGCGGAATTGTGGTCGGCAAACGTTTTGCAACCGGTCTAGGCGTTCTAATCGGCCATTTTTGGCATAAAGTCAAATTAATTTTCTCATCATTTTCAGACTTTATCGTTGCAACAACGTCATTGACTGAAAATTTTCCATCTTTTTTAACCGAAATAACCTCACCCGAAACGTTTGGCGGAAGCATACAACGGTGCGTAATAATGCTGGTTTCCTGGCACTCAGCGTAAACGTCGCCGCCAGACAATTTATCTCCAACTTTAACTTTAATTTTCACATTCCATTTTTTATTTTCATCAAGCGCAGAAACTGCCGCTCCTCTTGCGATAAACGAGCCTGATTTTGCTTCAATAGCGCGCAAAGGCCGTTGAATTCCGTCAAAAATATTGTTGATAATACCCGGTCCCAAAGTTACTGTCATTGCGCTGCCTGTCCCGATTACCGGCTCCAGCGGCCGAAGTCCCGTAGTTTCCTCATAAACCTGAATTGTGGTAAATTCATCGGTAATTCCAATAACCTCGCCGACCAACTTGTCGCGCCCGACGAACACCATCTCCATCATAGAAAAAGAATCCGTATCCTTGACCGTAACAACAGGACCATTTATGCCATAAATAACATTTTGATTTTTCATAAAAATACATCTCCAACAAGCCGAACATTAAAATATATTTAGCTTAGAGTTTTCTTCGAACCAAATTCGCTGTTCTTCTAATTTCGAATCCAAAGTTTCGTCAACAACCAAAGACATCACCTTATTAACGGCCAAAATGCCTCCAATTTTTATCTTATCGCTCACTTCGACCCTACAAATTTTTCCGTAAGCTTCTCTGATATCGTCGATAAAACCCTCGTCTCTTTTGCAAATATATAAAACCGTTCCAGATTTTTTTAATATTTTAGAAACTGAACTCGCATAATTCTTCAAAAGTTCGATATAATCCTGTGTTTTAGCAAAATTCAAAAGTTTATCCTGAGCTTTTTTCAAAACATCGTCCATAATGGCTTGACGTTTAACAAAAAGTTCTCTGCGCTTTTCGAATTCCAATTTAGAAACTTCACTAGCGATATTTTTTTTCATCTGCGCCATTTCGTTTTGAATTAAGTAGTATGCGTCCCTTAAAACTTCGGCCTCGGCCTTCTGAAGCTCATATTTTCGAAATTCTTCAGCACGAGTTTTAATTTCTTTTCTCTGTTCGGCGGCATACTTATTTATTGCTTTCAAAAAGTTACTGGTTTTGCCTATATCTTGCATTATCACACCTCCGGCCGATAAAATTCTCTAAAATCAAATTTTAATACCAATCGCATCACGCACATATTTGGTAATAGAATCGCTTGCTCTGCCGTTGCCGTGCCTATCAGGAATTTCCACAATCAGCGGCTTAACATGATTAAGTTTGATGTCATAAATAAAGTCCCTGCAAATTTTGACGAGATTTTCAGTAATCAAAATAACAGCAATATCCTCATCTTTAAGCGCCTCATTTAAGGCTTTTTTTATTTCGAGTTCCTTATGGACAACCACGCCCGGAATTCCAACTAAGCGCATTCCGACTAAAGTGTCCTTATTGTCGCTGATAAGATGAAATTTCATAAAAGCACCGAACCTCCCGAAAAAATTTTTCAATAAAACTAAATAAACTTAATAAATATAGCAATAAGCAATCCGAAAATCGAAACACCTTCCGCAAGGCCGACGAAAACGATAGCTTTACCAAAAGCTTTCGGGTCTTCAGAAGTAGCGCCGATAGCCGCAGGAGCCGCCGCCGCAACAGCAATTCCGCTGCCGATTGAAGCAAGACCCATAACCATTGCCATTGCGATAGAATCCCATTCTTTGTCGGACTTTGCTTGATTTTCAGCAGCTGTCGTCGAAGAAGAAGTTGAAACTTCCGCAGAAGAAGGTTCTCCCTCAGCAGAAGCAACCAGCGCAGTCGACGCGAAAGAAGCCACAAACAAAATTGCGAACGAACATAATTGCATAATCACAGCTTTCGCGGGTTTCATGCCTTTTTTTACCGCATAAGTACAACCACCAAGCGAAACTACCAATAAACCTATAAAAAACATAAAAATCAATACAGCACTCATTACAATTTCCTCCAAAATTTAAAATAATTTAATCAATCTATAAATTTTCTTCAGACACTTTAATCGGCGTAAATGGTCGACCCTGCCCCTCAAAGAATCTGCTAAACAACTCGTAAAAATTGAGCCTTAGCACCTGAATTCCAACCAAAAGGCCTTCCAACGCGATAACAAAAATATTTCCGAACACCGCCACAATTGTGTATCCAATAATTCCGCCAGGAACAATCTCCGCAATGGTAAATACAACCATCATCATACCCGCGTGAACCAAAACATATGCGCCAACACGCAAAAATGACATTGTATTCGTAATGTAACTCAGCATAATTTCAAACATTTCGAAGCTGTTCTGTACAATATATTCGCCCCATTTTTCGGGCCTCCAATCAGGTTTTCTTGCCAACAATTTTCCAAGCGGTTCTTTAAAGAAAATTAAAACCAGTGGCAAAACTATCAAACCCAAAATGTATGGTAACGACATCAAATTTGCACCCAAAACCATAGAGCCCATGCCGATCATTAAAGAGCCGTAAAATAGTATCCCTGCGATACCATTTTGTCCGAATATGGCATTTTCGTAATTTTTTCGTCGAAACGAAGAATAAATGTTCAAAATCATAGATAAAAGTATCGTCGTCGCACCCAAAATCACTGCTAAAACTATGATAATCATAACCGTTTTCGGCTCCAGCACATCGACAGGCTTTTTATCCAAATTAAATAAAAGCTTGTAAACCGGGTCAAGCGCGTGTTCCAGACCAAATACCGCACCATATATCAAACCAAAAATTGATGCTGAAAATCCACATCGAATTAAAATTTTGCCAAGCATCATTTTTTTGAACTTCCACATAAGTGCGCCCACAACTGACAAAACTATGCCCTGACCGAAATCGCCAAACATTATGCCAAATAAAAGCGTATACAAAATTGAAACGATAACCGTTGGGTCAATTTCATTGTAGCTTGGCAGACCGTACATTTCAACAAAAGATTCAAACGGCCGAGAAAACCGATTATTTTTTAATTTTACTGGCGGAGAATGTTTTTCTTCGTTATCGGCCTTCTCAATTGAAAATTCTATTCCATAAACATCGCTCAGCTGGCGTGAAAAATTCTCTTCTTGGTCCTCCGGAATCCATCCCACCAAAATAAAGCTTTCATTATACTTCGAAACATACTTTTTTATGCCAAAGTAGGTGTTCATTTCTTCAAGCTTCGTATAAAATCTCAAACACTGGTCTTTCTGCGTTTTCCAAAAATTCTCAATCTTTTTATTAACTCTTTCAAGTTCCTTATTTGCCTCATCAATTAAGCCTTTTATCGTGTCGCGTTCAGTCTCCGGAGTTCCGTCAATCTGATTAATCCAAAGCCTTTCAAAATAAAGTCCAGCGAACTTTCTGTCGATTTCCGCAATATTTTCAAGTGGTGCAAAATATACTCCCCAGCAGGCTTTTTCTTCGACAGTACAAGGAAAAAACAACATATATGGGTCATCTTGCTGATGTGCAGTCAATTTTTGAAAACTTTCTTTTGGCAGCTTTCCGAACCGAACTTTAATGTACTTGCAGGCAAAAATCTCTGCCAAATTCAAATCCAGACCAATAAAATGGCTGATATTGTTCAAAGATTTTTGATGTTTTGCAATCTGATTAAGAACATCTTGTTTTTTATCGAGCAAAATTCCCAATTTATAATTTATATAATTGACATAATCGTTAATTTCTTTTAGGCTCACGTCAAAGTCTGAAATATCCACCATATTCAAACTCATGCCGGTTTTTTTTATCATGTCCTTAAGCTTTCTAAGCGGCTCGCTGTAAGGATTTCCCTCCGAAAGCGGGACAAAATTATTATTTTTTGAATAAAAGGAAAGTGCGTCATCCGGATGAAAAACACCAGATTTTCCACAAACTTTAATTACTTCGTCAAGAGCCGGCAAAACACCAATGATACTTGCTATCTTGACAGATGAAACCGCCACGTTATACCACAACCTCTCTATTTTGATTTTTCAAAATCAACAAATTTTCAATCTCATTTTTATGCACATTATACCTAACACCCTCAATTATCGTGGTCAAATTTTGGATTTCGATTTGCAAAAGGAAGATGTAAGAAAGCATAATCACAGACGGATGCACAGAAAATCTGATAGAATTTCTGCATTTGTCATAAAGCATACGGTCTGGTAGTTCATCGACGTAATTAAAGTCAATTTTTTTAAGTTTTTTGCCGCGATTAGTTTTTTCCATAATAGAAAATACCTGCGCTTCGTCCTTAGCCTTGCACATTTCCCCGATATACTTATCCTTTACCGTGCCATAATTCAAAACAGCCGATTCCACTTTGCTGTTGTTTCTTTTCAGCCGAACTATCCTGACAAAATTGCTGTAATCGATATAGGCGTTCAAAATTTCAGCCAATTCGTCTCTAACTTTTTTTGAGGTATTTTTCTTCAATGCAGCGAAAAATTTTCCATAAAGGTAATCATAAAGAGTCTTTTCAATCGCAGATAAATCCAAACTTTGACCTTTTTTCGGTTTATGTTTAGCCAAAAGTGCCGCATAAGGAGAATCTTTTAAAACGTTCAAAAAATCGTCATAATTTTTGATAGAAGTAAGGCCCATAAGGTTAATTTTTGTTCTTTTGTAAAAAAACATCGGCAACGAATAAATATATCCATAAGGATTTCCGCTGGCCAAATACATCAAACTATGAATAAGCTGTTCAATTTCCGTCCTAACAATTGTGTACTCAGCAAGGCTATTTCCAGTTGATATTTCGTATCTGCAAAGCATTTCGAGTTCATGAAACAATTTTTTTCGAATAATATTTTCAAGCTGATTTCTATTAATATCCAATTCATTAACGCCGGCCAATTCGCTGCTGTAATGCGTGTTATTTTTTAGATAAACAGCAACATCAGTCACCGTGGCGCAAGCCATCAAGTTGTTATAATCTTGAGAAGTAATGCGCTTTCCATACATAGCGCGAACTTTTGCCGAAATAACGTTTGAAGCGTAATTAGAAAGCACAAAAATCACTCTCCCAAAACATTTTTCACAATAGAATCAACCCAAGCGTCGCCATTTTGATCATACAATTTGTCTAGAGAGTGAGATATATTTTCACAATTTGAAATTATTTTTAATTTTTGTTCTTCAGCCAGTTTACGTTCGGTATTTTCGTTTACAGCAAGTCTTTTCCTGGCTCTTTCCAGATATTCATTTCGGATCTCATCTTTTTTTATTTTAATTTCATTTTCCAAATTAATTTTGTCTTTTTGAGCGCGTTGAGTTAAATCTCTGGCAGCCTTATCCATCTCGATTATTCTCGCTATCATGTCTTTCACAAAAAGCACCTCCCGATAAAAATACATCTTAATAAAGATTATATTCATTAAAAGGTAAAGTTTCAATAAAATAATAAAATTTATTTGTATAAACCCACATAACAGTCATTAATAAGATAATTATAAAAATAAATTTTAAGAATAATTAAATTATGCTCTCAAAAGAAGCATTTGTCAATAGCGTGTTTTGGCAAAGAACTTTTATTTGAACAAAGACTATCTAAAAAGTTGCTAAAAATATCAAAATACAATACAATGTAAAACATAAAGACAAAAGTGGTGATATAATGAAAATGTATTTTTACTACGGGGTGATGGGTTCGAGCAAAACTGCAACAGCTCTTATGAAAAAATTTAGCTTTGAAGAAAAAAATAGAAAAGTCGTGCTGATTAAGCCAAGTATTGATAGTCGCGACGGAAAAACTCTCGTTAAATCGCGAATAGGTCTTTCTTGCGAGGCTGTAACTGTTGCTCCAAATGAAAAAATCGAAAATGCTATATCTGAGTTCGCCCCTTTAGATGTAATAATTGTGGATGAAGCGCAATTTTTAACCGCCGCTCAAGTGGATGAACTGCGTAATTTAACCGACAACGGCGCAATGGTAATGTGCTACGGACTAAAAAACGATTATATGGGCAAATTATTTGAGGGTAGCAAACGTTTAATCGAACTTGCTGATTCTATTCGAGAAATTCAGTCCATGTGCAAATGCGGTCGTAAAGCCATTATTAACGCTCGATACAACGACGGAAAAATTATTTACGATGGAGAACAAATCGACATCGGCGGTAATGACAAATATATTGCGCTCTGTCATCAATGCTGGAAAAAAGGCACGCTCTAAATAAAATTAATCAATCGGAGGAGAATTATTTGAAGAAAAAAGCTGTAATTTTATATGGTTCGCCTCACGAAAACGGATACACCAAAAAAGTCCTCAATGACGTCATTAAAGAGCTTCAAACTGACTATGAATTTGAATTTATTGATGCGTTCAAAGAGAAAATTAAACCGTGTGTCGACTGCGGTTTTTGTAAAAGAAACTCCTCTTGTATATTTCCGGACTTTAACAATATTGACAAAATTTTACGTAAATGTGACTTGCTTATCGTTGCAACACCGGTATATAATTCGAGTTTTCCTGCGCCTTTAAAAGCGATTATTGACCGAACTCAAATTTATTTTAATATGAAGACGAAACTCAAAATCAACCCATTTAAGCAAGAAAAACAGGCTATTTTAGTGGCTACTTATGGTTCTAACGATAATTCTTGTGAAGAAATCATTTTAAATCAGCTTAAATTATTTTTTATTTTGCTAAACGCGAAACTTTCTAAAGTGGTTTTTGTAAAAAACACCGACAAAATCTAAGACTCCCCCATCAACTGGATAATAAATAGCAAAATGAATTATACTTATTAGACAATTACAAAAAACAGACATATGCATGACACTGCACGCATATGTCTTAAAATGCACAAAATTGCTTATTTTATCCATTCAAATATTTAGATACATTTGCCGCAGTTACTGCACCATCCGCTTCCGCAGTAATTATCTGCCGCAAAGACTTTTTTCGTGTATCGCCTGCCACAAAAACGCCCGGCGCATCCGTTAAACATGATTCATCCGATAAAATATAGCCACTCTCATCTAACTTTATAAAATCGGAAAAAATACCATTATCCGGCATCAAACCTATCGCAATAAAAACTGCAGAAACATTTAATCTTGATTCTTTTTTAGAAATTTTATCAAGAACGCGAACAAACGAAACCGCCTCTGACTCGCCGCCAATTTCAGAAATTGTAGTGTTAAATTTCAAAGCTATATTACTTTTGCATTTTACAGACTCAAATAAAATTTTTTCACCTCTGATTTTTTCATTACGAACCAAAATTGTTACGCTTTTACATATGTTAGCTAAAATCAGTGCATCTTCCAACGCGGTATTTCCTGCACCAACAACAACGACGTTTTTGCCTTTAAAAAAAGCTCCATCGCACGTGGCACAATAAGAAACTCCCCTGCCCGCAAATTCCTTCTCACCCTCGCACCCAAGTTCTCTGCGCTTAACACCATTTGCAATTATAACCGTTTTTGCATCATATCCGTTAAAATCTGTAAAAACCTTCTTTATTTTGTCCGAAAAATCTACTCTTTTAACTTCTTCAAATAAAACTTCCACATTTTTGCTAATAACTTGATTATAAAGATTCATAGAAAAATCTGCACCGGATATATTTTCAATTGCAGGATAATTTTCTACTTCACCTGTTGTGGCAACTTGCCCGCCGCAAACAGATTTTTCTAAAATCAAAACAGAAAATCCAGCTCTAGTAGCATATAAAGCAGCAGTTAAACCTGCAGGGCCTGCACCGATTATGATTACATCTTTCAAACAAACACGCACCTTAAAAATAAATTTTTGCAATAATTAGACTTACTCATTAAAGAGATTTTTTAAAATTTCAGATACACTTTTATCAAAGTAGCCATCAGGGTCGGTTAACGCAGCAGAACCATCTGTGGACCATCTCATTTGAGAAAAATTTGTTAAATAATTATTACCTCTGCTAAAGTGCGGATATTTTTTTGACCATTCGGGGCAATATTTTTTCATATAATGTGTAGCTAAATTTATTGCCATACTATTTTCATTTCCGTCAATTGTAGTAGTACCATTAATTTGAACACCAGGCGGAGAGCTATGAATAAATAAAACACTTCCGTCTTCACATTGCCCTATACAAATCCACACATGGCCAGGGCCGCTCATTATGTCGCCAGGTTTATAATCGATAATTTCATCTTTATTTTTATATTTACCAAAGCCACGATTTGCAAATTCATTTGCCATAATAGATGATTTCATTACATAGCCGTCTTTTTCATTTTGAGTATTAAAAACATTGTAAATTGCCCAGCCAACAAAACCAGAACAGTCCAAACCTGCATTAATATTATATTTGTAATTTAAAAAATTGTACCCTGCATCTTGCTTAGATGAAAAATTTTCCCAGCCTGGTAATACTCCAATATGAGTTGAGCCTTTACCGGAAGCAGTATCTTCTTCATTCCATCCGCCTCCCCATATATACATAGTTTTTCCAACAGGCAAAAGTGATGTACATAACAAATTTTTTATAGTTGCCAATCCAGGGGTGGGCTTTAAGGGGCAAGCAAAAGCTGAATTATGATTTATGAATACCGCCAGTAGGCAAAATAAAGTAAGGCATCTATTTTTAAAAGATGTAATCAACACTAGAACCTCCATCACTAAGCATTTTCTAATGCCATTTTCACATCTGCTCTAAAATTGTCCATATCTTTATCATAAAATTTCCACCAGTGCATAACATCACCGTGATTACTTGCAACCCCCAAGTCATGCCCTTCACAGTGACAAATAATATCTTTTTCGGTCAAATTAAACTGTTTGCACAGCATAGCACACAACTTAACCGCATTTTTATAAGATTTTTCAAAATAATCTCTAGTGCCTTTAATGTCAATTAAATCTATCATTGAATGGTTTGCAGAATAAACAACACCTTCTGGTTCACAAATTTCTAAACTTACATGAGTGTTATTTGCTTTTCCTCCACAATGCCAACCTCTGTGGTTCCATGGCAAATATTGATAAACATTTTTATCATCTAGAAAAGCATGAACGCAAACTTCTCTACCAGTTTCTCCTTTTTGATATGACTTATTCCAAGGGTTATACCAAAAATCAGCCATACGTCCCGGGAATGCAGTAGAATGCAACATTATTCCTTTAACCTCAATGGTTTTACCAACATTAAAACAATCATTTCTTGTCATGAATTTAGTTACAATATTTAAATCGCTGTCTTTTAAAATATCCTCTTTAAAAACAGCCAGCCCACTATATTTTTCATCCGCGATAACGTCTTCGAACATTGGTAACTCTACAATTTCTTTGATTAGTTCAACTATTTTTGAATCTTCTGCAACTGAAACATCACCCAAATTTTTAATTATTTGAATTACATTTTCAGTATTAATTTTATGTACGTTATCTTTGTCAAAAACAGCTTTAATAACCCTTATAGCACTTTCATTATTTTCGTCAAAAGCTTTTTGCAAAAAGTCTTCTAATGTTTTTAACTTCTCACTATCAACATTTTGAGAAACAGCTTCTACATTTTCGTTAGACAAAATCAAATTTTCTTTTAACGGAGTACTAGCGAAAGCACTCATGGATACTGACAACAATGATGTTGAACAAACGCCTAAAGATAAAAATTTTTTTAAAGGGTTCATTAAAAAAATCCTCCAAAAATAATTAATTTTTATAAAAATCCTCAATAAATTTATAAACCTCATCGTAACTCATAATTTTAGACTCTCTGTTGTGCCTTGTAACGATTTCAACCTGATTATTTTCAACATTACGTTTACTCAAAACCAGTCTTATCGGAACTCCCAACAAATCTGCATCCGCAAACTGAGCACCAGCCGATAAATTTCTGTCATCTAACAAAACTTCATATCTGTCGTTCAAATTGCGATAAAATTCAAAAGCTTTTTCTTTAACTTCGTCTTTGTTAAAATTGAGCGCACAAATTTGAACTTGCCACGGCGCTATATTTTTATTCCAAATAGGGCCAAAATCATCGTGAGACGCCTCTACCAACCCGGCTATAAGTCGACCGATTCCAATACCATAGCAACCCATAATCGGTGTCTTTTGAATGCCGTCTTTATCCACGTATTTCATGTTCATGCTCTCTGTATATTTGCTGCCAAGCTTAAAAATATTTCCCATTTCTATTCCGCGTGTAACTTTTAATGGCTTGCCGCAAATCTGACATTTTTGCCCTTCTTTTACTTTAGAAACATCATTAAACTCTATTTTCTGACCTAAATCTCTAGAAAAGTTAAAGTTTTTAATATGATAATCCAACTTGTTCGCACCAACAATCACATTCACAGGATTTTCTAAAGACTTATCAAAAACGACATTAAATTTACTTAAAATATCTTCATCTGGGCCAATAAACCCTTGAACCAAATCATAAGCTTTCAGATCAATCAATTCGCTGACTTCTGACTTTATAAGATTTCTCAATTTTGCTTCGTTAACCTGCAAATCGCCGCGAATAAAAACTATCACCGGAGCCTTAAGTTCATCCGCATAATATGCCACTGTTTTTACAGTTTTGTTTTCGCTCACTTCAAAAAAATTCGCCAAATCTTCAATAGTTTTTACATTCGGAGTGCATACCAATTCAGAAATTTCCTCCGCTGCGGCTAAATTTTCGCTCTCAAATTCTGCTGTCGCGACTTCCATATTAGCTTTGTAACCACACTCGTCGCATATAACTATCGAATCCTCACCAGCATCGGACAAAAGCATAAATTCATGAGCACCCGTACCGCCCATCATTCCGGTATCAGAGTAAATTGAAACCACATCCAGTCCAATGCGTTTAAAAATTCGCTCATAAGCTTTGTGAACCTCGTTGTAATAGTTATCCAAATCTTCTGCGGACGTATGAAACGAATAGGCATCTTTCATAGTAAATTCTTTTACTCGGATTAATCCTCCACGAGCCCTAGGTTCATCGCGAAACTTCGTTTGAATCTGGTATATCATAAAAGGGTAATTAAGATACGATTTTGCTTCTGATTTAGCCAAATTAACGGCAGCTTCTTCGTGTGTCATCGAAAGAACCATGTCTCTGTCAGCACGGTCTTTAAAGCGCAGAAGCTCACTGCCGACACTTTCAAAACGGCCGGATTCTTTCCATAAATCAGCAGGAACTACCACCGGCAAAATTACTTCCTGACCACCTATTTTATCCATTTCTTCGCGAATAATCTTTTCTATTTTTCTCTGAATCCTAACACAAGGCGTCATCAAAGAATAAATTCCGCTTCCAACCGGACGGATATATCCACCTCTCAGCAAAAACACATGACTTACCAGTGTCGCTTCGGCAGGTTTTGCTCTAAGACGCTCGCCAAACAAATTGCTCATTCGCATAACGAAAATTATCTCCATTTCATACCTGATTGATTTTAATTTTACCATTTTTCAGAAATTTTGTCAACCACGTAGCACAATTATTAAGAACTTGACACTTAACTTGACACTTTATAAAAGTTGGTATAAAATTTTATGTAAAATATGTTATGAAAAGAGTCTTAAATGAAAAAAATATCGATTTGCATCGTTACTTACAACAACGAAAATAATATTCTAGACGTTCTGGAATGTATTTACAAGTACTCTCGAAATTTTGAGTTGGAAACTTTCGTTGTCGACAGTAATTCCACCGATAAAACCGTAGCACTTGTTAAAAAGAATTTTCCGCAGGTAAATTTGATTGTTTTACCCCAGAATAAAGGTTTCGGCTGCGGGCACAATCAAGTTTTAAACAAAATAAATTCCGACTTTCATGTGATTTTAAATCCGGACATTACGTTTGATACAAATATTTTTGACGAGCTTTCATCTTATTTAAAAATTAATTCAGACGTCGCGATGGTTGTTCCTCAAATTTTA
The DNA here is from genome assembly GCA_934463265.1 of uncultured Eubacteriales bacterium. Classification (GTDB taxonomy): domain Bacteria; phylum Bacillota; class Clostridia; order Oscillospirales; family Acutalibacteraceae; genus CAG-557. The sequence goes on along the minus strand of CAKSIU010000001.1, from coordinate 175,416 downwards.
AATTCCGACGGGTCCATTCAAGATTTACCTAGACTTAACCCTAAGTTTAAATATTTAATAAGTGGCAGACTTGAACGTTTTGGCGGCCTTTTTAAACTTTGGCGCGATGAATACACTTGTAAGGGTAAAAACTTTGATAAGCCCACAGAAATAAACTTTTGCAGCGGTTGTTTCATTATGATTAGAACTGATATTTTCAAAAAATTAAACGGTTTCGACGAGCGTTTTTTTATGTACTTTGAGGACGCAGACTTAACTCGTCGTGCACAAAATTATGGAAAAACTGTGCTTAATCCAAACTTCTGCGCCACTCACACATGGGAACGAACCAGTTCTAAAAAATTTAAATATCTGTGTATTCATATTAATTCTATGATAAAATATTTTAAAAAATGGCACAAAAAAGGAGAATCTAATTCATGAAAGGAATTATTTTGGCCGGCGGGGCTGGAACTCGACTTTATCCATCAACTTTGGCAGTTTCGAAGCAATTACTAACGGTGTACGACAAGCCCATGATTTATTATCCACTGTCTACATTGCTTTTGTCACAAATTCGCGAAATCCTTATAATTTCAACAGAGCGCGATTTGCCGCTATATAAAGAACTTTTAGGTGATGGTTCTCAACTTGGTGTACATTTTGAGTATGCCTTGCAAAAAGAGCCACGTGGGCTAGCGGAAGCTTTCATTTTGGGAGAAAACTTTATTGGAAATGATAATGTTTGTCTTATTCTCGGCGACAATATTTTCTATGGATACAGCTTTAGTGAACGTTTAAAAAATGTTACTTCTCGTAAGGACGGTGCCACAATTTTTGGGTATCACGTAAGTAATCCGAGCGACTTCGGTGTGGTTGAATTTGATAATAAAGGAAATGTTCTATCTATCGAGGAAAAACCCAAAAGCCCTAAGTCTAATTATGCTATTCCAGGGCTATATTTTTATGATAAAAATGTAGTGGAAATTGCCAAAAACGTTAAGCCATCAGCCAGAGGCGAACTTGAAATTACTTCTATAAATAATGAATACTTGAAGCAAAAAAAATTGAAAGTTGAACTTTTTGGCAGAGGAATGGCGTGGTTGGACAGTGGAACGCATCGCGCAATGCTGGCTGCGGCCAATTTTGTGGAAGCAGTGCAAACTCGACAAGGTTTATACATAGCCTGTGTGGAAGAAATTGCCTACAGAAATGGCTTTATAAACAAAGAAAATTTAATCGAGTTAGCTGAACGTTTAAAAAAGACGGAATATGGACAATACCTTTATAAAGTAGCTGCTGAAACCATTATTTAACAGGATTAACTTCTAATATTTTATTTTTTAATTGTCAACATAACTGGAGGAATTTTTTTGAAAGTACTTATAACTGGAGCAAAAGGCCAGCTCGGAAATGAATTGGCTTCTATTTTAAAAAATGAAGCCAGTGAAATCGGTGCAATCGATCAAAAATATAATGCTTGTGAAGTTATAACAGCGGACGTTGACATGCTGGACATCACAAATGCGGAAAATGTAAATTCTTTTTTTAAAAAAAATCGCCCAGATATCGTGGTAAACTGTGCTGCCATGACAAATGTTGACGGGTGCGAAACAAATTTTGAGCTTGCAATGAAAATAAATGCACTCGGACCATTAAATTTAGCGAGAGCTTGTAAAAAAATTAATGCTAAACTTGTTCACATTTCTACAGATTATGTCTTTTCCGGAAATGGCAAAAGTCCATATCGCGAGTGGGATATTTGTGCGCCAGACAGCATTTACGGAAAGTCGAAACTGCTTGGCGAGCAATATGTTCGCGAGCAAACCGATAAATATTTTATAATTCGAACAGCTTGGCTTTATGGATACGTCGGCAAAAATTTCGTCAAAACGATATTAAATTTGGCCAAAGAAAAAAGTCAAATCAAGGTAGTCAATGACCAAATAGGAAATCCTACCAACGCAAATGATTTAGCGCATCACATTTTAAAAATTGCACTAACCGATAATTACGGAATATATCACTGTACCGGTGCTGGCGAAGCTTCTTGGTTTGAATTTGCGTTTTTAATCGTTAAATGCGCCCAACTTGATTGTCAAATTGTTCCTTGTGCAACAGATGAATTTCCTCGAGAAGCAAAGCGTCCACAATATTCTTCACTCGATAATTTAATGTTGCGGTGCACAGTTGGCGATGAAATGCGTCCGTGGCAAGACGCGCTTTTCATATATATAAACAAGCTAAAAAAGGAGAATATCTTATGAAAACTTACTTGGTGACCGGTGGCGCGGGCTTTATCGGCTCAAATTTTATTCATTATATGCTAAAAAAATACGAAAATATTAAAATTATAAACGTAGATAAACTTACTTATGCCGGAAATCTCGAAAATTTAAAAGATATTGAAAGCCACCCAAATTATGAATTCGTCCGCGCAGATATTTGCGATAAAAGCGCCATTGAAGCTATATTCGAAAAAAATAAAATCGATTATGTTGTAAATTTTGCCGCAGAAAGTCATGTCGACAGGAGCATCGCAAATCCCGAAATTTTTGTAAAAACAAACGCCGAAGGTACAGTGAATTTATTAAATGTCGCAAAAAAATTTTGGACAACAGGCGAAGATACTTATTCTTGTGGTTGCAAATTCTTGCAGGTCTCTACCGACGAAGTTTATGGTTCTTTGGGCAAAACCGGATATTTTATGGAAACGACCCCACTTTGTCCGCATAGCCCTTATTCCGCTAGCAAAGCCGGCGCTGATTTGGTCGTTATGGCGTATTTTGACACATACAAATTTCCGATTAATATAACTCGTTGCTCAAATAACTACGGACCATATCAATTTCCGGAAAAATTAATTCCACTAATGATAAATAATGCGATTAATCATAAAGACTTGCCAGTATACGGTGATGGAATGAATGTACGTGATTGGCTTTATGTTGAAGACCATTGTAAAGCCATCGATATGGTTATAAACGGTGGAAAACTCGGCGAGGTGTACAACATTGGCGGACATAATGAACGCACGAATATAACCATAGTCAAGACGATTTTAGCGTACATTAAAGATAGCGTGAATAGTTCTGTTAACGAAAGTCTGATTAAATACGTCAAAGACCGGAAAGGCCACGACAAACGCTATGGAATTGCGCCCGATAAAATTCGTGAAGATTTAGGTTGGATGCCGGAAACCAGCTTTGAAGTTGGCATAAAAAAGACTATTGAATGGTATCTCAAAAACAAGTCCTGGATGGAAAACGTTACTAACGGCCAATACAAAGAATATTACAAAAAAATGTACGGAGATAATTAATATGAGCAAAGTATCTGTTGCACTTGCCACATTTAACGGCGAAAAATACATTTCTAAACAACTTCACTCACTTCTTTTTCAAAGAAGAACAATCGACGAAGTTATCATAGTAGACGACGCTTCAACAGACAAAACTGCAGATATTGTCAGAGATTTTATCGAAAAAAATCAACTTTTAAATTGGCACCTCTACATTAATGAAAAAAATATTGGTTTTTTAAAAAATTTTAAAAGTGCTATAGAAAAAACTACCGGAGATATTATTTTTCTCTGCGACCAAGATGATGTTTGGTGCAAAACTAAGGTCGATTCAATGCTTAATAGATTTGAGTCCGATGACCGCATAAAAGCGATTTATTCCGGATTTAATATTATCGATGAAAATGATAATGTTGTTCATGCACGGCAAAAAACGTTTCATTCTAACAATAATTTGATTAAATTTCGCATTGAGCCTTTTGAAACCGTAAAAATAGACCTTTCAACCATATGCAAATATAATATTTCTCCGGGTTGTACGCTTGCTTTCACGCGCGAAGTCAAGGATATTTATCTTGAAAAAACAAAAAGTATCTGCGTGCATGACTGGGAAATTGCACTAATCGCAGCATTTTTGGACGGACTTTACTTTTTTAACACTCCCCTCACACACTATCGCGTTCATTCCAGCAACACTATTGGACTGTCTGAATTTGCCGGTAATTCCGATAAAAATAAGCTCGCATTTTACGATTTAAGACTAAAAAAAGCTGAAAAAATACAGGATTACCTTAAATCTATGGATGTTTATCATTATCTGTTAGAAGATGATGGACTAAAAATTTTAACCGATAGCGTTAAGTTTGCCGAAAAACGTTTAAATGCGTTATCAGAAAAAAAACTTCGCAAAATTTTTGAACTCTATAAAGATTTTGATAACTACACAAGTTTTGTCACTCTAAAAGGACGGTTAGCAGATATTTTTTGCGTATTAAAAAAGTAAGGAGTCAGTAAATTTATGAGCAAATTTAAATTTATAAAAACGGAAATTGATGGAATGTTTATTATCGAGCCTACCGTTTTTGGTGACGACCGCGGATATTTTTTAGAAACGTATCATTACGATGAATTTAAAGCTGCGGGTATCGATGTAAATTTCGTTCAGGATAATCAGTCGAAGTCCAAAAAAGGTGTGCTTAGAGGTCTGCATTTTCAAACAAAAAGACCTCAAGGCAAGCTCGTAAGGGTTATAAAAGGTGAAGTTTTCGACGTCGGTGTTGACTTACGAAAAAACAGTAAAACTTTCGGTAAGTGGGTCGGAGCAACCTTGAGTGCCGAAAATAAGCGTCAATTATATATTCCGGCTGGATTTGCACATGGCTTTTTGGTGATTTCTGATGAAGCTGAGTTTGTTTACAAATGTACTGATTTTTACGACCCGGAAAACGAAGGTGGAATAATATATAATGACCCGGATATTAACATAAAATGGCCAATTTTTGATGATATGAATATTCTTCTTTCGAAAAAAGACAGTGTTCTGCCGTCATTTCAAGAATTTTTAAAATCCAAAGGTGTTTAAAATATGGGAATTTCTGTTGCTATGGCCGTTTATAATGGTGAAAAATATATTGAAGAACAAATTTTATCTATTTTAAAACAACTTAACTGTAATGATGAATTGGTAATTTCTTACGACAAAAGCACTGATGGTACCTACCGCATCATTTCTGACCTTGCAGTTCGCGACAGTCGAATTAAAATTTTTTCGGGGCCGTCGCTTGGTGTGGTCAAAAATTTTGAAAATGCTCTGCGGAATTGCAAAAACGACTATATATTTTTAAGTGACCAAGATGACATTTGGCTTGATGCTAAAATTCATAATGTTATTAAAACTTTTAAAAGCAATCATGCAGATTTAATTTTGCATGATTGCATAGTTATCGATGAAAAAAATAAAGTGATACATCCGTCGTTTTTTAAATGGAGACGCTGTCGCCGAGGTTTTTTGCACAATGTTATAAAAAATTCTTATATAGGTTGCTGTATGGCAGTCAAACGTGATTTTTTAACGAAAGTTCTGCCGTTTCCAGAAAATATTCCTATGCACGATCAATGGATGGGCTTAATAGCTGAGAAAAAAGGTTCTGTAGCGTTTTTAAATACACCGTTGATTAAGTATAGACGGCATTCTGGCAATGTAAGTAGCCTTCATCACTCAAGGATTTCTTATATGGTTAAGTTTAGAGCAAATTTAATTTCGGCCTTATTAAGTAAATAGCAGTCGGAGATTAATATGACATCTTTTTCTTTAAGTTGCATAATTATTAGCAGTGCTTAAATTTTTATAGAAGGGATTAACTTAAATGAAAGTGTTTCTAAAAAAGTATAAATTGCTTCTAAAAATAGCAGTGGCAATTTCACTTGGATTTTTAATCGGGACGTTTTTACCTTATGAAATCACTGAATTTTTTATTGCGGTCAATATAATCATAAGTAAGCTACTTAATTTTTCGATTCCTTTAATAATAATAGCATTTGTTACAAAAGGCATAAGTTCGCTTGAATCCTCGGGAAAAATGTTGGGAATTGCTACTTGTATATCTTATGTATTCATGATTTGTGCGGCATTCTTTTCATATTTTACTTCTACAAATTTATTTCCTAATTTTTTAACTGATATTCCGAATAACATTTTTGAGTCCATATCTATGCCAACCGGATCGGTATTTTCTCAGCTTTCTCAAATAAATGTTCCACCTATTATGGATGTTGTTCCAGCGTTGATTTTGGCCTTTATTTTGGGTATAGGGATTTCATCGATAAAAGGTATTTACATAAAAGAAATATTTAACGAATTCCATGAAATTATCAATCTTATGGTTCAGAAATTGATTGTCCCGATTTTACCGGTGTATGTTTTGGGAATTTTTGCAAAAATGACCGCTTCGGGACAAGTTTTTAAAATTCTTTTAGTTTTTTCAAAAGTTTTTATTGTAATAGTTGCACTTCATATAATTACCTTATTCGTTCAGTATTTTATTGCGGGTATTATTGCTCAAAAAAATCCGTTCAAACTTCTGAAAAATATTATTCCAGCATATCTTTCTGCAATCGCAACTCAGTCTTCCGTTGCCGTTATTCCAATAACTATCGACTGCTCTAAAAAAAATGGAGTATCGTCTAATATTGCAGATTTTGTTTTGCCATTGTGTTCCACTATACACCTTTCCGGTAGCGTGATTTCTATCACAGCATGCTCGGTGGCTGTAATGCTTGTGAGTGGAAAACCGATAGACTTTGCCTCTATGGTGCCATTTATGATGATTTTAGGAGTAATGATGGTTGCTGCGCCGGGAGTTCCTTGTGGAGCCATTTTGGCGGCGTCGGGTATTTTGCAATCAATTTTGGGATTTGACAGTTCGATGCTATCGTTAATTATAGCGCTACACGTTGCTCAAGATGGCTTCGGAACCGCTTGTAATGTTTCCGGGGACGGCTCTATTGCAGTTATTTTGGATACCTTAAATCGAAAAATTTTTAGTAAAAATATAAAAGAAGAAAAAATAACTCTCTAAGTAAAATCGAATAAAAGCAACTACGAAAAAAAGATAAATGTATCGCATATTGCTTTACATTTATCTTTTTATTTCTGTACTAAAAAGCATTTCTTAGCTAAATAAGTTTAAATAAATCGTGTTTATCTACCAAAAAAATTCTTTTTTGTTTATTTAATTTTCTTTATTTTCTACAATTTCATCTGAATCTTCATTTAAAATTTCAGAATCTTTTTCTGCAAAAGTAACTTCGACTTCTATTGGGTTTTCATCTTCTACAAATTCTTCAAACTCCGATAAATCCACTTCATTTTTCACTTCTTCTAACTTATCCTTTAAGCGTTTTATTTCTTTTTTAGAATTATCTATAGAGTTACAAAGCTTTTGCATATCGTAATTTGGAACATCTCTCAACTCGTTATAATAATGTTTTCCGAGTGTGATATATGCTTTTACCACCGCATTTGACTCTTTTTTAATCTGTTTTTTGAGCTTAGTAACCTTGCTAAATTTTCTGTTTTTTTCAATTACAAAGTCCACTGCACCGTTAAAAGTTTCGCCTAAATTTCTTAAAAAATCCATGTTAAACCCTCCAAAACTTACTGCTTAAAAATATAATAAAACAAAAACTAATAAAACTCAATATATATTTTTATTTTTCTTACTTCGTTTTTCTAGTGCATAACTGTAAACCAGCATAAATACGTCAAAAATCAGCAAAGTCCAAAATAATAATATTAATATAATTCTCAAAAAAACATCTCTAAAATATAATTCCGTTTGGCTTTTTAGTGCATACTTAGCTACTTCCTGATTCATGCTCATATTTACAAGGTCTATCGCTATTTTGAATGATTCCTGCAAGCCTTGGCACAAAGGCACAGACAGTGCACTGCACAAAACTAAAATAGATAATAAAATAAATATATTTCTGTATTTATTTTTTGAGAAAACAATATTTTTATAAGTAAAATTTTTTAAAGAAAATTTATTTTTTTTAGCGCCTAACATCTTTCCACAATTATAACAAAAATTTGAGCTATTTGTATTTTCAGCATTACAATTTTTGCAGCGCATAATCTGCCTCCATGTTTACAAAATTCAATACCTTTTTACATTATTCCCCAAGTACATATAATATGATATACCCTATTGCTTTTAAAATCAATAATATTTTTTCAAAAAGTGAAGTATTTACTCAGTTCACAAACTGCGTCACAATCTTTCCTCTAGAATCACATTTTACTATGATAGCTTCTTCAAAAGTTTTGCTAATTGTGCTTGGCACATCTTTCAATTTTATCACTCCGTATGCTCCACCATATGTTCTAGTTTCGTTACCGGTTCTCATACTTACGTCTATTTTACCATTTTGTTCCTCATTCGACGTACTCAAGCACTGTACTTCATGTGTTTCTATATTATATCTGAAATTCGCTTGTATGGTTGAATCTGCTAATAAATTCCCTTCATCGTCCTTATAAGCCAAATAAATTTCTCTTGTAATGTATCTATATTTATCATTAGTTTTGCTTTCGTCGTCCTTAATATATTCTTTGTCCCACTCTGATACTTCTCTTACCAATTTTTTCTTTAATTTTTCCGTTTTTACAGTAGTTTCAGAAACTTTTTTACTTTCATTCAAAGAAATTTTTTTGTCTTTAATGTAAAAAGATAATTCCCCATCATTTGTACAAATAATATCTATATGAAATTCATCTGTGTTTTCCAAGTTCTGCAATGACGTATCTCTATTATATATGCCAACTCTTTGCGATACTATGCACTGTTCAGGAGATGTATAAACTTCTTCACTTGATGTTGTTTTCCAATGTTTATTAAAATTGTATGTTTTGTCTTGCATAATACCTTTGTCTTCAAGAAAAACCCCATCATTGTTATAAACAAAGTAAAAACATAACAAATTTCCAGATATGTAATCATCATTATTGGTCAAGAAAAAATCATTTTTTATCTCAACCTTTTTTCGATATAATTCTTTGCCGTTTGAATTCAGTCCACCAGGCACCGCTTCACTAACACATATATCAGATACACAATCCACCCCTGAATTTGTAACTACATATTTTTTATGCTTTATCTCCCAACCGGAACTAGAATCGTTTGCGAATGCAGTGTTTGGACAAAAACTAATACCGGTAAATAACAATGAAAGCGTCATAAAATAAGATATTAACTTCCTCATAAGAATTTCCTCTCTTTCTTCAGGTCTCGCTCATTAATTCACGTCCAAATAAAATTTATAAAGCATTCCTGCCACAGCTTTTTGCGCATTTTTTATTGAATTTTCTGCAACTATTTCTTTAGATAATAATTTTTCATACAGCGCATAAAAGTTGTCATTAGCCAAATACGCACATGATTTTGCAATGTTTTCAACCGAGTTAAGTTCATAATATTTAAACTCTCTTTTTAGCAGCCACGAGATTACTCTATTCTGGACATCTACACATTTGTCCTCAAAACTTACATGAAACGTAAAATTAAGAGCTGTATCAAATAAGTCCTGATTATTTGTATGCACCGGCGTATTGAGGTCTTCTAAGAAATGCAGTGAACGGCCTAACTCTTCAAAAGCAGCTTTTCGGTTTCCCGCTTTATAATAATACACTGCTTTATTGTAGTGATTTTTGCATCTTGTTAAGGCTGAATCGTCTTCACCCATAAAATTTTTCTCTGTTGCGGGATTATAAAAATGATATTTATATGCACCCTCTATTTCGTCTTCATCGGGCTTTGTACAGTATGCAAAAATTTGGTCTCTGTCTTTTTGAGTGTAAAATTTTGAGTATTCTTCTCCCTGCACCTCGTCTAAAATATTAAGTCCCCTTAGAGTTGTGTATTGATGAGTTTCACTCGAAAACGCCGAAGCTCCAACACCGACTCCGCTAAAAATTAACATTGCACTTAAACAATTTGAGAATATTTTTTTTATAACTAACCTTTTCATATCTAACCATCCTTTCTCTTTATAAAAAGTCCTTAACTAACAGCCAAATCCCCTCATGGTAACCACCCCCTTTCAATTTTTAACTTTAATTCTATTTGGGAAAAATAATAAAATTTTATTTCCAAAAATCACTTTTAGATTCATATTGTACCATAAAGTTATTATTTTGTCAACTATTTTTGTAATTTTTATATAACACAAGGTTATATTTAACAACACCATGTATTATGGGGCCATTTTCTTCAAAATACCTGACAAAAATTTTAAAACTTAGCTTTTCTAGCAAAACATTTCGTACTGTAAATTTATTTCTAATATTTGAACAAAAAAGAGGAAGTGCTACTTACACTTCCTCTATACAATATAATTAAAACAGCTCATTCGCATTGACACTATCACTTTATAATAAAACAGCGCCGCACTATACCGCGCGGCGCCTTTTTTATAAAGTTATTAATTTTATTTAAATAATTCTGCTAAAATTAAACCTACTGTACTGAATCCAACTATTGAACCAAAAATAATAAGCGGAAGTTTAACTTTAAAGAAAATAAGACAATCAATAACTTTATCTGTAATTTTCAAAGCAGTGTTAGAATACATTTCAGCTTCTCCAGTATTCTTTTTTTCTTTTTTATTTTTCTTTTTTGCATCTTCTAGCTGTTTTTCTAATTTTGCTTGATCTGCCATGCATTTTTCAAGTTTTTCTTTTAATAACTTGTAATCTTCTGAATTTTCAATTTTTGCATTGGCATTTATCTTAGCCGATGTAGGTGTTGAAGCGAAAACACTGCTACAATTTAACGGAGAAATTGCTAAAGACAAAGCTAAACCTAAAGAAACTATTTTTTTATTTTTCATAAAAAGCCTCCTATAATTAATAAAGTAACTTTATTATAGCATAATCAGAAGGTATTTACAATATTAAAAACAAAATTTGTATGAATAGCCAATAAAATAACAATAAATGTCGAAATTTATCTATTTTGTCCCATAAAAAACAGCGCAATCGTTCCGGGTCCAGCGTGAGCCCCTATTACAGAACCAATGTAATTGATTTTAACATCTTTTACGCTAAACTCTTTCAAAACTAGCTCCTTGACAAAGTTTGCATCGTCAATGGCGTCTCCATGAGAAATAAAAACAACATCATCAGGAGTTATTTTTGCTGATTTTTTCATATGTTCAACGAGCGCCGTTAAAGCAGCCTTTCGGCCACGAACTTTTCCCATCGGAATTAATTTCCCGGCATCATCAACGTGCAAAACAGGTTTTACGCCGAGCATAGTACCCAACAAAGCCGACACAGACGAAACTCTCCCACCTCTTTTTAAATGAAATAAATCGTCAACCGTGAACCAATGACACACACTTAGTTTATTATTTTCAATCCATTTAGCCAGTTCTTCAATAGAAGCACCGTTGTCTTTCTTTTTTGCAGCGTAGTGAATCAGCAAGCCTTCTCCCATAGAGGCGCACAGAGAGTCTATAACAATTATTTTTTGTTTTGGATATTTCTCCATTAAATCGGTTTTGGCAATTTCTGCCGATGTGTATGTCCCGCTTAGTCCCGACGAGAAAGCTATGTAAAGAATATCCTTTTGCGCTTTTAAATAAGGTTCAAATTCTTTGATAAAGGTGCCAGCATTTATTTGACTTGTTGTTATATCTTTCTTTTCTCTCAGCAAATTGTAAAAGTCTTTGTGAGACATACCTGTTCCGTCTGTATAAGACTTGCCTTCATAAGTAAAGTTGAGTGGAATAGTTTTTACTCCTAACTCTTTTATATGTTCTGCATCTAAATCGCATGTAGAGTCTGTAAAAATAATGTAATCATTCATAATTAAATCTCCTTTGACATCAAAAATTATATTACTTGCCATACACATTGCTGTAAATTTCTTTTTTATATTCAACAAAATTCTGTTCGCTTATTGGTTCTGGATAGCTCATTATTAGCAGTTGCTGAGGTTTTTCATTTTTTCTTAGAGCTGGTTGTTCATAATAAAAATTATTTAATTTAAAGCCCAAGCGTTTATAAAAGTCGATTCTTCTTTTGGCTATTTCCGTATTTGGTGGCTCAATTTCAAAAAATATGGGTTTTTTAAAATTTTCAGCGTTTTCCAAAATTATTTGTTTGCCGATACCATTTCCTCTAAATTTTTTAGAAACCGCTAAATGCTCAAAAAAAGTGCAACTTTCTAAAGTCCAATACGCTAAAAAACCGACAACTAAACCAGATTCATTTTTCTTGACATAAATATTATATTTGTCATTATCCAGCAATTTTTTCTGTTCTTCATAAGTACGCATTTCACTGTTTGGAAAAGCTTCATCCATTATTTCAAAAATTTCATCAAAATTCATAACATCCCCTCCGAAATGTACATTAATAATTTTACCATATATTCATAATAATTTCCAGAACATAATAAAAAAATACTCCGCATATACCTGAATATGAAACGGAGTGTAAAATTTTATGAAAAAGAAAACCTTTATGATAAACGCGCTGATATTGACGGGAACATCGTTTATAAATATGGCAATAGGAATGTTTTTTCGTGTGTATATGTCCAACAAAATCGGTGCAGAGGGAATAGGGTTATACCAGCTGGTTACGGCGGTATACTTCTTTGCGGCGACTTTTTCTACAACCGGCATAAGCCTTACTGTAACGCGTTTGGTAACAGATTTTATTGCTCAAAAGAAGTACTCGCAGGCTAAAAAAGTTGTCGCAAAATGTTTGGCACTGGGGGTAGGAATAAGCATTTTTGCGGCCGTAATAATGTTTATTTTCGCAGAGCAAATCGGTATTAATATTTTAAAAGATGCTCGAACAATTTTATCGTTAAAAATTTTGGCTCCGAGTTTACCGTTTGTCGCGGTTTCATCATGTTTTAGAGGCTATTTTTATGCGGTCAGACGTGTCATTAAAACCGCCAGCGAACAGCTTCTTGAACAGGTAATAGAAATTGTGGTTTTCATCATTTTAATTGGAAATTTTGCCCCACGTGGAATAGAATATGCTTGCGCGGCGGTAGTTATTGGAACGACGCTTTCTGAAATTTTGTCATGTATATATTCTTACTTACTTTATATCAACGATGTAAAAAAAATCGCTAAAGTTACAGATAAACATAAAAAAGAAAATTTTTCAACGAACTTATTTTTGATATTTTTGCCACTTACAGCGAGTGCATCTTTGAGAGCCGGACTTAACACGCTGGAAAATATACTAATTCCGTCCGGACTAAAATGCTATGGCGCTTCCAGCACGAAAGCTTTGTCCACATACGGGTTAATTTGCGGAATGGTTATGCCAATAATTGCTTTTCCGTCGCTGATTTTGATGTCATTTTCGATGCTGCTTATTCCAGAAATGTCCGAAGCAAATGCGGTAAATCAAAAAGCAAATATTAATTATATTGCAGAAAAAGTTTTGAAAGTCACACTGCTTTTTTCGATAATTACAATGAATATTTTTATATTTTTTTCAAAAGACTTATGTTGCGCAGTGTATTCCAATTCTAATTGCAGCGTATATCTGAGTATTTTTGCGCCGCTCGTACCACTAATGTATCTTGACAAAGTTGTAGATGGTATGTTAAAAGGCTTAAATCAACAAATGTATTACTTATCGTATAACATTATTGATTCAGCGGTTCGAGTGCTTTTAATTTTCATACTCCTGCCAATAATCGGCTTAAACGGCCTTATAATTATGACATTTGTCAGCACAATTTTAAATTCCAGTTTAAGCATTGTTAGACTACTAAAAGTAACGTGTTTGAAGTTTGACTTTATAAAATGGGTGATTTTTCCGTTGATTTACTCAACTATTGCGACGTTTTTTACAAAATTTATGTTTGAAAACAGCCTCTCTGATTCTATAATTTTAAAAATTATATTTGAATTTGCTTTTAGTGTAATTTTGTACGTTATGATTTTGATATTTTTTGGTGAAATAAAAAAATCAGAAATAAATTGTGTAAAAAAGCTTATTTGACCTTGATTTTGCACATATATTATCGCTTTTAGCAAATTATGGACTAAATTATAAACCAGATAGGAGAAAATTATGAATAAAGAAAATTTACCGATTTTATCTGTGTTGAAGAATAAAGCAGCTGCGTTTGCAAAGTTAAAAGGAAGTAACCTGGCACCAAAATTAACCGCAGATGTTTACTTTTATCCCATAAAAAGCGGAACTTTGGTTGTAGTGGAAGCTAATGGATTGCCGAATTTTACACCAAAAACTGTCTCAAACCCTCAAATTGGGCCATTTGGATTTCACATACACAATGGCAACAAATGTGAACCCACTCAAGGAATAGATGCATTTTCGTTAGTTGGAGAACATTACAATCCGACAGCAGATATTCATCCAAATCATGCAGGAGATTTGCCGGTGCTTTTTTCAAATGATGGTTATTGTTTTATGGCTGTTTATACAAACCGATTTACGCCCCAAGATGTGGTTGGAAAAACTGTCATTATTCACCAAAGCCCCGATGACTTTAGGACTCAGCCGTCCGGAAATTCAGGAATAAAAAATGCCTGTGGTGTGATTAAACAGGCATAAATAAAAAATTTTTTATTTATTAGAATTGTAAATTTATAATATAGCCTTTTTAGAAAAAATTTTTTGAATAATTATTAGTAAATAAAAAGGAATGAACCATTTAAACGACAGAGTTCATTCCTTAAAATAATCAAAAATAAGCTGAATTTTACGGTCAATTCATTATTTCTGATTGCTTCATTTTTTATAAACCAACTTTATTTGGGTTTAATCTAATTCCAGGTCCCATAGTAGTCGAAACTACACAAGACTTGATATATTGACCTTTTGCAGCGGCAGGTTTTGCTTTAACAATCGCACCGAGCAAGGCATCAAAATTTTCGAGTAATTTTTCTTTGCCAAAAGAAGCTTTTCCAATTGGGCAGTGAATAATGTTAGTTTTATCCAAGCGATACTCAATCTTACCAGCTTTTGCCTCTTTAATTGCTTTAGCGATGTCTGGAGTAACCGTGCCAGCTTTTGGGTTTGGCATAAGACCTCTCGGACCTAAAACTTTACCCAAACGACCAACAAGCCCCATCATGTCTGGAGTGGTGATAAGAACATCAAAATCCATCCAGCCTTCATTTTGAATCTTTGTGGTCATTTCCTCAGCGCCAACAAAATCAGCGCCGGCTTGCTCGGCCAATTTCACGTTGTCGCCCTTGCAGATTGCAAGAACTTTAACTTTTTTGCCGGTACCGTTTGGCAAAACGATTGCACCGCGTACTTGCTGGTCTGCGTGACGTGAATCAACGCCTAATTTAACATGAACTTCTACAGTTTCGTCAAACTTAGCCGTAGCTGTTTTGACGCAAATATCCATAGCTTCATCATTTTCGTATAATTTTGTTTTGTCGATAAGTTTAGCGCTATCGACATATTTTTTACCGTGTTTCATTGGTTTTCCTCCCTATTGAGTGGTAAAATCGGATTTTTTCCTCCCACCCGGGTTAAATCAATCGACTACTTCGATACCCATGCTACGTGCAGTTCCGGCAATCATACTCATTGCCGTATCGACATTAGCAGCATTCAAATCTGGCATTTTTTGTTCAGCAATCTTCTTGACCTGTTCGCGGGTAATTTTAGCAACCTTATTTTTATTCGGAACACCCGAACCGCTTTCGATACCGCAAGCCTTTTTGATAAGAACCGCAGCAGGTGGCGTTTTGGTTACAAAAGTAAATGAACGGTCAGCGTAAACCGTGATAACAACAGGAATAATCAAACCTGCGTCATTTTTTGTGCGCTCATTAAATTCCTTAGTGAACGCCATGATGTTGACACCATGCTGACCTAATGCCGGGCCTACAGGCGGCGCCGGAGTTGCCTTGCCAGCAGGAATCTGAAGCTTAATAAAGCCGGTGACTTTTTGAGCCATTTTTTGCACCTCCAAAATTAGTGGTAAAACGCGGAACTATTTAAAAGTTTAGTAGTTCCTCCCACATTGGGGCACCCAAGCCCCGCGCAATAAATAACGCTTAAATTACTTATCGCAAAAAGAAATTAATCCATGAGTTCAACTTGAGATAATTCAAGTTCAACAGGCGTATTGCGCCCAAACATACTAACCAGAACTCGCACATAATTATTTTCGGTATCGAGTTCTTCAACAGTACCAACACTGTCTTCAAGCGGACCGTCTATGATAACAACATTGTCGCCGACGTTGTAAGAAACTTCCACGATATTTTTTTCAACACCAAGCCGTTTAACTTCCTCATCGGTTAAAGGAATCGGCTTAGAAGATGGACCCACAAAACCAGTACAACCGCGAATATTCCGCACAATATACCAAGTTTCATCTGTAAGCACCATTTTTATAATGACGTAACCAGGAAAAATCTTACGTTCAACGTCACGTTTTTTATTATCCTTAATCTCAGTGACGGTCTCTGTCGGCACAAAAACTTCCTGAATTAAATCGCGAAGTCCTCGATTTTCGACAGTTTTTTCAAGATTTGATGCAACCTTATTTTCATACCCTGAGTAAGTATGCACAATGTACCATTTAGCTTCTTCTGGCATAGTTTCCCCCCGAGCGAATTAATTGGCAATATGCATTATAGTACCAAGAAGTTCAGTTAGGCCAAAGTCCAAAGCACCAACAAAAATTGCGCTGATTACTATTGAAGATAGCACCACGCCCGTATTTTTAAAAGTAACTTTAATGGTTGGCCAAACTATTTTTTTCATTTCGCTTTTACAATCAGTGAAAAACTTACCGATTCTTTGAATGATATTGGGTTTTTTCTCAGCATTTTTCTTTTTTGCCATAAAATTACACCCCTCTTTTTCAAAATTACTTTGTTTCTTTATGCAAAGTATGTTTTTTGCAGAACCTGCAGTACTTATTCATTTCAAGCCTGTCAGGGTCATTCTTTTTGTTTTTCATTGTGTTGTAGTTGCGTTGTTTGCACTCAGTGCAGGCTAATGTAATTTTTACTCGCATGACGGCACCTCCCGGAATATCGGAAATTTTTAGCCTCCCTCTAAAGAGTACAAAAATAAAGCCCTCTTAGAGGTAAGTATACTATACCACAAAACCCAGCAATTCGTCAAGCACAAATTGCTAATTTTTTTGCTGAGCTTGAGCAGCGTTTAAAGTATCAGAAATGAACGTGCGTTTTTTCTTAATTTTTTCCGGTTTTATTTTTTTGCCTTTCAGTTTAAAGGCTTCTTTCATGGCAGATTTCAAATCTTCGCTGACCATATTCTCTATATTCTCTCGAGCGGTAATGTCATCGACGTCATTAAAAAATACAATAGTTATTATGGCTTTTGTATCGAGGTCTCCAGACGCATACAGATTGCTAAAAACTGTGCACAACTTTTTAAATTTATCTTTCGGATTGCCGCTCGTCAAGGTTTCTTTAACAAAAGGCATAGCTTTTTCTCGTGCAAAAGTTACTCCTCTGAAGTTCTCGTAATTTTCTTTTTCTTCCATAACCGCATCTTTAAGTTCCGGAAAAATATTTGCAATTCGGTTCATTAAAAACAGCGGATTTGTATTGTTTTCGTCGTCTGATTTTTTCTTTTTTTTGACTATTTTTTTATTCGCGCGTTTATTTACAGCGCCAAGTGTTTCAGCAAAGTCGGCGGCAATATCTTTTGCCTCTCGTTCGGTATCATTTTGCGGGTTGAAAAGCCACGTTGACAAGTTTTTTTCTGAAGTCACCTCATTATTTCCCAGCGAACAGTCAAACAATTCAAATTTATTTTTAGTTTCATCAAAACAGACCTTGTAACCATCTGATTCTTTGACAAATAAAATGGTATTTTCGATATTATTAATCTTGTTGAAGCCGTTTTTTATCAGAATTTCGCTCAGTTTTTCGTCTATAATTTTAAACGCTTTATTTATCAAACTATCACTCCTAACGTTTTATAAAGATATTTTAACACATTTTTCTAATGTTTGTCATCAAGAATTAAAAAATTCTCAAATAAAATTTGCACCCATTGCGACAATATGGTAATATTACTTATTGTAGGAGGTTTTTTTATGAAAAAAAAAGTAATTGCTGTTTTATTCGGTGGCGCCTCGTCTGAACACGAAGTTTCTAGACGTTCGGCCACTTCGATAATAGAGAATATTTCTAAGGAAAAGTACGAAATTATATTAATCGGAATTACAAAAAAAGGCGAATGGTTTCAATATACCGGGGATATTTCTAAAATTCCTGACGGGGAGTGGGAAAAAGACACTAAAAATATGAAAAAAGCGTTTATTTCTCCAGGCACTTCAATCGGCGGCCTTGTTGTGATTGAAAACGAGAAATATTCTATCATAAAAATCGACGCGGTTATTCCTGTTTTGCACGGCAAAAATGGCGAAGACGGTACGATTCAAGGCCTGTTGCAACTTGCAAAAATTCCGTTTGTAGGTTGCAACTTACTGTCATCCGCTACCTGTATGGACAAAATTGATACGAATATTATTTTGACTTACGCCGGAATTAAAAAAGCTAAGTTCGCGTTCGTTACAGAGAATGATTTCAAATTCGACAAAGAAAAATGCATTAATTACATCGAAAAAACCTTACCTGACTACCCTCTTTTTGTTAAACCTTCAAATGCGGGTTCATCTGTGGGGGTGAGCAAAGTTTTATCTCGCGATGAGCTGATTAAAGCC
This sequence comes from uncultured Eubacteriales bacterium, assembly GCA_934463265.1. Classification (GTDB taxonomy): domain Bacteria; phylum Bacillota; class Clostridia; order Oscillospirales; family Acutalibacteraceae; genus CAG-557. The sequence continues at coordinate 156,906 of CAKSIU010000001.1, read as the reverse complement.
GTTGAGATTGCGCTTTGTGAGGACAGTCGTATACTAATTGAAGAAAATATCTCCAGTCAGGAAGTCGAATGTGCAGTTTTGGGCAACGAAAATCCTATCGCTTCTATCGTGGGTGAAATTGCTCCTGCTAACGATTTTTATGACTATGAGGCAAAATACATTAATGACAACTCAAAACTTTACATTCCGGCGCGTATCAGCGACGAAATTTCAAATAAAATTCGAGAAATTGCCATAAAAGCTTACAAAGTTATGGGTTGCAGCGGTCTTTCCAGAATAGATTTTTTTGTCAAGAAAGACTCTAACGAAATTTACTTAAATGAACTTAACACCTTTCCTGGATTTACCTCAATAAGTATGTATCCAAAATTGTTCGAAAATACCGGCATACCGTATTCTGAGCTGATTGACAGACTGATTAATCTTGCTTTTGAGAGGTAAAATCTGAATGAATAATAAACCTATTGGAGTTTTTGACTCCGGACTTGGAGGACTGACTGCTGTAAAAGAATTGCTTAAAGTTTTGCCATATGAAAATATTATTTACTTTGGAGACACCGGACGTGTTCCTTATGGCGATAAAAGCCGCAAAACCATATTAAAATATGCCCTTCAAGACATAGAATTTTTAAAATCTCTGGACGTAAAAATGATTTTGGCGGCCTGCGGTACGGTAAGTTCCATACTCGAGGAGAGTAACGTGAATATCGAAATTCCATTTACCGGCGTGATTGCACCTACCGCGACCGCAGCTGCCAGTGCCACGCGAAATAACAAAATCGGAATAATCGGTACAACTGCGACGATAAAAAGCGGTTCTTATAAGCGCGAATTGCTTAAAATTAATCCGAATCTTCAAATTTTTGAACAGGATTGTCCTTTGTTTGTTCCGCTGGTCGAGAATGGTTTTATCGAAAAGGATAACAAGGCTACTTTGATTATTGCAGAAAAATATCTGGCTGGCTTGCGAAACAAAAAAATCGATACGTTAATTCTTGGCTGCACGCACTATCCCATTATCAGCGATATTATTTCTAAAGTCATTGGCCCCGAAGTGAAGCTAATCGACTCCGGCAGAGAAGCAGCTATATTTGCGGCAAATGCGCTTAGTTTTTCTGAAAATTTAACCGAGCGCAAAAATTCTGGCTCTTGCGTGTTTTTCGTCAGCGATACCGTTAATAGTTTTTCTAAAAATGCAGGTTTGTTTTTGCAGCAGAATGTCTCTCAAAAGGTTAAAATGGTCGATATTGAAAAATATTCCGTGCCGGCCGAAAGGTTGATTTGACGGTGAATAAAACATATTCTATAAGCATTTTCAGCATGCATACTGTTGACGGACAAACCAGCGAATCTAAAATTACAGTTCCGTGCAAGTTTAATTTCAAAAATAACCTCGGGCTGATATCTTATGAAGAAGTCATCGAAAACAACAAATTTTTTTCAAATATTAAAATTTGTGGCCCCGATAAAATAATTATTTCTAGAAAAGGTACGCAATCGGTTAAATTTGTGTTTGAGAAAAATAAACGGCATATTTGCACTTACCTTACAGAGTTTGGAAATATTAAAATTTGTGTTTTTACTCACGAAGTCAGTTGCTGTTTCGAAAAAAATTCCTGTAAAATCGTATTAATTTATTCACTCGACACAAATAATACACATTTAAGCAAAAATAAGGTCATTATCAATGTTAAGGAGGATAACTATGTCTAAAGTCGTATTAAAAACCATTGAAGACCTAAAGGAAATGCTTCATAGCGCCATTATGTATGCTATTAAAAAAGAGGACTTGCCTCGTATTAATGAAAATATAAAGGTAAATATTGAAGTTCCTGCAGACCACAAAAATGGCGACTTTTCTTCTAATGTGGCGATGGTAAATGCCAAAAATTTCAAAATGGCTCCGCCTCAAATTGCTAAAATCATTTGCAGCAACTTGAATTTAAATAACACCATGTTCGAGCGTTTTGAGGTTGCTGGGTCTGGATTCATAAACTTTTTCTTGGCAAAAGAGTTTTTCGTTGCGATTATAAATGATATTTTAGCGCTTAAGGAAAATTATGGACGCTCGGATTTTGGTCAAAATAAAAAGGTTATGGTGGAGTTCGTATCGGCCAACCCCACCGGCCCCATGCACATGGGAAATGCTCGCGGCGGCGCTTTGGGAGATTGTCTTGCAGCTGTTCTTGACGTTGCCGGCTACGACGTGAAAAGAGAATTTTACATCAACGACGCAGGCAATCAGATAGATAAATTTGGCGTTTCACTTGAAACCAGATATCTACAAATTTTTGACGGCGAAGAAAATCATCCTTTGCCTGAAGATAGCTATCACGGCGAAGATATAAAAGATTTGGCACAAGAAGTTGCGCTTATAAACGGCGATACTTACTTAAATGTCGACTCAGAAATTAGAAAAAAAGCGCTAATTGACTTCGCTTTGCCTAAAAATATAAATAAAATGAAATCAGATTTAGAAAAATATAGAATAACTTTTGACAGGTGGTTTCACGAAATAGATTTGCATAACGACGGCGAAATAGATGAAACTATCGAAATTTTGAAAAACAACGGCATGACTTATGAGTTAGACGGTGCATTATGGTATAAAGCAACCGATTTTGGTGCCGAAAAAGATGAAGTTTTAGTGCGTAAAAATGGTAATCCAACTTACTTTGCCGCCGATATTGCTTATCACAGGAATAAATTCGTAAAGCGCGGATTTGACATCTGTATCGATATCTGGGGCGCAGACCATCACGGTCACGTCGCCAGAATGAAAGGCGCTATGAATGCCATCGGGCTCGATGAAAACAAGCTTGACGTTATTTTAATGCAGCTAGTTAAACTCGTTAAAGACGGCCAAATTGTGCGCATGAGTAAGCGAACCGGCAAGGCTATTCAGCTTTCCGACTTGCTGGATGAAGTTTCCGTAGACGCCGCCAGATTTATTTTTAATATGCGTGAAGCCAACTCTCAGATGGACTTTGACCTTGACCTCGCTGTTAAAGAAGATGCGCAAAATCCGGTTTATTACGTTCAATATGCTCATGCCAGAATTTGCAGCATTTTAAAAGCGCTTGAAAAAGAAAATATTAATCCAAAAGCTTGTTCCGCTGAAGAATTATTTTTGCTGCGCGAGCCGGAGGAAAAAGAGTTGATTCGACATCTTTCTATGTACACCAGCGAAATAATCGAGGCTGCCAAAACTTACGACCCTGCTAGAATCACTCGCTATGTTATTACTTTGGCGACGCTGTTTCATAAATTTTACAATTCATGCCGGGTTAAATGCGACGACGAACACCTTATGTCTGCACGAATTAATCTTTGTCTTTGCGTGAAAATTGTTATCAGCAATATTTTGAATATGTTCAAAATCAGCGTACCGGAAAGTATGTAAAATATAAAAAAATCTGAGGGGGCGCCGCGCAATATAGTGCGGCGCCCCCTGATTCAATTAATCATTTATAGAGTTGACAACAAACTCTTTTAACTTATCCTCTTGCCCCTTGCTTACCTTGATTCCATGAACTTCATTAGCATCGTCAAGCATAACTCTCAGCTCATTTAAATCCGTCAAATCGTCCGTTTTCAAGCCAACTGTATAAATCAAAACCTTTTTATTTCTGAATCTGTTTCGCAAAATATAATCGCTCAAAACCGGAGAAAAATTACCTAAATACACACCGGAACCAAAGATAATCAAGTCATATTCGCTTAAAATATAGTTGATTTCATTCGACGGATAATTTATTGTAACAGTATATCCATTTTCCGCCAAACAGTCTGCAACAGCTTTTGTAAGTTTGGTTGCGGTATCATGCTTTGTTGGCTGATAAATAATCAGTGCAGATTTTTTTCCATTTCCGACCTTAATTTCATTTGGTTTATGCGTAATTCTCAAGACTTTAAGCCCATTTTTCAGCCATATAGATACAAAAAACATAACAAATAAAAGAATTAATAAAGCATATCCTAAAAATTCCATTAAAACCGTCTCCAAAAACAAATTTTTAAAAAATCACTTTGCTTTTTTTACAAGTGCTTTCATCATAAAATACTGCTTATCCACTATGATTCTCTCGTGAATTCCAGCGCCCATTACGCCAAAAGGGTCTAATGCTCTGACCTCAAAAGTCAAATTTTTACCGTCTATTTTTACAAGTTTGGATTCAAATTTTATCGCTGTTCCCACGGGTGTTGGACAAAAATGCTGAATATTCATAGATTTTCCCACGGTGGTAGTACCTTTGCTCAGATGTTCTTCCAAACTTTTACATACAGTCAGTTCCATCATATAAATCATTGATGATGTTGAAAAAATGTCCAAACCGCCAATTTCCATAGTTTTGGCAGTGTCTTTATCCTGAACTGTATAATTTAATTCCCCTTTTATGCCTAATTTCAACAAAAAAATTCCTCCTCAAGCCTACTGACTTAGCAAGCAATCATGCTTTCATAAATTAACCAAACATTTTCATTATAAAACGTTTTCATCAACTTGTCAACAAAAATCATTTATAGTCTATGTCTTTTTTAATTTTATAGCTATTTATCACATTTTATTCAAAATAATTTATATTAACGGCTTTTTTTACAATCAAAATTAAGAGAAAAAGGCAGGTTTGATGCTGCCTTTTTGTTATTCATATAACTTTTTTAAAGTATTTATTCCGTCTTCAATTTCTTCGTGCGAATAGTCATATTTTGACAAAACTTCGTCACTAAATTCATTTGCTTCGTTAAAAAAATTCAACGCTAACTCAAATCTACGCGCTGTTTTTTGTCTTTCGAGGGCGTTAAAAATTAAATTTTCCGCTTCGTTAAAATTTTTATCCGCTAAGTGTTTTTTCACCATTCTGTCCAAAATGTCGTCTTCCATCTCTGTAGCAGAATTCTCTTCTTCATCCACGTCCAAGATTGCTTTTACCTTATCTTTTCCAAAAAGAATTGCTGCAAAAGTATTTCCTATCGCCTCAATCTGTCGTTCCATCCAGTCTTTTTTTATGCTCATTGTAAAATCTCCTTTTTATTGCAAAATCAATTGTTCTGCCTGAATATCATTAGCACTCGGTAAACTGCCTGCTGCTGGCAAATTTTTAGGTCTGTATCGTTGTTCATTAGCTAATTTTTGCAAATTTAACGCTGACACTTTGATAACTCGATGACCTTTGCGCAAACTCATAACCGACACGCCTAAAGTCGTTTTTGTAGATTTAACTTGAAGCAAGTTTGTGCTTAAAATCAACATTCGTCCTGACGATGACGTTAACAAAAATTCTCTATCCTCATTTAAATATTTTATTGCAACCACTTTTGATTTATCCGAAAATGCATTTATAAGTTTTTTCCTGTTCGTTTTCGTTTTATACGCGTCCAGAGTTATTTTGGCAATCTTTCCGTTTTCAAAAAAGAACAGGACATTTCCAGAATAGTCTCCGGTAGCAATCATGTACAAAATCGACTCATCTGCCTCCATGCCCAATTTTGCGGGAATAAATTCTCCTAGCACGCTCGCTTTTATGTCTTGAAAATCTGCAACTTTTGCCTTATAAACCTGATGTTTATCTGTAAAAAATAATAAATCAAATGTATTATTGGCCTCTATTGACTGCAAAATTTCATCACCATCTTTTAACTTTTGCTCGCTGTTCATTCTCAGCGACTGAGGTGTAATTTTCTTAAAGTACTGGTTTTTCGTAAGGAACAAATGCACCGGATATTCGGGAACTTCTTCAACTACATTCGCTTCTTTTATGTCCTCTTTATAAATGAGTATCGTTTTTCTCGTCTTGCCGTACTTCTCAGAAATATCGTAAAGTTCTTGCGCAATAATTTCTTTTACCTTGTTTTCGTCGTTAAGTATTGTCTCTAATTTCTCTATCGACTCCTTTAACTTTTCGATTTCGTCGGTTCGTTTTAAAATGTATTCTCTGTTTAAGTGCCGCAATTTTATTTCCGCCACGTAATCGGCCTGCAGTTCATCGATAGAAAATCCTGCCATCAAATTCGGAACAACCTGCGACTCTTCTTTGGTGTTTCTGATAATTTCTATGGCTTTATCGATGTCCACAAGAATTTTTTTAAGTCCGGTCAGCAAATGCATTTTACTCTTCTGCTTAGAGAGGTCAAACTGTGTCCTGCGCTTAACGCAATCTAGCCTAAATCTCAGCCACTCCTCCAGCAGAGCCTTGACTCCCAAAACTTTCGGCGTACCATTTATAAGTACATTAAAATTGCACGAAAATGAATCTTCGAGTGGGGTTAATCGATAAAGTTTTTGCATCAATTTTTCTGCATCAGTGTTTCTTTTCAAGTCTATCGTAATTTTTAAACCGTCTATACCAGTTTCATCGCGGACGTCCGATATTTCTTTTATTACACCTTTTTTTACCAGCTCTATTATTTTTTCTATAATCGCTTCAGACGTCGTCGTAGGGGGAATACTGCTAATATCAATACAATTTTCGGTTTTATCATAAGTATACCGCGCTCGCACTTTTATGCTGCCTCTTCCGGTTTTGTAAATATCCATAATAGATTTCTCATCGTAAATTATAATTCCACCACCAGTAAAATCTGGCGCCAGAAGCACTTTGCTAATATCTGCATCCGGATTTTTTATCAGCATAATTGTCGCTTTGCAGACTTCTCTTAAATTAAATGGACAAATTGAACTCGCCATTCCCACCGCAATTCCAGTATTTGCATTAACCAAAATCGACGGAAAACTTGCCGGTAAAAGCATTGGTTCTTTCAGCGTGTTATCATAATTGTCAACGAAATCGACGGTATCCTTGTCAATATCCTTAAAAAGTTCTTCGCAAATGTCATCAAGCCGCGCTTCGGTGTATCTCGAAGCTGCGCACATCATGTCCCGAGAATAAAATTTGCCAAAGTTTCCCTTTGAATCAACATAAGGGTGCAGCAAGGCTTCGTATCCGCGACTCAATCGCACCATTGTGTCGTAAATCGCACTGTCACCATGAGGATTTAACTTCATCGTCTGCCCAACAATATTCGCAGATTTTGTGCGGGCAGAATTCAGCAACCCCATTTTGTACATCGTGTAAAGCAACTTTCTGTGAGAAGGCTTAAATCCGTCAATCTGAGGAATCGCACGAGAAAGTATTACACTCATCGCATAAGGCATATAATTTTGCTCCAACGTATTCGCAATTTTTTGCTCAACAATCTCTCCCGCACCGTTGATAATTCCGTAATTTTTACTGCTATTATTCGCGTTTTTTGAAAATTTTTTACCTTTTGATGCCAATATTTTTCACCTCCAAAAACTTTAAATAAATTTTTTCAGCTAACGTCTGCCGCATCGATGTACAAATGGCCGTTTTCCACAATAAATTCCTTTCTGCCGGCAATATTATCCCCCAGCAAAACGTCAAACATATGCGCAGTTTTTTCGGCGTCCTCGGGCATAATTTTTATCAATCTGCGCGTTTTCGGATTCATCGTGGTTAAATTCATCATATCCGGCTCGTTTTCACCTAATCCTTTCGAGCGCTGAATCGTAAACTTTTTTGTCCCAATTTGCTCGATAAAATCATCTTTTTCCTTTTCCGTATACGCAAAATAAGTCTCGTCTTTTGTGTTTATCTCGTAAAGCGGCGATTCAGCAATGAAAACCTTGCCCTCCTCGATAAGATTCGGCGTCAGTCTGTATATCATCGTGAGCAACAGCGTTCGAATCTGAAATCCATCAACGTCAGCATCCGTGCACAAAATTACTTTATTCCACCGAAGAAGATTTATGTCGAACGAGGCCAAATCTTTGTTCGCTTTAGCCTTAATCTGCACTCCGCAACCCAAAACTTTTATAAGGTCGGTGATAATATCGCTTTTAAAAATCTTGTTATAGTCGGCTTTTAAGCAATTCAAAATTTTCCCGCGTATCGGAATTATCGCCTGAAAATTCGGGTCTCGCGCCTGTTTACACGCGCCCAATGCGGAGTCGCCCTCCACTATAAAAAGCTCGCGCTCATTCACGTCCCGACTTCTGCAATCCACAAATTTAGCCACTCGACTGGTTATGTCCATGTTGCTCGTAAGCTTCTTTTTTATGTTCAACCTAGTTTTTTCTGCATCCTCTCGGCTACGCTTATTTACAAGCACTTGCGCGGCAATTTTTTCGGCGTCGAGCGGATTTTCTATAAAATAAACCTCCAACTGATGCCGAAACATCTCAACCATCGCATCTTGAATGCCTTTGTTCGTTATGGATTTTTTTGTCTGATTTTCGTAAGAAGTCACGTTTGAAAACGACGAAACCACTATCACAAGACAGTCTTCCACGTCGGCAAAAGTTATTTTGCTCTCGTTTTTGTTGTATTTGCCATTCTGCTTCAAGTAGACATCAATTTGATACACAAAAGCATTCTTTACGGCCTTTTCCGGCGCTCCGCCATACTCCAGCCAGCTGGAATTGTGATAATATTCCGACAAACTCACTTTATTTGAGAACGCGAACGCAACATTTATTTTCGTTTTGTAAAATGGCTTGTCCTCGCGGTCTCTAACCTTTTTCTCCCCCGTCCAAAACTGTATCGGAGTCAAAAAATCCTCGCCCACCAACTCCTTAACATGGTCAACTATACCGTTTTCGTAGTTAAATTCGGTTATCTCAAAATTTTCTCCAACTTGACGCTTAAAAATGAACTTCAGGCCCGCATTTACTATGGCCTGACGCTTTATTATGTCCAAAAAGTACGCCGGTTTTATGTCGATGTCCGTAAATACCTCAAAGTCGGGCTTCCAACGAATTTTCGTGCCGGTATCCTTTTTGTTATATGGCTCTTTTTTCAGTCCGCCGATATTTTCTCCCTTTTCAAAATGCAGCGAATAAATAAAACCGTCGCGCTTTATCTCAACGTTCATATACTCCGATGAATACTGCGTTGAGCACAAGCCTAACCCGTTCAAGCCTAGCGAATATTCATAATTTTGCGCCGAATTATTGTTATATTTTCCGCCTGCATACAACTCACAGAAAATGAGTTCCCAATTAAATTTATTTTCATTTTTGTTAAAATCTACTGGAATCCCTCTTCCAAAATCTTCTATTTCAATCGAATGATCTTCGAATAAAGTTACAATTATCTCGCTGCCAAAGCCTTCTCTTGCCTCGTCTATCGAGTTTGATAAAATTTCAAAAGCCGAATGTTGACAGCCTTCTATCCCATCGGAACCAAATATTACCGCCGGACGTTTTCTCACTCTGTCCGCGCCCTTAAGCGAAGAAATGCTTTCATTTCCGTAGGTTTTAGCCTTTAATTCCATAATTATCCTCCATTTGACAACGTTGCATTTATAATCGTAACGCAAAAGTTTAAGTATTGTCAAGTTTGAATGAAAAATAAATGAAGATTCCTTTAAATTTAAAAGAAATCTATCGTTAATCTGTTAAAATATGCTAAATTTTCGTGATTAATAATTCACAATCGCCTTTTATCGTGTATTTTTCGACTTTTGCCGGAATAAAAAATGTGTCTCCCAAATTGCAATTGTAAACATAATCTTTATAGAAAATTTTTCCACTACCGGAAATAAACTGAACAATTTGAAAAGTTTTTTTGGCATTTGAAATATTCTTTTCTTTGCGGATTATCTCCTTTTTCACTTTAAAATAATCGCATTCAAAGCTAGAAAAATTCTCTTTTAAAAGCTTTTCTGAAGCCGTTTTACTAAAATTTAACACATCTTTCGCACGTTCAATATGCAGTTCTCTCAAATTGCCCGCGGAATCTCTTCGGTCATAATCATAAACTCTGAAAGTCGTGTTGGAATTTTGTTGAATTTCCGCCACTAAAATGCCTTTGCCCAGCGCGTGTATCGTGCCTGCGGGAATGTAATAAGATTCACCTTTTTGCACGTTTACTTTGTTCAAAAGCTCGCAAATAGTTTTTTTCTGCACACTGCGTGTAAATTCTTCTTTAGAAATATCTTTTTTAAAGCCATAATAAATATAAGAATCCGGCTCGCAATCGATGATGTACCACAACTCAGATTTTGGAAACTCACTGCTTGCCTCGTTAGCAGTCAATTTCGAGGGATGAACCTGCACCGATAAGTCTTTATTGGCATCTATAAGTTTGACGAGCAAAGGAAATTTTTCTAATTCGGCAAAATTTTCTCCTAAAAAATCCTTTCTTGACGCTTCGATAACATCTTTTAAGGTCTGCCCCTCATAAACCCCATTGTCAATTTTTGTTAAACCCGCTTCATTGCAGGAAATTTCCCAACTTTCGGCTATTACAGCACTCTCACTTTTTTTATTGAAACGCTTTAATTTTTCTCCGCCCCAAATATATTCCTTAAAAACGGGCCGCATTTTCATTGGATAACAGTATAATTCGTCTTTTTTCATAGCATTCCCCTGTTTAATCGTCAAAATAAAATTCAAACCGACTTAGAAAATTAAGTCGGTTTTCAGTATAAAATTTCTAAGCTACCCCATAATGTGCCTTTATTTCATCAAAATAGTCTGTTTTAGCGGCATACTCCCACCACAAAGCTTTTCGATTAACTTCATATTCGCCCCACGGCTTACTAACATAATGCAATATAGCTGGTTGCTTAAAGGCTTTTTCCATTTCTTTTTCTGTGTATTTATTGGTTGCTTTTAAAATATTGGCATAATCTTTTGCAGTTTTTTCGTTTGAAAAGTTAAATACCCCATACTTTGCCGGCAAAACTCCTATATTTTTGTAGCACACCGCATTTATTACAGTCTGGTCATGCTGTTGTAATCTGTCATTATTTTCAGATATAAATTTTTCAAATTTTGGTTCCACATCGTCTTGCCGTAATTTTTCAAGATTTACTAGCAAAACTCCAGCACATATGTAATGGTCATCTTTTATTCCAAATTCTTCAAGGCCATCCACGTTGTTGTCTAAAAAGCCTTTATAATAAAAATTATCCATATCTATGTTGAGCATTTGTTCTAAATCTTCAAAGATTAGCGTGTCTCCATCCAACCAGATTAATTTATTTAAATCCGGCAACAGCGACGACAGGGAGAGCCGGTAATAAGTTGGTGTAGTTATGTGTCCTTTGTCATAAGCATTTTTGTATCGGTCCTGCATATCAATTAAATTAATTTTGCACCTATTATTAAATTTTTCTTGCAAGCTCAACAACTTTTGCTTATTTTCTTCTGAAAAATCGCCCGGAATCATAATATGAACGTCATAATGAGTATTGTTTTTCGCGTTCATCATAAGCGAAGTGAATGAAACTATCGTGGGGTAAGTATAATTATTATCAGCCGCCATTGCAATCGGAATAATTTTTTCTGATTCCTCTAACTTTGTTTTCTTATCAAAAAAAAGAGCTGCCGCTCCTACAAACAAAATTGAAACACACAGCGCTGTTATAATCCAGAACTTTTTCTTATACAATTTTCTCATACGACAACGTCACCTATTAAAAATCTTTTATTTTGGCGGAGAGATGGGGATTCGAACCCCAGAAACCGCTTTAACGGTTTACACGATTTCCAGTCGTGCTCCTTCGGCCAACTCGGACACCTCTCCAAATGTAACTTGACTATTATACCGCAAAAAAAAATAATAGTCAAGCTGAAAAACTAACTCTTTTAAAATAAACTATAAATCAAAATTCATCTAGCTTTCCGCAGATACGCTCCAGGCAAAACTTTTTTCTCTGTCGGAATAAATAATTTCTGCATCGCATGAGGCGTAGATTCAACCTCATTGCCCCATTCATCGAAAATTTTCTCCACTTTTAAATCAAATGGCTTACCACCGGGATGCAAAACGTCAAGAGTGTCGCCTTTGAAAAATTTATTCCGCTGCGAAATCTCTATAACATCGTCTTTGTATGCCTCACAAACCGCAACAACATCGTAATTTCGGATGTACCCACCGTTAGAGTAAACTTGTCCAGGCTCGCTGCCAAAAAAGAAACCAGTATTGTACTCTCTGTGACTGATTTTTTCAAGTTCTTCGCTAATCCACGGTTCAAGCGGTTTGTTTTTTAAAAATAAATCCAGCGCGTGCCGATAAGCATTCGTCGTTACAGCCACATAATATGCCGATTTTGCCCGGCCTTCAATTTTTAAGCTTGTCGCACCGGCTTTTACAACTTCTGGAATGTGATTTATCATGCAAAGGTCGCGGGAATTTAAAAAGTATGTGCCTCCATTTTCCTCAAAAACAGGAAAAAATTGTCCCGGTCGATTTTCTTCCACCAAATTATATTTCCACCGGCAAGGCTGTGCACAATCGCCGCGGTTGGCATCTCTGCTTGTTAAATAGCTCGAAAGCAAGCATCTTCCAGAAAATGACACGCACATCGAGCCATGAACAAAAACTTCCAGTTCCAGATTTTTATCAGTTTTTGCCCTAATCGTCGAAATGTCATCAAGTGTCAGCTCGCGCGCCAATACTACTCGCTTTGCGCCTAATTCATAAAAAGTTCTCGCCGTCAAAAAATTAACTACGCCAGCCTGCGTCGAAATGTGCACGTCCACATTCGGCGCATATTTTTTTACCAACTGCAAAACTCCAACGTCGGCCACGATAAACGCGTCTATTCCGGCATTGGCTGCGCTTTGAATAAATTCCGGCAATCTGTCTACCTCGTCATTTCGCGGCAAAGTATTGCACGTCAAATAAACTTTAACACCGTTTTCATGCGCAAATTTCACCGCTTTTACAAGTTCTTCCTGCGTAAAATTGTTCGGCGACGTTCTCATGCCAAACTCCTGCCCCGCCAAATAAACCGCGTCTGCACCGAAGCTTACCGCTGTCTGTAGTCGCTCCATGTCTCCGGCCGGAGATAAAATTCCTGGTTTTTTATAAAAAATTTCTTCCAAAACTATCCTCTTTTCTCAAAAAATTTATGCAAGTCCAGCTTTTTTCAAATTAACGTTGTGCTCAGAAAAAGTTTTCGCATAAAAAGTCTTGCCGTCCTTGCTGTGACAATAAAAATAATACTGCGTCGGCTTGTGATTGAGAACTGCTTCAATCGAAGTCATGCCCGGATTGCAAATGGCACCTTTTGGCAAACCTTTGAATTTGTACGTGTCGTAGGAACTTTGATAATCCTCTCGAATACTCTGCGGAACTTTGTCTTTGCTTCTGTACGGATACCAAATAGTCGAATCCAGCGCCAGACAGCCATTTATCGCATCTCCAAAAGGTGAAAGTCCTCCATTTTTTAACGTACTCAATCTATTTTCTATTACCGATGCAATTCCCAACATATCCGCCTCGTTTGAGGCTTCCGACTGAATCAGCGACGCAAAAATCATAACATCCTCAAGCGACATTGACTTTCTTTCTGCCAAAGTTTTCACGCTAACTTTCTCATTTGCTTCGTCAGTCAGAAGTTTTTTCGAAGTTTTATTGTTGAAATTGTTCAAAAATTTCTTTATTACCGTTTTTGGCTCAACATTTTTATAAAAACTATAGGTATCCGGATATAAATACCCCTCCAGCTTGAACTCCACATCAGAAGATTTTCTATCCTTCAAAAAATCATACTGCTTGTCAAAATCGCCGGATTTGCAGGCATTCATGAACTCATCCGCTGAACAAATTTCGTTATTTTCAAGAATTCCTGCTATTTCCATCACGTTTTTTCCCTCTGGTATCGTCACGTCGATTATATCCGAATCCAAGCGGTTTGCGTTCGACTGCAGATAGTTGACAATCGCTTCATAATCCATATTCGTCTTTACTTCAAATGTGCCGGGAATAAATTTTTGCGCGCCTTTTGTTAAAAACAAATACAGTTTAAAGAATGTTGGCTGATTTATTACACCTTTTTCGTGCAAAATGTCTACTATTTCGCTTTTTCTGGCACCTTTTGGAATTTCAACTTTTAAAATTACATCTTCTCTTGTAATCGCAAGCATATCCAGTGTTCCAAAAATTACAAATTGCCCCAGCATCAGGCAAACTGACAAAATCATTCCAATCCAAATTCGCTTAAAAAATCTTTCATTTTTCGCAGACTTCTTGATTCTCCTAACTTTTTTAGGCTCTCTTTTTGCGTGCATATTGGCCATTTTTCGCTCACTTTGACTATAACTCATGAGGTCTTCCATCGGTTCCTGCTCGCCGTATGTATCCTCTATTTTTACCTCAAAATCCTCAATTTTCTTTTTTCTGCCACTCAAATCAAAATCTTTGTCGTCGCTCATTTCTATGCTCCTTCCTTTTCCGCGCAGTTTAAACGGTTCAAATTAAAGGCTCTATTAAAATCTCCAATAAATGATTTATTTCGTCAATAGGCTTTGGAGCACCATTTTCGCTGCACGGAATAACTTTCCAGTCAAATTTTTTCGCGGTGTACATCGCAGTTGCACGGCATTTTTTTAAAAACTCAACATTCTTTTCATACAAATCTTTCTTTGATACATCGCCGTTGTAACGATTTTGCATCAGTTTCTGAGAAACATCAACCGGCATATCGAGGTAAATAACCAAATCCGGCTTTGGTAGCCCCAACTTGCTGTATTCGTAGTCCTCAAGCCAGTCAAGATACACATCCCACCGCGATTTTCCCAGCCGGCAAAGCTGATATATCTCATTCGACGTGGTATATCTGTCCGCAATTATAAGCTGTCCATTTTCATACTTATTTTTCCAAAATTTCTTATAGCTGGCATATCTATCCACCGCATAAAATGACGACGCCGCATAAACATTCACGTCATCGGGGGAACTGCCAAACTCCGAATTCATGTACATTTTCACCAGAGCAGACGACGGCTCATTATAATCCGGGAAGCTAAGCTTGCAGAATTTTTTATTTCTTTTTGTCAATTTTTCACAAATTAATTCCGTTTGAGTCGCCTTGCCGCTGCCGTCCAAGCCCTCTATAACGGCAAATTTTCCTTTGGACATACAACTTCTCCTTTTATCTCAGAAAAATATTTTTTAACCTTGGTTTGCTCTCCGCAAGACATTTTTCCCTCCGGACAAATCCCGTTAAGACACGGCGGGCCGGCTTTTTTGAAGATATTCGGCGCCACTTTCGAAACTAACCGTAACATTTCTGTCGCAAGCTGACGAATTTCCCACTGCGCTCGATTGCAACAGCGGTGCTCAAAAAAATTCAGCAAGCTGCGCGCATTAAACGTGCAAATCAGCTTTGTTTCGCAGGCGTTTGGCAACACATATCGTGCATCTTCAATCGCCTTTTTTTCGGCCAGTTTGTCAGCGATTTTCTCCTCTTTGCCGCTATTTATTAAATTTTCTTTGTGCTTTTTCTTTAAAATCTGCGTCAGCCTCTCATAATGCCGCATATCTTCACTTATTGCACGCAAAAATTCCTCTTTTGCCTCGTCTATTTCCGAAATTTCCGGCGGCAAAACGAATTCAAACTCGTCGGTTCTCACGTATCTCTGACTTTGAACGCTGTATGAAGCGATTCTGTGCCTCGTGAGCTGCGCAAGCAAAGAGCGCGAAACGCCCTCGATTGCAAAAGTAAACGTAACGTGTTCAATAGGGCTTTCGTGACCTATTTCTGCCAGCATATTTACAAAATTACTTACTTTTTCGTCGGTTAAATTCTGCTGAATTTCCTCCGCGCCCACCGATGAATAGCAGAGTTTTGCCGCGCACGCTATTAATTTTTCTGGCTTGCTCGTATAAGAAATTAATTTTACTTTCAGCAATTTAATCACATCCTTTATTTTACTTTTTTATCCTATTTTAACCTTTATTGAATCGTTTTTTTAATATAAGAAGCGCTTTTTTTTCTATTCTAGAAACATATGACCTTGAAATATTAAGTTTTTTAGCAACTTCTCGCTGAGTTAGCGGAATTTTTCCACCTAAGCCGTATCGCAAATTTATGATAATTTTCTCTCGCTCAGACAAAACCTCATCTATGTACTTATACAACTGCTCCGATTTTATTTTCGTGTCGAGTTCGTCCACAATCAAATCTTCGGTCGCCATCACGTCCATCAAAACCAGCGCATTGCCGTCTTTATCAGTGTCTATCGGCTCGTTCATCGAAACATCCTGCGCTGATTTCTTGCAATTTCGAAAAAACATCAATATTTCATTTTCTATGCACCTGGCCGCGTAGCTCGAAAGTCTTATCCCTTTGTCCGCGTCAAACGTGTCCACCGCCTTAATCAAGCCAATCGTGCCTATCGACACCAAATCATCCTGGTCGTTCGTGGACATATAATATTTTTTCACAATGTGCGCCACCAAACGAAGATTATGTTCTATGAGCTTGTTTCTGGCCGATGTATCGCCATTTTTCATCAAATCGAAACAATTTTTTTCTTCTTTGGCCGACAATGGCTGCGGAAACGACCCTACTCCAGTTACGTGCAGAATGAAAACGAGCAGATTTATCATTCCTGCAAACGCCGCGCTAAAAATCACAAAACCACCTCTTTTACATATTCTAAACATTTTATGTAAAAGTTCGGCGTCTAGTGCGTGTCCGACCGTATTTGTTTTTTACAAATTTACTCCCATATCAATGTCATTCAAAATTTCAAGTCCTGCTGCGACCTCAAATTTATGCGCAACATTTAGCAACAATGGCTCCTCAAATTTGTCCGCAATCAGCTGCATACCTATTGGCATTTTCGCGAAATCTTTTCCGCACGGAACTGACATCGCAGGCACTCCCGCCATATTTGCAGGCACGGTACAAATGTCCGAAATATACGACTGCATTTGGTCTTTCGGCTCATAATCGTGTCTGGGCGCTGTGTTTGAAACTGTCGGCGTCAACATAATGTCGCACTTTTTGAAGGCCATTTCAAATGATTTTACTATTTCTGCTCGAATTTTTCGCGATTTTTCTAAATATTTCGCGCCAACTTCAGAATTTAACATATAAGTTCCGAGCAAAAGCCTTCGTTTCACTTCTTCTCCAAATCCAGCCGCCCGATTCTGTGAAATTAAATCGATTCCGCTTACATATTTTTCTGCTTTATTTCCCATTTTTACACCGTCAAACCTCGAAAAATTCTTCGCTGCCTCAGAAGTTGCCAACGCATAATATATCGACAGTGCATACGCTATTGCCGGCATATCCAGCTCGATGAACTCTGCGCCCAAATCCGTATAAATTTTTATTGCATTCGATATTGCCTTTTCGACATCTTTGTCGAGCGCGGCAAAACACTGCTTTGGCAAGCCTATTTTTAATCCTTTTATATCCTTGTTCAAATTTTTGTACGCCGACACTTCTGGACTCTTTACAGAAGTTGAATCTTTCGGGTCTTTTTTCGCTAAATTATCGTACAAAATCGCGACATCTTCGACGGTAGCTGCCATCGGCCCAACGTAATCAAGCGACGCAGCAAAGTCCATCACACCATATCGTGAAAGCGCACCATAAGTCGGTTTTAAGCCCACAATT
This sequence comes from uncultured Eubacteriales bacterium, assembly GCA_934463265.1. Taxonomy (GTDB): domain Bacteria; phylum Bacillota; class Clostridia; order Oscillospirales; family Acutalibacteraceae; genus CAG-557. Next base: position 139,518 of record CAKSIU010000001.1, on the reverse strand, counting down.
CCGCAAAAACTCGCCGGTTGACGAATTGAACCGCCTGTGTCCGTGCCCAAAGAATACACCGAAATATCCGCGCAAACCGCTGCTGCAGACCCGCCTGAACTGCCGCCGGGAACTTTATTTAAGTCGTGAGGATTTTTCACTGCGCCAAAACAAGAAGTTTTGCACGTGCACCCCATCGCGAACTCGTCCATATTGGTTTTGCCCAACAGTACCGCGTTCTGTGCCTTTAAAAGCTCCCAGACCGTCGCGTCATAAGTTGGAATATATCCCTTTAGCATTTTAGAACAACACGTAGTTTCTATGCCTTGAGTGAAAATATTGTCTTTTAGAGACATCGGAATGCCCTCTAGCGGCTGTAATTCTTGTTTTTTTGAGATTTTTTCATCAACTTTTTTCGCACTTTCAAACGCAAATTCGTCTGTTAATTTTACATACGCATTCAGGTTTTTATTGCATTCTCTGGCCGATTTTAAGTATCTTTCTGTAAGTTCTCTGCACGAAATTTGTTTTTTATTTAATAAATCTTGCAAATATCTTATTCTGCCAACATTTTTTCTCTGTTTCAATCCGTACAACTCCTTTCGCTCACCAAAATTTAATGATTTTTGCTAGTTAACAGCCGGTTCATCTTCCAGCGCAGCTTCGTCCATCATGTCCACAAACTTCAGCACGTCATTTATGCTCTTTGTGAACGTTTTTGCTTCACCTTCATTTATGAAAATTTGGGCTATTTTCGAAATTTTTAAAATTTCTTCTTCCGTCACCATAATATAAATTCACCCTTTTTTATTTTTTTCAGGCTAATCCACCGTACTAAAAAACGCATTATGAACGGTTCTGACGGCCTCGTCCGCATTTTCTTGCGAAACTATTACAGATACTTTTATCTCGCTCGTCGCAATCATTTGAATGTCGATGTGCGCGGTGAATAAGGCCTCAAACATCTTCGCCGCCACACCTGCATGAGTTTGCATTCCTGCGCCGACTATCGAAATTTTAGATACATTTTTATCGCAAGTTAATTTTGCTCCCTCAATCGACTCGCAGTACTTATTCAGCGCCTCAACTGCATCGTTTAGGCGGTCTTCGTTCACCGTGAAAAATATATCGCGTTTGTCCCCGTGAACAGCTGACTGCAGAATCGTATCAACATTTATATCTCTTGCCGAAAGCTTCGAAAATATTCTAAATGCCCATCCCTGCGCATCCGGTATGCCTGTTATCGATATTTTTGCCACATTATTATCTTTTGCCACTCCACTTATTAACATTTTTTCCATATTTGCTGCCTCCCTAACTATCGTTCCCGGTACATCTACAAAACTAGACAAAACTTCTAATTCCACATTATGCTTTTTTGCTATCTCTACCGACCGGTTATTAAGTACCTGCGCTCCCAAAGTTGCAAGTTCAAGCATTTCGTCATAAGAAATTGCCTTTAATTTCCTTGCATTTTTAATAAATCTCGGGTCTGCCGTATAAACACCTTCAACATCTGTATATATTTGGCAAAGGTCTGCACTCAGCGCCACTGCAATTCCAACCGCGCTCGTATCCGAACCGCCTCTGCCCAACGTCGTTACGTCATAATACTGGCTTAATCCCTGAAATCCTGCCACAATTACAATATTTTTCTTATCCAATTCTTTTTTTATTCTGCCAGGATCAATTTTTGTAATCATCGCGCTGCCATAGGTTGAACTCGTCATGACTCCAGCCTGCCAGCCAAGCAAAGACGTCACCGGAAAGCCTAATTTTTCTATGGCCATTGCCAAAAGCGCCACCGAAATCTGCTCTCCGGACGCCATCAATACATCCATTTCTCGCTTGGACGCGTTTGTATTTATTTCGTTTGCTTTTTCTATAAGTTCATCTGTCATATCGCCCTGCGCCGATACTACTACAACCACGTCGTTGCCTTCCTGATACGCTCTTGTAATAATGTTTGCAACGTTAAAAATTAACTTTGCATTGGCCACAGAAGTTCCTCCAAACTTTTGAACTATCAAGCTCATATAGTTTACATCTCCATTTAAAATTTCTTCTGCGCTAAAATACCGCACATTATAATTCATTATATTAAAATTTAAAGTTTATGTCATAAAAGTCTATTCTGCATACTCTTCAGAGGATTCATCTTGCTCTGGCAAGGCTGATTCATTTACAGGTTCTTGCTCTAACGGCGACTTTGAATTTTCTATAAATTTTGATTCATAATGCGCCGCACTGATGTGTTTTGAGCAAGTTTTTGGCATATTGTTGTTGGCAAAATATCCCGTTGCCGTAGAATTGCACGCTCCTGGATTTGCGATTTCTCCGCTCTCCAAGCAGTACTGGCACTCTTTTACATTTGAGTCAAAAGCATACGGTTTTGGAGTTTTTCCGGACAAATATCTTACCATAATTTCTTTCCAAATTCGTTTTGCATAAGCGGTTTCACGAATTCTTTTTGGTGAGTCATATCCTGTCCAAATTCCAGCCACAGCTTGCGGAGTAAGACCTATAAACCAGCTATCTTTGTCGTCATTTGTCGTCCCGGTTTTTCCCACAACTTCCCAATTTTCGATATCTGCGCCTTTGCCGGTTCCCGCAACGATTACCTGTCTTAAAAGCCTGTTCATAATCGTCGCCGTTTGAGAACTTATTGCTCTTGTGCCGATTTTATCACGATTATCGAGAAGCACCTTGCCATTTCTATCCAACACATAAAAATATGTATACGGCTTATTATACATTCCGCCGTTGCCAAAAATTTGAAACGCCGCGGTCATTTCTCGAACAGTTATTCCTCCGTGAAGGCCTCCCAAAGCTAATGCGCCTCCGGAAGTTCTATCTTCAGCATCCAAATTTTTAAAGCCTAATTTTTTTGTCAAAAAGTCGTAGCTTTTTTGATATGTGAGTTCCTGCAAAACCTGCGCTGCCGGTGCATTCGCCGATTGTTGTATTGCCCAAACCAGCGGAACCTGACCTTTATAAGATTTATACCAGTTATTTGGGCCTGGCTTGCCGTTGCCATAAAAGTTCGGCAAAGGCTCATCTTTAACAGTCGAAGCGTAATTGTACAATCCGATATCAATCGCCGGTGCATAAACAGAAATCGGTTTTATGCTGGAACCCGCTTGACGTCTAGCAAAATTGGCTCTGTCAAACAGCATATTTCCGGTTTTTTTGCTTCTCGAGCCAATACTTGCCAGCACTCTTCCGTCGTAGTCCATCATCATGTAACCCAATTCCAAATTTTTGTCCTTTGGCACGAGTGAATCCGTCGCTATAACGGCTTCTGCTGCGGCTTGAGCCTTTTCATCGACCGCGCAATAAATTTTTAAACCTTGTTTAAACAAAATATCTTGTGCTGTCGCCTTGCTTACTTTATATTTTTCAGTCAAATCCTCGATGATATCTTTGAACAAAGCCTCTGTATACCAATTTCTCACAGGGACATTTTCTGCTTCTGCTCCGGCATTATGATTTTTTGAAAAGGTCATATTATTCGACTCTTCCATCGCAGAGTCATACTCTTGCTGAGTGATTTTCCCTTGAGAAAACATTTCATACAGCACAGTTTCTCTGCGTTCTTGGTTATTTTCTGGATGAATCAACGGGTTATATGCAGCAGGGTTTTGAGTAATTCCTGCAATTGCTGCACACTGCGCTACAGAACAATTTTTTATATCTTTGTCAAAATATGTGTTCGCCGCCGCTTGTACGCCTCTGCACCCATTTCCGAAATTAACTACGTTTAGATAGGCCTCTAATATTTCATCTTTAGAAAAATCTTTTTCAAAATTTATTGCGCGAAAAATTTCTTTGACTTTCCTGGTTATGCTTACTTCATTTTCCTCCGTCAAATTTTTTATAAGTTGCTGTGTCAGCGTGGAACCGCCATAACTGCTTTTTCCTATCGCTAAATTAAACATAGCTCCGCCAGTTCTAATCCAATCCACACCGCAATGTTCATAAAATCTCTTATCTTCTATGGCAATAATCGCGTCTTTCATGCACTGCGGCATTTCGTTAAAATCGACCCAAATTCTGTTTTCTGAACTAAACGCCTTATTGTATTCCTTCATTTTTCCGTTTTCGTCCATAACGTAAATCATGCTGGTAAGCTGAAGTTTATTCGCTCTAACGTCATACTCCACACGGTCATCGGCAACGCTGATAATATATCCCATAAAAATCATCACAAAAATAATTACATTTACCAGCAAAATAATTCCCGCCGTAATCAAACTTTTGGACAATAAACTTCTTTCGCCCTGCAACTTTTTCAAATCTTTAGAACTTAAATTATATTTACTTATATCAGTTTTTCTCATTCAAAATTCTCCCGTTTAATTTGGAAATTAAAAACAAATTATTCCAAAACTAAGTATAATTTTAAAAAAGCCTCAAATAATATCACCAAAGAGTTCTCAGTAACCGCAAAATTCGAGGTGATATCATGAGGAAATTTATAATAGGGTCATATTGTTTTGTTTTGCTATGCGTATTAGTTTCATTTGTTGCCATTCCTGTAATTAATAAAAATTCCACAGCTTCCAGCAAAGTGGAAACCGAAACTCCAAATAATAGTTTATCATATATTGTAAAAGACTTCAATGGTAACATTGCAGTCTTTGAAGAGAATTCCAGCACACCGTTTAAAGTCACAGAAGTCTGCACAAATACCCTTCCAAAAGTCGACCAGGAAAGGTTACTTGAAGGAATTACCGTCGACAGTCAGGTTGAACTCAACACCTTGCTGGAAGATTTATGCAGTTAAAAAATAAAGCTGCAAGAATACTCTTACAGCTAAAAATAATTTTTTAACATGATGCTGTCGTCTCTAAAAAATAATTCCATAAATTTTGTGCCGTCACCACAAAACCTACCGTGTTTATCGCTTGAACTATTTTATTAAAGAAACCCCTACCATTTTTAGGCGCATTATTGTCATAGTTATGCTCATACGCATATTCATCTTCTTCACTATATTTTTCTTTGTCATTCGAATTTTTTTGATTTTCATTAATTGAAGCTGCGATGTTCGCTGTAATATTGGTAGCTAAATCTTTCAAATTATTAAAACCTTTTGAAACGCCCTTAGAAACATAACCTCCAAGTTTTGTCAATTTATTTAGCGCAAATTTAGCTGCAAAAACTCCTATACCTAACTTTATTGCAATCAAAAAGAGTTTCGAAACCGTACTGCTTCCACCTGAAGCGCTTGCGCTAGACTTGCTTTCACTTTTATTGTTTATAACAATAGTTGGAGATTCTTCCCCTTGAACGATAACTTTTTCGCCATTTTTTTGTTTAAATACTGAAATTGGCTTTGCGGAGCCTTCTCTGCTGTATGAATTCCACGCAGTTTTTGCAAAGCAATCCGAATTTGTCGAAGCAAATAATAAAGATATTGACAAAATAGCTGATAATAATTTTTTCATAAAAACCTCTCCTAATTTTATTACATATTAATTTTAGCATACTTTTTTACATTTATTTTTACTTTTTAGAAAAATAAAGAAAATCTACTTTTTTAACAATATTTCAACAAATTATCACAAACAAGAAAACATTTTTGACAAACAATATTTTCTGCCTTTCTAAATTTTTAATCTTCTTTTTTCAACAGTTTTTCTGACAATCTTTTATAAAAGCACCTATCGTCAAAAGAAATTATGCTAACTTTTTTTTGTGCGCATTTAACGGTAACTTTATCAAAATTAGATAAATTCGTTACATTATGTCCATCAATATTTAACAATATATTTCCGTTATCTTTCTCACTTACTGTGATTTCTACCAAATCGCTACCCGAAAAAACTACAGGTTTTGCAAATATAGAGTGCGGACAAATTGGCGTCATCAAAACACACTCTAACTTCGGCGAAATTATTGGTCCGCCCGCCGACAGAGAATATGCCGTAGAACCCGTCGCAGTCGATAAAATAAGCCCGTCCGCCCGATAAGTGCAAACTTCTGTTTCGTTTAAAGTTACAGAAAAATCAATAATTTTTGTGCATTCTCCTTTAGAAATTACCGCGTCATTGACCGCAAAAAAAGTCTTTATTTCACCATTTTTATGTGCAAAAACTTCCAGCAAAGCTCTATTTTGGACAAAATATTTGCCTTTAACCAAAAGTTCAAGTTTGTCAAGCTCATCCCGCTCAAGTCCTGTAACAAAGCCAAGTCTGCCAAAGTTTATTCCCAAAATGGGCTTAGAAAAGTTTGCTGCATACTTCGCCATATGGATAATTGTTCCATCTCCGCCGATTGTCAAAATTACGTCGCATTCTTTTATAAATTCATTTAAATCTTGACTAGAATAAACATTTTCATCAAATAAATTTTGTGTTTCATTCCTGTAAACAAAAACTTTTGCACCAAAACTTCGTAATTTTTTTATAATTTTTTTAGCATATTCAAAAATTTCATTCTTCACAGGATTAAAAAAAAGTGCAATTTTCATAATAATCATCCTAAATTTTATTTATCTAGAGAGTCATGAGAAATATTCACCAACGATTTTACGTCAAAGTTAGTTAAATTTTGCGAATTTTCTGATTTTCGTAAATAAATGAGATACTCAATATTGCCTTTCGGACCTTTTACCGGTGAAAAATCAAGTCCTAAAATGTCGAAACCATTCTTCAAAACGAATTCACAAATCCCACTAACAACGCTTTTATGAACGTTTTTGTCGCGAACCACGCCATTTTTTCCAACATTTTCTTTGCCGGCCTCAAATTGCGGTTTTATCAAACAAACTGCCGTCGCTTTCTCTGCCATGAATCGCCGCGCAACCGGCAACACCAACCTCAACGAGATAAACGAAACGTCTATGCTAAAAAAATCCAATTTGTCCGCAACCGCACTCTCATCAAGATATCGAATGTTCGTGCGCTCCAAATTGACAACCCGCGGGTCATTTCGCAATTTCCAATCAAGCTGACCATAACCCACGTCCACTGCATAAACTTTCTTCGCGCCATTTTGCAGCATACAATCTGTAAAACCGCCGGTCGATGCGCCAATATCCATCGCAATTTTGCCATTCAGGTCGATATTAAACGTTTTTATCGCCTTCTCGAGCTTCAACCCGCCACGGCTAACATACGCCATTTGCGGGCTTCTAACCTCAATTTCAACATCGTCCTTAAACAAAGTTCCGGGCTTGTCCGCCTTCTGATTTTCGACATACACATTGCCAGACATAATTACCTTGCGCGCCTTTTCTCGGCTCTGCACCAAGCCGCGCTCAAACAGCATTACATCCAGCCTTTTTTTGTTTAACATCGCAACCAACCCTCTGTGTAATTATTTTTTCCACACCGGCAGCGTCGAGATTCAGCCTGTGCAAAGTCGCATTAACCGTTGCCTGCGAGACAAATTTATTATCTATCGCGGTCAGGTAAAACTTGCCTTTAAAGCCGATGCTGCTAAGCTTGTAGTTAAAACTCTCGCCAATTCCTCCAGTCAACATGCCCTCTTCAAAGAAAAATACGCGCTTAAATTGTTTTGCAAAAAAAACAGCTTTTTCGTCAATCGGCTTGATTCTGTTAAGCTTTATGATGCACGTTTTTATTCCATTTATCGCCAGATTTTCCTTAGCCAAGCACGCCTGCGAAAACAGCCTTCCATAGGTAACAATCACGTTTTCGCAATTTTTCGCGCTTCCGTAAATGTCAAAAGGCTGCTCGCTGCAAACAAAATCTGCCGGCTTATACATCTGCGCGCCCCTCGGATATCTCACCGCACTAACGCCATCAGTCTCATAGACTGCTTTTTTTAGCGCTGAACTAACTTCCTCAAAAAAACTCGGCGAATAAATCGTGACATTTGGAATCGGGTTCAAGAAAGAAACATCAAAAACTCCCTGATGCGTTTCACCGTCTTCCCCGACAATTCCCGCTCTGTCAATCGCCAGCACGACTTTCAACTTTTGAAGTGCCGCGTCGTGAATTATCTGGTCGTAACTTCGCTGCAAAAAAGTTGAATAAACCGCAAAAATCGGAATCATTCCGCCTGCCGCAAGACCTCCAGCAAACGTCACCGCATGACCTTCTGCTATCCCCACGTCAAAAAATCTGTGTTTAAATTTTTTCGCAAAACAAGAAAGTCCAGTTCCGAGTTTCATCGCTGCCGTAATTGCACAAATTCTGTCATCATTTTCAGCAATTTTGCAAAGTTCTCTGCCAAAAATATATGAAAAATCAAGCGAAAAAGATGTACCTCGCGTACCAGTTTTTATGTCGAACCCAGAAATTCCGTGAAAAGCTTTCGGATTTTTCTCCGCAAAAGAGTACCCTTTGCCCTTAACGGTATTCACATGCACCAAAACCGGCCGGTCTTTTTCTTTTGCCACCTGCAAAACTTTTATGAGTTCTCGCAAATTATGCCCGTCAACCGGGCCGTAGTACATAAATCCGAGGCTCTCGAAAACCGTGCCGTTATACACCAAATTTTTAAGTGCAGAGGTCGATTTTAAAATAATTTTTCTCGCAACAGCGCCCAAAATCGGCACCTTATTAAGAATTTTGTCGACGACGCTTTTGGTTCGCAAATAAATATTTCGGGTTCGTATCGCCGAAAGGTAGCGAGCCATCGAGCCGACATTCCTAGAAATTGACATTTTGTTGTCATTGAGAACGACAATAAAATTTTTTCTACACGCCCCCGCATTATTAATTCCTTCATAGGCAAGCCCTCCAGAAAGCGCTCCATCGCCAATTACCGCAACCACTTTGCCGGGTTCATTTTTCAAATTTTTCGCATTTAAAAGTCCAAACGCCGCAGAAATCGAAGTACTGCTGTGCCCCGAACTAACCGGGTCAAAAACACTCTCATCCCTGCGCGTGAACCCCGAAATTCCATTTTCTTGGCGTATCGAGTCGAGTTTATCCAGCCTGCCCGTCAAAATTTTATGCGTATAACATTGATGTCCCACATCCCAAACTATCTGGTCTTGCGGGCAGTCAAAAACCTTATGTAACGCGACAGTCAACTCAACCGCGCCCAAATTTGACGCTAAATGTCCGCCGTTTTTTGAAACAATTTCTATTAATTCTTTTCTTATCTCGGCACATAATTTTTCCAATTCCTCAATCGACATCTTTTTGATATCTTTTGGCGAATTAACCAAATTTAAAAGACAATCCTCCAACATTATTACCAAACCTTTTTATGTAATGAACCTATTATATCACAAAATGCTGTCATAATCAAATTAGCGTTTCCTCTTAGATAAATACAATGCAAAATTTCGTAAAAATTCTTTTTTAGCTCCAAAAACATACAAAGATTTCAACGCATTTTCGGTCAAACTAAGAACCATTCTTCTGGATTTTTCCAGGCCAAGACACGAAACATACGTCGATTTTTTGGATGCCAAGTCGCTTCCGACATTTTTTCCCAACTCATCGCTGTTAGAAGTCACGTCTAGAACGTCATCCATAATTTGGAAAGCCAAACCAAGCGAATTTGCATAATTTTCCGCCGCAAGAATCTGATTTTTATCGGCCTGAGCCACAATACATCCAATTTTTGCCGCTGCGGTAATCAGTGCGCCAGTTTTCAAATTGTGCATTTTGTCAAGTTCCAACTGAGATAAAATCTTTCCCTCGCTTTCCAAATCGACAACCTGCCCGCCAATCATTCCCAAAACGCCGATACTTCGTGCTAAACAGCTCGCCGCCTGAAGCGTTGCCTCTGCGCCAACAAGTTTTGCAGTTTCTTCGCAAACCATGACTTCGAAGGCCCTTGTTAAAAGCGCATCACCCGCCAAAAGCGCCATTGCCTCGCCGTTTGCGATATGATTTGCCGGCCGTCCTCTGCGCAAAAAATCGTTGTCCATACAGGGCAAATCGTCATGAATCAGCGAGTACGTGTGAACCATTTCCACAGCGCACGCAAAAGGCACCGCGTTTTCCAAATATCCCCCGCAAGCCTCGCAAAAAGCCAACGTCAAAACTGGGCGAATTCTCTTTCCACCCGCAACCAAAGTGTACTCCATCGCATCAACTACGGACCTTTGCACAATGTCTTTTTCCGGCAAACATCTAAATAAGTTGTCATTTATCAGCGCAAGGTAATCATCAAAACTCTTCATCATCGGCCTCCTCAGCGCCTTTTGTGGATAAATTTACCTTCGACAAATTTGTAATTTTCTGTTCTGCAGAGTCTAAAACGTCATGGCAGAACTTGGCAATTTTAGTGCCTTCCTCAAACAATTTTAAAGAATCCTCCAAAGACTCCGTTCCATTTTCGAGTTTTGCAACAATTTCCTGTAATTTTTTCAATTCCGTCTCAAAAGATTTACTTTTCGCCATAAAAAACGCCTCCAGAAGTCATATTTTTCACGGTGCAATCGATTTTTCCATCCGAAACCACCACACAAATTTTGTCATTTTCAGCGACTTGCGCCACACAATTTATCACTTTATTTTCCGTGTTAAGCGCCACACAATAGCCCGAACTCATCAACTTTAGCGGGCTGAGCGCGTCTAATTTTCCAACCGACAACAAAAATTTCTGTTTATTTTCTGAAATTATCTCATTAAACCTCAATTTTAGCGCGTTTAGCATTGCGTCAACGGCAAATTCTCTGTCGCTAACGATTCTTTCGGGATTTTTTAAAACTCCGCGCTCGGACAAATCAACCAAAATTTTCCGACGGTCGTTTATCCTGCACAACATCAAAGAGTTTATATACGACGCTGAATATTCTATATCAGAAATAAGTTTTTGCATGTCAGGAACCGCAAGTTCCGCTGCCGCCGAGGGTGTTGGCGCACGCAAGTCTGCAACGAAGTCGCATATTGTGAAATCTGTTTCGTGTCCGACTGCAGAAATTATCGGGATTTTCGAAGCAGCAATCGTTCGCGCCAAAATTTCGTCGTTGAAAGCCCACAAATCCTCGATAGAACCGCCACCTCGCGCCACAATCAAGACGTCACAAAGCTCGCCATTGTTAAATTTTTCTATCGCGCTCACAATTTGCTCCGATGCCCCCTCGCCTTGCACCAAAACCGGATGAAAAACAATCTCTACCAACGGAAATCTGCGTTTCATCACGTTTTGAATGTCCCAAAACACTGCGCCCGTTTCAGATGTGATTACTCCGACTTTTTGCGGGTATTTAGGCAGTGATTTTTTATTTTTAGTATTAAACAAGCCCTCTTTTAAAAGCTTCTCTTTCAGCTGTTCAAAGGCCAAATTCAGCGCCCCAACGCCGTCAGGCTGCATATCTTCAACGTAAACCTGATACACTCCGGAAACCTCATAAACCGCCACCCTGCCTCGCACGATAACCTTCATTCCGTTCTGCAGACGAAACCTAACACGGCGCGCAAAACCGGCAAACATAATGGCTTTCACGACACTTTTTTTATCTTTTAAAGAAAAATAAAAATGTCCAGACTGGTAATGGTCAGTGAAATTTGAAATTTCTCCAGTCAAAAATATATTTTCGAGGTTCGCATCCGAGTCGATGATGGATTTGACGTAAAAATTCAGCTGCGAAACCGTAAGTATGTTCATATTTATCTCCATACACCCTCTTTTATCGCCGCAAGCACAGAAATTCCAACAGCGTTGTCCGATGAAAAAACAGGTTTGCCAAAAATCGCATCAAATCGCGACTGCAAGCGATTTTTTATTATCGAATTCGACATAACTCCACCCGCAAACACAACTGGAAGCTGCCCACAAATCACCAATAAATTCTCACACATTTTTTCAAGGGTTGCTCCTACATATTCAATACAAAATCTTGCAATTTTTTCATCATCTTGCTGTTCTAATTTCATTTTTGCACATAAATTTTCTATTCCAGATAAGCAACAATCACAACCTTTTAACGTAGGAGTAATCTTAAAATTATCGTTGCAATTTAGCGCTAATTTTTCCAAACTCGCACCTGCTGGAAATTCTTGTCCTAACATAATGCCAATTCTATCAATAAGCTGCCCTGCGTTTAAGTCCAAAGTTTTGGCAACAATCTGCGTTTTTATCACATTATTCGCAGCCGGCGTAACAAGCAACGCCTCGGTGGTGCCGCCGGAAACATGAAACGCCAAAAATTTTTGTGATAATAATTCAATTTTTTTGGCTGAATACAGCGCAGCAGCGATGTGTCCGGCCTGATGAGAAAATTCATAGCACGGAACCTTTAAAAGTTGCGCAATTGTTTTTCCAAAAGAAGCTCCGACGTTAAAGCACGGCATATACGACCCGATTTCGTCGCGCGGCCTTGCAGAAACTCCAACCGCAATCGGCATTTGAAGTAAATTTTTTGTCGCCTGCGCAAAAACTTCCGGCAACTGATTTACATGATGAAAAAACGCATCACTCTGGCGAAGTCCCTTTTCGCCGCTTTTTACAGGCAATAATTTTTTAGCATGGTGAACCGTTCCGTCGGAAAAACACACCGCAGCTGATGTCGTATAATTACTTGTGTCTAAACCCAAAACACTATTCATTTTTCTGCTCCAAATCTCTGCTGAGCCCACCTAATATACCATTTATAAAGGAAGCTTCTTTGTCCGCACCGTATTTTTTAGAAAGCTCCACCGCTTCGTTAATCGCGACGCTTGTTGGAATTTCATCTTGGTAAAGCATCTCATAAACTGCCAGTCTCAATATGGAAAGGGCGACTTTTGAGAGCCTCTCTTTGCCCCATTTTAAAGAAAACTTTGTAATTAACTCATCTATAGCCGGTATTTTTTCTTGAATTTCTATAAAATATTTCTCGATAAAGTCATTAAAATCTTCTGGTGAAAATTCCTCTGTCAAAAACTTAATCTCTTTAAGTTCATCTAAAGAATATCCGGTAAAAATATTCTCAAATAGCAATAAAAAAATTAATTCGCGCTGCTTGCGTCTGTTCAAAAAAATCCCTCCAAAAAATAAGAAAACCCTCTACTAAAAACAAGTAAAGGGCAAAAATCAAGCAAAATAATAATTTTTTTAAGGTTCAATTACTGTTTTTAAGCTCATGTTTAATTATATCACAAAACGAAAAACAATCAACCTCATTTTGCTTCGACTATCTTTATTTTGTCCGGAGAAATTCCTCCTTGACCAGCTATTATATCTTTTATCGCAACGGCTAAATTTTCGTTAAGAGCCTCTCCTCCGCCTACAACCACGCTGCATTCGTCATTCTGAATAAACGCCAAGCAATCTGTGATTCCCTTAGCTTTTATCAAACTTTCGATGTTGGCTTCCTGCTCTATATTTTTTGCCACCTCGGAGGCTTGTTTTATTGCTTCGGACTTCGCTTGTTCTGAAGATTTGGCGTCTTCTAAAATCTCTTTTATCATGTCGGTGGCTTCATCTCTAGCCTTTTGACGTGTAGTCTTTGCTTTTGAAAAATACTCGGAAGAATTTTTTGGTTCATCTTCTTTTTTCTCCCCAGACTCCTCCGGCGATGGTGTATTATTCACAAACTGAGCCTCCCCCAACTCTTTTGTCGACATTATAGAATTATCCGCAATCAAATCTTGATTAGACGAAAATTGCCAATTAAGATAAACTGCCGTGCCCAATGCCAAAACTAATGCTGCCAAAATTACTTGTTTTTTTCTAAAACCCATAATATTTTTCCTCCTAGAATTTTAAAATTTTACTTTGTAACGTAAACTCTTTTTGATGTAATATTTAATGCAGTTTTTATCGCTTCTGTAATTCTTTGCTGCACTTCCGGAATATCTCCACCGTCGCAAACAACCACCACACCCTTTACCGTCGGCTGAATCTGCGTTACCGACAACGCTCGTTCTGTTCCGTCGGCATCTTTGATGGTTATGTATTTTTTTTCACAATCGTCACTCTCCCTTTTTTTACTCAGTTGTCCGTCGGTTTTGTCTTCTGTGGCCTCTTTATTTTTCTTTTCTTCTGTCGCATAAACCGTTTCTTCAGAATTCTCCAGCGTCACCAAAACTTTGGTATTTCCTGCGCCTTTTATGCTCGAAACCATTTCTCTCAAGCTGCTCTCTAGCTGAAATACATACTCTTTGGTACTGCTGTTTTGTGTGCTTGATTTCGTTTTTTGGGTGCCACTCGTTTTTAAAAGTCCCGAAAAAAATATCAGTGCGATTCCTAAAATTCCAACAAAAATTATAATTTTTTTAAATTTGTCTTTGAGCAAAAACTCATGAAATTTTTTATCTTTATCATCTCTAATCATTAAAATTCTATTCACTCCCAACGACAACATCTATTTTTAACTCTAAATTCTTTTCCAGCTCATTTTTTACCGTATCTTTTTTATTTTCATCACCCCTCGATAAAAAAACTTCTATCTTTTTAATTGATATGCAACTTTCTTCGGTTGTATCCATAATTACGTTAATTTTTTCTGGTTTAATACTTTTTGCGGCTAAAATTTTCTCCGCGGTCAGCTTTAACTTCTTTTGAGCGGTAATTTTTGTCTGGTCGTCTATGGTACTTTTTAGTTTACCTTTGTCTTTTATAAAATTTTCGGGCTTTTTAGCGTCAAAATGAATATTTGCCAAAGTTTTTTTAAGCGGAATCAGCAACGAACACAGCATAAACACTCCTAAAACAACCTGAAAAATCTTTTCCATTTTTCCTTTTGGAAATAAAATTTCAATTATCGTGCATATAACAGAAACCAAGCATATCGTCACCGACCAAGATTTAATCGAACTCAACCGCCGCCACCACCTACATTTAAAACTACCACCGTCGAGATTATTAAAATCGTCATGATGCAAAGAATTACCGCCATCAACGTGCTAACGACTTTGCCGATATTTTTTAGTAGAGTCGATACATTAGATAGCTCAAAAATATCTCCGGCAACCGCACAAGTATTCACCACAAACGCCCAAATTGCACATTCTATCACGGCCGGCAAAAACACGAATCCTACTGCAATAATAAAAAACGCACCTACTCCCGATTTTAAAATTTTTACACAGCCTTGTACCGTTAAAAATGCGTCTCCGAGCGCGCTCCCAACTATCGGTACAAAACTGCTGAGCACAAATTTCATAGTTTTGCTGTTTACACTGTCCACAGTGGCACCTATCAAGCTTTTTGTTGTCAAAATTCCGGAAAATATCGTCATTGAAAAGCCTAAAACCCACTTTATTATCTTTGAAAACAACTCGCACAATCCAGAAAATTTAAATCGCGGTGATATTGCACACACAACGCTCACCGTCAAAAAAATATTTAACAGCGGCACCAAAAATCCAGATGACAACTGCGTTATAACGTCTCCCAAGGCTACCATCATTGAACTAAAGGCTACCGACGAAAGTGCTTGTCCCGACGCGACCATAATTCCTACCATGACCGGAATGTAGCATAATAAAAACGTCGTTGCGCTCTTTATTAATATCGCCACACGCCCGATAAAATCAACAATCGGCGCAACAATTATCATACAGATGCAAATTGTGCTGACTACTCCCAAAACCGCAGATAATGATTTTTCTCCTATGGAAATTTTAAGCGCAGTAAAAATCGCATTTAAAAGAATTACTGCCAAAATCATACTTACCGATTTTAATGGTCCGGGAAGCTTTTTTTTGGCCGTACTTAAAATATTTTCGAGCACCGACTCCGGTTTTATGTCCATAATTTTGTTGAAATCCGCTCTATTAACGCCTATATCATCAAAAGATTTTTTTACTTCACTTGGTAACTCATCAAAAAGTTTCTTTGCGCCGCTGCTATCATATTGTTCCTGATAAACCTTTTCATCGTATGAAGTTTCCGCCGAGCACGCACTTTTACACGGCAAAATCATGACAAAAACTAACACCAAAAATATTTTTTTCACGTCAACCACCCAAAAGTCCCGAAACTATTTTTATAACTTGCTCAAAAAGTGGCAATGCCATGGTTATTATCAAAACTTTGCCCGCCAGCTCTATCTTGGAAGCAAGCGAACTTTCTCCGGCATCGTTGCAAGAGTCTGATGCAAACTGCACTAAAAAACAGATTCCCAGCGTCTTAAAAAGAATTTTCGCATACTCTGAGGAAATTCCGCTGGCAGAAATTAGTCCGTTTATCTTTTGAATCGACGGTGTAAACTCTGATAAAATCATGCATAATATAAAAATTCCCGCGATAATGCTTATAAAAATTGAGTACTCTGGATTGTATTTTTTTATCATCACCGAAAGCGTCGTTGCAAGCAGCGCTATCGCAATTAATCCCATCAAATTCATAAGCTACAACCCAAATATCGATTTTATTGTTCTGAAAAGTACCTCAATTTCTTTTACAACCATCATCAACACCACAATTAATCCGGCAAGCGTCGTCATCATGGCCTGCTCTTCGCGCCCAGAACGAATTAAAACTTGATTCAGTACCGCGACAATTATTCCAATTGCGGCTATTTTAAAAATTAAATCTATGTCCATTATTTTTGCATAAAAGCTCGTTATCTGGCCTTTTTATGCCTCCTCCATTTCTCACGCTTAATTTTATATCAACGTCACTTTTATCAATCTATAAAAGAATTACCGCTATACACATTCCAAAAGAAGTACCTAACATGAAGTAAAGCTTACTTTTTTTTGTTTTTTCTTCTTTTGCAGCGTCCAAAATGGAGCTTATTAGACTTTTATTAAGGTTACAAAGCGCTATTTGCCCGTCTATATCAGTTGACCCAAGCTCTTGCCCAAACTCACTGATAAGTTCTTTTTCTTGACTCAAAAGACCATAGGAATTCGGTATTTTATGTACTGAGTCTGTCCACGCTTTAGAAAAACTTGCTCTCGATTTTAAATTTTCTTTAATTTCCGTCAAAAAAAGCTTAAATTCACTTTCATTCTTATATTCGTTTATAATTTCACTCAAAATTCGCTGTGAGTATCGTATTTCTGTTTCTATGTAGCTTACAAACTGCAAATATTGCTGCAAAAATCGCACTCGCACTGATAATTTACGCGATATCACAAATCCCATCGCTGTTGACGACACTATTAACAAGAGTGAACCGACTAGTTTTATCAAGATTTTCACCTACTTTATAAATCTGAGAAATTCTCCCTGGCGTGCTGCATCCGGACATTACTGCCAAAACGTCAAAAGCCTCTGTGTTCAAAATATCAACGCAATGTTTTCTTCGAGAAAAGTCATCTATGCATCCGGAATGCACACTAACAACCAATTTTACTCCCGCATGAACTGCTTGTTTTATCGCTAAAATGTCTTTTTCTGTCCCGATTTCATCGCATACAATAACGTCCGGTGACAAAGTTCTGATTGCCTGCGTTAGTCCTTCTGATTTTGGGTATCCATTTAAAACATCACAAAAACCTAAGTCATTCTGTGCCAAACCCGCATATGTTCCTGAAAATTCATTGCGCTCATCAATTACACTCACTTTCTTTCCGCTAATTGATAGTTTTCTTGCAAGTTCTCGCAAAACCGTAGTCTTGCCACTGGCCGGAACTCCTGCTAAAATTATTCCGTTAAACTTGTAATCTATGTTGGTTAGCAACTCGTCTGCTGAATTTTTCATTTGTCGTGCAATTCTAATATTTAATGTGGAAATATCGCGCACATTTGTTATTTTGTCGTTCTCCAGCACTGCTGTACCACATATTCCCACTCTATGTCCACCTTTTAATGTCAAAAAGCCGTTTTTTATCTCGTTTGTATAACTATAAATCGAGTCTTTGCACATCAGTCTTAAACTGTCTTCTATCTCCTTTTGTGAGGCTATTTTTAGAGGCAAATTTAAGTTTCGGGTTAATTTGCCGTCTTTTCTTAAAAATAAATAATCGTTGGTACACATAAAAATTATCGGTTTTTCTGCGCGTATACAAATTTCTCTTACGTTTTTTTGAATTTCTTCCGGCACCTCTTTTAAAATCATGTACAACTCGCAACTTAGCGACTTTATTGCCTGCATATATTTTTCATCCATAGCTTTGTCCTCCTTCGTTTTAATAATATGGACAACGCTATGTGTTTAGAACTTAAATAATTACTTGTTTTGCTTTTAATTTGAATATGCCTCAAAAAGTAAAACCGGCACCTTAGTAGTGCCGGCCTTTAATTGTTTATGAATATTAAATTTTATTGATTATTCTTTATATAATTTACGAGTTCGCCCACTGTTCTGATATTTTCAATCTCTTCGTCGGGAACCTCTATTTCGAACTCGTCCTCTATCGACATCAAAATGTCAACCACGTCCAAAGAGTCAGCACCTAAATCTTCCGCTATATTCGTATTAGCTGTAATGCTATCTTCTTCTACCGAGAACTGTTCGCTCAAAATTTTCTTTACTTTTTCTAAAACCATAATCGTTTCTCCTTGTAATTTTTAAGAACACTCACTATTTTATGCTCTTTTTTTGGATTTGTTATTGGGACGGAAATGCCTTGACAAAATATTTTTTATCAGCTATCCTCTAAAATATATTTCAGCTTGCGAGCTTTCCTTTTCCAATATTATTAATAAATGGTGAGTTTGTCAATAAGTAAATGCAAAGTTATTTCAAAATTTTTGCAAATGGAGGTTTTTATCAATGAATTTACAGTTCGGGCTCGTTGGACACCCTGTTTTTCACTCGATTTCTCCATTTATTCACAGCCGTTTGTTTGAACTTTCAAAAATTTCTGCAGATTACCTTCTTTTCGATATTTCTCCAAATGATTTGGCAGATTCTTTACCACTTTTAAATAGTCTTTGCGGCTATAACATAACTATTCCTCATAAACAGCGCATAATTCCTTTTTTGGACGCTTTATGCGACAAAGCCGACCTATATAAGTGCGTAAACACCGTGAAAAATAGCGGTTCTTCTGTTGGCTTCAATACCGATGCAAACGGATTTTTGAGTGCCCTAGCTTTTGAAAAAATTTCTCTTAGCGGAAATGTTGTTATATTGGGCTGCGGCGGCGTTGCTAGAATTTTTTGCTTTGAATCGGTTCTTAGCGGTTGTAATGTAACTCTTGCGGTGCGGAATCAAAGCATTAATCGCGCTGAATGTCTTGCTTCCGATGTGAAAATGGTAACTGAAAAAACCGTTTGCGTGACTTCTATCGACAAACTGCCTCAAAATATCGACCTTTTAATAAATGCCACTCCTGTTGGAATGTTTCCCAATATCTTACAAATGCCGATAGCCGATGCCAATTTGAAAAATTGTAATGCAGTTTTCGACGCTGTTTACAACCCTACCGAAACGCTGTTTATTAAAAACGCTAGAAGCAACGGGCTTAAAGTCACTTCCGGAATGTCTATGCTGGTTTTTCAGGCGGTTTTCGCACACAAAATTTGGACTGGCTCTACATTTTCTGACAACGATATCTTTCAGTTAATCATCGATTCAAAAGAATTTTTAAAAAAGTTTGGTTGATTTCTATGTTCTTGTATAAAAATATACATTTTAACATCGTTTTATGTGGCTTTATGGGCTGCGGAAAAACTTCTGTCGGTAAACAGCTTTCGCTTATGACCGGGCTTAATTTTATCGACACAGACCGTTATATAGAAAAAACTTCCGGACTTCCTGTAAGCAAAATATTTAAAATCTACGGCGAAGCGCATTTTAGAAATCTTGAAAAAATTTGCGTAAAAACTGTTTCTACTTCGACATCTGCTATAATCTCAACCGGCGGTGGCGTAATTTTGGATGAAAAAAATATTTTTTATTTAAAACAAAACGGAAAAATTTTTCATCTTGACGCCCCCATCGAAGTTCTTACTGCTCGCTTGATTTCCGATTCTACGCGGCCTTTGATTAAAAGCAAAAGTTCTATTCAACAATTATTTGACAAGCGAAAAGAAAAATATTTCAATGCTGCTGATTTCATAATTAATGCCAACCAAAGTCTCGATGAGGTTTGTGAAGATATAATTAATAAAATAGAAAAAACCGTGCCAAAATAATCACAATTTCGGCGCGGTTTATTAACTTATCTCAACTTTTTTACAGAATTTTGTAATATATCGCGGCGTCGCATTTGCAAGGCCCGGCGCAGTCAAGACATTTATAATTTTTGTCGTCAACCCACAGCATATGTACATTTTTATAAAACAAATATCCATTTCGCTCAATGACATGCTTCGCCGGAATTGACCCGTTTTTTCTTATCCATAGCGGCGACCAACTTGAATAAAATCCCATTCGTTTTGCTTTTTCTAAGCTTTCTCTTACTAGCTCTGTCGCTATACCGCCTTTTTCCGAATTTTTTTGCAGCGCTAATGATTTTGCTACACAAATTTTTTCATTGTCTCCTATAAAATTCTTTATTTCGTCAATTCTTAATTTAAATTCCTTCGCTAGCCCCGAAATATTCGTTCCGTGCATCAAAAAAAATCCTATTAATTTGTCCTCTTTCGTATCAATCGCTAGCTTGCATATATTGTTTTCATTTTCTGCATACACTCGCATTTTGCTTTCATTCGTATAATTTTCACCAAATCTTTCATTGCCCAATTCAACCATTTCTCTTAAATACTTTGGCGAAAAATCAACAATTCTTACTTCGACATCCTGTTTGGCTAACAATATTGTCCCTCCTTTCCGATGAAAAATATTTATTCCAAATCCGATTTTGTAAAATTAATTAACCCTTAACTATGCTATTTACTTTTTCCTGATTTTTCAGGATATCGTCTCCATTGTGAAAGGTCTGTCCTCCCGCTATGTTCAATAAATCATCCTCTTTTAATTCATTTAAATTCAACCCTTTTTTCTCATTTGTCGGTTTCGTCTCTTTCTTTTTGTTAAAAAATCCCATTTAAAACACTCCTTATTATTAAATTATTATTGTAATTATACTATATATTTTTAAACGAATCAATGCTTTTATTAATTATTTTTATTTTTCCTCATTTGCTAAATAATAGGTTTTATAATTAAAATTTTATAGGAAATTTATCAAAAACTGTATGCGTAATTACCTTAGTAAATAAAAATATGCAAAACCGTTTTATATTCGGCTTTGCATAAACTCTTTCTATATTTGATATCTATTTCAAAATTTTTATTCGCTGTCCTCTTCCAAATTGCAGAGCGCCACTCTTACCGCCTCTATTACAAACGCTGAAAACGTACAATCCTTCCCTTTTATCGAATCTTCTACACGCTTTATTATGTCGTTCGGAAACCTTATGCATTTGTTCGTTGTGGGCGGTATTATCGGTATTTTAAATTTTTTCACAAACTCACCTTGCATCGATTTTTATACTTTAATATTATTATATTTTTGTATATAAATATGCATTGCGTTTGTATTATTTATATGTTACAATAATTCTTGGGTAGAAATTTTTATTTTCTATTCCTTTATCGCTATCCTTTCATTTCTAACTTTTTAGTTATATTAGACTCAATTTTAAAAGGGCCTGCGCGGCGCGGTATAGTGCCGCGCAGGCATTTTTTATGTAAAAAAGTATGTATCCTTATATTATTAAAGAAGTCATACTTTTTTATTACAAAATAATCCCCCCCAGGAGTTCATGCTCAAGTGTGAACTCCTGGGGGGATTCTAAAAAATTATATCAATTCTATTATTGCCATCTCGGCAGCATCGCCTCTTCGAGGCCCTAATTTCATGATTCTTGTGTACCCGCCATTCGACTGCGCATATTTAGGCGCTATTTCGTCAAATAACTTCTTTACCACGTCTTCTTTTGTTATAAAAGCCATTGCTAAACGCTTATTATGCAAGTTATTTTCTTTGGCTAAGGTAATCATTTTTTCCGTTAACGAACGTACTTCTTTTGCTCTGTATAAAGTTGTTTCTATCTTGCCATTCTCCAAAAGAAATGTTACCATCGCTCTTAACATTGCCGTTCTATGAGCTGTATCTCTTCCTAGTTTTCTTGTACCAGGCATCAAAATTCACTCCTTTATCCGTTATTTTTCTGATTTTTTCGAAAAATTTATATTATTCTTCCGCTTTATTCAGCTTAAAACCTAACGATTCTATTTTATGAATAACTTCTTCTAATGATTTACGTCCCAAATTTCGAACTTTCATCAAGTCTTCATCTGTCATCTTAATTAGGTCTTCTACTGTAATTACTCCAGCGCGTTTTAAACAATTAAACGAACGCACCGATAAATCTAATTCTTCCAAAGTCATCTCTAAAATACACTCTTTACTTTGGTCACCTTTTTCTACCATTATCTCCACACTTTGCGTTTTGTCTGATAAGTCAGAGAATAAATTCAAATGCTCTGTCAACACTCTTGCTGATAACGACACTGCTTCTTGGGCATTTATTACTCCATTCGTCCACACTTCCAGAGATAATTTATCGTAGTCTGTTATTTGACCTACACGCGTATTTTCAACGTTATAGTTGACTTTTAGCACCGGTGTATATATTGAATCTATCGGAATTACTCCCAACACATTCGTTGCCATTCTTTGTTTATTGCGCTCTGCAGAAACATATCCTCTGCCTCTGTCTAGCGTTATCTCCATATATAATTTAGCTTCGCTGTTTAATGTTGCTATGTGCAAGTCCGGATTCAATATCTCAACTTCACTATCACACTTAATGTCGCCTGCTTTTACTATACATGGTCCAACTGCGTCTATTTCTACAGTTTTTGGCCCAGAACAATGTAAATTCGCAATTAAACTCTTTAAATTGAGTACCAATTCCGTTACATCTTCTTTTACGCCCGGAACTGTTGAAAATTCATGCACTACGCCGTTAATTTTTACGCTTGTTACTGCTACTCCAGGTAACGACGATAAAAGTACTCTTCTTAAACTATTTCCCAACGTATTCCCAAAGCCTCTTTCGAGCGGCTCTACTACAAATTTACCGTACTTTTTGTCTTCGGATAACTCCGCTATTTCGATTCTCGGTTTTTCTATCTCAATCAATTATGACCCTCCTTGAATTATAGGCAAACTACGTGGAGTGCCTCTTTTATTGTAACTCTATTGTTATATTAAAAATTATTATTTAGAGTACAACTCAACTATGAGAGTCTCTTCAACCGCTAAATCGATGTCTTCTCTTTCCGGCAACGCTACTACTTTTCCTTCAAGTGTTTCTTTGTTTACTTCTAACCACTTTGGAACCGGTCTTGATGCATTTATTTCTAACACTTGTTTAATTTTTTCGCTATTGCGGCTTTTTTCATTAATTGTGATTACATCTCCCGGTTTTACTAGGTAAGATGGAATATTTACTTTTCTACCATTTACCGAAAAATGATTGTGTACAACTAATTGTCTTGCTTCTGGACGAGATGTTGCAAAACCTAGTCTATAAACAACGTTATCTAATCTTGTTTCGATGATTGACAACAATTGTTCACCGGTTTTGCCTTCTCTTTTTTCAGCCAATTCGTAATAATGTCTGAACTGACCTTCCAAAATTCCATAATAACGTCTTGTTGCTTGTTTTGCTCTTAATTGAAGTCCGTATTCTGACAGTTTTTTGCGTCCTTGTCCGTGTTGTCCCGGCGCATACGACCTGCGTCCTACTGAACATTTATCTGTGTAACATCTTTCGCCTTTTAGAAAAAGTTTTTGGCCTTCTCGACGACAAAGTCTGCATACTGCACCTGTATATCTTGCCATATTCCGGCTGCACCTCCTGTTTTTTTCTTAAAATTATACGCGTCTTCTTTTTGGTGGACGACATCCATTATGTGGAATTGGAGTCACATCTTTTATCATGCTAACTTCCAATCCTGCACCCTGCAATGCTCTGATTGCTGCTTCTCTGCCGGCGCCCGGCCCTTTTACATAAACTTCCACTTTTTTCATGCCGTGTTCCATTGCTGCTTTTGCGGCGGTTTCTGCGGCTGTTTGGGCTGCAAATGGTGTAGACTTCCTTGAACCTCTAAATCCGAGTTCTCCTGAACTTGCCCACGACACTGCATTTCCTTGTACATCCGTTATCGTCACGATTGTGTTATTAAAGGTGGACTGTATATGTGCAGCTCCTCGTTCAATATTTTTTCTTTCACGTCTTCTACGCACTGATGTACCTTTTTTAGCTACTTTTTGTGCTGCCATTAGTGAATCCCTCCTTACTTTTTCTTGTTAGCCATCGTTTTTCTTGGGCCTTTTCTCGTTCTTGCGTTTGTTTTTGAACGCTGACCTCTTACTGGCAAACCTTTGCGATGACGTAATCCTCTATATGAGCCTATTTCTATTAATCTTTTTATATCGAATGCGATATCTCGGCGCAAATCGCCTTCTACTCTGCAATGTTTATCGATATATTCTCTTAATTTTGAAACATCTTCTTCTGTTAAGTCTCTAACTCTTGTATCTGGATTTACTCCCGTTGCTTTTATAATATCGCTTGCTTTTCTTCTTCCGATACCATAAATATACGAAAGACCTACTTCGATACGCTTATCTCTTGGCAAATCTATTCCCGCTATACGCGCCATAATTGCACCTCCATTTTTTCAATCTACGCCTAACCTTGGCGTTGTTTGTGTTTGGGATTTTCACAGATTACCATGACTTTCCCTTTACGTTTTATTATTTTACATTTTTCACATATTTTTTTGACAGAAGGTCTGACTTTCATTTGTTTGCCCTCCTTTAATAAAGCCTTTTAAAACTATTTTGCTCTCCAAGTTATACGTCCTTTTGTTAAATCATACGGCGACATCTCTACTGTAACTTTATCCCCTGGTAAAATTTTGATAAAGTTCATTCTGAGTTTGCCTGATATGTGTGCAAGTATAACTTTTCCATTTGGTAGCTCTACTTTAAACTGTGCATTCGGAAGAGCTTCCGTTACTGTACCTTCAATTTCAATTACATCCTGCTTCGACAAATTAATACCCCCTACTGTGGAATTTTGCTTTAGTCTTTATTAAACTGACTCAAAGCTTTTCTTATCTCACGATTGGTGCTCATTGAACCGCTTTCTAATACTGTATTTGTCAACGATAAGTGTTTATATTTTTTTCGTTTTGGCTTTTCCAACGGTCGCCTCTTTCCGTCGCTAATCATTGCATATTCGCCGTCTAAATCTAGTACAACAAAATATCCATTTTTATCGCGACCTGCTTTGGCTTTTACTACACAACATTTTACGATTTCCATACGTCCCTCCTCTATTCACATTGCGTCAATATTATTGGTCCGTCCTTCGTGATGGCTATTGTGTTTTCAAAATGCGCCGAAAGTTTGCCATCTGCTGTGACTGTTGTCCATTCGTCGTCCAAAACTTTTACCTCATGCGTTCCAGCATTTACCATTGGCTCAATGGCTATGGTCATTCCCGATAACAGGCGCACACCTCTGCCCGGTGTGCCATAATTTGGTACGCTTGGATCTTCATGTAGCTTCGCACCTACTCCGTGACCGACAAAATCTCGTACCACCGAGTAACTGCGTGCCTCAACATACCTCTGTACTGCATTTGCTATGTCGCCGATTCGATTGCCTATTTGTGCCATTTTTATGCCCTCATATAAACTCTCTCTCGTCACGTCTATCAGGGCTTTCGCCTCCTGACTGACATCTCCACACGCAAATGTTGCTGCATTATCTCCGTGAAAGCCTTCAAAAAAAGCGCTTACATCTACACTTACTATATCTCCACTTTTGATAATGCATTTTTTACTCGGTATGCCATGGATGACCACATTATTTACAGAAATGCAGGCACTCGCCGGGAATCCGCCATAATTTAAAACTGATGGTTTTGCGCCTTCGCTTTCGATGTATTTTCTTATAATATTATCTATTTCTAAGGTCGATATTCCCGGTTCTACTGCCGCTCCTGCAAGTTTTAGTGCTTTTGAAGCTATTCGACCAGCATCTTTCATTTTTTCTATTTCGCGGTCTGTTTTCAAAACTACCATTAACTAAGCCTCCAAAGCTTTTAGAACCAAATCTATAGTTTCTTCTATAGACTTGTTGTCCCCTTGTATAACTGTGAGTTTGCCCTGTTTTTCATAATAATTTTCTAACGGTTTGGTCTGTTCGTGATAAATCTTTAATCTATTTTTCACAGTATCTGGTTGGTCATCTTCGCGCTGAACTAGGGTGCCTTGACATTTATCACAAATGCCTTCTTTTTGCGGTTTTTTGTTTTTTAAATGATAACTTGAACCACAATTTTCACAAACACGGCGTCCTGACATTCTGTCGATAATTATAGCGTCACTTACCGATATTTCGATAACTTTATCTATCTTTACGCCCATTTTGTCAAGCGCCTCGGCCTGAGGTATGGTTCGCGGAAAGCCGTCAAAAATAAATCCTTGCTTGCAATCATCTTTTGCTATGCGCTCTTTGATGATTTCTATAACAATTTCATCCGGAACTAATCCGCCGTCAGCCATATAATTTTTTGCTTTTAAGCCTAACTCAGAGCCGCTTTTCAGCGCATCTCGTATAATATTTCCCGTGGATATTGTCGGAATGGACTTTCGCTCGGCTATTGCCTCCGCTTGCGTGCCCTTTCCTGCACCTGGTGCTCCAAAAAGTATAATATTCATAGACTCATTCTCCTTTTGATAATCTTATTTTTTTATCGAGTTTTTTCCAGTTACAAAATTATCTCTACTTTTAAGCCAAGAATATAATAACAAATTTACTTGGAGTTGGTATTTATTTTATCATAAATACCAACTACTTTTCAATATCCATTAATCCAAAAATCCTTTGTAATGCCTCATCATCATCTGAGATTCCAATTGTTTTACCGTTTCTAAAGCTACCCCTACTAATATTATAATGGAAGTTCCTCCCAAAAATGTCGTATTGTGCATTCCTGTAAGGTCACTGAAAATAAACGGTAAAATCGCGATAAGTCCTAAAAATATTGCACCCAACAGAGTTATTTTTGACATTACTTTCTGAATAAACTCTGCGGTTGGTTTGCCCGGACGTAATCCTGGTACTGTGGCGTTGCTTTGACGCAAATTGTTTGCCATTTCTACCGGATTATACTGTATTGACAAATAAAAATATGCAAACGCAATAATCAATACAAAATAAATTGTTGGATATATCCAGCCGTTCGGTGCTAGTGCGCTATTGATAGAATTTAACCACTCAGGTGAATTGGCTCCCAAAATTACTCGAATCGTGCTGGGAAGTGATAATATCGAACTGGCAAATATTATTGGCATTACTCCAGAACCACTTACTTTTACCGGTATATGTGTGTTTTGACCGCCATACATTTTTCTTCCAACTACTCTTTTTGCATATTGTATCGGAATTCTGCGTTCTGCGTCATTCATGAACACAATGAACCACATTACTGCCAAAAATACAATCACAAAAACTGGCACATAAATATAATAAATCCATGCAACCGCCGGAAGTTTTATTGCCATATCGATGTACTGCCACAAAGTTGCTACCAATGCTGGCATCCTGGAAACGATTCCAGCAAATAATAATATGGAAATTCCATTTCCTACGCCTTTTTGATTTATTTGTTCGCCTAACCACATAATAAGCGCTGTTCCTGCTGTAAATGTCATTATTATCACAACTGCAGCAAAGATACTTTCCCAACCGTCGTTGTACATAATAATTCTTTCGCCACTCGGAGCTCGATTATTTTTTAGCCAGAAGTAAAACATTGTTCCTTGCAATAACCCTAACGTTACCGTTAAATATCTTGTTATTGCACTCATTTTTTTGCGGCCCTCTTCGCCTTCTTTCGTCAACCGCTCTAATGCCGGGATGACAACTGTCATTAACTGCATTATAATCGACGAGTTAATGTACGGCGTAATGGACATTGCAAACAATGTAGCCCGAGAAAATGCATCACCGGAAATTGTGTTAAAATACGTAAATAGTGAGCCATCTTCTAAGCTTCCCATCAAACTTTGAAGTGCACTGATATTCATAAATGGCACAGGAATTACCGAACCGATTCTGAATATAATCACAACAAACAAAGTGAACAACATTTTCTTTTTTAAATCTTGATTTTTCCAGGCATTAAGCATCGTTTTTAACAACTTAGATCACCTCAGCCTTTCCGCCAACCTCCTCAATTTTCTGTTTTGCAGACTCTGAGAATGCGCTGGCTTTCACGTTTAATTTTTTTGTCAACTTCCCATTAGATAAAATTTTGATTCCATCGTATTCTTTTTTGATGATTCCTGCATTAATTAATGCTTGTGCATCAACATCCGCGCCATCTTCGAAAACATTTAAAGAACCAACATTTACCGCTACGATTTTTTTTGCAAAAATGTTATTAAATCCTCTTTTTGGAATTCGTCTTTGAAGCGGCATTTGTCCGCCTTCAAAACCTGGACGAACTCCGCCTCCGGACCTTGCTTTTTGACCTTTATGACCTTTGCCCGCTGTTTTGCCTTGGCCTGAACCGTGACCTCTGCCGATACGTTTTGAATCTTTTTTGGAGCCAAATGCCGGTGAAAGTTCATGTAAATTCATTTTTACACCCCCTCTGTTAAGCTTTTATTACCTCGATGAGATGATTAATTTTTGCGATTTTGCCTTTTGTTTGGTCATTATTAGGTTGTACAGTTTCGTCACCTATTTTTTTTAGACCAAGTGAATGGGCAGTTGCAATCTGGTCTTTTTGACTGCCAATAAGACTTTTTATCAGCTTTATTTTTACTTGTTCCATCTTGCTACCCCCTATTATAAAATTTCTTTTACGGATTTTCCACGTAATTTTGCTACTTCGTCCGCAGTGCGCAAGCTCGTTAAGCCGTCCATTGTAGCCCTTACAACGTTGCAAGGATTATTGGAACGGAGCGCTTTTGTTCTGATGTCGCGAATTCCAGCAGCTTCTACAACTGCACGAACCGGACCTCCCGCTATAACTCCTGTACCAGGAGCTGCTGGTTTCATCAAAACTCTGCCTGCGCCGAACTCGCCAATAATTTCGTGCGGAATGGTTGTGCCTTTTAAAGAAATTTTTACCAAATTCTTCTTGGCATCTTCTATTCCTTTGCGGATTGCGTCCGGAACTTCTCCGGCTTTTCCGATTCCAAAACCAACTGTACCATTGCCATCTCCCACTACAACTAGTGCAGCAAACTTAAAAATACGTCCGCCTTTAACGGTTTTTGATACGCGGTTTATAGCAACTACGCGCTCTTTTAAATCCATAGTACTGCCATCTATTCTAGCCAAAAGTATTCCTCCTTTTTAGAACTTTAAGCCGCCCTCACGAGCGCCCTCAGCCAATTCTTTGACGCGTCCGTGAAATATATATCCGCCGCGGTCAAATACGACCTCTGTAATATTTTTTTGTGCAGCACGTTCTGCAATGAGTTTGCCTACTTTTTTTGCTGCTTCTTTGTTTCCGCCGTAATCATTTAACTCTTTGTCCAGAGTTGAAGCCGATGCTAAAGTAACTCCGGCAACATCGTCTATCAGTTGGGCATAAATGTTGTTTGTGGAGCGGAAAACATTTAGGCGTGGACGCAATGCAGTACCACTAATTTTAGCACGTACTCTTTTATGACGTTTTAGTCTGGCTTTATTTTTATCAGCCTGTTTCACCATAGTTTAATCACTCCTTTAACTATTTTTTACCGCCCTTACCGGCTTTGCCTTCTTTGCGACGAATATGTTCATCTGCATACTTAATGCCCTTGCCTTTATACGGCTCTGGTGGACGTTTTTCGCGTACTTGAGCGGCAAATTGACCAACTTTTTGTTTGTCGGCACCCAAAATAATAATTTTATTTGGCGCTGGCACTTCAATTTTAATGTCCTCAGTTTCGGACATTGTAACCTGATGCGAATAACCCAAATTCATAACAAGATTTTTGCCTTGTTTTTGAACACGATATCCAACACCATTTACTTCCAGCTCTTTCTTAAAGCCGTTTGTTACGCCTTCAATCATGTTGGCAATAAGCGAACGAGTTAAGCCGTGAAGTGCACGATTTTCTTTTTCATCGTTAGGACGAGTAACAGTAATTACGTTTTCCTCGATTGTCACCGTCATGTTTGGATGAATTTTTTGTGTTAAAGTGCCTTTTGAACCTTTAACCGTTATTACACCGTTTTCGAATTTCACATCGACGCCGGCGGGAATATTTATAGGTTTTCTTCCAATTCGAGACATTGCTCTACCCTCCTTACCAAATGAATGCGAGAACTTCGCCGCCTACATTTTCTTTTCGAGCCTGACGGTCTGTCATAATGCCCTTGGATGTAGAAATAATTGCGATTCCTAAGCCTTTCATAACTTTAGGCATATCCTCAACATTGCTGTAAATACGCAAACCAGGTTTAGAAACTCTTTTTAGGCCTGTAATTACGGATTTTTTATTTTCATCGTACTTTAAGATTACTCGTATAATGCCTTGTTTTCCGTCATCTTTTACCGAATAATTTTTGATGTATCCTTCGTCAAGCAGAATTTGCACTATGGCTTTTTTCATATTTGACGCAGGAATCTCTACAGAATCATGTCTGCTAGCGCTCGCATTACGAATTCTAGTCAGCAAATCTGCGATTGTATCAGTAATCTGCATACCGTTTTATCCTCCTTAGTTAAAAATTTACCAACTGGCTTTCTTTACACCAGGAATCTGACCTTTATAGGCTAACTCTCTGAAGCAGATACGGCAAATTCCGAACTTGCGAAGATAGGCATGCGGCCTGCCGCAGATTTTACATCTGTTGTATGCGCGTGAAGAAAACTTTGGAGTTCTCTTTTGCTTAATTTTCATAGAAGTTTTGGCCACAATAATCCCTCCTTATTTCGCAAACGGAGCGCCCATTAGAGTTAATAACTCTTTGGCTTCTTCGTCAGTTTTTGCGGTTGTTACCAAACAAATATCCATTCCGCGGACTTTGTCTATTTTGTCGTACTCAATTTCTGGAAAAATAAGCTGCTCTTTTATGCCCAGATTATAATTTCCTCTGCCATCGAATGAGTTTGGATTTATTCCTCTAAAGTCGCGAACTCTTGGGAGCGCAACGTTTAAAAGTCTATCCAAAAATTCATACATTTTATTGCCTCGTAAAGTTACTTTTACGCCGATTTTCATGCCCTCTCTTAATTTAAAGTTAGCAACTGATTTTCTTGCCGTGCAGACAACCGGTCTTTGGCCAGTAATCGCAGCGATATCGGACATAATTGCGTCTATAACTTTAGAGTTATCACGAGCTTCGCCAGCACCTACATTGATAACGATTTTCTCAAGTTTTGGTATCTGCATAACGCTCTTGTAAGAAAATTTGCTCATCAACGCAGGAGCTACTTCTTGCTTGTAAAGTTCCCTTAATCTTGCCATGTTCTATCCTCCTTAAAGCGACTTTGAACATTTTTTGCAAATGCGTGATTTAGTGCCATCTTCGTTAATACGATGAGCAATGCGAGTTGGCTTTTCGCAATGAGGGCAAACTACCTGAACTTTGCAAGCATACATAGCGCCTTCAGCCTTAACTATGCCACCTGACTCGCCCATTTTTCGAGGTTTAACGTGTTTTGAAACCATGTTTACTCCCTCGATGATAACCTTGCCTTCTTTTGGACTAACTGCCAAAACCTTGCCTTTTTTTCCACGCTCTTTGCCGTTTAATACGACAACGGTGTCACCCGTTTTAACATGAACTTTTTTTATCATAGTGAACACCTCCATTAAAGCGTTTCTGGGGCAAGACTCAATATTTTCATGTAGTCCTTATCGCGAAGTTCTCTTGCAACAGGTCCAAAAATACGAGTTCCCCTTGGATTTTTGTCATCTTTAATCAAAACAGCCGCATTTTCGTCGAAGCGGATATAAGAACCATCAGCGCGTCTTACACCCTTAACCGAGCGAACAATAACTGCTTTAACCACGTCGCCTTTTTTTACAACGCCGCCGGGTGATGCTTTTTTGACAGAAGCTACCACAACGTCGCCAATATTAGCATACCTTCTTCTTGTTCCGCCGAGCACTCGAATGCACATAAGTTCTTTGGCACCGGTGTTATCGGCAACTTTAAGGTAAGTTTGCTGTTGTATCACAGTACGTTCCTCCTAACTTTTGTTAGTTCTTTGATAAAATTCAAACTGCAAAATAAACAAACTACTTTGCTTTTTCTATAATTTCTACTAAACGCCATCTTTTTTCTTTGCTCAAAGGTCTGGTTTCCATCACACGCACGCGGTCACCGATTGCACACTCATTATTTTCGTCATGCGCTTTAAGTTTTACTGTACGTTTGATAATTTTCTTATACAGCGGATGTTTTACGCTGTCCTCGATAGCAACCACGATTGTTTTATCCATTTTGTCGCTAACGACTTTTCCGACCTCAACTTTTCTCATATTTCTATCGCTCACGATTAATCCTCCCTCCATTACGCCTTAGAAGCGGCATCTAATTCATTTTCGCGCAGAAGTGTATTAATTCTGGCAATATCTTTTTTCACCGCTTTAATACGCATCGGGTTTTCGAGCTGATTGATGGCAAGTTGAAAACGCAGATTGAAAAGTTCCGCTTTTAAATCTTTTAATCTTTTTTGAAGCTCTGCGTTAGACAAATTTCTCATCTCTGAAGCTTTCATTATTGCTCACCATCCGTTTCCTTTTTTACTACAAACTTGCACTTAATTGGAAGTTTGTTCGCAGCCAATCTCATAGCTTCTCTGGCAGTTTCTTCCGGGACGCCGGCAATTTCGAACATAATTCTGCCAGGTTTAACCACTGCTACCCAATATTCTGGAGCACCTTTACCTTTACCCATACGAGTTTCTGCAGGTTTTTTAGAAATTGGTTTATCAGGGAATATTTTAATCCAAACCTTACCAAATCTTTTGCAATAACGTGTCATAGCAATACGAGCGGCTTCGATTTGATTAGAAGTTATCCACGCTGGCTCCAGTGCCTGAAGGCCAAATTCGCCGTGAGAAATTGTATTTCCTCTTAGAGCTTTACCGGTCATACGGCCTCTGTGAACTCTTCTGTATTTAACTCTTTTTGGCAACAACATTATTTTTGGCCTCCTTCCCTCTTAGGAGCGCGGCGTTCTCTTGGACGACGATTTTCTTTTCTTTCCGGCTCATTTTTTTGAACACGAGCATCGCCGAGAACTTCGCCCTTATACAGCCAAACCTTAACGCCCAAACGACCATAAGTTGTAGCAGCTTCTGCAAAACCGTAGTCGATATCTGCACGCAAAGTTTGAAGCGGAATCGTACCCTCATGATAATGTTCTGTACGAGCAATTTCTGCTCCGCCCAAACGGCCTGAAACTTGAACTTTTATACCTTTAGCACCAAATTTCATCGCTCTGCCGATAGACTGTTTCATAGCTCTGCGGAAAGAAATTCTCTTTTCAAGTTGAACCGCAATATTTTCGGCAACTAATTGAGCATTCATATCCGGAGATTTAACCTCAATTATGTTGAGTAAAACTGGTTTTTTGAGTAATTTTTCGCACTGAGCGCGAAGCTTATCGATTTCAGCGCCACCCTTACCAATAACCATACCTGGTTTTGAACAGTGAATGTTAACTCTAACTTTAGTTGCATCACGTTCGATTTCTATTTTTGGAATTCCGGCTGAATAGAGTTGTTTTTTCAAAAACTTGCGCAAATTATAGTCTTCAACGAGCAAGTCGCCAAAGTCTTTGTCTTTTGCAAACCAGCGTGAATCCCAATCCTTGATAACACCAACACGCAAACCGTGTGGATTAACTTTCTGGCCCATAGTCTACCTCCTTTTTAACTATTTTGTTCCCTGAGCACCATGGTCACATGAGAAGTTCTCTTTTCTATTCTGTGAGCTCTACCGTGATCTTTAGGACGGATACGCTTTAGAATAGGACCCGGACAAACAAAGCATTCAGAAATATAAAGTTTATTTTTATCCATATTGTGGTTATTTTCCGCATTTGCGACAGCTGATTTTAAAAGTTTAGAAAGATCCTCACAGGCAGCCTTCGAGGTGTGCCCTAGGATAGCCGCTGCAACATCAACCGGTTTATTTCTGATTAAATCTAGAACGATTGAAACTTTTCGCGGAGAAATTCGGGCATATTTTAAATAAGCCACAGCTTCCATGTAATTACACTCCTTTCGGCTGTTATTTTGTAGTTTTTGAACCGGCATGGCCTTTAAAAGTTCTAGTTGGTGCAAATTCACCTAATTTATGACCAACCATATCTTCAGTTACATACACCGGCACATGTTTACGACCGTCATGCACGGCAAATGTGTGCCCAACGAAGTCCGGAAAAATTGTTGATGAACGGCTCCAAGTTTTTAAAACTTTCTTTTCGCCGGCATTATTCATTTCCTGAACTCTTTTAAGCAGCACAGGCTGCACATAAGGGCCTTTTTTTAGACTTCTGCTCATACAAATCAAGCTCCTTTCTGTGTTGCTTATTTACCGTTTCTACGTTTAACAATAAATTTATCGGTTCTGTTGCGTTTCTTCCTAGTTTTGTAACCAAGAGTAGGTTTACCCCAAGGCGTAACAGGGCCTGGACGACCGATAGGACTTTTTCCTTCACCACCGCCGTGTGGATGGTCGCACGGGTTCATAACGGAACCGCGAACAGTAGGTCTGATACCCATATTACGTTTACGTCCGGCTTTACCGATTTTTGCATTTTCGTGGTCGGTATTTCCAACCTGACCAACGGTAGCCATACATTCAACCGGAACATTTCTAAGTTCGCCTGAAGGCAATCTTAAAAGCGCGAATTTACCTTCTTTAGCCATAAGCTGAGCCATAATTCCAGCGGATCTGGCAAATTGAGCCCCTTTTCCTGGATACAATTCAACATTATGGATGAAAGTACCAGTTGGAATACTTGACAAAGGAAGCGCGTTGCCTGGTTTAATGTCAGCCGATGCGCCAGCAACGATTGTATCGCCAACTTTCAAACCGTTTGGTGCAATGATATAATTTTTTTTGCCGTCCTCATACTGAACAAGTGCAATATGAGCGGAACGATTTGGGTCGTATTCAAGGGTTAAAACGGTAGCAGGAATATCAGTTTTCTGCCGTTTAAAATCGATGATACGATATTTTCTACGGTTACCGCCGCCTCTGTGACGCACAGTAATTCTGCCGTAGCTATTACGACCAGATCTTTTATTCATTGGCTCAAGAAGACTTTTTTCTGGAGCCACTTTAGAAAGTCCGGAGTAATCAACAACCGACATATGACGTCTCGAAGGGGTCGTCGGTTTATAATTTTTAATAGCCATTTATCTTCTCACTCCTTGTTTAGCCTTGCGAAGACTCTGTCTTCATACTAGCCATATTAAAATTTTCAATTTTCTTTGCAATATATTTACCGAACGCATAACCAACAAAACCCGCTACGATAAGCACTAAATATTCTACAAAATCAATGGGATCAAAATAACAATCACCGTGCATCTGTGGACTGCTGGGAATATAATGGCATAAATTTACAGCTATAATCAAAAACGCTAACGAAAAAATTCTAGAAATTTTTGCTCCATAACGTTTTGCCTTTTTTGTCAGCACAATAAGAACAATTGCTGCCAAAATTGCCAATTCCGACATATAAGTCCATAGCAAAAAATATTCTCCTCCACCGGAATGTACATCCCATTGTACAATAGATAGTCCTATCGCATATAAAATCAAACATATTGCAAAAGAATATCCCCACACAGGCGATATTTTTACATTTTCTAATTTATCAAGCAATTTAAAAAATGCATTTTTAAGCTGCAACTAAACCATCCCTTCAAAGAACTCAATAGCTTTGCTGCCCTCAGTAAGAGTTACATAAGCTTTTTTCCAGTCAGAAGTATAGCCTTGAGTTCTGCCTTGACGTCTAAGATGCCCTTTAACGTTCAAAGTATTAACTTTGGCAACCTTCACACCAAAAAGTTCTTCTACTGCTTTTTTTATTTCAATTTTGTTAGCATTTTTAGCAACCTCAAAAGTGTACATTTTCATGGCATTGCCGTTCATGCTTTTTTCCGTAATAATCGGACGAATAATAATATCTTGAGCTACCATTTAAGCATACACCTCCTCAATTTTGCTAACAGCATCTCTAACGACAATCAAGCTATCGTAATTTAAAATATCGTAAACATTAAGGGTATTAACCTGAGCAGTTTTTACACCAGGAATATTTCTAGCTGAGAAAATAATTTTCTTATCCACTTCAGGCAGAACCAATAATGTTTTTTTGTTTGCATTAACTGCGGACAACATATCTACGATATCACGAGTTTTGTAATCATCAAGCGTCAATTTATCGAGAATAATCACATTATTGTCAATAACTTTTGCAGAAAAAGCAGACTTCATAGCGAGTCTTTTTTCTTTTTTGTTCACAGTATAACTGTAATCGCGAGGTTTTGGAGCAAAAACAATTCCGCCGTGTCTCCATTGAGGGGCGCGAATTGAGCCTTGTCTAGCGTGGCCTGTACCTTTTTGTCTCCAAGGTTTTTTTCCGCCGCCGGCAACTTCAGCTCTCGTAAGAGCAGATTGTGTACCCTGACGTTGATTAGCCAAGTAATTCACAACCATTTCATGCAGCAAAACCTTATTTGGTTTAATACCGAAAACGGCATCGGAAAGTTGCATTTCATCGACTTTTTGACCATTAATATCAAGAACTTGAACTTTTGGCATTATGATTCCTCCTTTCCTTATGCCTTAACGCTTTGTTTAATTTCGACTGTTCCACCGTTTGCGCCAGGAATAGCACCTTTAACCGCAATCAGATTATTTTCTACATCGATTTTAACGATTTCGAGATTTTGAACAGTAACTTTTTCGGCTCCCAAATGCCCGGCCATTTTCATGCCCTTAAAAACTCTTGAAGGGTCTGAACAAGCACCGATTGACCCTCCGTGACGGACAACAGGACCCGAACCATGAGTTTCTTTTAAACGTCTAGCGTTCCATCTTTTAATAACGCCGGCGTAACCTTTACCTTTGCTTGTACCGGTAATGTCAACTCTGTCGCCCTGCGCAAAAACGTCCGCTTTAATAACGTCGCCCACATTGTAAGCGTTAATATCCTCAAAACGAAATTCGCGAAGAACTTTTTTAGGAGCAACATCAGCCTTTGCGAAGTGACCTTGCATAGGCAAGCTAACATTTATAGGTTTTTCGTCGAATTTAGCGGCTCTGGTACCTTTTTTATATTTAAGTTTGATGTCGCCAAATCCCATTTGAACAGAATTGTAACCATCATTCTCGACGGTTTTTTTCTGAGCAACAACGCAAGGGCCTGCCTCTATAACAGTAACAGGAATAACGTTGCCGATTTCATCGAAAATCTGAGTCATACCGATTTTTTTACCGATGATAGCTTTTTGCATAAAAAACATCCTCCTAGATAGGTTATTGGTTGAAAAATTTTTCAACATGACCCCGACTGTGGTAGGTTAACGAAAGAAATTAAAGTTTAATTTCGATGTCAACGCCAGCAGGGAGTTCCAGACCCATAAGAGCCTCAACGGTCTTATTTGAAGGTCTTAAGATATCGATAAGTCTTTTGTGAGTACGCATTTCAAATTGCTCACGGCTATCCTTATACTTGTGAACAGCTCTAAGAATAGTGATAACTTGTTTTTCAGTAGGAAGAGGAACTGGTCCCGAAACTTTGGCACCTGTTCTGTTGGCCGTTTGAACGATACGTTCAGCGGACTGGTCAACCAACTGATGGTCATACCCTTTAAGTCTTATTCTAATCTTTTCTTTGACTGCCATAGTAATCGCCTCCTTATAAATAGTTGGCGGGCGCACTCCAAAAATCCAAACACTCGTCCGGGTGTTTCGCAATAAACTAAACAAAAACCGGTTGCTAATGCGGTCGCAAAAGCTCCGGGTCTGGATAAAAAGAGCATAACAATTCTCAAAACAAAGAATCGCACTAATTTTAAAATCGCCCGGTTTAAAATCGGACATACTCCACGGAAAAACCGGCAAAAAAGCCGCAACCTCCCGTTTCAACGCATATCAGTGTGCAGTCACACTAGAGTATAATACCATATAAGCCAAGATAAATCAAGTCTTTTGCAAATTTTTTTACAACAGCATAAAATTTATTCTTGTTAACTTAAAATGTCCTAGTAAAAAAAAAACAAAAACATATTGATAACTAAATAAATTTATGTTATAATCACAATAAGCTGCGCAGCTTAAATATTTAAACAATAAGAAATAAGGTGATTTTTTATGTCATGTAAGAAAGATAATTTAAAGAAATTAAGCAAATCTGAGGTTTCTAATGTTTCCGGCGGCGAAAAGTGGTATATTTTAGACGAAACTGACTATTCTGACGATGAAAATGATGCTTCTCTTATGGCACGAGTAACGCTTGGTATATATGACAACGCCAACAAAAGAGTGGGTGAAGCTAATGATTTAGATAGAGCTATAGAATTTGCAAAAGAGCATAGTCTTGGCAACCTTGATATATTAAAATGTGACGACTGCATAAATGAATTTTTTTATGATTAATAAAAATCAACACTCACACAAAATAAAATAAAAAAAGGGTGGGCACTTTGAACTGAACCCAAAAAGTTAGACACTTTTTGGGTTCAGTTCACTTTCATGCTCACTTTTTTATTATTCTTTTTCTAAATAATCATCTACACTTATTTTTTCAGCTCTATTTCCCACTTCAATAAATTTCCTCTTGGTTCTTATTTGTTTGTCCTCTTTTGCAACTAAATATTTAACAAACATATCTATTTCCTTTTTCTGTCTATATTCTGGTTTCTTTTTATCTTTCTTTATTTTTCCTCTTTCAGTATAGCCCACACCATGCTTTTTGCTGCCGGCATAGCACAATATACTGTTATCGCACGCTCCATATGTAATAAATAAAGCTAAAAATATACAAAAAATTCTTTTCAAAAAAATACCCTCCTTTCAAAATATTAACCCTAACTAAAAACACAACCATAAAAATAAGCCTGTCTATCACCTCCATAATCGATCTACCAAAAAAAGGGAATCGCATACGAAAACAATACCTTCCGGTTTCAACTTTACGCGTCAAAACCCCTGACTTTATATGATTTAAATAAATTTAGTTTGTCCAAATATATTGAAAGAAGGATATTAGGATTTTTTATATAAATAAAAGAAAGATTTTTGTTTTTATTGTAGTGATTTCATCGTAAAACTTTAAATTTATTTATTCACGCTTAAAAATCTAAATAAATAGCTTCAAACAAACGCATTAAAAACTTTTTATCGTCCACAGAATCAACTAAAATCATCTCTTTCGCACCGCTGTACGGAACTTCATAAACAGCCTGTGGCATAAGAGCTTTAGCTGACCTAAAAGGTTTTACAAGCAGCCGGTTGTCATATATCCCTCCGACAACTTTCCCCTGGTAATAAATAATAAATTCGCCCATCATAGGTCTGAACGAAATTTCGCTCAAACCACTCAGCTGTTCCAAAATAAAATTCAAATAATCTTTGCTTGAAGCCATAAGAACTGTCCTTTTAACAAGATTTTGTACTAATTATTTTTTCAAATTTAAATTAATCGACAATTCCTCAAGTTGTTTTACATCCACCGTATTAGGCGAATTTGACATAAGCTCCGCAGAGCTAGCAACCTTTGGAAATGCGATAACATCACGAATACTTTTGCAATCTAGCATCAGCATAACCAACCTATCAAGTCCAAAAGCCAAGCCGCCATGCGGTGGAGCACCATATTTAAACGCATCGATTAAAAAACCAAATCTTTCATAAGCATCTTCTTGCGAGAAGCCAAGTGCTTTAAACATTTTTCGCTGCAGTTCCGGATTATTAATTCTAATCGAACCTCCACCAACTTCGTTGCCATTAAGCACCAAATCATACGCTTTTGCATAAACATTCTGAGGCTCCGAGTTAAGTTTTGAAATATCCTCATCTCTTGGTGCGGTAAATGGATGATGTTTTGCTACATAGCGATTTTCCTCTTTATCGAACTCAAACAGTGGAAAATCCGTAATCCAAAGCAAATTCGGCTCAGAATCATTAATTATATTGAATTTTCTTGCAATTTCGCAACGAAGCGCTCCTAAACTCTCAAGAGCAATCTGCCTGTCATCGCTTGCCACAATAAAAATTACGTCGTCATTTTGCGCATTAACAGCGTTCCTTATGGCTAAAATCTCCGACTCCGACAAAAACTTTTCATAAGAGGAACTTGATGTCGCATCCTGATTAATCTTCGTCCAGGCAAGACCTCTCGCACCGTAAACTTTAATCCAATCAGTAAGCTTGTCAATCTCCTTGCGCGGCAAATTTGACGCAATTTTTCGGGCATTTACCGCACAAACTGATCCACCGGCAGCAATTGCACTTGAAAAAACCTTAAATTCAGAGTTTTTCAACAACTCAGTCAAATTAACAAGTTCCATACCAAAACGCAAATCTGGCTTATCGGAGCCAAATCTGGTCATCGCCTCGTTGTAGGTCAGTCTTTTCAACGGAAGAAGCACGTCTTTGTTCAAAACTTCCTTAAAAACTTTTTTAATAAAGCCTTCAGTCACCGCCATCACATCGTCGCTGTTCACAAATGACATTTCCAAGTCTATTTGAGTAAATTCCGGCTGTCTGTCGGCGCGCAAGTCTTCATCGCGAAAACATCTTGCCACCTGAAAATACCTATCGAACCCAGATAACATCAGTAATTGCTTGTATAATTGCGGCGATTGCGGCAGTGCGAAAAAGTTGCCAGGAAAAACTCGCGACGGCACCAAATAATCTCTTGCACCCTCCGGCGTAGACTTAATCAGCATAGGCGTTTCTATTTCAATAAATCCATTTTTATCAAAATAATCACGCGCAATTTTCACAATTTTGTGTCGCGCTATAATTTTGTCTTGAACGTCCGGTCGTCGCAAATCAAGATACCGATATTTTAGTCGAAGTTCTTCATTCGCGTTAGAGTCCTCCAAAATTTCAAAAGGTGGCGTTTCCGCAACAGACAGCACTTGTAAATCCGTCACGTCAATCTCGATTTCACCGGTTTTTATTTGCAAATTTTTAGAAGAACGCTCTCTTACCACGCCTTTTGCCGCCAAAACAAACTCTGCTCGCACCGAAAACGCTTTTTTGAAAATTTCTTTATCAGTTTCGTCACTAAA
Organism: uncultured Eubacteriales bacterium; assembly: GCA_934463265.1. Lineage (GTDB taxonomy): Bacteria > Bacillota > Clostridia > Oscillospirales > Acutalibacteraceae > CAG-557. The sequence continues at coordinate 98,523 of CAKSIU010000001.1, read as the reverse complement.
TGCTAGCTGAACAATTCCTGTCCTGTCACGTAAATCCACAAAAATAAGATGCCCCAAATCGCGCTGACGTTGTACCCATCCGCAAACCACGACTTCTTTCCCCACATCATTTATCGTAAAATCTCCGCAATAGTTCGTTCTTTGCAGTTCATCCATGTTTTCAATCATTTTTAAACCCCCTATTTCAAATTATAATATCAATGATACCGCAGCAAGCTTCATAAGTAAAGTTTTTTCTCTCCACTCAGCAAGTCGCTGCTGGGGCGGGGCCCGCAACCTCCGGTTGCAGACGCATCATCAAGGTGCGTCTAAAACTTTATATATATATAAAGTTTAGGTCCCGCCCTTGCTGCCAGCTTAATCGAAGTCAGTCAGACAAATTCAAACTTTTCAATTCGCAACTAGCCTCTGCGGCAACAAAATCGTGCAAAAAATTTTCATCTAGTCCGACGCAAAATTTCTCACCAGTAGCCATATTTTTGACTTCCGCCTTGCCAAAATTAAGCTCATTTTCGCCCAAAACCAAGCAAAATCTCGCACCAATTTTATCTGCATACTTAAGTTGAGCTTTTAAACCTCTTCCAACAACGTCAAACTCCGCATAAAATGAGGCCTCACGCAAAATTTTTGCCAAACAAAGCGCCTTAAAATACGCCCTATCATCAGCGGCCGCAATAAAAATATCACATTGTTTCGGCCGTGGAATTTCAATTTTCTGCGACTCCATCAGAAGCAACAGTCGCTCCAAGCCTATTCCAAAGCCAACCGCCGGCATCGAAATTCCACCAATTTCCTCAACCAGACCATCATAACGTCCACCGCCACCGCAAACTAAACCTCTTTGCGCGTCATTTTCCGCAAAAAATTCAAAGACAGTTTTCGTATAATAATCAAGTCCACGAACGATTTTCGGGTTAATTTTATATTCTATATTAGAATTATTCAGATAATTTTTCACGTCATCAAAGTGTTTTTGACAATCTTCGCACAAAAAGTCGATAATATTCGGCGCATTTTGAGAAATTTTTTGACAATCCGAATTTTTGCAATCGACGATTCTCATCGGATTTCTTTCTAAACGCTCAACGCAAGTCGCACACAAATCATTTTTGTACGCAGAAAAATAATTTTTCAGCGCTGTTTGATAATTTTTTCTGCACTTCGGACAGCCAATCGAGTTAATTTCCAAAGACAAATTCGAAATTCCGAGCCGCTCAAATAAAGTGGTCGCCAAACAAATAATTTCCGTGTCTGCCGCAGGAGAAGGCGCGCCAAACATTTCCACGCCAAACTGATAAAACTCTCGGTACCGCCCCGATTGTGGCTTTTCGTACCGATAACACGGCGTAATATAAGTCATTTTCAACGGAAGCGCGTCGTTAAAAAGTCCGTGTTCAAGCATCGCTCTAACCGCAGAAACCGTTCCTTCCGGCTTTAACGTCAGCGAACGCCCGCCCTTGTCATTAAAAGTGTACATTTCCTTTTGAACAATATCCGTATCGTCGCCAACACCCCTGTCAAAAAGCTCAGTGTGCTCAAAAACCGGCGTTCTGATTTCTTTAAAGCCATACAATTTGGCCTCATTCAGCATAATATCCTGAACAAACCGCATTTTATAGCTGTCCGCCGGCAAAATATCCTGCGTTCCGCGAACTGCTTTTGTCAACAAATTCATGCAAAAACCTCCCAAAAACAAGCAAAATTAAAAAATAACCGACAAAAAAGCTTGTCGGTTAAAGGTATGTATAAAAATCCAATTAGCTATGCGGGCTAACCACGTTTCTCCACTCCAGGTCGCCTCTGTCGAGTCCGTGAATCAAAACTTCTGCCGTTGCGATATTGGTAGCCACAGGAATTCCATGCATATCGCAGAGCCTCAGCAGACTGACATCATTAGCGTCCATCATGCTTTTTCCCATCGGATCTCTAAAAAATAATAACATATCGATTTCATTACAAGCTATTCTGGCTGCAATTTGCTGCATTCCGCCCTGCGAGCCGCTCAAAAATCTTTGAACTTTAAGACCGGTTGACTCAGCAATCATTTTGCCGGTAATGCCGGTGGCACACAAATTGTGTTTATTAAAAATTCCGGAATAAGCAATGCAAAACTGTACCATTAATTCTTTTTTAGCATCATGAGCAATAAGCGCAATATTCATAAGAAAGTCACTCCTAATAATAAGCATACACCAAAAGTACGCGCAATTCAATATATTTTTAAAACCCACAATATCTGGTGGATAAAAATTTTTCTCAATACATGATATCACATAAGGAAAATAAATTCAATATTTTTTTTATAAAATGCAAAAATTTACAACGAACAAGATAATTATACAATTTACAAGACCAAAAAATCAACTATTTTTTGATAAAACCTGCGAAAAAAATTATTTATTAGAAAAATACGCATCCATAATATCTTTTGCCACAATTTTTGAAACCATACCTTTTACGCCGTGTTCCACAACCACACCGATTGCGATTTCGGGATTTTCGTATGGAGCAAAGCAAATAAACGTAGTGTGGTCAGAGCCACTGTTCTGCGCCGTACCGGTTTTTGCGGCAACCGGTACCATATATCCACTAAAATTCGTCGCCGTACCCGAGAGAACAACCTGACGCATTGCAGTTTTTACCATATTCAAGTGCTCCTCAGAAACGCCTGCTGTTTCGACAAGTTCCGGTGAGTCTGGATTATTTTCCATAACAATATTTTCACGTCGATAATCGGTAATTTTTCTGATCAAATGTGAGCGATAACGATTTCCGCCATTCGCGATAGTCGCAACGTAAGTTGCCAGTTGTAGCGGCGAAAACTGGTTGTCGGATTGTCCAATTGCAGCTTTAATCGTTACCAAATCGCTCCATCTCGACCCGATAGACCGACTATATTCAGGTCCCGCCAAAATTCCTGCAGTTTCTGTCAGTTCTATGCCGGTTTTCACGCCCAAGCCAAACCTTTTGGCATAGAGATTCATATTTTCAATGCCCAAACGTCGGCCAACCTCAGAAAAATACACGTTGCAAGATTTCGCCATCGCATAATTTAAATCGGCATTTCCGTGAACGCCAAGGCATTTTGTTGTGAAATTGTGTCCGGGATAATGATAAATTCCAACGCATTTAACCTTATCTTCCGTCGTCAAAACGCCTTCTTCTAGGGCTCCGCAGGCCACCAGCGGTTTAAAAATCGAACCCGGCGCGAAAGCTCCCTGAAACGCCCGATTAAACAGCGGATTTGCCTTGTCGTTGGTCAGCTGAGAATAATATCCGGGTTCGGTCAGCTTTGCCAAATCGTAGCTCGGATAAGTTGCTGCAGCCAAAACTGAAAAATCTTTCACGCTCAGTGCAACGACTCCACCCGCGACACAATCGTGCTGTCCGGAGGATTGGATTGCCTTTGCGAGCGACTCGTTAGCAACTTTTTGGAGCCTTGAATCTATTGTCAAGAAAACTGTATTTCCAGGTTTTGCCTCTTTGGCGTTTGGAGTGTGCAAAACTGAACCATCTCTAGCCACTTCGACTTTTTTTTCGCCAGCAAATCCCCTCAAATAGTCCTCCATAGCGGCCTCTATTCCGCTTTTTCCAACAATATCCTCTCTCGAATAACCTTTTTCTTTCAGCCGTTCATACTGCTCCTCCGAGATTTTTCCAGCAGAACCTATAATATGTGGCGCCAAGTCCGAATTTACCGGCTGTCTTTTGGCCGAAAGCCCTATTCTCACGCCGGGATTATCCTGAAACCGCTCCGAAATAATCGCTAAAAGCTCCGGACTGATGTCGTCTGCAAATGTATAGGAACTCGCCATCGAATCGTAATATCCATTAACTTCCATATTGTACTTTACACTGACGATATCGCGCTTTGTTTTCGTGTCAAAATTCTCACAGTCATACTTCTGCGCCAACTTTTCCATGCACTCATTCGCCGTAGAATAAGTATTCAAATTCAGCCTGTTTTTGCCCTTAAGCTCCTTTATTTCTTTTTCCTTGCCCTCAACGAACTCAAACTGATTATTTGAAGTCAAATTTATCGGAAGTTCATCGACAAACGGCTCATTTTTCAAATTCATCAAGGAAATCAATTCCAAAATCGTCTGATTTTCTTTATCGGCGGCCAACGCGAACCTATCGAACATAATTTTGTATCCGGTAATATTTTCCGCAAAGCCAATTCCATTCACATCAAAAATTTCGCCACGCAACGCATCGGTTTTGTTTCTGTAAATGCTGCTCCTGTTCGCGCGTTCACGATACTCCTCGCCGTTGACGATTTGCCAATCCACAAGCCGCGCAATATACGCCGAAAACACCGCAGCAACCAGCGCCAAACAAAAAATATACCGCGAATATCCTTTCCATTTCAAGACTTTCACACCCCTTTCCCGCAAAAAAATCAATCTTTTGCTTTAATATTTACCGCAAACGCCTTGTTAAAAAAGTAAATAAACGGCGATAACATCACGGTATATAGCGCTCCTACCAAATAATGGTTAAAAAACGCGTAAATTAAGTCCGAATAGCCACGAAATAAGTATTCAAAAATGAAGTGCGTAAAGTAAAAAGCAGCCGTAAATGCGATTGCAAAGGCAACCGAAGTAATCAAGTTAAACTTTATAATTTTTTGTGCCGCCGTTCCAACCAAAAATCCCAAACAAGCCAAAACTGCCGAATAAAAGCCTATTTTGCCTGTCGCACCCACGTCCAAAAACACCCCTACGACGAATCCGAACACCGTTCCGACTTTGTTGCCCTCAAACAACGCTATCATTATCGCAACCGGCGCCAAAATCATCGGCTTAACATGGTTCACGCTGGGAATTAAATTTGGAATTCGTTCAATTATAAAAAAAACTAAAATCTCAATTGTATACGCCAAAAAACGTACGTACTTGTAAAGTGCGTTCATAACAGCCTCCCGAAAATCCAAAACATTTTATAAGGGCCGCGCCCCCGCGATATAGTGGGGGCGCGGCGTTCCTCCCAGCTACAAATTTTACTTTTTAACCTGAGGCAAAAGCTCAGAAATTATGTCACCTTTGCCCTGAAATCCAGTCACAACAAAAACATCAATAATATTTTTCACATCGTCAAAAGGCTCAATTACGGCATAAAATGACGAATCATACTCATCATTTTTTATTTCCTTAACCATTCCCACCGGCAAATCTCTCGGACAAATTCCTCCAAGCCCCGACGTAACAACAATATCGTCCACCTGCATCTTGTTTTGCGCCGAAATATACATCATAGCAGTTTTATTTTCGTTTGCCAAAGACTTTTTGCCGGTAATAACGCCGCTGTCCCCGGTAACTTTGTCGAGAACGCCGATTTTATACTCCGGGGATAAAATCGTTTTTACAATACAAGAATGACTCTTAACCGAAGCCACCCTTCCAATTAAGCCGTTGTCCGTTATTACCGGGTCATTCACAGAAATCCCGTCGCTGCTACCCTTGTCCAGTGTAAAGCCAAAAAATAAATCATTCGGGTCTTTTGCAATCACCGACGCCATTTTAAAAGTTAGCGACTCATTTTGCTTTTTAAAGTCATAAAACTTCAAATACTGCGCATTTTCACGTTTAACGTCATAATAGTCCACCAAAATTGTCCGCATACGCTTCAGTTCCGACTTCAAATTCTGTATTTCCTGTTCATAATCTTCTGCAGATTTTTGAGTTTTTGGCAAAACAGAACGCGCTGTGTCCGTCAAATCGTCAGACACTTTCTGCATAGGAGTCGAAATAAAATCTATCACATTCGGCAGCGAATTTGCTCCGGGTACAAACGTCAAAATAGACACTCCGGCAACGATAAAAACGCACGCTGCAAAAATTTTAAAGCCATTACTCATAAAAAATTTTTTCAAACTCAACGCTCCTTTACAAAAAACAACTCAAAACCACAAAAAATTGCTATCAAACGAGCGGAGACCTTTTTTAAATGATCCCCGCTCTGGCAAAAAGATGATTAAATAGAAAATAAACCCGTCAAAAATAACTATTTAAGAATTTTTGCGTCTGTAATAACTCCTCGGCAAAACCAATTCTAAGCGCTTACCCGTACCGTCCGCAACGCAATCCAATGGGCGTTCTGCCACATGAACTACCATTCTTGTTTCGTTTGAAACCAACTGGTCAAGTCCGCGAAGAAGCGCACCACCACCCGTCAGCATGATTCCATGGTCAATTATGTCCGCGGCAAGTTCCGGCGGAGTTTTTTCCAGCGTGCCTTTAATCGCGTCCACAATCACTGCTAAAGAGTCATACAGCGCCTCCCGAACTTCTGCCGCCGTGATTTCGATATGTTTTGGCAAACCGTCTACCAAATTTCGGCCTTTAATGTCCATCGTGCCTTCATTTTCATATTCGAACGCCGATCCTATTTGAATTTTTATGTTTTCTGCGGTGCGCTCGCCTATAAGTAAATTATATTTTCTCTTGATGTAAGCCACTATCGCCTCGTCGAATTTGTTGCCGGCAACCCTCACGGACTGCGATGTAACTATGTCTCCCAGCGAAATTACCGCAATTTCAGAAGTTCCTCCGCCAATGTCCACAACCATGCTTCCTGTCGGCTCTGCCACCGGCAAACCCGCGCCAATTGCCGCTGCCATCGGTTCTTGAATAAGTTCAACTTCTCGCGCGCCTGCCTGCCTGGTTGCGTCCTCAACGGCACGTTTTTCCACTTCGGTAACTCCCGCCGGTATGCAAACTACTACCTTGGGACGTTTGCTGAAAATGCTGGTTTTTACAGTTTTCCTTATAAAATGCTTAAGCATCGTAGCTGTAATGTCAAAATTTGCTATCACTCCGTCTTTAAGCGGACTTACCGCCACTATCGAGCCTGGTGTTCTGCCAATCATGTCCTTTGCCTGTAGCCCTACTGCCAAAACTGTATCGGTATTTACGTCCACAGCCACCACCGATGGCTCTCGTAAAATTATTCCCTTATTTTTCATGAATACCAATGTATTTGCTGTGCCTAAGTCTATGCCTATGTCCCTAGAAAACATTCTGATTTTTTGCCCCTTTCAACCACGATACAAGAATTTTCTTACATAAAAATGTTATTTTACAAGTATTATACTACACAAGCCACATTTTTCTCAATAAAAAAATATATATTTCGAAATTATCTCCGAAATATATAAAAAATCTTGTTCAATTTTTATGTTTTAATGTAAATTTAAATTTACCCCCCTCTCCCCGTGATTATGCAGTAAAATAACCTTACTTACTGGATTTTTTCGCATTTTGTGCCTCTATAAGCTTTTCCCAGTCTTTGTATTGAATTTCGTCAATACTAAACCCATGCTTTCTTGCCTTTTCTTCAGCGTCATTTCTTGTACCACAATATCCAATTAACTTACCAGTATTGTCATCAATTACATTCCATTCTTCATCATAAGAGTCCCAATTAATATATCCTCCAGACACATCTTCCAATTGTTCACTTGAAACTTGCTTATTCAAATCATTTTCGTTTTTTTTCATATAAATCAAACCTTTCTTTAATAATTTGTGGCCACAACAATATTATACACAAATTTCATGTATATGTCAAGTATTTTTGTAATTTGCGCGATAATAATTTTATAATAGCTAAAAAAGACAAATTTTATGTTATTAATTATCAAATTTGCTGCAAATAAAAGCTAAACGTATTATTTTCAAAATTTTAATTTTTCCCCGTTGAACCGAAGCCTCCGCTGCCTCTGTCAGTTCCGTTTAAAATTTTATTTTCAGAAAAAACTGCTGGAATCACAGGCATAATTACCATTTGCGCAATACGTTCATTTTTTTCAATTATGTAATTTTCTGTGCCAAAATTCCGCAACCCTACGCAAATTTCACCACGATAATCGCTGTCTACAACACCTACTCCGTTCGACAACGAAATTCCATATTTAGTCGCCAGACCGCTCCTTGCAAAAATAAATGCCGCCATCTCGCTGCTGGGAAGCTCTATCGCAATTCCCGTCGGTATCAGCACGGACTCTCCAACACTTAAATTAATCGGTTCCTCCATGCAGGCATACAAGTCAAATCCAGCCGAACCTTTTGTGGCTCGCACCGGAATTATCGCATTTTTCCTGGTTTTCATTAATTTAATTTCTACTTCAAAATTCAAAATTCGAACCCCTCCGACCGCTTTTAACATACTTTAACAATATTTAACAAAATAAACTGTTTAATCCACAACTTCGCAAATTAAAACTGCTCTGCCGCCATTCTTATTTTTGCTATGGTTGTTGAAAAACTTCAATCTTTCAACTTTTTCAACCGAATTTTCCACAGCAGTTAGTATTTTGACAACTTTTAGCTTCAAAAATTTAATCTTATTCTTCAAATTCTCATTTTTATCATATATTTTTACTTTTTCTTTTTATTTTTCAAAACTGCTTACAATATGCCTGCACTGCCGCCCTGCAAAGTAAAAAAAATTTTTTACTTTGCGGCTAGTTTGATATTCTATATCAAACTAGCCCGGGAACTCAATTCTTGAGTTCCCGGGCGGCCCCCAAGCTAGCAGTCACTAGCAACTTCATTTTCAAGCACAGAAAAAGTCACAACTTCATTTTTCGGCGCAAAGCTACCGGAATGAAGCGTTTTATCAGCTTTTAAAAGCTCAATATTACGCTTGCAATTTTCAATACTCAAGCTTAAATCGTTAATTTTGCTCCTCAGCTTGAAATTTTCTCTTTCCGCAATTTCACAATTTTTGCGAATTTTAGCATTTTCATCCGCATAATCTTTTATTTGAGATTTAAGGCTCTCATTTTTTTCCTGAGACTTAAGTGTTTCATCACAGAACTCCAACGAAGAAAGCACCGCCGCCATCGAAACAGAAAGTTTAGGACTTTTCGCTAAAATTTCGCTTAATTTTTCATCAACTTTTTCGCCAACCAATCTCATATAAGACTCGCTATCTTCTGAGGCCAAGATGTAATCAGAACCACAAATATTTAATTTTACTCTAGATTTTTCCAAAATAATCACCAAATTTCCATAGGTTTTAAATATTAAAAAAATGGTTAATGAACTTGTTAGATGTTTTATTTTTTACCTAATAGCTTTTCGCCAGACAAAAACTTTAAGGCATAATCGTAAAACATTTTTTCATAATAGCGATAGCCATTCTCTCCTAAAACAAAAGGATTTGGCACTCCATCTGTTATATTTCTCACTATTTCTAGTCGCTTTATTCCCATATCTAAAAACGGATGCGTCGCAATCTCTCCGTTAACCTTGTTTTCTCTGCATATTTTGCTGAATTTTTCCCACTAACTTAAATAATCGCTTACATTAGAGCCTTTTACAATGCCAGCACCACCCCATAATGCGACCGTATGAAACCGTCCCTCGTCTGTTACTGGAATCAAAAAAGAAAAACAACCTGGGGTATGGCCTGGTGTAAATACTAATTTTATTTGTACATCACCAAAATCAAGTGTTTCTCTATCTTCTAAAAAATGATTTACTTTAAAGTTAACAGGTTTCCAAGATAAACCTGGCCGCACTTTTTTTGAAAGCTCATAGTCAATTTTTGACATGTATATGTTCGCACCATATTTTTCTTGAAAATAATCAGCTTTGCCAAAATGGTCTCCATGACCATGACTAATGATTATAGCATATAATCGATTAATGTCTTTTTCCAAATCAAAAATGCCCTGCTCTATAATTGCAATGGGCCGATTATCTTGATTCATACAGTCAATAAGCACAAGACCTTTTTCCGTTTCCAACAAAAAACAACCAACAAACTCATCACCAATAAATGACATATTGTCAAAAAATTTTGTAGGAGGACACACTAAAGGCTCAGTTTTACTGAAGTCCAGTGTCTGAAATCTACTATTTCTCTAACTTTCTGCCATATATACCTTCTAAAAACAAAAAAGCTGACCAATAAAAAATCAACTTCTTTATCTGGTGCTAATAGCTAATAGAGAACTCAAAACGCGAATAAAAAAACAAAAAGCTCGCACCCAATCTAGAACGCGAACTTGGCCCACGCACTAGTGCAGAAAACCAATATGGACCTGAAAGTTTAAGGCGCGAGAACAAAAGAAAATGATTTGCGTTTAGTTTCGTACGCGAACTGCCTCCAGGCACTATCTGGTCGAGGTGACAGGGCTCGAACCTGCGGCATCTTGGTCCCAAACCAAGCACTCTACCAAACTGAGCTACACCTCGTTATTTTTAATTTTAGAAATAAAATTCGCGCGAACACCCATCAAACGTATTTTAAATTATATTATAAAGTTTAAATTTTGTCAAGCCTAATTTTGACTTTTAACAAAAATTTATTTGCAAAACTCATTAACTGCGCGCAAAATTCGTCCCGCGCCTTTTATTTGACAAGAGCTTTTCGCTGAATTAATATATAATTATCAACGTTAACGGAGGTCGAATATGCTAACAAACAAAGAAAAATCTATGGAAAAAATCGTGTCGTTGTGCAAAAATAGAGGATTTGTGTTTCCCGGCTCGGAAATTTATGGAGGCCTTTCCAACTCCTGGGACTACGGCCCTTTGGGTGTGGAATTTAAAAATAACATAAAAACCGCTTGGCGACAAAAATTCGTCAAAGAAAATAAACTTAACGTCGGCCTGGATTCTGCCATTTTGATGAACCCTCAAACTTGGGTCGCTTCGGGACACGTCGGCGGTTTCTCCGACCCTTTAATGGACTGTCGTGAATGTAAAACTCGGCATCGCGCTGACAAATTAATCGAAATTTTCGGCGGCGACGCCAATGGTATGACTTTCGAGCAGATGACCGATTACATAGCCAAAAGCCACATCACTTGCCCGGAATGCGGCGCCGAAAATTTTACCGATATTCGCAAGTTTAATCTTATGTTCAAGACGTTTCAGGGCGTGACGGAAGATGCTAAAAACGAAATTTATCTGCGTCCGGAAACTGCTCAGGGAATTTTTGTAAATTTTGCAAACGTTCAGCGTACCTCTAGGCGAAAATTACCCTTTGGTATCGCCCAAATTGGAAAAACTTTTAGAAATGAAATTACCCCCGGCAACTTTATTTTTCGTATGCGGGAGTTTGAACAGATGGAACTTGAATTTTTTTGCAAACCTGGCACCGATTTAGAATGGTTTCATTATTGGAAAGACTTTTGCAAAAACTGGCTCTTAAAATTAGGCTTAAAACCCGATAATATTCGGCTTCGCGACCATTCTAAAGAGGAATTATCACACTATTCAACCGCCACCACCGATATCGAATTTTTGTTCCCATTCGGCTGGGGAGAACTCTGGGGCATCGCAGACCGCACCGATTTCGACTTAACTCAGCATCAAAATCACTCCGGAAAGAGCCTCGAGTACTTCGACCAGGACGAAAACAAGCGCTATATTCCTTATGTTATCGAGCCTTCACTCGGCGCTGACAGAGTAGCTTTGGCGTTCCTTTGCGACGCTTATGATGAAGAAAAAATCGACGAAAATGATACTCGCATTGTATTAAAATTGCACCCGGCGTTGGCTCCTTTTAAAGCCGCTATTTTTCCATTATCGAAAAAACTAAGCGACGAAGCCAACAAAGTTTACGATTTATTATCCAAACATTTTATGGTCGATTACGACGAAACCGGCTCGATCGGAAAAAGATATCGTCGCCAGGATGAAATCGGAACGCCTTTCTGCATCACCTACGATTTCGACAGCGAATCCGACAACTGTGTTACCGTCAGAAACCGCGATTCTATGCTGCAAGAACGCATTTCCATTGATAATTTGGTCAATTATATCGCCGAAAAAATTAAGTTTTAAAAAATCCCCGTGGGCAACGCGTTAAGTGTTGTCCGTGGGGATTATATTTGTCAAAAAACCACTTCCACGATGGCATCGCACCTCCGGCTAAAAGTCGGAGGTGACAAAACCTAGGCTTTGCGCGCGCAAAAAAATATCTTGTCCTTCTGCGCGCCGATGCCATCCCTTATATTGGTCGCTCAGATTCATAAATCGCGAGCGCAACAGAAACAATCGCAGCCGTTTCCGTGCGAAGAATTCTCTTTCCCAACGAACAAACCTTGCCGCCAGAATTTTTCACCTCAGCCACTTCAGAAGATTCAAAACCACCCTCCGGCCCGATAAAAATGGAAACTGAATTCAAATTTGGCTTCATAGTTTCCGGCAAAAATTCGCCATCATTTTCATAAAAAAGTATAATTTCGTCGCTACTTTTTGCAAAACTTACTGCATCTTTGAAATTTAAAGCTGAAAAAATTTGTGGAACGCAACCTCTTCCCGATTGTTTCGCTGCTTCCAGCGCAATTTTTTGCCATCGTTGAACTTTTTTCTGTAAAGATTTCTCATCTGGTCTGGACACGCAGCGACTCGTAAATACCGGTACAATCGCATTTACGCCGACTTCAACAGCTTTTTGAACAATCAAATCCATCTTATCGCCCTTTGGAAGCCCCTGGAAAATCGTAACTTTAAGATGAGGTTCCGACTCGCATTTTTGAGCGCTTACAAGCTGAACCTGCACCGAATTTTTGCTAAAATTTGTTATTTTACAGTGATAATCAACTTCGTTATGACACAAAATCAGCATTTCACCGCATCTCATGCGCAACGACTTCATAATATGAGCAGCATCTTCACCGGTAATTTCAAAAAAATCAGCAACAGGTTCGTCAGCAAAAAAACGTGGCACAATCATCATTCCAATCATAAAATCATTATAAATAGCCTAATTTTGTGACATACTTTCTCAAGAATCAACCACTTCCAGCGTTCCAATTAAATTCATAGTCTCCTCGCTCTTTAATTTTTCCTTTCCTCGACTCAAAATTTTTTCACGAACTTTTATCAAGCGAATCCGATTATACCGCTGAATACAAACATACGGCAGGTTTATCAGCAACACAAAAAGAAAAAATATTGCTCCGGTCAAAAATTTATTGACAAAAATTAAAAAAATTGCTACCCACATACAATTTCTATGCGCCCATTCTGCTCTGCAAGTTTCCAAAATAAACCTATTTATATACTCTAGTGACATACCGCTCAGATTTTTTTTAGAAAATCCATTCTTAGATATATATTGTGGCAAATTATCTTTCCAGGTCTTGATGTTAAGCCTTTTGCTGTAAAAATCCCCATTATCCTCCCAGTATTTTATTTCATATATATACTTTTTGTAATTAAAATGACTCTCGTTCAGCATTTTGCAAGCACAAAATATAATAAAATCCCAAGCCAAAATAAAAACTATATTCAACACGATTATTTCAAATAAATTTTTATTTGTCATCATTTTTGTGCACCTCTTTTCTCAAATTGTCATATAATAAGCTATTTTTCCCGAAAAAACATTAAAATGTAATTCCCTTATAGAAAAATTATAAGTAACAATTTGACATATTGCAATATCAAAATTAAAATATAATTATACTTTTTTGGGAGGTTTAAAATGAACTTCAGAAAAACTTCGGGCTCTTTTAACATAAATTTGATTGCTCGTGAATTAATTGATTTGTTGAACGAAAAAAATTTAAAAATAGCTACTGCAGAAAGTTGTACCGGTGGCTTGATTTCTAAGCTTATCACCGATATTCCCGGTGCTTCTAACGTTTTTGAGTGCGGAATTTGTGCTTATTCTAATTCTATAAAAGAAAAATTATTTTCGGTCTCCAGCCGCACTCTAGCCCTTCACACCGAGGTGTCTAAAGAAACTGCAATGGAAATGGCTGCGAATGTTCGAAAACTCGCAAATGCCGACATAGGCTTGTCTACCACCGGATACGCCGGCCCTAAATCGCCAAACTCCGACGAAGCTGTCGGTTTGGTCTACATCGGGCTTTCTAACATGACAAAAACTACCTACATTCGCTTAAATTTAGTCAGAGAAAAACCTTTTGAACGCGATTACATTAGGCTTTATTCCGCTTACAATGCCTTAACGGCAACCCTCAATTTAATAAAAACCGGGGTGATTAAATGAAACGTTCTGCCGGAATTTTACTACACATCTCATCTCTGCCCAGCCCGTATGGAATCGGCACTCTTGGCAAATCTGCTTTTGATTTCGTCGATTTTCTTGAGGCATCTGGACAATCGTATTGGCAGGTGCTTCCAGTCGGTCCTACCGGTTACGGCGACTCTCCTTACCAATCTTTCTCCGTACATGCCGGAAATCCCTATTTTATCGACCTCACGGCACTTTGCAACGATGGTCTGATAGAACGTCAAAAGTGCGATAAAGTCGATTGGGGCGCCGATTCTGCTCATGTAGACTATGAAAAACTTTATAACAACAGGTTTAAAATTTTAAAGGAAGCCTTTATTAATTTTTCTAAAAAAGAAAATTTTCAATTCAAAAAATTTATAACAGATAATAATTTTTGGCTAAAAGATTACTCTTTGTATATGGCCGTAAAGTCTTATTTTAATATGCGCTCCTGGTACGATTGGCCTGATATCGAGATTCGCAGCAGGAAGAAAAGTGCTCTGAAAAAATATTCTGAAATTTTAGCACACGAAATAAATTTTCAAAAATTTCTGCAATATTTGTTCTATTCTCAATGGGAAAATTTAAAAAAATATGCAAATTCTCATAACGTAAAAATAATCGGAGACATTCCAATTTACGTGGGGCTCGATAGCGCTGACACTTGGACTCATCCCGAGATTTTTTGGCTCGACAAAAATAAAAAACCCGTGAAAGTTGCAGGCTGTCCTCCCGATGATTTCTCGGCTGAAGGTCAGCTTTGGGGGAATCCGATTTACAACTGGAAAATTTTGAAGCAGCACGGATATAATTGGTGGATTGACCGCATGCGAACCGCCAATAAGCTCTTTGACGTCACTAGAATCGACCATTTTCGCGGTTTTGACTCATACTATGTTATAAATTTTCTTGAAAAAAATGCCATTAACGGCGAGTGGATGCCGGGTCCAGGGATGGATTTGTTTAAAAAAATCAGAAAAAAATTAGGCAACATTGACATTATTGCTGAAGACTTAGGTTTTTTAACGCCGACTGTAAAAAAACTCTTAAATGACACCGGCTTTCCAGGCATGAAAATTCTTCAATTCGCCTTTGACCCCAGAGAAGAAAGTGATTATTTGCCGCACAATTATCAGCAAAACAGCGTGGTTTACACGGGCACGCACGATAATGATACTATAATTGGATGGTTTAAAAATTGTCCCGATGAAATTATAGATCATGCGCAAAAATATGGCAATTTATCCAAAAAAGAAGGATATAATTGGGGATTTATACGACTTTGTTACTCCAGTGTGAGCAAAATTGCAATTATTCCTATGCAAGATTTTTTAGGACTTGACTCTACCGCTCGCATAAATACTCCTTCTACGCTTGGAGGCAACTGGACGTGGCGTGCTATTTCTGAGAATTTTTCACAAAATTTAACTGCAAAAATAATGCAAATTACCAAACTTTATGGAAGGATTTAATGGACGAAAAATGAATTTTGATTTGTTAAAAAATTTAAAAATTACTGCGAAAAACACCTATTTAAATGAGCTTGACAAACTTTCTGCGCCTGAATTACATAATGTTATTTCGAAAGTTATCATGGGAGAAATTTCCGAAAATTGGCATAAAACTCAGGCTGCGCAACGTCAAAAAAAACAAGCATTTTATTTTTCTGCGGAATTTTTAATGGGACGTTTAATTCAGAACAACTTGTTGGCACTAAGCCTGACTAACGAAATGAGATTTTGCTTGGGTAAACTTGGAATTGATTTGAATCAAATGGAAGATATCGAAGATATGGCACTTGGAAATGGCGGTCTGGGGCGCCTTGCGGCGTGTTTTTTAGACTCTGCCGCCACTCATAAAATTCCGCTTAATGGATATGGAATTCGTTACCAATACGGTTTGTTTAAGCAAAATTTTGTCGAGGGTCAGCAGGTAGAATCTTCCGATAACTGGAATAAGTTTGGCGACCCTTGGTCAATTAAAAACGAATCTGACGTAAATTTTGTTAAATTTGCCGATTTAACTGTAAAAGCTATACCATATGATACCCCAATAATCGGTTACAGTGTAGACAAAGTCAATACGTTGAGGCTCTGGCAAAGCGAACCTATTAACGAGTTTGATTTTGAACTTTTTAACGCACAAAAATATTCTGAAGCGGCGGAAGAAGCCCGTCGAGCGCATGATATCTGCAAAATTCTCTATCCAAATGATTCTACAAACGAAGGCAAAAAATTACGTTTACGTCAGCAATATTTTTTCTGCAGCGCCTCTTTGCAGGATATTTTGAAAAAATTTGAATATGCGCACGACAAAAATTACAATAAATTCCCTGAATTTTGTGCAATTCAACTCAATGACACCCACCCTGTAATTTCTATTCCGGAATTAATTCGGCTTTTTTTGCAAAAGGGACTTAGCTTTGAAACAGCTTTTAACATCGCTCAAAAAACATTTTTTTACACAAATCATACCGTCATGTCAGAAGCCCTCGAAAGCTGGGACTCCGCATTGCTATGCGAAATTTTGCCTGAAATTTTTGAGATAATCTTAAAAATAAATGAAAAATTAATGAATGAATTAAGTAAAAATACAAATAGTAATATTTTAAACAAATTATTAATAAGTCAAGATAAAAAAATTCACATGGCAAGATTAGCTGTTTACGTTTCAACGCATACAAACGGCGTTGCTAAGATTCATACCGACATTTTAAAAAATCAAGTTTTTAAAAATTGGCACTATCTTTATCCGTCAAAAATAAAAAATATAACTAATGGTATAACTCCCAGAAGATGGCTGGCACTTTCTAATCCTGAGCTTGCTTCGCTCATCAGCAGCCTCATTTCTGACGAGTGGATTACAGATTTAACCAAATTAGAAAAACTTAAAAAATTTTGCAACGAGCCTTCGATTATTCAAAAATTTAATTCTATAAAAGAAATAAAAAAGCAACAATTATGCGATTATATTCAAAAAAAAGAACGCGAAATTTTAACCCCTGACTTCATTTTCAATGTTCAAATTAAACGCATTCACGAATACAAACGTCAACTGCTGAACGCATTTTCTATTTTAGAAATTTATTTTCGCATTAAAGACGGCTCTTTGAAAGATTTTCAGCCTACGGCTTTCATCTTCGGAGGCAAGGCCGCGCCAGGCTACACGCGGGCTAAGAGCATTATCAAATACATTCACGAGATTAAAAATCTCGTCAACAACGACCCTGATGTCAACGACAAAATTAAGGTGATTTTCGTGACGAATTATGACGTTTCGTACGCTGAAAAAATTATTCCAGCCGCTGACATTTCGGAGCAAATTTCCACCGCGGGAACCGAAGCTTCCGGCACCGGAAATATGAAGCTTATGCTGAACGGAGCCGTTACTTTGGGGACTTTTGACGGTGCTAACATCGAAATTGTTGAACAGGCCGGATTGGAAAACAATTACATTTTTGGCGCAACAGTAGATCAAATTAATATTCTAAAAAAGAATTATAATCCTCAAGAAATTTACGATAAAAATCTTCAAATTCGACGCGTTTTAAACACTTTAATCGACGGAACTTTTAACTCCGGTTCACCGAATAATACAGATTTTCAGGAACTGTTTGACTCGATTTTAAAAGGTGCTTCTTGGCACGCACCAGATACTTACTTTCTTTTACAAGATTTTCCTGATTACGTCGAGACAAAAATTAAAGCTATCAATGATTATAAAAACCGCGACAAATTTGGTCAAATGTGCCTAAAAAATATTGCTTCTGCTGGAGTTTTTTCTAGCGATAGAGCAGTTAAAGAATACGCTGAAAATATTTGGAATCTTTAAAATTTTGTTGTAAAATATGCCTAAAAACTCTATAAACGTGCAAATTTTATTATCTTTTTTCTTCTTTGGAAAATTCCAAATTTCTCTTGCAAAAATTTTCGTATGTGCGATAATATTATTGTGTAGCGCATTTTACCTTGAATTTTCGGAGGCTTTATAATGAAAAATACCTGTTCAATCGTTTTGGCCGCAGGTGAAGGAACTCGCATGAAATCGAATATGCCGAAGGTTCTTTCTAAAGTTCTGTTTCGACCGATGTTACAATGGGTTTTAAATGCCCTAAACAGCGCGGAAATCTCGACCGTTTGCGTCGTTGCCGGCTACAAAAGCGACGTCGTTATTGACTATTTAAATACACTTTCTTTGCCATACAAAACAGTGATTCAAAACGAGCGTAAAGGCACTGCTCATGCGGTCTTAACGGCAAAAGAATTTCTTTTGGAGAATATTGATAAAGACGTTCTTGTGCTAAACGGCGATGCGCCTTTTATCGACAGCGACACCATAAAAAGTGCTTACGCGCTGCACAAAAGTCAAAAAAATTCTGCCACGGTAATTTCTGCCAGAATAAAAAATCCTTACGGTTACGGCAGAATTATCCGCACAAGTCACACCGGAACTCTTGCGGCTATTGTTGAGCAAAAAGATGCTGATGAAAAAATTCAAAAAATTAACGAGGTCAATTCTGGCGCCTATTGGTTTAATATTCGCTCGCTTTTTGAAGTTTTACACAGCATAAAAAATAATAATTCTCAAGGCGAATTTTATCTGCCGGACGCTATAAGTTTACTGCTTTCGCGAGGCTTTAACGTCAACGCTTATATTTCTCAATCAGAAAATACCGTTCTCGGCGCAAATAATCCGATTCAGCTGAATGAACTCAATAATATCGCTCGAAATCAGATTTTAAAAAATTTGATGATGAACGGCGTTGACATCCCCTGCACCGACAGCATTATCGTTACCGACGAGGTCAAAATCGGGCAAAATACCTGCATTCTTCCCGGAACGATTATCACCGGAAACACCATCATTGGCACAAACTGCGTCATCGGGCCCAACTCCCACGTTGAGAACTGCTTAATCGGAAATAATCTCTCTCTTCGAGCCATTGATTGCGCCAATTCACGCATTCTCTCTGACGTTTCAATCAAGCCTTTTTCAGTTATAAAAAACAACGAATTTGTATAATTTTTATTTGTTTATACTTTTTGTAATATAAAATAAAACTGAGGAGAAAAAATTATGAACTTTCATGGTAAGGGCATCAAAATTTTTGCGGGAAATTCAAATTTAACAGTGGCAAAACACATCGCAAACGCCTTAAAACTGCCACTTGGCAAGGCTGATGTTAAAACTTTCAGCGACGGAGAAATTTCTGTTTCGCTAAATGAATCGGTTCGCGGCTCTGATTGTTTTATCGTCCAGTCGACTTGTAACCCTGTCAACCAGAATTTGATGGAGCTGCTTATAATGATTGACGCGATGAAACGAGCTTCTGCCGCCCGAATTACCGCGGTTATTCCGTATTTTGGCTACGCTCGGCAAGACAGAAAGGCCCGGGCGCGTGACCCAATTTCTGCAAAACTTGTGGCCGATTTAATCACAACTGCCGGCGCAGATCGAGTGCTTACCATGGATTTGCACGCCCCTCAAATTCAAGGTTTTTTCAACATTCCCGTCGACCACCTTGTGGGCAGCCGACTGTTGGTGTCTTTTTTGAAAAATAAGGTCAAAAATCACACCGATGAATACATCGTTGTCTCTCCCGATTTAGGCTCTGTGACGCGCGCTAGGGCTTTCGCTTCAAAACTTTCCCTCCCGATTGCCATCATAGATAAACGCCGTCAGCGCGCTAACGTCTCGGAGGTGATGAATATTATCGGCGACGTGAAAAATAAAAAAGTTATCTTCGTCGATGACATGATTGACACCGCTGGAACTTTATGTAATGCCGCCGCGGCAGTCGTTGAAAAGGGCGGTGCGAACGAGGTTTTTGCGTGTGCAACTCATGCAGTTTTGTCAGGACCTGCCATCGAACGCATAAAAAATAGTTCTATTAAAGAATTATTTTTGCTCGATACCATTCCGATTTCAAAAGAAAAATTCATTGATAAATTCAACATTTTATCGGTCGCATCGCTGTTCGCAGAGGCCATAGAGCGAATTTATGAAGACGTTCCTGTTTCGTCTATGTTCAATTAAATTTCGGACAAATTCACAGTTCATTTCGGCGGGGTATAAAAATATCCCGTCATTTAGCTATTTTTACTAAAAGAGGCGCAAAAATCATGTTTAAAATTTTTCAAAAATCCAAAATAAAATTTGTCATCGTAGGTCTT
Organism: uncultured Eubacteriales bacterium; assembly: GCA_934463265.1. Classification (GTDB taxonomy): domain Bacteria; phylum Bacillota; class Clostridia; order Oscillospirales; family Acutalibacteraceae; genus CAG-557. The sequence continues at coordinate 78,361 of CAKSIU010000001.1, read as the reverse complement.
GGAAATCCCGGCGACAAATACAAAAATACCCGCCACAATGCCGGTTTCCTGACTATCGACTATATTCTAAAAGAGAAAAATGTATGTTCAAAAAAAGTAAAGCATCACGCAGAAATTTTTGAAACAACAATCGCACAAAGTCGTGTGCTGCTGGTCAAACCGCTAACCTACATGAATTTGAGTGGCGATGCTGTCGAAGAAATTATAAATTACTATAAAATTCCAATTGAAAATACACTTGTTATCGCAGATGATATTTCTTTGCCCGTCGGAAACTTGCGAATTCGCCGAAAAGGCAGTGCTGGCGGGCATAACGGGCTAAAAGATATCATTTTAAAAAACGGTGCGGATACTTTTCCTAGAATAAAAATAGGTGTCGGCTCAAAGCCCAATAACTGGAATTTAGCCGACTGGGTTTTGTCGGAATTTACCAGCGATGAGTATGAAAAACTTGATTCTGCAATAAAAAATGCTTATTCGGCCATTGATTTGATAATCAGCAGCAAAATCGACGAAGCAATGAACAAATTTAACTCTTGAGGGTAAAAAAATGGCGTTTTTAGATGAAATATTACTAAAATCAAACGATTTCAAAATTATACTAAAAGAAATATTCGAAAATAAAAATACAATTAGTATCACAAATCTGGCCGACATTCATAAAGTCCACTTTGTTCACTCAATCACAAAAATCAAAAAAATTCCTGCCCTTTTAATCGTTCCGAATGAAAATATCGCGCAAAAAATGGCTTCAGATTTGAATTTTATGGGCAGCAAAGCGGAAATTTATTCTACTCGCGACTTTAACTTTTATAATATTGATGGGCAATCCAAAGAATTTGAACGCCAAAGAATCGCGATTTTAAGCCAAATTTTAAATAACCAAATTGATGTCATAATTTCCACTATCGACGCGGCAGTGCAGTTTACGATGCCCAAAACAAAACTCCAATCTTGCAAATTTAAAATAAATTCTGGCATGGATATTTCTCAAAAAGAAATTACGAAGAGACTTCTTGATTGTGGCTATGAACGTTTTGAACAAGTTGACGGAAAAGGGCAATTTTCTTTACGTGGAGGAATATTAGATGTTTTTTCAACCAACTGTAATCAACCTGTCAGAATCGAATTCTGGGGCGATACAGTCGACTCCATAAGCTTTTTTGACGTGTCAAATCAGCGCCGAACTGAATCCATTCAAACCGTAGAAGTAACTCCCGCTCTAGAGGTAATTTTTGACAATTCCGAAAAACTTTTAGCAAAGATTCAACATTTAAAAGAAAAATTATTATTAAAGTCGTACAACAGCAAAGCAGTTGAAATTTTGACAGCAGAACTTGAAACCCTCAAAAATACCGGTAATATCGGCTCACGGGACAAATTCATCAACTTTATTTATGAAAATCCTGGCACTTTGCTTGATTATCTTCCCGAAAACACGATAATGTTCATTTGTGAGCAAGCTCAAGTCAACGATAGAATAAAATTTCAGCAAGAAAAATGGGCTGATGATTTCACTTTGTACTTGGAAGATGGAATTTTATGTAAAGAATTAAGCTCTTATGCGGTCGATAAAACCGCCATTTTATCATTTTTATTAAATAAACATACTGTATATTTAGACTTATTTTTAACTCAAAGTCATTTTTCAAAAACAGATAAAAATATATCTTTCAATGCACGTCAAATGCCAAGTTGGAATGGAAGTATTTCCCTGCTAAAAGAAGACTTAGCGTCATTAAATAAAAATCAAACTGTCGTTATATTAGCTGGAACATCAAAAGCTGCAAACCGCATTAAATTCGACCTGAGCGACATTTTTGATAATATACAAATTGTAAATAATCAAAAAAATATACAATTAGAAACTAAAAATATTAGCTCTGGTGCACTTTCAGCCGGCTTCGAATATCCAGAAATTAACTTTTCTCTTATCACCCACAATCAAATTGAAAAATCTAAAAAAATTATTCAAAAAAAGAAAAATAAATCTAAAAGTATATACAGCATTTCTGACCTGAATATTGGCGATTATGTCGTTCATAGCCTGCATGGCATCGGCATTTTTAACGGCGTTCACAAACTCGAAATTCAAAACGTGAAAAAAGATTATATAAAAATTTCTTACGCGAAAGGCGACACTCTTTATGTGCCGGTCACGCAACTCGATTTGGTCGACAAATACATCGGCCCAGGCGCAGAAACCCGTGTAAAACTCAACAAACTCGGCTCAAATGACTGGCAAAAGACCAAAGCAAAAGCAAAAAAAGCCACGCAGGACATCGCTAAAGAACTCATAAAATTGTACTCCGAGCGCCTTCAGACAAAAGGGTACGCTTTTTCCGATGACAACGAGCTTCAACGGGATTTTGAGGCGCAGTTTGAGTACGAGGAAACTCCTGACCAACTGCGATGCATCGATGAAATAAAGGCTGATATGGAAAAATCTGTGCCAATGGACAGGCTTTTATGCGGCGACGTTGGCTTTGGAAAAACAGAAGTGGCTCTGCGTGCGGCATTCAAGTGCGTTTGCGACTCGAAACAATGCGCAATTTTGGTGCCAACAACCATTCTCGCGTGGCAGCACTTTCAGACAATCTTGAAACGCTTTGAAACTTTCCCCATCAAAATTGAATTACTTTCGCGATTTCGCACGCCAAAACAGCAAGAAGCCATTTTAAAACGGCTAAAACGCGGTGAAATCGACATCATTATAGGCACACATCGGCTTGTTCAAAAAGACGTATTTTTCCACGATTTAGGCCTTGTAATCATCGACGAAGAACAAAGATTCGGCGTAAAGCAAAAAGAAAGATTCAAAGAAATCGCAAAAAACGTCGATATTCTCACGTTGTCCGCAACGCCAATTCCGCGAACTTTAAATATGGCAATGTCTGGAATTCGAGATATGTCTTCACTCGAAGAAGCCCCGAAAAATCGCATTCCGGTGCAAACTTATGTGCTGGAGCACGACCAAAACATCATAAATGACGCCATCCGCAGAGAATTGCGGCGCGGCGGACAAGTTTATTATATGCACAACAATGTCGGGACAATCTCCCAAAAGGCCGCCGCCTTGCAGTTACAAATTCCAGAAGCCAAAGTCGGTTACGCTCACGGAAAAATGTCAGAGCAGGAATTATCCAAAGTTTGGCAAAAAGTGATAGAGCACGAAATCGACGTCTTAGTCTGCACAACTATCATCGAAACCGGCATCGACATCGCAAATGTGAACACTTTAATCATTGAAAACGCCGACCATTTAGGACTCTCTCAACTGCACCAAATCCGCGGCCGTGTTGGACGTTCTGAACGTCGCGCTTTTGCTTATTTCACCTACAAACGCAGCAAAGTTTTGAGCGAAATTTCTCAAAAAAGACTCTCCGCTATCAGAGAATTTACGGAATTCGGCTCCGGCTTTAAAATTGCCATGCGTGACCTTGAATTGCGTGGCGCGGGAAATATTCTTGGCGGCGAACAACATGGGCATTTGGCAGATGTTGGTTATGATATGTACATCAAAATGTTGAGTAATGCCGTCAACGAAGAAAAAGGCGTGCCCATTGAAAATTCCGATGTGGACTGCCTTGTTGACGTCCAGGTTAATGCGTATATTCCAGAAAAGTACATTTCTAACGTCAATCAGCGACTTGATATTTATCGCAGAATTTCTGACATTCGCTCTAAATCCGATTCTATCGACGTCATTGATGAGCTAATCGACCGTTTCGGTGAGCCTCCCGAAAGCGTTACCAGCCTCGTTGACATCGCTCTTATCAGAAATACTGCCGCCTCTTTGGGCATATACGAAATTCGTCAACAAAATGACAAATTTTTGCTTTTTTCTGACAACTTAAATGAAGCTATTCTTGAAAAATTTATAAAATCTATGGGTAAACGCGTTACCATTAAATCTGCGACAAAACCTCACATCTGCATCGCACTCGACACTTCTTTATCCGTCATCTCTAATTTGAAGGATATTTTGGAGGTTTCTTAATTTCTTGTGGACTTCTAAAAAAAAAAAGTGTATAATCTGATTAAACAACATTCGATGTTTACCTTCAGCTCGGGACGCAGCCCCCACAAAAAGTTCATAAAATGGACTTTTTGTGGAGTTTCATCGATATAAAATATCGATGAAACAGAAAAAATTTTATAAATATAAAATTTTTTCTGGGCTGCGCCCCGAGCGAAGGTTAAGCACAAACAAAAAACGGAGGTAAAAAAATGAAACTTGTAAAAAAAGTGACCACATTGCTAACTATCTGTATGTTTTTCGTAACCGCAACAGCCTGCGCAGACAACAGCTGGGCGATAAAAGGAGACAGCGAAACCTTGTCGACAAGCGTGTACGTTTTCTACTTAATGCAGGCTTATCAAGAGGCGACGCAGAAATTAACACAGGATGGCAAATCGACAAGCGATATCAGCAACGAAAAAATTGACGACCAAAGCGCACCAAATTGGATTGTGGAGAAAGCTTTAAAGAGATGCAAAGAACTAATCGCAACTGAAAAACTTTTCAAAGAGATGAACCTGAGCTTGACTGAAGACGAATCTAAGAAAGCGCAGGAAACAACCGACTCGTTATGGGAATCATCCGGAAGTATGTACGAAAAGAACTTCGGAATAAATAAGGATGCTGTACATCAGGCAAGCAGTTTGTTTAATTCCAAAATAGATAAAATTTTTCACACAATTTATGGAAAAGACGGCTCAAATGCGGTTTCTGATGACGAAATTAATGATTATTACAAGTCCAATTATGTAAAAATATTATTCTACTCAAAAGTTCCTTACGAAGCTACGGAAAATGCAGAAGAAAATAATAATTCTGAATCAGAAAATAAATCTGAAAACGAAGCATCTTCTGAGGGCGAAAATAAAGAAAATTCCGAAGAAAATAAAAAAGTTGATACCGATGAATCAATTCAAAAAGAATTTGAAGAATATACATCCGCAATAAATTCAGGTTCGCAAACTGTTGACCAAATCCGCGACGCTATCAAAAAGAGAGAAAATATTACCGACGATACCGACCCATTGGTTGAACAGATTATAAATCCAAACTCATCTTCGCTGACTGAGGAAATTCGCGACGCCGTAAACAAATTAGATGCTGGAAAAGCGACTTACATCAAGTTTAACGACGTTTACTTCATGCTAATTAAGTCCAACTCTCCGGTAGAAAACCCTGATTTAAGCGAAGAAGGCAAGCGCGATGGTATTTTATACGATATGAAAAATAAAGAATTCGAAAATAAAATAGAAGAATCCGTAAATGGTATAAATTTCAACATAAATTACAACGCGGTAAATCAGTTTAATCCGTTGATGTTTAGTAAATTAGTCACTGCATAAAATAAAGCAAAAAAGGCATTTCTTTAATATAGAAATGCCTTTTATAATAAAAGAAGCGTTACAAAACAAAAATTTAGCAAAACTTCTTCTTATAAGATTCTATGCAATCTTCGATGATTTTGACGGCCTCTTTTGCACCTTGTATGCCTTTTATTTCCGTCTTTTTACCTTCCAAATTCTTGTAAACCGTGAAAAAATGACTCATTTCATCAAAGATGTGCTTCGGTAGTTCGCTGATATCCTTGTAACCGTTATAAACCGGGTCTTTAAACGGAATTGCGATGATTTTTTCATCATTTTCGCCGCTGTCTACCATAGAAATTACGCCAATCGGGTAACATTTTACTAAAGTCAGCGGATAAATATTCTCGGAACAAATAACCAAAACATCCAACGGGTCACAATCCTCGGCATAGGTGCGCGGAATAAACCCATAACTTGCAGGATAATGCGTTGACGTATGTAAAATACGGTCTAATTTCAACATTCCTGTTTGTTTATCGAGTTCATATTTTGTTTTGCAACCTTTCGGAATTTCGATTACCGCAGTAAAATTATCCGCGGAAATTCTTGTAGCATCAATATCATGCCAAATGTTCATATCATATCTCCTTTATTAAAAATTTTTTTATTTATCACTATTATAACATACTTTTGCACCAAAAGTAAATTAAAATTTACAAAATGTGTAAAAAAACATTTTTTTCGTGTTAAAATCTACATATTTGGAGGCTTAAAAATGAAATTTAAATCAAAAATAATATTAATTTCACTATTTTTCGCAATAATCATCGGTGTATGCTGTTTTTTATGGTTTTCTCAAAGCAAAAAGGATAATTCTTTTGCCGAAAATAAAAAGTTTCAACAAAGCGAAGTCATAAATGTTGAAAAATTCAGCGTAAATCCTTTAACGGGGCTATCTTTAGACACCGACAAAGTGAACAACCGCCCCGTTGCCGTAATGATAAATAATCTACACTCCGGACAACCTTTGCTTGGAGTGACTCAAGCGGATATCATGTACGAATGCCCCACAGAAGGAGGTATTACGCGAATTCTAGGCGTTTTTAAAGACCCTACTTCCGTACCTGCCATCGGAAGTGTCCGCAGTTCTAGACCGTATTTTATCAGCATCGCAAAAGGCCTCGACGCGATTTATTTTCATCTTGGCGGCAGCTCTCATGCTTACGAAATTTTAAAAAGCGGCTACATCGATTCTATCGACCTAATTAAAGGCCAATTTATGTGGCGTGACCAGAATAGGCTGAAAAATTTAGGTCTCGAACATAGCGCTTTAACCTCTGGCAAAAAAATTAATGAGGGCATAAAAGCTAGAGGGTTCCGCACTCAACTAGCCGAAAATTATAAATATTCTCAAAAATTCGACGAAAATTCTCAAGTTTTATCCGGTAGCAACGCAACAAAAATTACCGCTGTTTTTTCCGGCTACAAAAGCACTACTTTCACCTACGACGAGCCAAATCAAACTTATCTTATTTCGCAATTTAACAACCCTCAAATGGACGATAACGTTAAAGAACAAAATTCTAAACCAAACATCATTTTAATGGATATTTCAGCCCAACACATCGACAATACAGAGCTTTTAAAACTCGATATAATCGGTCGTGGCACAGGAAAATACATCTCTCACGGAAAATGCCTCGACATTAACTGGATTCGCAATAATGATACTTCTCCATTTGAATTTTTTACCACAGACAATCAGCCTCTTCTTATGATTCCAGGCAAAACTTACGTTTGTCTGCTCGCTCAATGGGCTCATGTTAACATCGAATAGTACAAAAAAGCGCGCTAATTTCTATTAATTAGTGTGCTTTTTACTGTATGTAAAAATAAAAAAGCGGCGCGCGGTATAGTGCGCCGCCACTTTTCAACAAGATAAAAATAATTCGTTGAAAATTTATTTACTTATTTTTGTTGCGTTATTCATGTATGGTCTCAAAATTTCCGGTATCGTGACTGAACCGTCTGCATTTTGATAATTTTCTAAAATAGCCGCAACCGTGCGGCCAACAGCCAATCCAGAGCCATTTAACGTATAAACAAATTTTGCTTTGTCGGTCTTATTATCTTTAAATCTAATGGCAGCTCGACGCGCTTGATAATCCTCAAAATTCGAGCACGACGATATTTCAACATATCTATTGTAAGACGGCATCCAGACTTCGATATCATAAGTTTTTGCCGATGTAAATCCCATATCGCCAGTCGACAAGCACACGACTCTATACGGCAATTTCAAAAGTTGCAAAACAGATTCTGCATCGTTAGTCAAACTCTCCAGCTCATCATAAGAATTTTCAGGTTTAACGAACTTCACTAATTCGACCTTGTTAAACTGATGTTGACGAATCAATCCGCGCGTATCTCTTCCCGCAGAACCGGCTTCTGCTCTAAAACAAGCCGAATAAGCACAGTATTTTATTGGTAAGTCTTTTCCATCTAAAATCTCGTCGCGAAAGTAGTTTGTAACCGGGATTTCCGCCGTTGAAATCATAAAATAGTCGTCATTCGTCAGTTTGAAAGCGTCTTCTTCGAATTTTGGTAATTGTCCTGTTCCGGTCATTGACGCGCGATTTACAATATATGGCGGCAAAATTTCTGTATAACCCCTGCTAGAATGCGTATCTAAATAAAAATTTATAAGCGCACGCTCGAGTTTCGCTCCAAAACCTTTATAAAAATGAAATCTTGCCCCTGTAACCTTTGCAGCCCGCTCGGGGTCTAAAATGTTTAAATCTTTGCCTAAATCCCAATGAGCTTTCGGTTCAAATTTAAAAATTCGCGGATCTCCCCAACGTCTAATTTCAACGTTATCCGAGTCATCTGCGCCCACCGGAACAGTTTCATTTGGAATATTTGGAATTGCCAAAATTTTTTCTCGCAAAACTTTCTCTATTTGATTTAAATCGCTGTTTAACGAAGATATTTCATCGGATAAAACTTTCATTTCTCGCATTATTTCTGAAGTATCTTCACCATTTTTTTTCATTTTCGGAATCTTTTTTGTCACCACGTTTTGCTTAGATTTCATTGACTCCGCCTTTGCTGTAAGCTCCCTTCTATCCGCGTCCAACTGCAAAACTTCGTCTATGTGCTTATCCATATCTGCATTACGTTTCTTCATCGCTGCTTTAACTAAATCAGGATTTTCTCTGATAAATTTAATATCCAACATAAAAAAACTCCTTTAAAAATTACTTTCTCCAAGACATTTTGCAATATTCGCTAAATCATCGCTGTCATAAAACTCGATTTCCAGAACACCTTTATTTTTTCTCGGCGTATCTCTCACTTTAACGCGTCTGCCCAAAATTTCTTTTAAAGAAATTTCAACTTCATCAAAAAACGGATTTCGCTTTCTAACAGCCTTTACTTCTTTCTTTTCTGAATCGCCATTTTCTAAAATATCCTTGCATAATTTCTCAACTTCTCTAACCGAAAGAAAGTTTTCTACGACTTTATTTGCAATTTTTTCTATATCTTCGCAACTCTTCAAAGTGAGTAAAGCTCTCGCGTGACCGGCCGTCAAAGTTCCTTCTGAAATTAAATCTATTACGGACTGTGGCAAACTCAAAAGTCGAAGTGCATTTGTGACTGCCGACCGTGATTTTCCAACAGTTTTAGCTACTTCATCTTGTGTCAATTTGTAAGTTTCGATTAAAGATTTATATCCCAAAGCTTCCTCTATAGGAGATAAATTTTCGCGTTGTAAATTTTCTATCAGCGCAATTTCCATAACTTCGCTATCAGACAACTCTCTGACTATAGCCGGAATTTCTGATAGTCCCGCCATTCTTGAAGCTCTCCAACGTCTTTCTCCCGCAACAATCTGATAGCAATCTGCTGAAACCGGTCGCACTAAAAGAGGCTGCAAAACTCCATGTTGCGATATAGAATCTGCTAATTCTGCTAATGCTTTTTCATCAAAATCAGTTCTCGGTTGAGCTCTATTCGGTTCAATCTCCGAAATTTTCAACATAACTGACGCTTTATTTTCGGTATCATTCTCTATAAAAATTGCATCTAAACCTTTGCCCAAACCACTTTTTTTTGCAGACATTATTTAATCTCACCTCTTTCTTTATCTTTTTTTAAAATTTCTTTTGCTAATTTCATATATGCCCTAGAACCCTTACCATATCTGTCATAATAAACCACCGGCATTCCGAAACTAGGCGCTTCCGAAAGCTTTACCGTTTTTGGAATAAATGTATCAAAAACCTTTTTATCAAAGTAATTTTGGACTTCATCCGCAACTTGCTGATTCAACTTTAATCTGGTATCAAACATTGTTAAAAGTACGCCCTCTATCTCTAAATCCGGATTATATGTCCTTTTTATTCTTCTAACCGTGTTCATCAACTGAGAAAGCCCTTCTAACGCATAAAACTCACATTGAATCGGAACTATAACAGAGGTACACAAACATAACGCATTTGTCGTAATCAAACCTAAAGACGGCGGACAATCTACGATTATGTAATCATATTTATGCTGAACTGATGCAAGCGCTTGACTTAACTTTGCCTCTCTATTTTCCATGCCAGCTAATTCTATTTCTGCACCAGCCAACTCCATATTTGATGGCAAAATATCTAAATTATTGAAATCAGTCTTTAAAATGGCATCATTAACTCTATCGACATCAAGCAAAACATTATACACCGAGTACGTTAATTTTCTTTTGTCTAAACCAACTCCACTTGTGGTATTTCCTTGAGGGTCCATATCTATTAACAAAACTTTTTCTTTTGCTTTGCCTAAAGCCGCTGCTAAATTTACCGCTGTGGTCGTCTTTCCAACTCCACCTTTTTGGTTCGTCACTGCAATTATCTTTTTCAAAATATTCCTCCTTTCAAAATTTATAATAAAAGTATACCATATCAGTAGAAAAAATCAAGAAAAAAGCTAAAATGTTTCACGTGAAACATCTCAGCTTTCTTGAAATTATAATGGACTTTTTGAAATTTTTGAACTATTTCTCGGATATATACTAGATACTTCTGAAAATTTCTTAAAAATTATAATATTTCTATCATTTTCACTAATTAAACTAATTTTTTTATTTTCCTCAAGTGTTAAATTTAGAGATTTTTGTGCATTTTTGGAATTACTTAACTCTAAAGGAGCATTACTACCTTTCAAAGCTAAAAAAACTCCATTTATTTTTATGAAAGGTGCACAATATTCCAACAAAATATTCAAAGGAGCGACTGCTCTAGATACAACAACATCAAATTTTTCTCGATATTCTGCTTTTTTACCTGCATCTTCCGCTCTTGAAAGAACTAAATCTGCATCAATATCTAAACAAGAAATCAGCGATTTTAAAAATGTTAGACGTTTATTAAGACTATCCAACAAGGTTAATTTTATATCCGGACGAACTATTTTTAAAGGAATTCCTGGAAAACCTGCACCCGTGCCAACATCTATAACATTCGCATTTTCAGGCAAATCATATGCATCTAAAACCAATAAACTATCCAAAAAATGTTTAATTGCAATATCTTTTGGATTTAAAATTGCCGTTAAATTTATTTTTTTATTCCATTCTATCAATAACTTTACGTAAAGTTCAAACTGTTTTATCATTTTTTCTGTTAAATTGAACTGACTTTTTCTTAAAATTGGTGATATATCATCATAAAAGCTATCCATTTTCGCATATTTTCCTTTCATTTTTTGACAACCATATTAACAAAACAGATATATCTGCTGGACTTACCCCAGAAATTCTCGATGCTTGACCTAAATTTTCTGGTTTAACCTTATTTAATTTTTCTATAGATTCTAATCTTAATCCTAATATTTGTGAATACTCAATATTTTTAGGCAATTTTTTATCTTCTAATTTTCTCATTTTTTCAATTTGAGCTAATTGTTTTCTTATATACCCCTCATACTTTACCTCTACTTCTATTTGTTCAAAAATTAATAAATCTAAATCTGGTCTATTTACATCAATTTCTAATAAATTTTCATATGTAAGTTGTGGTCTTTTCAACAAATCAATCATACGAATTCCAGAATAAATCTTAGATGTTTCACGTGAAACAATTATATTATTAACCTTTTCAGATGGCGGTATTACTAGATTTTTTATTCTTTTTATTTCTTGATTTTTTAAAAATTGTTTATTTTGGAACTCTTTCCACCTGCAATCTGAAACTAAACCTATACTTTTTCCAATTGGAGTTAATCTTTCATCTGCATTATCTTGACGCAAAACCAATCTATACTCAGAACGAGATGTCATCATTCTATAAGGGTCACTTACGCCTTTTGTGACTAAATCATCAATAAGTGTTCCTATGTACGAAGTTGCCCGGCTTAATTCTAACTTAGGCCTTTTCAAAACTTTCAACGCTGCATTTATACCTGCAACCAAACCTTGAGCAGCTGCTTCCTCATAACCTGAACTGCCATTAAATTGTCCTGCACCAAACAAGCCTGGGAAATTTTTAAATTCTAATGTAGCGCACATCTGAATAGGGTCAACACAATCATACTCTATTGCATAAGCTGGTCTCATTATCAAAGCTTTTTCAAAGCCAGGAAGAGTATGATAAAATTGTTGCTGAACCTCCTCCGGCAAAGAAGATGACATTCCTTGAATATACATCTCGTCGGTATTCAAACCACAAAGCTCTACAAAAAACTGATGCCTTTCTTTATCCGCAAATCGAACTATCTTATCTTCTATACTTGGACAATATCGTGGACCTTTTCCCTCAATTTTACCAGAATAGAGTGGTGAACGATGTATATTTTTTAAAATTATATCTTTTGTTTTTTCGTTAGTATAACCAATATGGCAAACTACCTGATTTTCGCCTATATTTTTAGTTTCGTACGAAAAAGGAACTATTTTTTCGTCGCCTTTTTGAATTTCTAACTTAGAAAAATCTATACTGGACTTTAAAACTCTAGCTGGAGTACCCGTTTTAAATCGACGCAAACTCAAACCTAACTTTCTGAGAGACTCACCTAAAAAACTTGACGGAAATATTCCATCTGGACCACTCTCAAAAGAAACCTCTCCAACAAAAATTTTGCTGTTTAAATATGTTCCTGTTGCAATTACAATTGTTTTCGAGCGATAAACTGCATTCATTCGCGTAAATAAATTCCAAAATCCACCTTCAGTTTGTGCTATTTCCACAATTTCAGCTTGTCTAAGATGTAAATTTTCTTGCTTTTCGAGCTTATATTTCATCGTACTTTTATATTTTTCTCTATCAATCTGAACTCTCAACGAATGTACCGCTGGACCTTTTCCTCGATTTAACATTCTGCTTTGCAAAAAACACTCATCTGCAGTTTTTCCCATTTCTCCGCCCAAAGCATCTATTTCCCGTACTAGATGACCTTTTGCTGTACCTCCAATAGACGGATTGCACGGACAATTTCCAACCGCATCCATATTTATTGTGAAAATTGCAGTCTTACAGCCCAATCTGGCCGCCGCTAAAGCTGCTTCTATTCCCGCATGACCTGCACCTATCACCGTAACATCGTATTCTCCCGCAAAATATTTCAAAAACATCACTTCTTTTTTATAAATTAATACGCCGGTCACAAGCAGGTTGTAATTCTGCGCTGGTCGGCGCTTTATATTGCTTTTCTAGATTATTTTCCTACACAAAAATCAGAAAAAATTTTATCCACCACGGCTTGAGACGCTTTTTCTCCCGTCAACTCAAAAAGTTCATCCAGAGCTCCGTTTATCGAAACCGTCACTGCATCTAGAGTTAGTCCAAAAGTTAAGGCCTCCAACGCTTCTTCTACATTTTTTAAGGCATTTTTTATTGAGATATACTGCCGTTCTGACACCAAAATTCCCTCGGATGGCTCTATATTTTCTGTTCCCACAACTTTCAGAATATTTTTTTCTAAAAGCTCCATTCCTACACCATTTTTTGCCGATATTTCCACGACTTCTTTTACAAATTTTTTCAAAAAATTACGGTCTATTTGTGAAACTAAATCGCATTTATTTAAAATTGCAATTACTCTATTTTCTTTTAAAGAATTAAGCAAATCTATTTCCTCGTCAAATAAACCCCTTGAACTATCAATTACAAAAAGCACTAACTCTGCTGATTCCGCACAAGCCTTCGCACGAGTTACGCCTATGGATTCTACTACATCAGAGGTTTTTCTAATCCCAGCCGTGTCAGAAATATGAAGCGTTACGTCGCCCAAAATTACCGTTTCTTCCACAATATCCCGCGTTGTTCCGGGAATATCCGTCACAATACTCTTTTCCGTTCCAGAAAACATATTCATCAACGTCGATTTCCCTACATTCGGAGCTCCTATAATTGCCGTTTTTACGCCATTTATCAAGATTTTTCCTGCGTCGTAATTCTTTTTTAAAATTTCTAATTTTTCTTTCACACCAAATAATATTTCTTTTACAGAATCAAAATTCACATCAATCGTGTCATCATCCGGATAATCTGCCCAAACCGACAATCTTGCAGATAAATTCAAAAGTTCATTTTTTATAATTTCAACGCGCTTACTAACCGCACCTTCATTAACTGTGACAGCCGCTCTCGCCGCATTCTTTCCGGTAGCTTCGATGATTTTCATTACCGATTCCGCTTTGATTAAATCTATTTTTCCGTTCAAAAAAGCCCTTTTTGTGAATTCTCCTGGCTCTGCTGGACGTGCACCTGCCTCAAAAATTAGTCGCAAGACCCTTTTTGTTATGTACAAGCCTCCATGACACGAAATTTCTACCACGTTTTCTCCGGTGTAACTGTGCGGCGCTTTAAAAACCAGTGCTACTGCTTCGTCAACTTCCTCATCCACGTCGTAAACTTTCCCAAACTTCGCACTATATCCAAGAATTTCTTTTAACTTTTTCCCAGATACCGACTTAAAAACTTTATCTGCAATATCAATCGCTTCTTCTCCCGACACCCTGATAACACCTATTCCTCCTTGCCCTTGTGCCGTCGCGATTGCTGCTATCGTTTCTGTACTCATTTTCTTCTCCTTTCTCTTTTATTCGGTTATGCACGGCGCTGCGCAGACTGCAATTTGTGTCGGAGCTGGCGCCGTGCCTTTTCTGATATATCCCCGGAGTCGCCACAGCCGCCTCCGGGGGGCTTACTGCAAATCAAAAAGGCGATTCAAAAATGAATCACCTTTTGAAAAATGCCGAAACTGAAAATAAATCAAACCGATTCATCAAGAGCTACAATAAGATGTCTTCGCAAATCTTCGCCCTCAGACCAAGATTTTACGCCGCTAATATTCTCTATTGTCGTATGTATAACCTTGCGTTCATATGGCGTCATGGGTTCAAGTTCTATAGACTTTCTTGTTCGGAGAACTTTTGATGCGAGATTTTCTGCTAATTTTATTAAAACTTTCTCTCGTCTTTCGCGATAATCGCTGATATTAACCGTAACCCTGTAATACGAATCACAAACAGCATTTGCGACCAATCCTACCAAATATTGAATAGCATCAAGAGTATCGCCGCGATAACCTATTGCAATTTTCGCATTTCCGCCAATAACGTGCAAAGCCACTCCATCCAAGGATTCTTCATAATCTATACTGAAATTTTTTAAGCCATAAGCTCTCAAAACGTCCTGCAAATAGTCTGCTGCAATTTTCGCCGGTGAAAATTCAAAAATTGCTTTAACTTTCGCTAATTTTCCTCCAAAAAGCCCGAATGTTTTCTTTACCGGCATCTGAATGACCTCAAAAGAAACCTGCTGTTCTTTTACTCCCAGCTCTTCGCAAGCCTTTTGTTGCGCCAAAACAAGTGTTTCGCCTATTCCTATTGCTTCCTTTACCAAAATTGTGCACCTCCGTAATTTAGACAAAAAAATTCTGAATTTTATTTTACTATTCTTTGATTTTTATTTTTCTCCGATATGCTGCTCATTCGCTTCCATCAACTCTAACCGCGCAATTCTTGCTGCCTCTTCTTTTGCCTCAAGCGCTTTTTTTCCAAAGAATTTCGCCATAAGTACCGATTGTATTAACGAAACCAAATTAAACACGGTGTAATAAACTCCCAAAGCGGCCGGCGCGTATAATGTTATCGAAACGAAAAGTAAAGGTATCATAAATGGAATAAATTTTGCGCAGCCCGGCCCTTGTTGAGTAGTTCCGCTCATTTTTTGTGAAATTATCATCGACGCAAACATTGTTGCCGCCGACAAAACCGGCCAAATCCATGCAAAAGTAGAAAACGAACTCGACATCGGAACCGCAAATAAATCTAATCCGAAAAAGTTGAAACCTCGATTAAAATCTAATATATCACTTATTTGCTCAGGCGTAAACATCGTTAATTTGTCGCTCACTTGAGGAAAGATTTTGATTATTTCAAGTTGCGAATACACCGAAGTGAAATCGCCCGAAAGTCCCGGTAACCCTTTTAAAGCTTCTATTGCGGAACTCAGAGCTTCTGCCGAAACATGAAACAAATTCGTTAACGGTCGGAAGACTGCTCCATAAACGCCCGTGAAGACTAGCATTGGCAAAAGCTGCGGCAGACAGCCTCCCATCGGGTTAAACCCTTCGCGTTCATAAAGCTTCGCGAGTTCTTCATTTAATTTCTGTCTGTTATTCGCATACTTTTTTTGTATTTCCTGCGTTTTTGCACTGATTTTCGCGTTCTTTAACATTGCTTTTCTTGTTTTCAGCTCAAACGGAAACGATATCGCTTTGATTATCACGACAAAGATGAATACCGCCGGAACAAAGCTGTCGAACAAATCGAAGAAAAACCATAGTATAAAACCTAAAACTGTGCCTAGCGCGTCGCCTATTGTGTTAAATAAATTCATAAATTTTGTCCTCCGCTTTGTTTTTGCTATTTTTCCTTTCGCTCAGGAACCGGGTCATATCCGCCTTTAAACAGAGGATTACATCTTAAAATTCTGCAGCCCGTAAGCAAAAGTCCTTTTACTGCGCCGTATCGTTCTATCGCCTGCACCCCATACTCCGAGCACGTTGGATAAAATCGACATCGCGGCGGTTTGTTTATTGAGATTCTTCTTTGATAAAATTTAATTAGTTTTATTAACATATGTTTTATCATAAAGTTTTTCCTGCTTTTTCTCGTCTTTTTTAAGAATATTGGCTTCGCTAAGCATTTTCGTCAGCGCGTTTAAAACTACGTCACATTTTACTTGAACGATTCTTTTCCTCGCCACCATCACGATATCATACCCCGGCTTCACGTCAGATATTATCTTTCTGCACGATTCCCGAATTAATCGTCTGGCTCGGTTTCTCTGCACCGCATTGCCTATCTTTTTGCTCGTGGTTATTCCTATTCTTACCTCTTTTTGCCGGTTCCTTAGCACATACACCACCAAACTCGATGTGACATACGATTTGCCCCTCGAGTACATTCGATTAAAGTCCCGATTCTTATTCAATGTGACTATGTCTTTCATAAATCTTAACCTTTCCAAAGACTTCTAAATGTGCTTCTTTCGAGATTTTGCAAAAATTCCACATCAGCCGCACGGCCCGGCGCAGGAAAATTTCATCTTCCTGCTGCGCAAAGGTTCAAAAATTTTTTGAACCTTTGCGGTCGTAAAAAATAATATTTTTCACGGCCGGGCCGCGCGAAAGCAAGCAGAAAAATCTAAAGCAACAACAAAGACCACTGAACGCAGTGGTCTTTAAAGGAACTAATAGGAAAGTCTATGTCTACCTTTAGCTCTTCTGCGAGCCAAAACTTTACGACCATTTTTATCTGCCATTCTTTTTCTAAAGCCGTGCTCCTTTTTTCTGTGAAGCTTTTTTGGCTGATAAGTTCTTAACATAAAAACATCCTCCCTTCACACGTACAACCTTACAAATTAACATTATAAAGCAAAAACAATCCGTCTGTCAAGAAATTAAATAAAAAACTCTGCACAAAAAATATTAAAACCGAAAATCGATTTGAAAAAATTTTCAATTTGTGTTATTCTAGATTATGTATAATTCTATCTTGAAGAAAAAAAGAAGTCTTTTTGCTCACAAAATGCCGCAAATAAGGCTTGTTTAAGTGCGGAGGTATGTCAAAAAATTTTTCAACAAAACGAGTCAAAAAAAACACACAATAAATCAAAAATACGCATTTGAACAAAAAAGGAAGTAAAAAATTAAGAAATTTTTTAAAAATTCAAGATGCAAAAATTTTGGAGGGTAAAAAATGGAATCTTTTAACGAGGCTTGGGAACTTATCTGTTCTTACTGTAAGACTCGCATTACAGACGTGGCTTACAAAACTTGGATAAGTCGCATTTCTCCTGTAAAAATCGACTTCGATACCGGCGACGCTATTTTGATGGTCCCGAATGAATTTCATAAGCAGACTCTCACCAGATGCTACACGCCTCTTTTGAACAGCGCTTTTGAGGAAATTTTTGGCTCTAACGGGATTAATATTTGTTTCGTTACGCCAAAATCTAACAGCGAAAACAAGCCGCAAAAAAATGATAATTTAGCCATAGACGCCGTTCCGGAGCTGACTTTTGACACTTATATTGTCGGTTCTTCCAACAAATTCGCTCACGCGGCTTCTTTGGCTGTCGCCGCTAATCCTGCCGGTTCTTACAATCCACTGTTCATTTACGGAAACTCCGGGCTCGGCAAAACTCACCTGCTTTACGCCATCTGCAACGATATCAAAAAAACTCACCCGGAAATGCGCACTCTTTACATAAAAGGCGACGAGTTTACCAACGAGCTCATCGATTCGATTCGGAGGGGCACAACCATCGAGTTTCATCAAAAATATCGTAAAACTGACATTCTTTTGGTCGACGATATTCAATTTATCGCCGGAAAAGACTCGACACAAGAGGAATTTTTTCACACTTTTAACACTCTATATGAGGCCAATAAGCAAATCGTTTTGACTTCTGACCGGCCTCCTAAAGAAATTCAAACTCTCGAAGACCGCTTGAGAACGCGCTTTGAATGGGGCTTAATTGCGGATATTCAACCTCCGGACTTCGAAACGAGAATTGCCATTATTAAAAGAAAAGCCGAGCTTTTGGATATCGAACTTCCTGATAATGTTTCTGAATACATCGCGACGAAGCTGAAAACTAATATTCGTCAGCTTGAAGGCGCTGTGAAAAAAATGAAGGCTTACTATCTTTTGCAGGGCGACAAACCCGGCATGGCGACTGCTCAGGCGGCAATTTCGGATATTTTGAATAACGACCAGCCTCCGCCTCTTACCGTAGAAAAAATTATCGAGGAAGTCGCTCGAACTTACGGCGTTTCCTCCGATGATATTCGTTCTTCAAAACGTGCTTCTAATATCTCTAACGCCCGCCAGACCGCCATTTATATCGCCCGAGAGATTACTCAGATGTCTATGACGTCTCTCGGGGCGGAATTTGGCGGCAGAGACCACTCTACCGTTGTCTACGCGATTCAGCAGGTCGAGAAAACTATGAAAAAAGACTCCAAAACTAAGGCTATGATTGAGGATATTATAAAAAATATTCGCGACCGTTGACGTTGTTAAGTTGTTAACAAAATTTTAACTTTTTAACACTTCTTGTTGATTTAAAAGTTTTTGACGGTTTTCTTTTTCAACTTTTCTTCAACATTTCACAAAAATCTTTTCACAAACGTGTTGAATAAATTATTCCGTGTTGGAAAACTAAAAATCTTTCAACACTAAGCAAACTTTCCTTATAAAATTTTAAAACCACATGAAATCTCGTGTTTTAACCGGATTTCAACAAATTAACAGCCCCTACTATTATTACTAAAATTTATTTATTTTATTTGCTTTTATATTTCAAAAATGAGGTGTTCTTTATGAAAATAACCTGTTTGCGCCAAACTCTTGTTGATGCAGTTTTGAATGTTCAAAAAGCTGTTTCGGCAAAATCTTGCCTCACTGCGCTTGAAGGTGTTCTTATAAAAACTAAAGAAAATTCAATTTCATTGTGCGGATACGATTTGGAACTCGGAATCACTACCGAAATCCCTGCAACAATCGATGTTCCTGGAGAAATCGTGATAAATGCCAAGCTGCTCGCAGATATTATCCGAAAAGCTCCCGCTGAAACCGTTTCTATCAACGTGGACGAAAAATTAATTGCCACTATCACCAGCACTCCTGCTGAATTTTCTTTGGTCGGAATTTCTCCCGAGGATTACCCGGAAATGCCTAAATTATCGGACGCAGAGAATATGTCAATCGACTGTCTCACTCTGAAAGGAATGATTCGGCAGACACTCTTCGCGACCTCGGAAACAGACGTAAAACCCATAAATACCGGAACTTTATTCGAAGTCAGCGAAAATGAATTAAAGCTCGTTTCCGTGGACGGATACAGATTGGCTTTGCGCAAAGAACCTATCCAAGGAAATAAAAACTTAAAATTTGTGGTTCCCGGCAAGACTTTGAGCGAGATTTTGAAGCTTTTGCCAGACTCCGAAGACACAAAAATCGAAATTTCGATTGGAAAAAAACATATAATTTTCTATATCGAGAATTATTGCGTGATTTCGCGTCTTTTGGAGGGGGATTTTCTTGACTACAACGCAGCTATTCCGGCATCTCACGCGACGGAAATTCTTGTAAACACGAAAAATATGATTGAGAGTATCGACCGCGTTTCGTTGGTGGTTACCGACAGGCTGAAAAGTCCCATCAGATGCCTTTTTGCAGACAACTATGCAAAAATTTCCTGCATAACGACGATTGGAAAAGCTAATGACGAATTGCTGGTGAATATGCTGGGAGATTCGCTTGAAATCGGCTTTAACAACAAGTATTTAATCGATGCGCTGAAAAATACGGAGTGCGATGAGGTCAAAATTCAGCTTAACGGCTCGCTTAGTCCGATGAAAATTGTACCGATAAGTGGCGATTCTTTCGTGTTTCTCGTGCTTCCTGTGAGGTTGAAAGCAAGTGAAGAGTAAAATTTTTGTAAAATCTACCAATGACTTTGTTCGGCTTGACGACCTTTTGAAAATTTCCGGGGAATCCGTTACTGGCGGGCAGGCTAAAGTTTTGATTCAGTCCGGTTGTGTCGCGGTAAATAACGAAGTTTGCATCATGCGCGGTAAAAAATTAAGGGCTGGCGACGTTGTGAAAGTCGGAGAAAATTTGTACCAAGTTGAGGTAGAATCGCCTTGATTGTCGAGAAAATTTCTTTTAAAGAATTTAGAAACCTGAAAAATGCCGATGTACTGCCGAGTTCCGGAGTAAATGTGGTTTGCGGAGATAATGCTCAAGGCAAAACGAATTTTTTGGAGGCAATTTGGCTTTTTTCCGGAGGTCGCTCTTTTCGCGGTGCAAAAGACAAAGAATTGGTGTCTTTTGGCGCGCAGAGTTCTAGTTTAGCGATGGACGCTGTTTCGTTCGGCCAAAATCAGAACCTGAAAATTGACATCGCCGGCGGAAAAAGATTTGTGACAATCAATAAAGTCCCGCAGCAATCGGTTTCTTCGCTTGTTGGCAAAATTTGTGCGGTGGTTTTTTCTCCGGCACATTTGGCTTTGGTAAAAGATGGGCCCAGCGTTCGCCGAAAATTTCTTAACACGGCAATTTGTCAAACTCAACCGCATTACACCGCGCATTTCTTGAGGTATAATCACATTTTAACTCAGAGAAATTCATTGCTGCGTTACCTTCAAAAAAGCAAAAATCTTGCCGACACGCTTGATATTTGGGAGGAAAAATTAGCCGAATACGGCGCGGAGATAGTTGCAAGAAGATTTTCTTATGTGGAAAATTTGAGGGCGCTTTCGGCGAAGTTTTATTCAGGCCTTTCTGCTGGAAAAGAAACTCTCACTTTAACTTATAAAACATCAACTACGAGTGAAGTTTTTAAAGAAAAAAAGAAGATTAAAGAGGTTTTTAAAGATAAATTAAAAAAATCGCGTGAGGAGGATATTTTTGCGGGATTTACGACGAAAGGGCCACATAGAGATGACATCGAAATAAAAATAAATGGAAAATCTGCACGACTTTTTTCGTCACAAGGTCAACAACGCAGCGTAGTTTTGGCAATGAAGCTTGCGGAAGCTGATTTAGTGCAGCAAATCATCGCAGAGCCGCCGATTATCCTGCTGGACGACGTGTTGAGTGAGCTCGATTTGAGTCGGCAGAATTATTTGCTTAATTCTATTTTGGAAAAACAAGTGTTTATAACGTGCTGTGAGCCAGAACTTACCAAACGGCTTTCTGTTGGGAAATTTTTCGAGGTTTCGCAGGGCGACTTTCGAGCAAAAAAGTAAAGGGTGAAAATTATGTACTTGCATTTGGGGCAGAATGTGATGGTAAAATCTAAGGAAATTATTGGAGTTTTCGATTTGGACACTTGCACAGTCAAAAAAACGACGAAAAAGTACCTAAATAATGCGGAAAAAGAAAAAAGATTAATAAATATTTCTTATAACTTGCCAAAGTCGTTCATTGTCAGCCAAAATGATTTGGTTGAAATAGGCAAAATTTTTATTAGTCCTTTGGCAACTTCGACGTTGATAAAACGTAAAGAAATGAGGAGCTTTTTATGAGTAAAAATAGCTTAAAATGCCCGTATTGCAACGAAAAGGTTGGTTTTATACGAGCGTTTCGATCAAAATCAAATGAAGAATATTTTTGTACAAGTTGCAACAATTTTTCAAAAGTAATTATTAGTTCTGCTCTGAAAAATTTAGCAATGATTTTAGCGATTTTGGTCGGTCTCGTTGTAACAATTTTTACATTTTTTGTAAGGTTTTATATCATTGGAACAGTTTTAATTTTGTTGCCGTTTCTCGCATTTTATCTGCAAGTTCCACGATTTATTTTGCTAAAAAAGAAAAATAATGAATAAAATTTGAAGTTAGTTTACAATACAAAAAACGGAGGGTTAATTTTGGAAAATACGGAAATTACCGGAACAAATCACGAATACGGCGCGAATGAAATTCAGGTTTTGGAGGGCTTAGAGGCCGTTCGCAAGCGCCCTGGTATGTACATCGGTTCGACGGGGCCGCGCGGTCTTCATCACCTCGTGTACGAAATCGTCGACAACGCGATAGACGAGGCTTTGGCGGGATTTTGCGATAAAATCGATGTGAAAATTTTGCCTGGAGAAGTAATTTGCGTGACGGACAACGGGCGTGGAATTCCGGTCGGATTGCACCCGAAGTTAGGTATACCAGCGCTCACGGTAGTTTTTACCGTGCTGCATGCGGGCGGAAAATTTGGCGGCGGTGGCTACAAGGTTTCTGGAGGTCTGCACGGAGTGGGCGCTTCGGTTGTGAATGCGCTTTCGGAATGGCTTGAAGTGAAGGTTTTTCACAAGGAGAAGGTTTACTTCCAAAGATTCGAGCGAGGCGTTCCAAATTGTGACATGAAAATCGTCGGAGAGACCGATAAAAATGGTTCCGAAATAAAATTTAAAGCCGATAAGGAAATTTTTTCCGAAACCGACGTTTACGAGTTCGATGTTTTGGAAACGCGCTTGAGAGAACAGGCCTTTTTGAATGCTGGTGTGAATATCGTTTTGACAGACGAGAGACTCCCGGAACAGTCGACTTCCGAGCAGTTTCACTATGAGGGTGGATTGTCGAGTTTCGTTCAATATATTCACCAAAAAAGAGGCCTGGATGTTGTTCATCCTGACGTGATTGCTTTTTCAAAATCTATGCCAGACGACTCTGCGCAGGTTGAGTTGGCCATGCAGTACAATGAGAGTTACAATGAGCTGATTTTGTCCTTTGCAAACAACATTCATACGACGGACGGCGGAACTCACGAAGAAGGCTTCAAACGAGCTTTGACGCGGATTATGAATGATTATGCGCGCAAGTATAATATTCTAAAAGAGAATGATAAAAATCTCTCCGGCGAGGACGTTCGCGAGGGCTTGACTGCGGTGATAAACGTCAAGTTGAAAGAGGCGCAGTTTGAGGGCCAAACCAAGGCGAAGCTGGGAAACACCGAGATTCGCGCGCTTGTGGATGGTTTGGTGAGCGAAAAATTGCAGACTTATCTCGAGGAAAATCCGGCGGTGGCAAAGTCTATCTTCGAAAAGGCGCTTGCGGCTTCGAGAGCCAGAGATGCCGCGCGAAAAGCCAGAGATCTCGTGCGCAGAAAATCCGCGCTGGAGTCGGCTTCGTTGCCAGGAAAATTAGCTGATTGCCAGTCGAGAAACTCCGAAGAAACGGAAATTTACATCGTTGAGGGAGATTCTGCAGGAGGCTCGGCAAAAGGCGGTCGAGATAGGAAATTTCAGGCGATTTTGCCGCTTTGGGGAAAAATGTTGAATGTCGAAAAAGCACGTCTCGACAGAGTTTACGGAAATGACAAGCTCATGCCGGTGATAACCGCTTTGGGCTGCGGAATCGGCGACGAATTTGACATCTCAAAATTGCGCTATGGCAAAGTCATAATCATGGCAGATGCCGACGTCGACGGGTCTCACATTCGGACGCTTCTGCTGACGTTTTTCTTCAGATTTATGAAACCGCTGGTCGAGCAAGGGCACATTTACATAGCGCAGCCGCCTTTGTATAGAATAACCAAATCTAAAAAGCATTTTTATGCATATTCCGACGACGAGCGAGACAAAATTTTGCAGGAACTCGGCGGAAACACCGAAGTTCAGCGCTATAAAGGTCTTGGTGAGATGGATTCGGAGCAGCTGTGGGAGACCACGATGAATCCGGAAACAAGAATTATGTTGCGCGTAGAATTGGCTGATGCTGCCGCTGCAGACGAGGTTTTCACTATTTTAATGGGCGACAAAGTTGAACCTCGACGAGATTTTATTGAAAAAAATGCTAAATATGTGCAAAATTTGGACGTATAACCAGATTTTGAACAAATTTTAAAATTAGAGGAGAACACTATGAAAGAACACGATGGAAGTATTCCGGTTGACGGGACGGCGAATTCGGAGGGTGTAGCCGCTGAAAGTACAGAAAAAGTTTCGTCGACGATGGTTGATGAAAAGCAAATTGAAGAAGAGGTTTTGCAGACCGAACAAGATGATAAAGCTGAGAACGAAGAAACTACGTGGGACGGCTCAGAATCGGAGTTTGTTGAGGACGACGATGCGGAAGAGTATGAGGAACAGTATGCCGGAATAAAATTTGGATACGCGCTGAAAAAAGAGGAGATTTTCTCCTGTTTGAAGCATACTGGTATGTTCAAAGTCAACGGAACGCGTTCTATTGTGGAAATATGCTTGCTGCTAGTTTTGGCGCTGATGTTCTTCCTTTTATTTTTCGTTACGAGAAATAATTTGAATTTTATACTGGGAGTAATATCTATCGCTTTAACCTTTCTGGTGGTCCTGATGCCACGCTTTTTTATCGGTTTTAATGCGGATAAATTAACTACTGGTAAAAAATTGTCCGTGGAGATTTATCCCGATGAAATTGAAGTTGACAGCGGCGCGACAAATTGGAAAATTCCATTGGATGGTTCTAGTGTTTTTGAAGAATTTAATGATATGTTTTTGTTGTATTTGCCTAAAGAAAAATTGTTTATAATTCCTATTCGTGCGATAGAACCGGACTTTTTGGCTGATGTGCAGGCGATGATAATTGCAGGAACGACGCCGAAAGAAGAGGAATAAAAAGGTAAAGGCGGCGCGGCGAAGGCAGCAGAAAGTGCCGAAGCAGGCGCTGCCCCCACAAAAAGTATAGCCGCGAGCGGCATTCACAAAATGCGAATACACTTCGCGGCGGTGGTGGTAGCAGAAGTTAATTTGGAAAAATAAACTAAATGAGGTGAAATTATTTGGAAAACGAAGAAAAAATCGAGCAAGAGTCCAAAATAATAGACGTAGACATCGAAAAGGAAATGAAGAAATCGTTTTTAGACTACTCTATGTCGGTTATCGTGTCGAGGGCGCTGCCGAACGTGAGAGATGGCTTAAAGCCGGTGCATAGACGAATTTTGTACACACTTTTTGAGAACGGTCTGGGACCGGACAAAGCTTACAGAAAATGTGCAGATACGGTCGGGTCGGTTTTGGGAAGATATCATCCTCACGGAGACGCGTCAGTTTACGATGCGCTGGTGCGATTGGCGCAAGATTTTTCTATGAGGTATACGCTGGTGGATGGTCACGGAAATTTCGGCTCAGTGGACGGAGATCCGCCAGCAGCCTATCGTTATACGGAGTCGAAAATGAGCAAAATTTCGGTGGAAATGCTCACGGATATTGAAAAAAACACAGTAAATTTCGTGCCGAACTACGATGATAGATTAAAAGAACCGGAAGTTTTGCCGTCGCGGTTTCCGAATTTGTTGGTAAACGGCTCGACGGGCATCGCGGTAGGCATGGCGACGAATATACCACCGCACAATTTGGGCGAAGTAATCGATGCGATTTGCTGTTTGATAGACAATCCGGAAGCCGATTTGCCGGAGTTGATGGAATATATAAAAGGTCCGGATTTTCCGACGGGCGCGCAGATTATGGGTCACAGCGGCATCAGAGCGGCATATGCAACGGGTAGAGGAAAAATTGTTGTAAGAGCCTGCGCAGAGATTGTCGAGGAGAAAAATTCCAGATACAAAATCATCGTCACAGAGCTGCCGTACCAGGTTAACAAGGCGCGTCTGTGTGAAAGCATCGCGGATTTGGTAAAGGAAAAACGAATCGAGGGAATTTCAAATATCGAGGACCACTCCGACAGAAACGGAATGCACATCAGAATCGACTTAAAACGAGATGCTTCGCCGCAAGTCGTGCTAAATCAGCTCTACTCCTTCACGCAGCTGCAAACGACGTTCGGCGTGATAATGCTGGCAATCGTGAACGGCGTGCCGAAAATTTTGACTCTCAAAGAAATGCTCACGCACTACATCGACTTTCAGATTGAGGTGCTGACAAGGCGGACGCAGTTTGACCTAAATAAAGCCAAAGAGCGCGCCCACATTTTGGAAGGTTTAAAAACCGCACTCGACCACATCGACGAAGTAATCGCGATTTTGAGGGCATCGAAGTCGGTTTCGGAGGGCAAAGAAAAATTAATGCAGGCGTTTGATTTAGATGAAATTCAAGCACAGGCCATCGTGCAAATGCGACTGGGACAGCTGACCGGCTTAGAACGAAGCAAAATTGAGGAGGAACTTGCCTCACTTGAACAAAAAATCGCGGAACTTTTGAGCCTTTTGGGAGATAAATCGAAGCTTTTGAATATGCTTAAAGAGGAAATTTTAGAAATAAAGCGTCGTTTTGCCGACGAACGTAGAACAAAAATTACAGCGGTAAGCGGAGAAGTGGACATTGAGGACTTGATTCCGGAGGAAGATTGCGTGCTTACTCTGACAAATTTTGGCTACGTAAAACGACAAAAAACGGATACATATAAGCTTCAAAGACGCGGTGGCAGAGGCGTTTCTGGCATGAGTTGCAGAGAAGAAGACGTTGCGGCCGAAATGTTTGTGGTGAATAGTCACGATTATGTCATGTTTTTCACGAATTTTGGCAGGGTTTATCGTTTAAAATGCTATGAAATTCCAGAAGGTTCTAGAGTTTCAAAGGGCACGAATGTGGCGAATTTGTTGCCGATAATGCCGGATGAAAAAGTTACTTCAATGATAAAAGTTCCAGAATTTGACGGCGAAAAATATTTAGTCATGGTCACAAAAAGCGGCGTGATAAAAAGAACTTTGCTGAGCGCGTATGATTCGGCGAGAAAAGGCGGTCTTATCGCGATAGACTTGGACGACGGCGATGAATTGGCGTGGGTAAGTGTGACAGACGGAGCAACGGAACTTTTGATTGCGACGAAAAAAGGCATGGCAATTCGTTTCAGTGAAACTGACGTCAGAGCGGTGGGACGTACAGCGCGCGGAGTAAAAGCAATTTCGCTTCGAGACGGCGACAGTGTTGTTGGAATGAGTCCGGTTTCACGTGAAACAATGGTTTTAACAGTTTCGGAGACAGGTTATGGAAGGCTTTCTGAAATTGATGATTATCGGCTTCAAATGCGCGGCGGAAAGGGTATTACGAATTATCATGTTGAGAAATATGGCGATGTGGCGTCGATAAAATTGGTTTCGAGCGATGAAGATGTAATTTTGATTTCCGAAAATGGCATAATTATTCGCATAAAAGCCGATTCAATTAGGATTTGCGCGCGACCTTCAAAAGGCGTACGCGTTATGAAAATTGCAGAGAATAACAGAATTGTTGCGGTTGCGAGTGTGCCTCATGATGACGATGTTGATAACGCTTCAGTGGAGGAAGTTACCGAGAATTCCAAACAAGAATAAAGTTTTCAACAAGTTTTTGATTTTTTGTTGAGAATTCGCGCCCGCGGTATAGTGGGCGCATCAAAAAAATTCGCGCGCCCGCGCGCCACACCTAGTCCTGTGGCGCATGGGCGCACTTTCTGATAAAAAAGGAGATAATTTTATGAAAGTAGCTCCATCGATATTGGCAAGTGACTTTTCGCGGTTGGGAGAAGAAGTAAAAAAAGTAACAAATTTTGGCGCAGATTATATTCATTTAGATGTGATGGATGGCGTTTTCGTAAAAAATATAACATTTGGTTCGGCAGTTATAAAAGCCATTCGACCGTGCATAACTTTGCCTTTTGACGTGCATTTAATGATTACAGAGCCTTTTCGGTATATAAAAGACTTTGCGCAAGCCGGCGCAGATATAATTACCATTCACGTTGAGGCGGAAAAAAATGTGTTAAAAACGATAAATTTAATAAAATCATGCGGAAAAATGGCGGGATTGTCGATAAAACCAGGGACTTCTGTGAATGAAGTTTTAAAATATTTAGATTTAATTGATTTGGTGCTTGTGATGACGGTAGAACCGGGATTTGGCGGACAAAAATTTATGCCAGAAATGATGGAGAAAGTTAAGATTTTAAAAAGAGAAATAACATCAAGAAATTTGTGCACATTGATAGAAGTAGATGGCGGAATTGACGAAAAAACAGCGAAAATTGCAGAAAAAAGTGGCGCAGATATCTGTGTAGCTGGAACAAGCATTTTTAAAAGCGACGATATCAAAAGTGCGATAGAAAGACTAAAATAGACGCAAAAATAAGCGGAGAACTCATAAAAACTCGTTAAAATCGGTGATTAAAAGAGTGTCCGCTTATTTTTTTAGTTTGCAAGATACTTACCAAATTCTTCTACGGCACGATTTTTAACAATAACGTTGCCTTTTTCAAAAATTCTGGCGGCAACAATAGCGTTTTTGCCGATAAGCTTGCCGTATTCGCTGATAACTGCCAGCATATTTGAGGAAATAGAACCGTTCACGTAAAATATGATGTAGTAAGAATTTTTTAATTCTATAATAGAACTATTTACGAATGTGGAAGATTTGTTATAAATGCGTTCAATTAGGGCAAAAAGGGAATCCGAATCCTTAAAAAAGAAGGTAAAAGGTTTAGAATTATTTTTTATTTTGTAAATTTTTCTAGATTTATTAATTTTATTCGAGAGAAGCGTAATTATAACAAAACAGCCATTGGATTGCGGGATAGCCTCGATTAAAAGTTTTTTGTTTGAGCTAGAAAATCCGATTTCAGACTCAGCTCTGGCTAGCAAATTTTTAATAATTTCTCTAGAGTAATCATTTTTCCAATCTAGCTGATTAAAAGTGATGTCCAAGAAATCCATATCCTCGCTTGAAAGGGCAATTAATAAGCGTTTTTCGTCGATTTTATCCAAAATCATGACGACACCCCCCATGCAAAATAAAAGTATCTTAATAATATAATATTATATGAGGGCGGAGTGTGCAAGTGGATATTGCAGGATGGGGAAATTTACATTGAATATTTGCAAAAAACAAGGCAATGTGTATAAAAAAGATAATTCGTGAGAAAAATATTGACAAAAAAAGAAGAAAGTAGTAAAATAAAAATTGAAATTATAAGTAAAATATATACATTTAAGGAGAATTTTTATGTTATTTAATAGTTTGTTTGGCTTGCCGATGATAAGCAGTTTGACATCGATTTTGTTTAAGGTTTTCTTGTGTATTTCAGTTTATAAGGATGCAAAGGAACGCAACGATAAAAATGCGATTTTGTGGACGATTTTAGTTGCGATATTTGGCTTAATACCGCTGATTATCTATGTTATTTTCAGGTATCATAGAGATAAAGGTTATATTTCGTGCCCGCATTGCGGAAAAATGGTTTCGAAAAAATATCCGGTTTGTATGTATTGCAAGCAGCCCATAGATGAGGCTCAACAGCGCGAGGTTATCAGCGAAGAAGTGAAAAAATACTTGATCATCGCAGCAGTTTTCTTCGTAGTAAACCTAATAACAGAAAGTATAATTTTAGCAACCGGCGCAAGACAAGGCTTAACTTTAAATTTGTTTTAGTAATATTTAACGAGTTTATTACAGCTGGTATAATATTAAGAGGCAAAGATGAAGGTTTTTAAGTTAAAAGATTGCTTTTTTTTCTTGATTTTCGTTGCGTGGATTTGTTTTTCTGAAAAATCTGCTTTTGCGCAAGATGCAGAAAATTTTACCTTGCATAAAGGGCAGTCGCTGTTTATTTCAAGTCAGCATTTGCAAGATAAAGAGCGTCTAATTTCCGAAAATGACGCGATAGCATCGGTTTCAAAAGGGATAATCACTGCGAATTCGGTGGGAGGAACACTTTGCAAGTCTGAAATTTTGGATTCGGATGTCAATAAAATAGAAAAATTTTACAAAATTAAAGTCTTGTCGCCGGTTTTATTGAAAGGTGCATTTTCGGAGCCAAATAATCCGACGTGTGGCGAAACAACGACGATTTCAGCTATAACGGACGCATCGGTAGAGCAAGTAAAATTTTTAATTAATACAAAAAATGGACGCTTAGAAAAAATTTCTGAAGAAAAAATTCCGG
This sequence comes from uncultured Eubacteriales bacterium, assembly GCA_934463265.1. Classification (GTDB taxonomy): domain Bacteria; phylum Bacillota; class Clostridia; order Oscillospirales; family Acutalibacteraceae; genus CAG-557. The sequence continues at coordinate 48,130 of CAKSIU010000001.1, read as the reverse complement.
ATGGAAAAAATTTTATTCATAAAGTACGCGTAAATTTGAATAATTCTGGCACTTTTAAGGTTGATTTTCAAGTAAAATTTAAAAATATATGGAAAAATGTAACTGAAAGTTTTTCTTTAACAGTTTGCGAAAAGTCTGGAAAAAAATCTGCAAAACAAAGAGCTAGTGACAAATGTGTAAATTACATAATGTCGAAAGAGGGCTTTAAATCGGCGCTTAGCGCGGATTGTTGCACTAAGGATGTTTATGATATTGGTTACGGCAATGTGGTAAAACCTGGAGCAGTTTTTTTTAATAATATTACGCGAACAGAAGCGAAGAGCTTGCTTTTAAAGCGGTTAAATGATGACGTATATTTGAGAAGTTTAAATAATTTTATAGTAAAAAATAATTTGCGTTTCTCGCAGAATCAATTTGATGCACTTTTAAGTTTTACTTACAATGTTGGAATCTCATGGCTGTCTAATTCAGATTTACAAAAAGCTATATTAAATATAAAAAATACAGACGGTAAAAACGGTAAAAGTGCTATGAAGTCGATTGGAACAGTAATTTCGGATAATGGATTGAGATTGCGAGAGCAGCCAAATACAAAAAGTAAAATTTTGGAAGTTTTAAAGTTTAACGAGCAAGTTGATATCTTAAATGAGGCTGATAATGGCTGGTATAGGGTGAAAACTCAAAAATGTCAAGAAGGTTTTTGTTTTGCTCAGTATCTGTCTGTAAAAAACAAATATACTAATAGTAATATTGGAATAGTAAATTCAGATAATGGTCTAAGGTTAAGAAGTCAGCCAAATACAAGTAGTGACGTGCTAACTGTTTTAAAATTCAATGAGCAAGTTTATATCTTAGAAGAAAATTATAACAATTGGTATAAAGTGAGGACAAAAGACGGTCAAGAGGGCTTTTGTTTTGCGGAATTTTTAACAATTAAGCCGGTTGATGTTGAAAAATTAATAAACAAAAGCGAGTTTTTAAATGAATTTTTGGCTTATAACAAAGCTGGAGGAAAGTTCATAAAAGGGCTTTTGAACAGGCGAATTGAGGAGCTGCAGATATTTTTTTACAACGATTATTCTCTTGACGGAGCAAAAAATAAATATAATTTTTCGCTGCCAAGCTACAGTTGAGAAAATTTTAAGCCCGCGCGGTATAGTGCGGGCTTCCTTTTTTATTTTTTAGAAAAATAACTATTTTAATATTGCGAGTTTTGGGATATAATTTGTTTAGGGAAAAATTTTTGCAAAACGCAGAAAGGAGCTAAAAATTATGGAGATTTATTTGGACAACAGTGCGACAACCAAGCCTTGTAAAGAGTGCGTGGAGAAAGTAATGGAAATGCTCACGGATAAATATGGAAATCCTTCATCGTTGCATGAAAAAGGTTTTGAAGCCGAGAAAGAAATAGATTCAGCGCGAGCCGTAATTGCCCAGAATTTGAACGCAAATGCAACCGACATATATTTTACTTCCGGGGGCACGGAAGCCAATAATATAGCGGTTTTAGGCAGCGCTGCGGCGAACAAAAAGCGCGGAAATAAAATAGTTACAACAGCGGTTGAGCACTCTTCGGTGTATAATTCCGCAAAAGCGCTCGAAAACGAGGGGTTCGACGTAGTATGTTTGAAGCCGGACAAAAATGGACAAATCACGTTAGAACAAGTTGAAAAAGCGGTCGACGAAGACACGATTTTGGTAAGCATAATGCTGGTGAACAACGAAGTGGGAGCTATTTTTCCAGTAGAGAAAATAAAAAAAGCCATAATTCAAAAAAAATCGCCGGCACTTTTGCATATTGACGCGGTTCAAGCCTTTGGCAAAATCCCAATAAACGTAGAAAAATTAGTAGTTGATTTATTGACAATATCCGCGCATAAAGTCCATGGCCCAAAAGGAGTTGGTGCTCTGTACAAGCGAAAAGATGCACATATTTTTCCGAGAACTTTTGGTGGAGAACAACAGAAAAAATTACGGCCCGGAACCGAAGCAGTGCCGTTAATAGCGGGCTTCGGAGCGGCAGTGCAGCAGATTAATTTGACGGAGCAATATGAAAAAATATGTCGATTAAACCAACACTTTAGAGAAAAAATTTCAAATATGAGCAAAATTTCGATAAATTCGCCGCAGAATGCGATTCCGCATATAATTAATATTTCTACAAACGAAATAAAATCCGAGACAATGCTTAATTTTTTGTCGTCAAAAGAAATTTTTATTTCGAGCGGTTCGGCGTGTGCAAAGGGTAAAAAAAGTCGAGTTTTGAGCGAAATGGCGCTTTCTGAAAGGCGAATCGACACTGCTTTGCGAATTAGTTTTTCGAAGTACAATACCTTTGAAGACGTCGATGAATTCTTGCGTCAGCTGACTTTTGGTATTGAAAATCTGGCGCACATATAATTGAAAGGAAATTTTTGTAAAAATGAAAGAAATACTGTTGATAAAACTTGGCGAAATCGTATTGAAAGGGCTTAACCGCAGAAATTTTGAGGATAGGTTGCTAAAAAATATTCGACAAAAAATTTCTTCGCTTGGAAATTTCGAATTAAGAAATATGCAGTCGACATTTTATTTAATTCCAGCCAATGAAAATGCCGATTTTGAGGTGTTAGAAAAAAAAATCAAAACGGCTTTTGGCATAGCTAAATATTCGAGAGCGGTGCAATGTGAAAAAAATTTGGAAGCGGTTAAAGAAACTGCAGTCCAATATTTAAGTGAAAATTTTTCACAAATAAAAACATTCAAAGTTGAATCGAAACGCAGCGACAAGAGTTTTCCTCTGAAATCGCCGGAAATATCGGCCTTGGTGGGAGAATACATACTCGAAAAATTTCCAAATTTGACCGTTGATGTTCATAATCCAGATATTACCGTTACCGTGGAAATTCGTGATTTTGGCGCGTATGTACATGGTGACGCGCTGCCGGGCGCGGGCGGAATTCCCGTTGGTACAGGCGGTCGGGCGGCAATTTTGATTTCTGGTGGAATAGACAGTCCGGTCGCGGCGTGGATGATGTCGAAGCGCGGTGTGGAATTAATTGCCATTCACTTTGCTAGCCCGCCGTACACCAGCCCCAGAGCCGAGCAAAAGGTGGTTTCTCTTTTGAAAAAAGTTGCGAATTTTAGCGGAAAAATCGAGATGATTACGGTTCCTTTCACCCAGATTCAGGAAAATATTAAAAATAATTGCTCTGAAGATTTTTTTACGATAATTATGCGCCGTTTTATGATGAAAATTTCTCAAGTAATTGCCAAAAAATACCGTTGTGGAGCGCTGATTACCGGCGAAAGTCTGGGGCAGGTTGCGAGCCAAACGATGAGCGCGATTTCGTGTACGAATGCTGCCGTTGAGATGCCGATTTTTCGGCCTTTGGTTGGTTTAGACAAAGATGAAATCGTTGAAATTGCTAGAAAAATCGACACTTTTGACATTTCAATTTTGCCCTATGAAGATTGTTGCACGGTTTTTACTCCCAAGCATCCTAAAACGAAGCCTAATTTGAGGGAAGTTCTTAGAGAAGAAAGCAAAATTGACTGCAAAAGTTTAATATATTCTGCTGTGAAAAATATAAAAATAACTAAAATTTTTTAACGTGAAAAGAGGATATGCATGAAAAAAATCCGAAGTTCTAGTAAGTTGAGAAAGATAATTTTTATTTTGAGCGCGATTGTTTTTATTATTTCTTTGGTAATTATTGTTAAATTGTGGATTGTCGAACCGCATGAAAATAACTCTACGATGAAGGAAATTGAGGAACTTTATTATAAAGATGCGGACTCGGAGCCTCCACAGGAGCGCGGCGATTTGGCTTCGGTGGTGTCGATAAACAGCGACATCAAAGGCTGGATAAAAATAGAAAATACTCCAATAAATTATCCAGTTTTGCAATCCCAAAACATCGATTCCACCTATTATTTGCATAGAAATTACAAAAAAAATAGCAGTAGTTTTGGCAGCATTTTCCTGGATTCGCTCTGCGATATCTCAAAACCTTCGAAAAACCTGATTTTGTACGGCCACAACATGAGGGACGGCAGTATGTTCGGCAATTTGCTCAAGTACGATAACCTGGATTTTTACAAGGAGCGTCCGGTGATAATGTTTGATACGCTCGATGGGCAAGGCGATTGGAAAATTATCTCAGTTTTCAAGACGAACACGCTGAAAGAACAAGGTGAACTTTTCAATTACTTAATGATTGATTTTTCGAGTGACAAGGATTTTTTGGACTTCGTTTATAACGTGAGAATCCGCTCTCTTATCGACACGCCGGTAGATATTGGCAAAAATGACCAGTTGATTATCTTGTCGACGTGCTCATATGAATTAAATGACTTTAGAACGGTAGTTGTCGCAAGAAAAGTTCGTGAAGGGGAATCTGCAGCGGTTGAGGTAAAAAATGCCAAAATGAACGAAAATCCGCTTATGCCCGAAGGTTATTACGCACGTTACGGAGGTGAAGCGCCAACTGTAAACGGTTTCGAGAAAGATTTAGCTGACGGAAAATTGTCTTGGTACGTTGAGCAATAATATTATGGTTCGAAAGTTTGTTTTTATGGTGTATTTTTTATTTTTTTTAGTTAATGCAAAAAAAAAATAATTGATTAGCACTTAAATCGTGAATTTGAGCCTTTTAAGGCAAAATAACGCAATAAAAAACCTCGAAAGATTTTTCTCTCGAGGCTTTGTCTATATAAAGCGGAACTCCTGCGCAGCCTCCGCTTTAATATATTATGTTGCGATTTTTATCTTGACACGCTATTTATCGGTTATTTTTTCGGCTTCTTTGGCATTTTTATTTTCTTTTTTAGAATTTAATTCGTTGCTTTTACTCTTTTTGTATTTGTATAAGGTTATCGCCACGTAAGTTCCTAAAATTATGCAGCCGACGTTGTGAATGGCGGACATTCCTCTAAAATTCGGCCAAAGTTCCGTGACGATAAAATCAATTAGTGTGTAAAATCCTTCGAACAAAAAGAAAAATGACAGCGACCGATACATCGGGAATTGTCGGAGTTCTGTCGTGAAAAATATCGTCGTAATTGCGAGGAATAGTATTGATAAAATGATGGATATCCACATGGTTTATGACCTCCTTTTAGCCTTTTTATTATAATTTTATTCTTTTGCAAAGTCAAGCTTTTGGGGGCGCCGCCCCGAGCAGAACTTTTTTCATAATTAGAAAAATAACAGGTTGAAGTTCTGCCCGAAAGGCGAATTTAATGATTTTACATATATTTTTTATAAAAAGATTTAATCATTAAATTTGCCGGTAGAGAAATAATATTCTCTACCGGCGGCGCCCCCAAAAAGGAGCGATGCTAACTTATAACATAAATTTGTTTGGTACGGCGACCAAATTGCCTGCATTCACGCTCAGAATCCATGTATAAGTCAATCATGGCGTGACCTTGACGCATAGCGCCACCGGTGTCTGCAGCAGTGCAAATGCCGTATCCAGGAATGTAAAGTTTGGTACCGTAAGGAATTTCTTTAGGATTAACCGCAACCAGGCCACGTCTGGCTAAAGCACCGGTAGAAGTTCTGGCGCCGTCTTTTGCGGTATAAGCGGTGCAAACGCCGGTTAAAATCTTGTTGTAGTGATAAGTATTTCCATTTTCGTCGGTAATAACGCCGTTTTCAATAGAAACCTTAACATTTCCGTTACTTTTAGGTTTAGTGCCGACGATTTTAACCTGATTAACAGGATTTTTCAATACATTTTCGGATAAAACATCGGTTTGAACAGGATTTCCATCGACATACTTAACGCGTTTAGTAACTTCTTTTTCGCCATTAGAGCCATTAATTTCAATTTTAGAATCGCCGCGAGCTAAAGAGTCAGAATTTTTAATCTCTGTGGAAAAAGGAATAGCTTCTTTTTCAGTAATTTCTTTAAGTTCAACGCGATTTACAATAATATTCATTCCGTCTTCAACGAGTTTGTCGAGAGGTTCGCTGACTGAATCGTCTTGAGAAAGCGTGATATTCAGGAAGTTTAAAGCCTTGAGAACGGAACCTTCAGGAACGGAAAAGGCTTCATTTCTGCCGTCCACAGAAATATTAATCGGAATCATTTTTGAAATAGTAATTTGCATATTCGGGACAAGAGCGGCATTTAAGTCGACGGAAGTGTGAAAATTTTCGCCAAACGGTATGTTATTTTGAGCGAGCAAATCAGCAACAGTACCGTCGTTTGCAGAGAAAGAATGCCACTCACCGTCGAAGAAAACGCTTACAGAAAAGGCGCGTTTAATATTGATATCAACCTGCTTAGAATTTGCATCAGTTCGGACTATCTTGTCGTTTTCATTGATATTGATTCCAGCCTGCTTTAAAACGGCATTTGTTTCGGAGTGCAAAGTGCGAAATTTTGTGATTTCCGCGCCGTCTTTTATGGTAACATCCTTGCTCAGGGCAGATACGGTTATAGCAGATGTGGAGCCAAGACCGACCATCAAAAATAAAGATATAACTCTTTTAACTTGCTTATTCGAAAGACTTTTAAACTTTTTTAAGGTACTCAAAAATATTCCTCCATTTCGTAACCTTTATGTAATAAATACATTTAAAAATCGAGTTTAAAATGAACTTACGAATATAATTATAAAATCTGGATAAACAATTGTCAAATGCTGCAAAACCTACTTTTTGTTTATTGTTCACAAAGAAACGCCAAGTTTAGGGCAGATTAAAAGAGATGAAAATCCTTGAAAAACGCAGATTATGTAAATTTATGGGATTTGATTTGTGCAAAAGGCAGAAATTCAATAGTTACAAAATCGTTACAATTTGTTACACTAATTTAACTTAAAAAATTCCTCTCCGATAAAATAGGAGAGGAAAAATAAAACAAAATATTTAACTTAATTAAAATTAGTGGTGCGGGCATAAGTAGAATGATTATCAGTTATTTTTTATTTGTTCGTCTATAAAATTATTTATTTTTTCTAAATTTTGACGAGCGCCAGCAACAAGTATGTTTGTCGTAAGAGAATCTGAGCTTCCGTCTAAGGTTTGGATAAGTAAATCAAGGTAAGAAATAGTGTCGTTTAGTGCAAGATTTGAATTAATAAAAGCATTTTTTCCGGATTCCTTGGCTCTGTTTATAATTTCCTGACCTTCTTTTTCGGCAGATTTTCGAGTTTGTTCGCCGGCCGCTTCGCCTGATTTTTTGCCGTCATTATAACCCTCACTTTGACCTTTTTTATAGCCTTCATTTGATTTTGCAAGCGTGTAAATGAATCCTGGAATGGCTGCGGAACAAAAGATTGATGAATATTTAAAAATATTAAAGCCCAGATTTTTTAGCTGATGAACTAAATATTGGTTTGTAGACATGCCTTGTAGCATTTGAGATTCTTTTTGTTTTTCGAGGATATTATTGTTTTTTTGTTCGGAAGCTTTTTGGCTAATTAAAGTTTTAATTTTTTCAATTTTTGACTTGAAATAAGATAATAATTCGTCAACTTTTTTTGCAGAAACATGAGAATCTTTAGGTTCGACCTCAGAAGGGACGGCATCGGCGGCGGATTTGGTATTATTTGGGCTCGGATTTTCTTTAAAATCAGCAGAAACCGAGGTCGGAATTTTTTCATCTAAATTTTCGCAGTATCCAACGAGCGGATTAAAAGCCAGTGTCAAGGCTAAAGCTGTTGATAATAATTTTTTCATAAAATATCTCCTTTTGATTAATTTACAAGTATTATAGCATAAAATAGCGTTTTTGAAAATCAAAAAATTCATCCCTTTACTTAAAGAGCAAAGGGATGGTTAAGTTTTATTTTAAATAATCGTCATAAAAATTGTTTATTTTATAATAAAACTCTTTTATATCATCAAAACTTTTTATATTTTTAAAGTTGTCTGGATGCAATTTTGTCAAAATAGATTTCACGACGGATTTAAATTTTTCTTTTAATTCAGAATCGGGTGCTGGAGCTTTGGGACAACTTGCGAACCCCGCATTAAAACCGTTTGTATAACCTTCGTTATAACTTTGAATAACAGCACTGCCGACGTTATAAAAGACTCTAAGCATGATTTCACTAATAACAAGAATTTTCGCTGTGTTTATAAAAAATTTCTTCCAAAAATACTTCTTGTTTGAAGTTTTTTCAAGGTTTTGAATTTCTTTGTTTAACTTTTCAATTTGTTTTTCTCTAAAAGATTTTTTTGCAGGTTTGCTTGTGTCTTTTTGAGCTTCGGAGCTAACATTTTCAGCCGTTTCAGAAGATTTTACTTCTTCTGTTGATTTTTCCTCAGTTTCAGTTGAGTTTTTGTTTTTTATCTGAGCTAAGTTGTCGTTAATTTGTTTTATTTCTTCAGATACTTTAACTTCACTGTTTTCCGATTGAATTTCATTCTCAGCGCGTCAATTTACGCCAAAAAAGTTAAGGATTAGTGTTAAAGTTAACACACTTGATAATAATTTTTTCATAAAACACATCATTGTTTTTTTACTTATAGCACATAAAATTTAATTTTGTTTCTAAAAAAGAAAAATAACGCAATTTAAAGAAATTTCTGCTTTTTCGACAAATAAATTGTGGTTTCAACTTATTTTTGTCGAAAATAAACAGCCCGCGCGGTATAGTGCGGGCTGCAATGAGTGATATAGATAAAATATTATCTCTTTGAAAATTGGGGCGCTCTACGAGCCGCTTTCAAGCCGTATTTTTTACGTTCTTTCATACGTGGATCGCGAGTTAAGAAGCCAGCTTTTTTGAGCAATGGACGTAAATTTTCGGTGTCGTATTGAAGAAGTGCTCGCGAAATTCCGTGACGAATTGCGCCAGCTTGACCAGTAACTCCACCGCCGGCAACTCTGCAAATAACGTCAAATTTGCCGTCAGTATCGGTTAAAACCAGGGGCTGACGAACGATTAATTTTAAAGTTTCAAGACCAAAATATTCGTCGATAGGCCTGTCGTTAATGATGATTTTGCCGGTACCTTTGTAAACACGCACTCTGGCAACGGAACTTTTTCTTCGACCGGTTCCGTAAAAATATGAAGCTTTATTGTACATGATTATAACTCCTTTCTTACATGTTAAAAATTTCTGGCTGTTGAGCGGTATGAGAATGTTCAGCGCCAGCAAAAACGCGAAGTCTGGTTAAAGCTTTTCTTCCGATAGTTGTATCCGGAATCATGCCTTTAACGGCTAAACTCATAGCAAATTCGGGCTTTTCAGCCATAATTTTGTCATAACGGGTGTCCTTTAAGTGACCAATGTAACCCGTGTGGTGATAATAATGTTTTTGAGTCAATTTGTTACCTGTTAATACGGCATCTTTGCAGTTAATGACAATAACATGGTCGCCACAATCAACGTGCGGGGCAAAAGTTGGCTTGTGCTTGCCACGAAGCAATACGGCCACTTGAGCAGCAACTCGTCCGAGAGGTTTGCCGGCAGCGTCAATTACATACCATTTGCGAGAAATTTCATGCTGTTTTGGCATAAATGTTGACATTTTTGTTCCTCCTAAGATAATTAAGTTTATTTATTTCTTAAATTTTACCACTTATGCTGTACTCGTGTCAAGCATAATTTTTTATTATTTTAATTTACATTCATAAAAACTTTAGTTATCATTATTTTTCTCTTTTTTTCTCGGTATATCTTTAAGTCAGTTTACACTTTTTTAAGTAAGATTCTCTTTATATTTATTCTTTTTTGTTCTATAATTAATTGTAAAGTTTGCTGTTTTAGGGTTAGCAGTAAGCCCCGGTTGCGCCCGCAGGGCGCGCCGCCGCTTTTGCGGCGGCGCTGACCATTAACTCAAAATTGAGTTAATGGTCTCAAAAATGCAAAATATAGACAAATGAAATTTATTCTGGTTAATTTTGCATTTTTGGCCTTGTGGGCCCGCACAGAGCTTTCTGACCGAAAAAATATTCATATTGAAGGAATGATGAAGAATGTCATTAGTAAACACGAAAGAAATGCTACAAAAAGCGTATAAAGAGAACTATGCGGTGGGTGCGTTCAACGTAAACAACATGGAAATCGTTCAGGGCATAACTAAAGCGTGCAAAGAGTTAATTTCGCCGGTAATTTTGCAAGTGTCAGCGGGCGCAAGGAAATATGCAAGCCATACATATTTGATGAAGCTGGTGGAGGCCGCCGTAATAGAAACACCGGTTCCGATAGCGTTGCATTTGGACCACGGCGACAGTTTTGAATTGTGCAAAAGCTGTATAGATGGCGGATTTACGTCGGTGATGATTGATGGCTCCAGCTTAAATTACGAAGAAAATATTGAATTGGCGAAGCGAGTTGTAGATTATGCGAAACCTCGGAATGTAACGGTAGAAGCGGAGTTGGGTCGACTGGCGGGGATAGAGGATGAAGTAAACGTGTCTAGTGACAAGGCTTTGTATACAGACCCGGCGCAGGTGGAAGATTTTGTTACACGTACAGGTGTGGATTCGCTTGCAATCGCGATAGGAACGAGTCATGGAGCGTACAAATTCAAGCCAGGACAAAATCCGCAGTTGCGTTTCGACATACTGAAAGAAATTGAAAAAAGAATCCCTGATTTCCCAATAGTTCTGCATGGAGCGTCGTCGGTGATACCGGAATTTGTCAGCATGATAAACGAAAATGGCGGTCAAATGCCGGATGCGATAGGAATTCCGGAAGAAATGCTACGAGAAGCCGCCAAAATGGCCGTTTGCAAGATAAACATAGATTCAGATTTACGGTTGGCAATGACAGGAACAATTCGAAAATATTTTAACGAAAATCCGTCGCATTTTGACCCAAGACAGTACTTGAATCCGGCCAGAGAAGCCATTTACAATATGGTTTCGCACAAAATAAAAAATGTTTTGGGCAGTGCCAACAAGGCTTAATGAAAAGACTTGCACCGCGCGATATAGTGCGGTGCGTTTAATTTTATGAGAGAGGCAAATACAGGAAATTATATGAAAAAAACACCATTATATAGCGCGTTAAAAATGCACAAAAGTTTAAATCGAGCGTCATTTCACACACCAGGACACAAAAACTCGAAAAAAATATTAAATAAAAGGCTTCTTGAATTAGATTTCACCGAGCTTCCGGACACAGACAGCCTTTATGAAGCTTCGGGAGCTATAAAGGAGGCAGAAGAACTCATGTCGCAACTTTATGGGGCAAAAAGCACAATTTTTTCTGCAGGAGGTTGTACTTTGTGCATACAAACCATGTTAAAATTAGCGGTACCTTTTGGTGGAAAAGTCATAGCGTCGCGAATGATTCATAAAAGTGCAGTAAATACGATGGCAATTTTAAATGCAGAAGTCAAATGGCTAATGTCGAAAGTAAGCGATAATATGAGTGATTTTTCACAAATAGATGCAAACAAAATTGATAAAATGTTGCAAAAAAATGAAAAAATTGATTGCGTTTATATAACAAGTCCTGATTATTTTGGGCATATTGCTGATACCGAAAGCATCGCGAAAATTTGTCATAAATATGACGTGCCGTTGCTTGTGGATAATGCTCATGGTGCGCACTTGAAATTTTTGTCAAGGGACATTCATCCAGTTACTTTCGGCGCAGATATGGTGTCAGATTCGGCGCATAAAACCTTGCCCGTGCTGACTGATGGTGCACTTTTACATATTGCGAACGAAAAATATGTAAAAAATGCAAAAAAAGCCATGTCAATTTTCGGCTCTACAAGTCCATCTTATCCGATAATGGCCTCGCTTGACGTCTGCAGAGCTTGGTTGAATAAAAGTGGAAAAAAGGCATATTTAAAGCTCGAAAATGATGTTGCTAAGATTAAAAAAATTGCAAAACAAAAAGGTATTCTCGATGATTATGAAAATGTTGACCCTGTAAGATTGGTTTTAAATACGGCCAAAATCGGAATTTCGGGGGACGACGCGGCAAAATATTTTCGCACAAATGGCATAGAACCGGAATTTTCAGACAGAGAAAGAGTGGTTTTCATCGCAACTCCAATGAATTCCAAAAAAGATTTTGCTAAATTAGGCAAAACGATAAAAATGCTTCCGATTGGTGAATATATACAAAATAAAGCGCCGATTTTTGAGATGCCAATTATAAAAAAATCTCTTCATGAAGCGTTATTTAGTGCTTCAGCATCCGTGAAAATCCGAGATTCTCTAGGAAAAATCAGCGCAAATACAGTTTGTCCTTGCCCGCCAGGAATTCCTATATTGTTACCTGGCGAAATTGTTACCGAAAATTCTATCAAAAATTTGTTATACTATGGAATTTTTTCGATAGATGTGATAAAATAAATGCGTAATTTTCATTTTTGAGGTGATTATCGTGAAACTGATTCTTGCAATTGTGAACAGCGACGACGCAAATGCTGTTTTGAACGCGCTTACGGATAACGGCTTTTCAGTGACGAAACTCTCGACTACAGGTGGATTTTTGAAGGTTGGCAACACGACTTTTATAACCGGCGTCGACGATGAACGCGTGGATGAAGTTATAAAAATTGTCAAAAGCAAAAGCCACAAGCGCAAGCAAAGTGTGCCAAACGCGACGCCTCTTGAGGTCGGAATGTATAGTGCAATTCCGTTTGAGATTACCATCGGTGGAGCGACGGTTTTTGTTCTTGATGTGGACAGGTTTGAGAAGCTTTAGGGAGTATTTTTATGAATTTTAACGATTTTGTAGGAAATCATGAGGTAAAAGCACAATTACAGGCTTTATTTGAGCAAAATAAAGTTTTTCATGCGTTTTTGCTGGAGGGAGCAAAAGGTTTGGGAAAGAAAACCTTGGCAAATATAATTGCACAAACTGCAGTCTGTACGAATCCAAAAGCAGGGGTGGCTTGCGAAAGTTGTTCTAACTGCAAAAAAGCACAAAAATTTATTCATCCGGATGTAATTTATCCCGAAAAGACCGGCATTTTGCAGACTTATAGCATTGCAACGGTGAGGAAGATTCGAGCTGATGCTTATATTGCTCCGAATGAGGTGCAGAATAAGGTTTACATTTTCTCCGATGTTGATAATATGGGTGTTCCTGCACAAAATGCTCTTTTGAAAGTGCTGGAAGAACCTCCAAAAAATGTTATTTTCATATTAACTTGCACAAATTCTGCTAATATTCTTCCGACAATCCGCTCAAGAACTCAACAAATGGCTTTAAATACGGTCGCACAGGAAGAACTACATGATTATTTGCTCCAAAATTATCCTGAGGAAAATTTTGAGGAATTTTGGCAAGTGTCTAAGGGCAATATTGGCACAATGCTCGACCTGATGACACTTTCTGATTGGGAAAAAATATCAGATATTACCAAAAAAATAGCGTTAAGTTTGATTTCGTCGAATGAATTTGAGTTATTGACTTTGGTAGCTCAACTTTCGGATAGCAAAAAAGATTTTAATTCGATGTTGAATTTTTTTAGCTCCATACTCAGGGATGCCATGATTTTTTCGTCAAAATCTCCTGTTGCAGAAAAGAATAGTTGTGCTAAAATGTTGTCAGAGAATTTATCAATGAAACAAATTTTAAAAATGATAGGTGCTACATTTTGTACCCAAAATTATATTGAAAGAAACGTAAATATGACAAAAATATCTACTTTTTTTTGCTCTAATTTATTCAAAGTGGTTAATAGCGATTCGTGAGTTTAGGAGGTAAAAATGTCCGAAATTATTGGTGTAAGATTTAAAGAAGTTGGAAAAGTTTATTATTTTAAGGCTAACAATCAAAAATTTGACATAAATGACCTAGCTGTAGTGGAAACCGCACAGGGACCGAACTGTGGCAGGGTTGTGGCCGTAAAAAAGCATTTTTCCGATAATAATTTTGTAAAAAATTTGAAAAAAGTCATTCGAAAGGCCGATTTTAAAGACGTTGAGCGATTGGAAAAATTAAAAGAAAAAGAAGCTCGAGCCAGAAAGCTTTTCAATGAGAAAATAAAAAAGCATAATCTGGAAATGAGGCTTATCGACGTGGAGTACACTTTTGACGGCGGCAAAATTTTGTTTTATTTTACCGCGGAGGGGCGCGTGGACTTTCGGAGCCTTGTGAAAGAATTGGCTGGAGTCTTTAAAACTCGAATAGAATTGCGGCAAGTCGGCGTTCGCGACGAGGCTAAATCTCTTGGAGGACTAGGAATTTGTGGAAAACCGTTCTGCTGCGCAACGTTTTTGGACGAGTTTCAGCCGGTTTCGATAAAAATGGCGAAGGAACAAGGGCTTTCTTTGAATCCGGTTAAAATTTCGGGAACTTGCGGCCGACTGATGTGCTGTTTGAAATTTGAGCAGGATGCGTATGCTGATTTGCTCAAAAATGCACCGAAATTAGGCGCGATTGTGGATACGCCAAAGGGCAAAGGCACGGTCATTGAGCAGAATCTTTTAACTGGAATGTTGAAAATTCGCATGGATTCCGCGCCTGAAGCTGCGCCAATTTGCTTTAATTTGAAAGATATTAAAATCATTAAGGACGCAAAAATTAATCTTAACAAAAATGAGCTCGATGAGTTGAGAATTTTGGAGTAAATATTTGTTATTTGCAGTATTTTTTCAGATGTGATAAAATGTAAGTGTTTGCGTTTGGGAGGTGTTTGAAAAATGGCTTATAAAATTAGTGACGACTGTATTTCTTGCGGCGCTTGCGAGGCTGAATGCCCTGTTGGAGCAATTTCTGCCGCTGACGGCAAGTTTGTTATAAATCCGGAAATTTGCATATCTTGTGGAACTTGTGCAAGTGTTTGTCCTGTTGGAGCGCCGTCTCAAGAGTAATTTGCAGTGTGATTTTCATGGCGGGCGTCAGCAGTCGCAGTTGTGACTGCTGGTGCCCGCTTAATTTGGGTTTGTGCGTGAATTTATCTTTTCCGCGGCCACTCGATTAAAAATCGTGCTGTCGTCAGAAAATATTTTCTGACGACGTATGCGTTTTGTAAAAACAAAGCGCGGACCGCGGGCGCACTCAGAAAAGGGAGGAGCGAAAAAGAGTGCTGTTAGCGGGAGAAAGCATAGAAAAATTTTCAGAAAAAATAAGAGTTGTAACATCAAAGGAGCACACATTTGGAACGGACACAATGTTGCTAGCGGACTTTTCAATGCCGAAAAAGCACGAAATAGCGGTCGAAATCGGCACAGGATGCGGAGCGATACCACTTTATTGGCTCAGCATGACGGATGTAAAAAAAGTTTTTGCCGTAGACATTCAAAAAAAAGCTTGCGAACAATTGAAAAAGTCGATAGAAATCAGTGAAGTGAGCGATAAAATAGAAGTAATTCACGCGGATATAAAAGAGAATTTGCCGCAAATTTTGACTCACAGTTGCGATTTGGTTGTGTGCAATCCGCCGTATAAAGCGATTGGACGTGGCGTTGTAAACGAAAAAAAAGAACGATTAATTGCGCGTCATGAGCAGGAGTGCACGCTAGATGATGCAACGAGAAGTGCGAATAAATTTTTAAACTTTTGGGGCCGACTTTGCCTGTGTCATCGAGTTGAGCGCCTTTGTGATGTTGTTGAATCCATGCGAAAAAATAAAATTGAACCAAAAAAAATTCGATTTGTTCAACAGCGGAAAAACTCTCCGGCAAAACTTTTTTTGATAGAAGGCCGAAAGGGTGCAAAGCCTGGTATAATCGCGTTGCCGACACTTTTTATTGAGAGCGAAACAGGCAATTTGTCGGATGAAATGAAACGAATTTACAAAATTTACGGAGAAAAATTATGAGTGGAAAATTAATTTTGGTAGGAACTCCCATTGGAAATTTAAGTGATATGTCGCCAAGAGCCGTAAAAGCGCTCGAAAAAGCTGATTTTATCGCGGCTGAAGACACTCGAGTTACGATGAAATTACTGAATCATTTTGACGTGAAAAAGCCGATGATTAGCTATTTTGAGCACAATAAGCGGCAAAAAGGAAAGTACATTATTGACCGAATTTTGGCAGGCGAAACGTGCGTTTTGGTTAGCGACGCCGGAATGCCTGCCATTTCCGACCCGGGTGAGGAGCTCGTAGCGCAGTGCCATGAGCAAAATATCAAAGTTACGGTGGTTCCAGGTCCAAGCGCGGTCGTTTCTGCGCTTGCGATTTCTGGATTAACTACCGGCAGATTCACGTTTGAGGGCTTTTTGAGTGTGAATAAAAAAAGCCGGTTTGAGCACTTGGAATCCATAAAAAATGAGCCTCGCACAATGATTTTTTACGAAGCTCCTCACAAATTGTTGAGAACGTTGAAAGATTTTTACAAAATTTTCGAAAATAGAAAAATATCGATAGTCAGAGAGCTCACGAAAATTCACGAAGAGGTTGTTTTAACCACTTTAAAAGATGCAGTAAATAAGTACGAAAACGAGCCAATAAGAGGCGAATTTGTATTGGTTGTTGAGGGCAAAAAAGAACCGGAGCAGAGCGAAAAAATAACCTTAGAAATGGCGGTAGAGATGGCTCGGTGGCTTTTGAATGACGGCGGCACAATTTCTGATGCGGCAAAGCAAGTCGCGCAAGAAACCGCTCTGAAAAAAAGTGACATATACAGAAAACTTTTAGATATAAAATAAGCCATTAATTTTCTAAAAACGAAAAATAAAGATGCTTTTTATGCGAAAAAATATATTTTGAAAAAATTTTTTATAGGTAACTTTCACAAAAAACGCAGCATACAATGTAACATCCGCAAAATGTGAGTAAAAAAATTTTTTGATAGAGGTGCTCATATGACAGGTTTTGACATTAATTTGCGCGAGGATTTTATAAAAAAGCTTTGCAAAAAATACTCGTTTATAAAGTTTGGGACTGTAGGAAAAAGCCTGTGCAATCGAGATATTCACTATTTAAAAATTGGCTCGACAGATAATCCAGCGCTGTTTGTTGCAGCGTTTCATGGCATGGAGTGGCTGACGAGTTTATTGGCGTTGAATTTTACAGAAAGTATAAGTAAAGCGATTTATAACAAAAAGTCTATAAAAGGCATAGAAATTGAAAATTTTTTAAATCGACAAGGTTTGATAGTAATTCCGTGCATGAACCCTGATGGCGTCGAGATTTCGCTTAATGGCGCGCAAAATGCCTGCTCATACGAAAGTTTGGTTAATCGGCTCATGAATTATGGAAGCACGACTTCTTGGCAGGCTAATGCTCGTGGTGTGGACTTGAATCACAATTTTAATGCGAACTGGTATGAACTTCATCAGCTGGAGGCAAAAAATGGCATAATAGGCCCGGCATCAACAAGATACGGTGGTTCGGCGCCGAACAGTGAGCCGGAAACTAAAGCATTGGTTGATTTTTGCGAAAAATTTAACTTTAGACACGTCGTAGCGTTTCATAGTCAGGGAGAGGAAATTTATTGGAAATATGGAGCAGAAACTCCTAAAAAAGCAGAGTGCATGGCGTCGGAAATGGCAAAACTTAGTGGATATAAACTTTCTTCACCAGAAGGACTGGCAGTTGGCGGAGGCTTTAAAGATTGGTTTATTGAGGAATTTGCAAAGCCTGGTTTTACTGTGGAAATTGGCAAAGGCAAAAATCCGCTTCCGCTTAGTGATATCAGGGGAATATACGACAGGCTCGAAAGTATGATGGTTTATTGTAGCATAGCATAAATTTAGAGTTTTAGCGGTTTGGGGGCCGTGTTCCAGAACAAATTTTGTTTTGTTCGGGATAAAAAATCCGCAGCACGCAAGTGCTGCGGATTTTTTGCGCCGTCGAGCGATATGATGTTCCGCTCGACGGCGGCACGGCCCCCCATTTTTTTAATAGAGGCGCGTAAATCAATAATTATCAGCTTTAATCTCGAAGTAAGACTGAGGATGCTTGCAAGTTGGGCACTCTTCTGGAGCAGTTTTCCCGACGTAAACGTGACCGCAATTTCTGCAAATCCAGACAACGACTTGGTCTTTCTCAAAGACTTTTTTCTCCTGAACATTTTTGAGCAAAGCATTGTAGCGAGCCTCGTGTTCTTTTTCGACATCGGCAACCAAACGCATAGCTTTAGCGATTTCGGAGAAGCCTTCCTCATCGGCGACATCAGCGAACTCCTTATACATTTCGGTCCACTCATAATTTTCACCGGCAGCCGCGTCTTTCAAATTTTCCTCAGTAGCGGGAACAGAGCCGTTGTGAAGGTATTTGAACCATAATTTTGCGTGTTCTTTTTCGTTGTCAGCGGTTTTTTCAAAGATGTCCGCAATTTGCTGAAATCCTTCTTTTCTAGCCGCCGAAGCGTAATATGTGTACTTGTTTCTTGCTTGAGATTCTCCAGCAAAAGCGGCCAACAAATTAGCTTCAGTTCTGCTTCCTTTAAAATCCATAACAAAAACCTCCTAGAATGTAGTAAATAAAAAATAGGTTTAATTAAATTATACTACTTGCGGATAAAAATTACAACAAAATAACTGCGAAAGTCTATTTACAAGAAAAATAATAAGGCGTATAATAAAATAAAGTTTAAAATCTGGGTGAAAAATAATGTCAATTGATGACGTAGAACAGTTTTACGAGACCATCGCAACCGACGCAGATTTTCGAAACCGAATAATAGACGCAAACAGAAGATTTTCAGATTCAGCGCTAACGGAGTTGGAGCTGGAACAGTTGATGGCAGAAGAATTTTTGCCACTTTTAAAAGAAGAAGGATTTTATTTTTCAATTGACGAATTAATTGAATTTCAAAGCAGAAAAATTAGTTCAAATAACGAATTAAAAAAGATTTCTGGTGGCAGCAAAATTACTAAAAACCAGGCAATAAATAATTTATTTCACACAATTTTTAACACTTAGTTTGATTATATCCCTAATTTTTTTGAGGGACGTTTTTTATTTGATGCAAAAAATTTTTTCGCGATTATTTAGTACAAATTTAAAAACATATATTCTTTTGACAATAAAATTTATAATATTTCGTGATTTTACACATTAAAAGCATAATTTTTTTATTTTATTGAAAATTATTTAATAATTAAAACTATTTTTCCCTTGAATTTATCTGTTTTGCCATGTAAAATATAGATAATAGAGGAGTGTGATTCCACGATGCTTGGGAAAAATTTTGAGGTGGTGATTGACGGGTCTGCTTATGGCAATAACGCAAAGTATTGTGCACCGTTGTACAGGGCGCACATTGTAGATCCTTTTAGCGGTTTTTATAATCGAAAAGTGTATTTTATTTCCAATAAGCCGGTAGAAAAATCTGTAAACGGTACGGTTGTTGCCATTGCGAATAAAGGCGGTCGTTGCGAAAAGTTAATTTTGGCGCCCAAAGATACGATTTATTATTCTCCGGAGATACGAAGTCGGCTTTCTAGAGTAAAAAATCAGCGTCCGTACCGACTGGTTTGCCTTTATGAAAAGTCTTGTGGAGCGGTTATTTTTAATGATTTGTCGGATGAAAGGTATTTTTTGGTTGTAAAAAATAATAATGGACGTTATTGGGGCTTTCCGAAGGGGCACATAGAGGTTGGAGAGACTGAAGAGCAGACGGCTTTACGCGAGGTAAAAGAAGAGACTAATTTGGATGTCGAGATTTTAGACGGGTTTCGTAAAACTAGTGTTTATAGGCTTTTTGGGCAGGTTAAGAAAAAAGTTGTAATTTTTTTGGCACAGGCAAGCAGCAAAAAAGTTACGGTTCAAAACAGTGAAATAGAAAAGTTTAAATGGCTAAAAAAAGAAGATATTTACGAAGCATTGAATCATAGAAATGACCTAAGAATTTTTGAAGCGGCTGTAGAATGGCTTGAGAACAATAAAATTTCAAATAAAAATTAATAAAAAAGAGATAGTTCATCGAGAAACTATCTCTTTTTCTTATGGCTTATTCTTTTTTCTCAAAGTAATAAAAATATTCATTTTCAGGGCCATATCCATCGTTTATCATTTCGGGAGTTTTGAGAAAATGATTTTTAAGCAGTATTTTGTTGGAGGCAATGTTGTCCTCTTTTGCGGTAGCTCTAACTTTTTCGAATTTATATATTCCTTTATCCAAGAGGTATTGCAAGAAGTTTAAAAGAGTTTTAACTGAAGCCGAAACAATTCCTTTGCCAGAATGGCTTTCTTTTATAGCGTAGCCGATTTCGGCATTAACAGCGCCGCTGTTATACAGAGGGCCGACAGCGATTCTTCCGGTGCTGGCGTTATCGCAGTCTATTATAAAGTTTAATGAACGAGGCAAGTCCTTGTCCCACATACGATGCAACGAATTTGTAAAATAAATTTGCTCAGCTTTTTCAGAAGTTCTTAATTTTCCGTCTAAGTAGTAACTCATGTACTGAGGATTTGCTTTGGCAAACACGTCGATTAAACAATTTTTATGTTCTTCAAAATTGAGCAATGGAATTAAATGGCAATTTTCATTAATTTGCAGTCTGGATTTTATTTCTTCGTAAGGCAGTCCAAGTTTTTCAGACAATAATTTAATTCCCGTCAGTTTTTCTTCGGAAAGTACGGTTTTTTGATGGTTTTGCTCATTTGTTTGAGTTGGATTTGGGGTTGGATTTTGAGATTGTGTTGGACTGTTAGGTTGAATATGTATAAAACTAGAGCCAGTATTTTCTTGAATATGGAACCCTTTAATTGCAAATGCAGACGGCGAAATTGAGTTGAATATAAGCGATGAGGAGAGGGCTAAAGCCGATAAAGTTTTTACATTAAATTTTTTAAAATTCATAAGAAATCTCCTTTAATAAAAATTAATTAAAAATAAAAAATATCTGCTAAGTGAGAAAAAAAGCCACAACTAAAGCAAATATGTTAGGATAGAAAAAATATTTTTGGCGGAGAGAGGGGGATTCGAACCCCCGTGCGATTGCTCGCAAACTGATTTCGAGTCAGCCCCGTTATGACCACTTCGATACCTCTCCGCATGATTTTAATAATTATAGCACATTTTTAAATTTTTGTCAATCAGCGAGCCATTAAAAAGCAAATATATTTATAAAAATTATCGAAAACAAAAGTCCGATTAGCAACGCACCAGCAAAGCAAATCGTGCCGAAGAGAATTTTTTTATGATGCCTAATTGACGAAATTGTATCCATATTTTTCAAAACTTTTTTGGCTTCTTTTTCCAAAATAGCACGTTCCATATCGGCAAATTCCGGTTTAACAAACAGCAAAGCCTTGTCGTAGTAGGCGTTTCCGGTCTCCGAAACCTCTATGACATATTTATTAACGCCCTTAATCACAATATCACTCCAAAAATTCATTTTAATAGTAATTTTCTCAAAAATTTCAATTTATATTCAAAAAATTTTTACAAAGTCTGGATTAAGTTTTTTTATACTAGATGTAAAAATATTGAATTTAATATTTCTTTTTAACCTATTTCATGTGGAAAACCTTGTTGAAAAAGTGGAAAACCCCGCATTAATTCATGATTTATTTTTAATTATTGTTAAAAGTCGATTTTATTTTAAAACTTTTTGTAATTTTTACGAATTATAAATTTCTGAAAAATTTTATCAGAATTTGTATCTTTTTATGAAAATATGTTTTATACTAAAATGGAAAATTAATTTAGTTTAGGGAGTTTTTGGCTTGAAAATTCATTTTAATTCGGACACCCAAGTTGTGATAGAGGACGCGTCAGACTTTGATTTACCGGAGACTTTTAACTGTGGACAGTGCTTTAGATGGAACCAGATTTCAGAGAATGAATTTGAGGGAATTGCGTTTGAAAGAGTTGTTAAAATTCTAAAAGAGAAAAATAAAATTACATTGATAGGCAAGTCAATTTCAGATGATTTTGATTCGATTTGGCGTGATTATTTTGATTTGAAAACGGATTACAGCGTAATTAAATCGAGTTTGGCCGAGCTGGACAGCAATTTGAGTTTGGCGTGTAAATATGCGCCTGGAATCCGCATTTTAAGGCAAGACCCGTGGGAGACTCTTTGCTCATTTATAATTTCACAAAATAACAATATTCCGCGAATTAAGGGCATTGTAGAGCGATTGAGCAGCTGTTTTGGTAGTGAAATTGAGCATAAATTTTTTAGTTTTCCGTTAAGTTCAACGATTGCAAATCTTGAAAAAACGGATTTGGCGCCACTTAAATGCGGATTTAGAGACGAATATATTTTGGACGCTGCGAAAAAAGTTTCTTCTGGTGAGGTCGACTTCGAAAAAATAAGAAATTTGCCGATAAATGAAGCGCGCAGTGAACTTATGAAAATTAAAGGCGTAGGTCCAAAAGTTGCAGAATGTACGCTACTTTATGGATTTCATAGGATGGAAGCTTTTCCGGTGGATGTTTGGATGAAGCGAGCCTTATCGACGTTTTTTCCTGGAAAAAGTATAGAACATTTCGGAAAGTACGCCGGTGTTGCTCAACAATATATTTTTCACTACAGCCGCATGAATCCTGAACTCGTTAAGTAACTTTTGGGTATTTATAGGTGATTTGCGACAGTATTTTTTAATTTTATAAAAATTTAGAATTTTTCGAGCATTTTTAGCAATTTATCTCTTTGTCGAGTTAAATAGTTTTCGTCGATGTCAACGTAAATGCAGGAATTGCATAGTCCGGCGGCAGAAAGCGTAATATTTTCTAATCGACACAAGCCTTTATAAAAATAGACACAGAGGTAATTTTCGCATTTTATGTTTTTCAAAATAATCACTCCCATTAGATTTTAGGTCAAAAACACCATAATGTCAATAGGTCAAATAAACCATAATATTTATGGTGATTGAAATGAACAGGCTGAAAAAATTAAGAAAAGAAAAAGGATTTACTCAAATAAAAATGCAGCATTTGACGGGCATTGACCAAAGTGATTATTCTAAGTTGGAAAATGGACACAGAAATCTTACTTTTGAACAGTGCAGGCGTATTGCGCTGGTTTTGGACACCAGCATGGATTATCTTGCGGGGCTGACTGACGTTGAAAAGGCATATCCGAGAAGAAGTTCCAGTTAGGTTAATCAGCAAAAAAAGAGGCGCGCGGTATAGTGCGCCTCTTTTTGCTTAAGTTGAAAGTAGCCGCACTATACCGCGCGGCTACTTTTCACCAAATTTTTACACATTAAACCTGAATAAAACCACATCGCCGTCATTCATGACATATTCTTTTCCCTCAGAACGAACCAAGCCTTTCTCTTTTGCCGCGGACATCGACCCACACGAGACTAAATCGTTAAAAGAGACAACCTCTGCACGAATGAATCCACGTTCGAAATCTGTGTGAATTTTTCCTGCAGCACCGGGAGCTTTTGTGCCTTTTTTGATAGTCCATGCTCTTACTTCAGGTTTTCCGGCCGTCAAAAATGAAATCAAGCCCAATAAGTCATAGCAAGCCGTGATTAACCTGTCCAATCCGGACTCAGAAAGACCCATATCATCAAGAAAAAGTTTTTTTTCGTCTAAGTCTAGTCCTGAAATTTCAGCTTCGATTTGGGCGCTTATAGGCAGAACTTTTGCATTTTCTTTTATGGCAATTTCTCTTACGATATTTAAAAATTTATTGTCGTCTATTCCAAATTTAAAATCTTTTTCACTCATGTTAGCGGCGAAAATTATCGGTTTACTAGTCAAAAGTGCAACGGACTCCAATAATTTAGCCTCTTCTTCAGTACATTTTACGCTTCTTGCTGAAAAACCTCTTTCAAGCGTTTCTTTTAATTGCTTAAAAAATTCAAGTTCTACCAAGTATTTTTTATCAGCTTTTATCATTTTTTTTGTTTTTTCTATTCGCCTGTCTAATAGCTCTATGTCAGACAGTATTAACTCTAAATTTATAGTTTCAATGTCTCGCGCAGGGTCTATGTTGCCCTCTACATGCACGATATCGTCATTTTCAAAGCATCTTACCACATGAACTATCGCGTCAACTTCTCTTATATTTGATAAAAATTTATTCCCAAGCCCCTCTCCTTTTGAGGCGCCTTTTACCAGTCCAGCAATGTCTACAAACTCGATGGTTGCGGGCGTGAACTTTTCTGGATTATACATTTCAGCCAGTTTGTCTAAGCGCTTATCCGGCACCGCTACAACTCCAATATTTGGCTCTATCGTGCAAAATGGATAGTTTGCGGCCTGTGCGCCGGCGTTGGTTATCGCGTTGAATAGAGTGCTTTTTCCTACATTTGGCAAACCTATTATTCCTAATTTCAATGTAGTTACCTCTTTCTTTTATTTTTTGAAAAATTTGTCTGCGGATATGGGAGGGGCGCCGCAAAATTTCTAAATTTTTTAGAAATTTTTACGAGTACAGATTAAACAGATTTTCAAATTTTGCAGATGAATCTGTGCTCGTTATCGACAGAATGTCGATAACGGCGCCCCCCTTAATTTTTCTGCTTTTACGAAGTTAAGAAACTTCTGCAGGACTGTTCAGTTTCATGGTTAAAGCGATACGTTTTTTATCCAAATCGACCGAAAGAACACGGACTTTAACAATATCACCGACCTTAATAATCTCGGAGGGATGTTTTATGTACTTGTCGCAAATTTGAGAAATATGAACAAGTCCGTCTTGATGGACACCAATGTCGATAAACGCGCCAAAATCAATAACATTTCGCACGGTGCCGTCGAGTTCCATGCCGACTTTTAAGTCTTTCATATCGAGAACATCTTTGCGCAACATCGGCTGAACAAGCTCTTCTCGAGGGTCTCTGCCGGGGCGCAAAAGTTCTGTGATTATGTCTTGTAAAGTTGGCACACCAATTCCGATTTTTTCAGCGACAACATCTTCGCCTAGCTCGTTTATTTTGGCTTTTATCTCGCAAATTTCGCCGGATTTAATATTTTCCAGAGTATATCCACATAAATCAAGCAATTTTTTTGCCGCGTCGTAAGATTCCGGATGAACGGCGGTGTTATCGAGGATATTTTTGCTTTCTGACACTCTCAAAAATCCAGCGCACTGTAAAAATGCTTTTGGACCAAGTTTCGCAACCTTTTTCAGCTCATTTCTGGACTTAAATGCGCCATTTTCCTCGCGGTAATTCACGATATTTTTAGAAACCGTCGGAGTTATGCCGGCAACTCGCGATAAAAGTGATGGTGACGCGGTATTTAAGTCTACGCCGACAGTATTTACGCAGTCCTCAACAACACCGCCCAGAGCCTCGTCAAGCTGTTTTTTGGGCATATCGTGCTGATATTGTCCGATTCCTATTGCTTTTGGGTCAATTTTTACTAATTCTGCCAGCGGGTCTTGAAGTCTTCTGGCGATTGAAACTGCACTTCGTAAAGTCACGTCGAAATCAGGAAATTCCTGGGCGGCCAGCTTTGACGCCGAGTAAACCGATGCACCGGCTTCACTGACGACCATGTAAGCCACGTCTAAGTTTTCCTGATGAATCAAGTCCGAAACAAACATTTCGGTTTCTTTTGATGCAGTTCCATTGCCGATGGAAATTATTTCCACGCCGTATTTTGTTATCAATGCGGTGACGATTTTTTTAGCTTCATCGACTTTTGCCTGAGAATGTGTTGGATATATCACGTTTGTGTCGAGAACTTTGCCGGTTTCATCGACAACAGCGACTTTGCAACCTGTTCTGTACCCGGGGTCAAGGCCCATGGCAACTTTTCCCTTTACCGGTGGCTGCATCAATAAATGCCGTAAATTAAGCGAAAACACTTTCATGGCTTGTTCTTGCGCCTTTTGAGTTAATTCATTCCGAATTTCCCGCTCTATTGATGGAAATATTAACCTGTTGTAAGCATCTTCGGCGGCCAAACGCACGGTTTCTGTGCACGGAGAGCCAGGTTTTAACACAGTAGAGCACACAATATGAAGCGCTTTATTTATGTCAAAGTCCACAGAAATTTTCAAAAATTCTTCTTTTTCGCCGCGGTCTATGGCCAAAATTCTGTGACTAGCAACTTTTGCCACCGGCTCGTGATAATCGTAGTATTGTCTGTAAACCGAATCGGCATTTTCGTCGGCAGCCTTAGCGCACAAAATCGACTGCGCCATAGCAACAACTCGCAGTCTTTTGCGGATTCCGGCGTCGTCAGAAATGTTTTCTGCGATGATGTCCATTGCACCTTGAAGCGCATCAGCAGCGGTTTCTACGCCATTTTCTGCATTTATAAACGCCTCAGCCATAATTAGCGGGTCTTTTGAATCTTTTTTTTGTTCAAAAATTTCATTCGCGAGAGGCTCCAAGCCTTTTTCTTTCGCAACAGAGGCTCGAGTTTTGCGCTTTGGACGATAAGGTCGATAAATGTCGTCTATTTCGGACAAAGTTTGAGCAGCGTCGAGTGCAGCATTTATTTCGTCGGTCATCGCGTCCAGCCCGATTATTAGCGCTCTCACTTCTTCTCTACGTTCGTCAAGACCTCTTAAATAAGCCAAACGCTCACTTATTTCTCTGAGTTTTTGGTCATCCAATGAACCATGCGCTTCTTTTCGGTATCTTGCGATAAACGGAATGGTATTTCCTTCGTCTATCAGTTTTATTACATTTTCAATTTGCCAAGGCATTAGTCCAAACTGATTCGACAATTCTTTTATGTAGTCCATATTTTTTTCCACCTATTTTTTTATTTCTATTATAGCACAAATTTTTTCTACCAGCAAAAATACCACGCGAGCAATTTTATATTGCTCACCGCGCAAAAAAATTTTGTGCGGTCGTAATCAGAATAAGAAAATTCTGATTACGGCGTGGTATGCAGTATTTAGCTTGGCAAAAGGCTGTGTAACTTCTATTTATCCGCGGTGAGATGGATTTTTTTGACTTATTTCGGTTAAAGCAGATGCAATTTCCGGTCCGGAATGAATTCTGGCGATGTCTGCCAAACTTACCATTCCGTCGACAAATCCGTTATTGACAACAGGCAGACGTCTAACTCTTTCCGCGGCCATCAAACTGACAGCATCGTGAACGCTGTTTTTTGGTGTAACAAAAGCAACGTCGGTGGTCATCAAGTCGGAAACTTTGGTGCTGTTTGCGGATTTCCCTTTAGAAATGCACCGAACAATGATATCTCTGTCTGTCAAAAGCCCCTTTAATTCGCCGCCCGCTATTACCGGAATAGAGCCGATATCGTGTTCGGACATGAGTTTCGCGGCGACTTCAGCGGAATCGTTTGGCATGACAGCCACGACGTCTTTGGACATTATATCTTTTACGGTTTCCTGCATGAAAATCATACCTCCTCGAAGTTAAAAAAATTTATCGGTTGAGTTATTATTTGCCATAAATTTGCATTATATACCTGATTTTGAAATTTTATTTGCGCGCCAAAGACTATTTTTCATACTTTTTCAAAATGAATCATACCATATTAAAAAGGGGTGATTAAATATGTCAAACGCGAATAATCCGAATTTTGAAAATTTGCTGAAGTCGGTGTCGGATAAATTAGGCAAAACGCCAGAAGAACTGAAAAAGGCTACTAAATCAGGCAATGTAGAAAATTTATTAGGAAACTTGAATCAAAATGATGCACAAAAAATTCAAAAAATATTGTCAGATAAAAACGCAGCAAATAAAATTTTATCCACACCGCAGGCGCAAAGTTTGATAAAAAAGTTGTTGGGAGAAAAGTAAAATGGACGATTTAGCAGGTAAATTGATGGAATTACTCTCGAACAAGGAAAGTTTGGAAAATATAAAAAGTCTAAGCAACCTTATAAGCGCGAATGTAGAAAATCCTGATGAAAAATCTGAGGCAAAAACTGCCGAAAAGTCGATAACACCGCCAACGGAAGAGTCTCAAAATGATATCATACCAATAGATGCCATTCAAACCGTCATGAAGTTGATGCCGGTACTTTCTTCCATAAATAAAGAGGACGATAACACGCGGCTTCTAACCGCATTACGACCGCATTTAAGCGCTAAACGACAGGCTAAATTAGACGAATCTATGAAAATGATGCAAGTGTTCAAAGTTTTGCCAGTGTTAAAAAGTCAGGGAATTTTTTGAAATTTTTATTCGGATTTGTGTTTGTTGAGGTAATTTATGAAAAATAATTTTGAAAATATGGAAGATATGCAGCGAATGCAGCAGGAAGCCGTTAGACGTGTGCGAGAAATGCAAAAACGTGCAAAGCAATCGTTGGTGGCCGGAACAAGATATAGTGACTCAAATGAAGCCAATAATTTTGAAAATAAAACGCAAAAAAAGCCCGATATTATCGAGCAAACTGAAAATTTGGAGTTAATACAAAATGTGGATAAAAATAGTAAAAATACTAATAGTAAACAAATGCTAAGCAAAAATAATAATAATTTTAATTTTTTTTCTTCACTTTTAAAAGATAGTGAAAAAACTTTAATTTTATTATTAATTTTGCTTTTAATTGACGAAGGTTGCGATATAAGTTTGGTTGTCGCGCTTATGTATTTGATAATTTGACTTTATTTATTTTCTATTTTAGAAATATAATATTTATTTGTGTCCGGATTCACCTTCATTTTGTATATCATCTGTTTAACCGGCGTAGGCGTGTCAGCTTTGTCATTGCCTGCGCTAAAAAATTTGTCTTCTCGAGATAAATACGAAACATTCAATATTAATTCATTGTCTTTTTCGGTAATTTCTTCAATATGTGGCACAAAAGTGCCTAAATTACTTATTGTGCTTATGTGAAAATTGCTCTCACCGCTTTTGTAAAAATAAAATGGTCCAAAAATGTTTTCTGACGTGTTTATCGTGGATGCGGAGCCAAACAAATCTGTAGCGGCGCTTTGAATATCATTTAGCGGAATTAATGTTAGACCTTGTTCGTCAAATTCTTTGTAATTTTCGATGCCGTTTTGAAAAATATTTCGCCATATACTGGAAGAAATTATCAAGTCAGAGTTCACCTCAGAAATGTCAGCAAACGGCTTTGGGTCGTGCATGACGACAGGTGCGATAAAATTATTGTATTTGGTATAAGTTGGAGAGTCGCTTATGACAGAAGTGGTTCGATTCATCGCCGAAAGGAGGATTATAATGCCCGCAACGGTGAGAATCATGGTTATTCCGGCAAAAAAAATTCGATACATTCCGAGTTGCTTTTTGTTTATTTCTGAAATTTTTATCGTTCCTGCATCGGTTGCTTTTTGTTTATGGATATTTTCTACAGTTTTTACGCCTAATTTAGCCTTATTTATCGGCATCTTTTCTAAGTTGGTGCTTGGGTTCCTTTTGGTGGCCGTAGAGAATATAGTGTTTTTTTTGTCGGCAGTGCGATAATCTGCGCTGTATTCGATGATTTTGTTCTTTTCCTGTGTCATATCGCCAGTTCCTTTCTTGTTCGACTATTCAATTTAAATTTTACAGCTAAAATGGGGCGGGGCATCGCCCGAAATTTTCGGGCGTCCAAGCTGCACGAATTCGCAGCTTGGTTCAAAATTCCACAAAATACGGAATTTTGAATGCCCCGCCCCATTTTTGTTGCTGAAATTTAAATCAACAGAATTATAGCATGGACGGGATGTTGAAACTGGCGAAAACTTGTCAGAGAAAAAAGCCATTAAAGCAACAAAAAAGCCAAGTGAAGATTAAAAGTCTGCACTTGACTGGGAAAAGCACAAAAATTGACTAATTTTTTAAACGATTTGTATCAGAAATTGCCGCACGCCGGGATAAATTAATGCGACCTTTGTCGTCAATTTCAGTAATTTTAACGAGAATTTCATCGCCGACACTAACGACATCAGAAACTTTTTCGGTGCGTTTTGAATCGAGTTGAGAAATGTGACAAAGTCCTTCTTTACCAGGTGCGAACTCGACAAAAGCGCCGAAATCCATAATGCGAGTGACTCGGCCGGTGTAAATTTCACCTACTTGAGGGTTCCTTACAATCGATTCAATTATTTGCAAAGCGCGGTTGCATTTGTCGGAGTCCAGTCCAGAAATAAACACGTGACCGTCCTCTTCAATATCAATTTTAACGTCACAATCGGCGCAAATTTTTTGAACAACCTTACCGCCAGAACCGATAACATCGCGGATTTTTTCAACATCAATCAAAATTGATAGCATTTTAGGTGCGTAAGGTGAAAGTTCCTCTCGAGGTTTTTCAATCGCTTTTAGCATAATTTCATCCAATATATAGTTGCGAGCTTTGTGGGTTTTGACGAATGCCTCCTTAATCATTTCAGGCGTCAGACCGTCAATTTTGAGGTCCATTTGAATGGCAGTAATTCCCTTATGCGTGCCAGCAACTTTAAAGTCCATATCACCAAAAAAGTCCTCCAGTCCCTGAATATCTACCATTGTCATCCAGCGGTCGCCCTCGGTAATAAGTCCGCAAGAAATTCCCGCGACTGGCGCAGTTATCGGGACACCGGCGTCCATTAAGGCGAGAGTTGAGCCACAAACTGACCCTTGCGATGTTGAGCCGTTGGAAGAAACTACCTCTGAAACCACGCGGATTGTATATGGAAATTTTTCAACTGGCGGAATAACAGGTACCAAAGCACGCTCAGCCAAGGCGCCATGCCCGATTTCACGACGTCCTGGCCCACGGCTTGGTTTAGTTTCTCCAACGGAAAAAGATGGAAAATTATAGTGGTGAATATAACGTTTTTCTTCGTCGCCATCAATTCCGTCGAGAACCTGTTGGTCGCTGACTGGCCCCAAAGTTGCGACGGTTAAAACTTGAGTTTGTCCGCGGGTGAATAAGCCCGAACCGTGAACTCGAGGCAAAATAGAAACTTCAGCGGCCAACGGGCGAATTTCATCCATTTTTCGGCCGTCAACGCGTTTTTTCTCGTCCAAAAGCCAGCGACGAACGATATTTTTTTGTGCCTTGTACATACAGGCATCAATTTGCGCTTCAGAATCCGGATAAATTTCGGCAAAATGCTCATAAACTCGCTCATAGACGGGTCTTAGCCGTTCATCGCGGACTTTTTTATCATTTGTGTTCAGCGCAATTTTCAAGTCCTCAGATGCAAAGTCTTTCACCGCCTGAACCATGGATTCATCGGGCTCAGTCGTAGTGTAGGTGAATTTTTCTTTGCCAATTTCGTCGCGAATATTTTTTATAAACTCGATAATTTTCTGATTGGCCGCGTGTCCAGCCATGATGCCGTTGAACATAGTTTCGTCGTCGATTTCGTTGGCGCCGGCCTCAATCATGGCAATTCGACTGTTGGTGGAAGCCACTGTAACCGCCATTTGCGAAACTTTTTTCTGCTCGGAGGTAGGATTAATTATGAAATTTCCGTCGATTAAACCAACGCTCACTCCAGAAATTGGGCCGTTCCAAGGAATATCAGAAATGCTCAGCGCGACCGAAGTTCCAACCATGGCAGCGATTTCCGGCGAACAATCCGGGTCAACGGACATAACCGTGCACACAACGGAGACGTCATTGCGCATATCTTTTGGAAAAAGCGGGCGAATTGGCCTGTCGATAACGCGAGAAACAAGAATTGCTTTTTCACTCGGGCGACCCTCTCTTTTTAAAAATGAGCCGGGAATTTTGCCCACAGCATACATTTTTTCTTCAAAATCAACCGATAAAGGAAAAAAATCGACACCATCACGAGGCTCAGTAGAGGCCGTTACCGCCACATTGACGACAGTTTCGCCGTACCTGATTAGGCAGGCGCCATTGGCAAGTTGAGCGATTTTACCGGTTTCTACCATAAGTTCTCTTCCGGCAAAATCAGTTTTAAATTTTTTGTAGTTTTCGAACATAAAAGTTCCTCCAAAATGAATATATTTAACATCTGTCAAGGAGGATTTAGCAATAAAACCTATGTTAAAGCCATTTTTGAACACACGTTTCACTGCTAAAACCAAATTTCTTTTAGATGTTATAGATAATATTAATTTAATTTTTTTGTTTAATTTAGCAATTTTTTAAGCAGATGACGCTTTTGCCACCTGCTTAAAATTAAAAATAATTTATTTACGAAGACCGAGTTTGCCAATAATTACACGATATCTTTCAATGTCCGTTTTCATCAAATAACCGAGCAAATTTCTGCGCTGACCAACCATTTTAAACAGACCGCGTCGAGAGTGATGGTCTTTTTTGTGCACTTTTAAATGGTCATTCAAATCGTTAATTCTTTTGGTTAAAAGAGCGATTTGGACCTCTGGAGAGCCAGTGTCACCTTCGTGAACGGCATAGGTTTCAATGATTGATTTTTTTTCTGTTTTTAACATTTATGTTCCACCTTTTTTGTTTATTTCCACAAAACGCAGAATAAGGCAGGTGCGAATCCTTAAAAAGGCAAGCCCCTTAATCCGCGAATTAGGTTAAAGTTATTTTACCACAGTTAAAAAAAAATGTAAAGGAAAAATTTAAGACGCATGCCTCAAATTGGCAACTCCCGCACTATACCGCGCGGGCGCCGATTTTTATTTGGTGAGAGATAAAAATTTTTCCAGTTCGACGATTAATAGCGGAGATAGCGACAACAGCGAGACGATGAGCCATTGAGCGAAATTTAGGTTTGCGGTTTTGAAAACGACAGACAGGTTTGGCACGGAAATCACAGCGACTTGGAGAATTGTTCCGAGAATGAACGAATAGATGAGTTTCATGTTTGAAAAAATGTTGATTTTGAACAAAGATTTTTCGTTTTTTATGTTAAAAGAGTGTACTAACTGTGAAAGGCTCAGCACCGCAAATGACATTGTGCGACCGATGATAGGAGTTTTTGATACGTCGAAAAACACGCGTCCTATGGTGAAAGCCAAAATGGATATCGCGCCGATGAAACAGCCTTCTACGACGATTCTTCGCCATATATTTTTAGAAAAAAGTGCAGCATTTTTTCCTTGCGGTTTGTGAGTCATAATATCGTCGTCGACAGGCTCTACACCGAGCGCTAACGCCGGAAAAGAGTCCGTAACGAGGTTTATCCAAAGAAGTTGAATAGCGAGCAGTGGCGATGGCAAATTTAGTAAAAAAGCGGTTAAAACTGTAATAATTTCGCCGATATTTGTTGAAATCAAAAAGTGAACGCTCTTTTTTATGTTTTCGAAAATACCGCGCCCTTGCCGCACTGCCTCGACAATCGTAGAAAAATTGTCGTCGGTCATAATCATGTCAGCAGCGTTTTTCGCGACGTCGGTGCCCGAAATCCCCATCGCACAACCGATGTCAGCAGCTTTCAGAGCGGGCGCGTCGTTTACGCCATCACCAGTCATGGCCACGGTTTCGCCGTGCTTTTTGAAGGCTTTTACTATGCGCACTTTGTGTTCGGGAGAAACTCTTGCAAAAACTGAATAGTCAAAGATATTTTTTTCCAGTTCGGCCTGACTCATTTTTTCGAGCTTCTTACCGCTGATAGCCTTGTCGCCGTCGGACAAAATTCCCAGATTTTTCGCGATAGCCTTAGCAGTAATAATGTGGTCGCCGGTTATCATAACTGGCTTTATACCGGCGTTTTTGCACTCATTCACCGCAATCTTAACTTGCGGGCGCGGAGGGTCAATCATGCCGATTAATCCACAAAAATTCAATTTATTTTCAATTTCATTTTGCGAATTTGGAATATTGTCAACGTCTTTGTAAGCAAGTGCAAGTACTCGCAGCGCAGATTTTGCCATATTTTCGTTTTGAATTTTAATTTTCCTCTTTAAGCTGTCAGAAAAAGGTTTTCCGTTGCAGAAAATAGAGCGTTCCAAAAGAAAATCCGGGGCACCTTTAGTAATTATCCTAAATTTTCCATTATCTAGCTGATGAACGGTTGTCATGAGTTTTCGTGCGGAGTCGAAAGGAAGCTCATATTTTTTGGGGAATTTTTCATCAAGCTCGGTTTTGACTTTGCCATTTCCTGCCGCCGCTAGAACGAGCGCGCTTTCGGTGGGCTCACCTATGGCATGAAAATCCTTTTTCGCGTAGGTGACCGAAGCATTGTTGCACAAAGCGCCCAAAGTTAAAATTTTTTGACCTAAATCCGAAGAAAAATTTATTTTTCCATTCTCATCGCAAATTTGGGTGACAGTCATTTTGTTTTGCGTCAAAGTGCCGGTTTTATCAGAACAAATCACGGTTGCGTTGCCAAGAGTTTCCACAGCGGGCAACTTTCGAATTACAGCGCGATTTGCGGCCATTTTTCGCACCCCCATCGCCAAAACGATTGTGACGACGGCGGGCAAGCCTTCAGGAATGGCGGCGACGGCGAGGCTGATTGCAATCATGAACATTTCGAGGGGCGGAACTTTTTCTATCACGCCGAGAACAAAAATCACCGCACAAATGGCAATAGCGCAAATTCCGAGGGTTTTGCTGGTTTTTTCGAGTTTTAATTGAAGAGGAGTTTGAAAAGAATTTTCGTTTATTATCATGCCGGTTTCGACTACAATAGCTTTAGCGTGTCCGGCGGTGATTGTGCTGGTAGAAAAAACCATATTGCGCCGTTCACCGAGATTCGAGTTGACAGAAAAAATTTTATTTGCGTCCTTCTCCACGGGCAGAGATTCGCCAGTTAAGGAAGATTCTTCGGCTTTCAAGTTATAACTTTCGAGTAAACGCGCGTCGGCGGGCACCAAATCTCCAGTATGAAGCAGCAAAATATCACCAGGAACGAGCTCTTCTGATGGCACAATTACTTTTTTTCCGCCTCGAATGACGTTAGCTTTTGGCGAAGACAATTTTTTTAGCGCGTCGATAGCTTTTTCGGCCTTATTTTCCTGCACGACGCCCACGATAGCGTTCATCACGACGATAAAAAGGATAATTATGGAATCTATGTAATCTTTGCTTCCCTTGACCGCGGACGTGATAAACGAGATGGCAGCGGCGATTAAAAGAACGATTACCATAAAATCGGAAAATTGTTCAAAAAATTTTGCTAAGATGCCTTTAGATTTTTTTTCTTTCAATATATTTTTTCCAAAATTAGCTTGTTTTTGTGCGACAGAGATATTATTCAGTCCGATATCTTGATTAACTTTAAATTTTTTCAGTACGTCTTGTGCATTCAAATTATGCCAGTTCATCAAGTCAACTCCTTAAATTTGTTGTCCATGATGATATATATTCAAAGGCGGAGAGAGTTATGAGTACAGTATATAAACAAATATTTGCAAAATGGCATATATTGATAAAAATACATTCGAGGTGGGTGAAATGTGGTTTTTATCAGGAATTCTTTTAGCAATATCGCTCAGTATGGATGCACTAGGAATCGGAATTTCATATGGGCTAAGAAACATTAAAGTACCAAATATACCAAGGCTTATTATTAGTTTTATATCATTGTTATTTACAGCAATTGCTATAGGAATCGGCAATGTAATAGTTTTGTTTTTGCCTGACTACCTTGCAAAGTTGGTCGGTTCTGGAATGTTAGGCGTTCTGGGTGCAGTTATATTGGTTCAGGCACTCAGAGAAGACAAAAAAGTTGAAAATAAAGAAAAAAAAACAGAGAAAGTTTGGAATTTTAATTTAAAATCACTTGGAATTATAATAAAAATTATTCATCACCAGATTCATTGTGACGTTGAAAAATCGACAAGCGTAGGTATAAGAGAGTCGATTTACATGGGCGTAGCGCTGTCTATTGATTCATTTGGCGCGGGAATTAGCAGTGCTGTTTCCGGCGTGAATGATTTTTTTGTTCCGGTTATGGTAGGATTGTGCCAGTTTATTTTTTTTAGTTTGGGCATCTTTTGCGGACGAAAGTTGACTGCGTTTAAAAAAATCGATTCTAAAGTTTTTGTGATTTTATCCGGTATACTTTTGATAATTTTAGCGGTTGTAAGATATTTTTTATAAAAGTGAAAAAGGCCCAGCGGCACACTTGCGCGTGCCGCTGGCCTGCAAAGACCGTACTATATCGCGCGGTCTTTTTGTTATTCTTTGGGCTTCATTGTGGGGAAAAGCAAAACATCACGAATAGAAGCGCTATCGGTTAAAAGCATAACCAAACGGTCAATTCCAATGCCGAGTCCACCGGT
Source organism: uncultured Eubacteriales bacterium (assembly GCA_934463265.1). GTDB lineage: Bacteria > Bacillota > Clostridia > Oscillospirales > Acutalibacteraceae > CAG-557. The sequence goes on along the minus strand of CAKSIU010000001.1, from coordinate 12,352 downwards.
TGGCGCCATTCCATATTCAAGCGCGTTAATAAAATCTTCATCAATCAAATTAGCTTCATCATCGCCGGCCTCACGCAGTTTCATCTGATGTACAAAGCGTTCGCGTTGGTCAATCGGGTCATTTAGCTCCGAGTAAGCATTGGCCATTTCTCGGCGCGTAATAAATAATTCAAAGCGTTCGACTAAATGCGGATTATCTTTTTTGCGCTTGGTAAGCGGAGAAACCTCAACAGGATAGTCGTAAATGAAAGTTGGCTGAACCAGTGTTTCCTCAACTTTTTCCTCAAATGTCAGATTCAAAATATCGCCCCAGGTGTTTTTTCCATTAGTTTCAAATCCGAACTGTTTAGCGATTTCAACAGCTTTTTCGTCGTCGCCGATGAACTCGCTAAAATCGATGCCAGTAGCCTCTTTAACAGCATCAATCATCGTAATTCTTTTAAAAGGCTTGCAAAGATTAATTTTCTCGCCCTGATAATTAATCACATCGGAGCCGCAAACGGCTTTAGCACAGGCATTTATGATATTTTCTGTGTGTTCCATCATCTTATTATAATCAACATAAGCTTCATAAAGCTCGATTGTAGTAAATTCTGGATTGTGTTTAATATCCATGCCTTCATTGCGGAAAAGTCTGCCAATTTCGTAAACTTTTTCCATTCCGCCGACAATAAGCCTTTTTAGATATAATTCCGGCGCTATACGCAAAAATAGGTCCATATCGAGCGTGTTGTGGTGAGTAATGAACGGGCGGGCAGCAGCGCCGCCGGCTATGGTATTTAAAATAGGTGTTTCGACCTCTATAAAGCCCTTGTCATCGAGATATTTTCGTATGGTTCGAATTATCTTGCTGCGTTTTACAAAAGTATCCTTAACGTCAGGATTCATAATCAAATCAACGTAGCGTTGGCGATAACGTAAGTCGGTGTCCCTTAGGCCGTGAAATTTATCTGGCAGAGGCAATAAAGATTTTGCCAACAAAGTTAAATTTTTTGCGTGCACCGAAATTTCTCCGCGGCGAGTTTTAAAAACAAACCCCTCCACGCTGATAATATCGCCGATATCCCACTTAGAAAGCTCGTTATAAAAATCCTCGCCAATATCGTTTATCTTAATGTAAACCTGAATTCGACCGGTGCAGTCATGAACGTCCATAAAGCAAGCCTTGCCCATATCGCGCCAGCTCATGATTCTGCCAGCGATATGAACGTCTTTATTTTCAAATTCTTCAAAATTTTCAATTATTTGCTTATTATAAGTATCGCGATTGCATACAGTAATTTCAAAAGGATCCTTATTATTATTCTGCAAATAGTTCAACTTATCGCGACGAATCTTTAAAAGTTCCTTAATATCCGGCTCTTCCACGGCATTTAATGTAGAATTTTCGTTATTTTCATTCATTTTAATAGCTCCTTAAATTTAAGTAAATAAAAATGGGCAGCATAAAATTAATAAATTGCTGCCCAAAAGCTTATTTAGAAATCTCTAAAACTTCGTAAGACATTGAACCTGCCGGAGTTTCGATTTCTACTTTTTCTCCGACTTTATGTCCAATAAGTCCTTTACCAACAGGCGATTCATCAGAAATTCGCCCATTAACAGGGTCAGCTTCGCTTGAACCAACGATTTTATATTCGCAAATGTCATCAAAATCGACGTCACGAACCTTAACTTTAGAACCGACGTGAATAATTTCGGTGCTAAGTTCATCTTCGTTGATTATTTTTACATTTTTAAGCATATTTTCGATAGAAGCGATTCGAGCTTCAACAATAGCCTGTTCATTTTTGGCTTCATCGTACTCGCTATTTTCGGACAAATCACCAAAAGACAAAGCGACTTTTATTTTTTCAGCAATTTCTTTGCGTTTAACAGCTTTTAATTCTTCGAGTTCAGCCTCTAAATTTTTAAGTCCTTCATCAGTCATCAAAACTTGTTTAGTCATTTTTATACAAACCACCTTTTTAATTAAGATTATTTCTAAACAACATACCAATTATAGTCTAGTTGACAGAGCGTGTCAAGATGGAAATTAAAAACTAAGCAAATTTTTTTGGAAATATTTTTCAATAAAAATTCTGAAAAAGAAAAAATAAAAGACTTAAAATATTTTTAAATGCGCAATAAATTCAACAAAATTCTCATAAAAGAGGTGATAAACTGGTAAAAAACAATACGAACAGTAAAAATACCATTCGTATCGTAAAAATAAGTATTTTTAATACTCATTGAGGGGATTGTAATCCACACCGTTATTTTTTGTTTGAAAATGCAGATGCGGGCCGGTAGAATAGCCTGTAGTGCCGACTTCACCGATTTTTTCGCCTTTTTTCACTTTTTGCCCCTTAGAGGCATTAACAGCGGATAAATGGCCATAAATCGAGACTTTTCCGTTGCCATGTGAAATAATGACATAATTGCCGTAACCTCCGCCACAACCGCAACTGCGCAACTTTCCGTAATCGTGAGTGCAGCCGCTAAAAGAAGTAATCACAACGCCGTCGTCGACCGCCACAACATTTGCGCTGTAAACTTTCGGTCCAGCAATGTCTATGCCTTTGTGATATGTACTGCCGCGTTTTTCGTTATATTGCGACGATAAAGTTCTGCAACTAGGTACCGGCCAAATCCAATTTCCGCTAGATTTAGAAGAAGTATTAACGCTTAATTTTTCTATATTAGAAGATTTTTTTTCTTTTTTTAATGCTTCAGCAGCGGCTTTTTTTCGAGCTTCTTCCTCTTTTCGCTGACGTTCGGCCTCTTGAGCGAGATAAGTATTAATTTCGTTTTGAATTCGCTGATATTCCGCATCAGATTCATCAATTTCCGCTTGAACGACAGCTTGTTCACCATCGAGTTGTTTTAAAATAGCTTCATTTTCGGCTAAAAGTTCCTGTAACTGAGCTTCGGTTGTCGTTAAAGAAATTCTTTCGCTTTCGAGTTCAACTTCCTCGTCGTCGAGCGATTTTTTCATATTTTCGAGTGACTTAATATCGTCTTTTAAAGCGTTCAAAAGGCGATTATCGTGCTCACTGACTTTGGTAATAATTTCGGCTTTGTCAATAAACTCCTCAAAAGTTTTAGCGTTAAAAATCAAGTCTATCAGGTGAACTTCGCCTGCTTTGTAAACAGCGACTAATCTTTGCTTAAGAACTTCGGTATTTTCTTTTACAGCAAGTTCTTTTGCTTCGATGTCACCTTTGATTTTAGAAATTTTGCTTTTAAGACTTTCTATATTGCTGTTCAATTTAGCTTTTTTATCTTTGGTAGCCAATATTTGACTATTTACGAGGTCGTATTGCTGTCTTTTATCGCCGACTTTTTTTTGAGTTTCCTTAAGTGTTTTTTCAAGACTATTTTGCTTGGACTTTAATCTAGCTTGTTCAGACTTACTCTGGTTAATATCAAAAGAAGAGGGAATTGCATAAACTTTAGGTTTGAGATTAGAAGAATAACTGCTGGCAAAGAAAAAACTTACAAAAATCAGTAAAGAAAGAAGTTTTTTACCAACCAAGAATTTCTCCTCCTTCTTTTTTTAAGTACTTGCTTATAGAAATAAGCCCACCAATAAGGCCAAAAGCCACACCAGCCGCGATAAAAGCCAAAAAGATTGGCAAAGAAACGCTGCTGAACGGAATATGTGAGAACGGAATCATTTTATTTATGTAGCCAATTAAAACATCGTATAAAAGCTTAAGCATAGCGGCGGAAATAATTGCAGAAATGATTCCGATAATAATGCCCTCAACGATAAAAGGAATACGAACAAACCAGTCCGTAGCGCCAACAGATTTCATAATGCTGATTTCGAAACGGCGGCTGTACATTGTAAGCCTGATGGTGTTAGAAAGAATGAATAACGACACAAGACCTAATACTACTACGATGAAAACACCGCTTATCGACACTAATTTATCGAATTTTGTCAATTTTTCAAAAAGCTCACTTCGATTCACAACACTATCAACACCGTCAATTTTTTTTATCTGCTCAACAGTATCGTTATATTTAGAAATATCGGTCAAAGTGACGTGAAAAGCGTGTGGAAATGGATTATTATCCTTAATTCCGTCAAAAATCGAGCCTAATTCGTCTTTAAACTTCTCAACAGCTTCCTCTTTCGAATAAAAGTTGCAGTTAGAAATATTGGGTAATACTCGAATTTTTTCACCGACTTCCAAAGCCGCATCAGTTTCGACATCGTCGTTTAAATAGATAGTGATGCTATTTTGCGACTCGATAGATTTAAGCGCGTTGCTTATGTTCATAGAAAACAGAGCAGCAGCGCCGGTTAGTAGCAAACAAAGCACTAAAACACCGATGGAAGCCATAGACATCATCCAGTTTTTCCAAACGTTTTTGAAGCCTTCCAACAACAAATATTTTAAAGAACTAACCCTCATAATGCACCTCCGGATTTTCGCTGTCTGACATGATATTACCGCTGTTTATCTCGATAACTCTCTTGCCAAAATGCTGAACCAAATCATGCTCATGAGTAACCATCAAAATGGTGGTACCACGCTTATTTATTTCAGTCAACAGCTCTACGATTTCGTAAGACATTTCCGGGTCGATGTTTCCAGTAGGTTCGTCCGCGACGATGATAGACGGATTATTAACGAGCGCTCTAGCCAAGCTAACACGCTGCTGTTCTCCGCCAGAGAGTTCTGCAGGACGGCGATTTGCCTTATCTTGTAATTCTACCAAATTCAAAATGTAAGGAACTCTCTTTTTAACATCACGCTCAGAAGCTCCGGTGACGCGCATAGCGAAAGCTACGTTGTCAAAAACAGTCATTTTGTCGATTAGCCGGAAATCCTGAAAAACTATACCCATTTTTCTGCGAATGTAGGGGACTTCTTTTTTAGTAATCTGCGAAATATTTATTCCATCAAGGTATATAGTGCCCTCAGAAGGGAGTTCCTCATGCATTATGAGTTTTAAGAATGTACTTTTGCCCGAGCCTGAAGAACCAACTATAAACACAAATTCACCTTTTTTAATGTGCAAATTTATATTTTTAAGAGCACTCGTACCATTAGCGTAAACTTTTGATACATTCTTGAACTCTATCATGGTTTTTACTCCTTTATATTTTTGATTAACTCTTGCTTATTAATATTTAACCGGATTTGAAGACAGATATTTTTTAACCATCAAAGCCACTTTAAATACGATAGCGTCTTCGAATTCGCGCAAATCTAAACCGGTTAACTTTTTGATTTTTTCCAAACGATATACTAAAGTGTTTCTGTGAACGAATAATTTACGAGAAGTTTCCGAAACGTTCAGATTATTTTCAAAGAAACGTTGAATAGTAAATAAAGTTTCCTGATCGAGACTGTCAATAGAGCCGCGTTTAAAGACTTCATTTAAGAACATTTCGCACAAAGTTGTAGGCAATTGATAAACGAGACGAGCAATTCCTAAATTATCATAACTTACGATAACTTTTTCTGTATCGAAAACCTTACCGACTTCGATTGCGATTTGAGACTCTTTAAAAGAAGAAGCTAGACCTTTAATATTAGACACAGTTGTACCGATACCCACGGAACAATGAATATAAAATTCGCTTGTGAGGGTGTCCACAATAGACTGAGCAAGTTGCTCGAGGTCTTCGCGCTCAATGCCCTCTTTAACCTCTTTTATAACTGCGATATCGCTTTCATTTACGCTGATAATAAAGTCTTTATTTTTGTCCGGAAACAAACTTTGCAGAACGTCATAAGCAGAAACGTCAGATTTTGAGTGAATTTTAACCAACATACAAACGCGAGTAGCTTCCACGTTAAAATGAAGTTCGCGAGCTTTAAGATAGATATCACCTGGCAAAATGTTGTCAAGAATAACATTTTTAATAAAGTTGCCACGGTCATATTTCTCGTCGTAAAATTGTTTGATGTTGCCAAATGATATAGACAAAATAGATACATAACGTTGAGCAGCTTCGTCGTCACCCTTTACGAAAACAGCGTACTCAGAAGAGGTTTTGCTTTCGAGTGACTTGTAAGTGTAGCCGTTGATAATGAAAGTAGAAGCCGGTTTAAAAAAGTCTGCCGTAATATTTCCTCTAACTTCGCCAATCTTATCGAGGTCGCTGCAAGCAACAACTACCGAAGATTCGTCAATAACTCCGATAGTTCTGCCGATAGCATCGTGCATTTGGTGAACAATACCTTGAAATAATCTGTTAGACATAAAAAAACTCCTTACTGTTTAGAATTTTAATGTTTACTTAAATGGTATTTTTACAAATAGTTTAATAATAAAAATAAACATAACTATATTTTACATAAATATTGAGGATATTGCAACTATTTTATCGAAAAAATTTGTTTATTTTATAGAGACATAGAATGTTTTTTTACAAAATAAATTCTGAGGGTGAATTTTTGCTGAGCTTTGCATATTTATTAGCGATTTATTCTGCGGATATATGTCTAAAATAAATAAAATATTTTGTATAAAAATTTTTAAAAAATTTTAAGAGCAACAACAATTTCTCGTGCAGATACCAAAAATTAGTTGTTGCTCTCAGATTATTTTTTAGTTTATTATAGTTTTGCCAGAATTTTTATCAAAAATGTGAATTTTAGAGACATCGACGTAAATATCCAAAAAGTCTCCGGATTTAGCGGTTGTGTCGGAATTAACCCTGGCAACAATCGAGTTTTTATTTACCGTTAAATATAAATAGGTCTCTGCACCCATTAATTCGGTCAGCTCCACTTCAGCTTTGAGCTTTCCAAGAAGTTTATTAGCGGGTTTGTTTTCTTCAATATAAAGAGCTTCCGGGCGAATTCCCATAACTACTGGTTGATTTAAGTATTTTTCCAAGACGTTATTTGCATTTTTTTCGTCTGGCAACTCTATTTTAACTTCCTCAAAAGACAAAATAAGCGTGTTTTTCTCTTTAGTTAAAGTAGCGTCAATAAAATTCATAGGCGGGGTTCCGATGAATCCAGCAACGAAGTCATTGCAAGGTTTTTCGTATAGATTTTGCGGAGTATCGATTTGTTGAATATTTCCGTCCTTCATCACCACGATTCTGTCGCCCATCGTCATAGCTTCGGTCTGGTCGTGAGTTACATATATAAATGTTGTTTTTAATTTTTGATGCAATTTAGAAATCTCTGTGCGCATTTGAGTGCGGAGTTTAGCGTCGAGATTTGATAAAGGTTCGTCCAAGAGAAACACTTTTGGATGTCGCACAATAGCACGTCCTAAAGCAACTCGCTGACGTTGTCCGCCGGATAATGCTTTTGGTTTTCTGTCCAGCAAATGAGAGATTCCTAAAATTTCTGCAGCTTCGTTTACACGTTTTTTTATTTCTTCTTTAGAAATTTTTCTGAGTTTTAACCCAAAAGCCATGTTGTCGAACACAGACATATGCGGATAAAGGGCGTAATTTTGAAAAACCATCGCGATATCTCTGTCTTTTGGAGGAACGTTATTTGACAGTTTGTCTCCAATATACAACTCTCCGCTACTGATTTCCTCCAAACCGGCTATCATGCGCAAAGTTGTAGATTTTCCGCATCCGGATGGGCCAACAAATATTATAAATTCGGTATCTCCGACTTCTAAATTAAACTTATTAACAGCTTCCACATTATCATCGTAAGTTTTACATACGTTTTTTAATGTTACTTTAGCCATGATTATCCTCCAACTATAAAAAAGTACTGACGTAACTTTTAACTTTTCTTAAAAAACTTATAATACTCATGATATCAGATTTTGTAGAAAATTGAAATACGTTTTTTAAATAAATTTTTTAATATAGTTTGTATAACTCGGTTTTGATTTATGTTGTATTAGGAGGATAATTTAAGCGTTGGTTTTGTCAGGATTGCAAAAGCCGTGTATGAAGCCGTTTAGCGCGACAGAAGAAATGTCGCCACCGATGACTTTGTCGTTAAGCACCAACAAATTTGCGCGGACGCCTTGAGCTGCATCTTTATAATTTAGCACTTGATATGTATACCGTGTGCAAGTTTTTTCTTGATATTTGGATAAATCTAAGCCTTGCTCGCGCTGAATGTCATTATATTTTTCGTATGTAGAATTAAATTCTGATGGAATTGTCACGGTTGTAATTTCTGTAGGTTCATTCGAAACCGCCCAGCCGAACTGCGATAAAAATTCAATTCGACCGTCGTTATCCTTTACGCACAGATTGTATTTTCCAATAGGACATACGGCTTCTTTGTCGCTGGCGTTTAACGTGGCAAAAAAAATTCCTAAAATGACTATCAATGCAATTATTAAAGCAAGGTGCATTATAAGCTTTCGTTTTGACGTTTTTATTGAAAAGATGAACATATATATAGCCTCCCTCTGTATTTTATATGCCACGAAGGAGGCTAAAATGTGTTTTTTATCTGATTTTTGTTATTTTTTAGCTGTTTGCAAAAAAATAAGTGCTCATAAAGAGCACTTACACTAAAGAAAAGGAATTTATGAGAATGAAAAAGGTAAAATCAATCTCGATTATTAATATATCATATTTATTTTTATTTGTAAAGCCTTTTTTGAAAAAATATTAAAAATTTGTATCAAAATTATTTTTAAAAGTGACAAGGATATAAATTTGGTTACATAAAGCCGATTCCCATAAGCTCCGAAGTTTGAGAGGATAAAAATGTTTTTTACATTGATATTTTTAAGATTATTGTAATTCTTTTAACGAAAAATGTTACAAGTTTATGACAAGGTGAAAATACTTGATAATTTTTCGAATAAAGAACAATAAAAATCTGAAAATTTTTTCTAATAATGAAAAATATCTTTACGATAATATTTTTTTGAGATAAAATTCATTTAGATGTTAGATAGGAGGAATTTTTTTGACAAATAAAAAATTGGCAGAACTTGCTGTGTCCGCGCTAAAATCGGAATATCCGTCGGCAGAGTGCTCGCTGAAATATACCGAACCGCTGCAATTATTGATTGCGACAAGACTTGCGGCTCAATGCACTGATGCGAGAGTTAATTTGGTGACGCCGGCATTATTTGAAAATTTCAGAACGGTTTATGATTTTGCAGCGACAACTCCCGAAAAAGTGGAGCCTTTTATAAAATCATGCGGGTTTTATCATGCAAAATCGAAAGATATCGTTAATATGTGTAAGATGTTGATAGATAAATTTGGCGGGGTCGTGCCGGATTCTATTGATGAACTTGTGAAATTGCCGGGGGTAGGAAGAAAAACCGCTAATTTAATCGTTGGGGACATATTTGGAAAACCCGCTGTGGTAGTTGACACGCATTGTATGAGAATTACTCGCAGATTGGGCTTTCATGATTCGAAAAATCCTGAAAAAATAGAGAAATTTCTTCGAGAAGTTCTTCCGCCAGCAGAATCCAATGACTTTTGCCACAGGTTGGTTTTGCACGGTAGAGCCGTTTGTAAGGCCACGAATCCTTATTGTGCCAAATGTTGCATGAGTTCATTTTGCAAATTCGCCTTGAAAAATAACTAAATCTTTTTAGAATTTTTATCGTTACTTTTGCTTTGTTCGAAATTTTTTATCTCGCTGTGGGGCGGGGCATCTCAATTTTAATTTGAAAATTAAAATTGAAAACCCAGACGCATTTTTACGTCTGGGTTGAGCCCGCAGTGCGATGCCACGCCCTGCAGTGAGCTGAAAATTTTCATTTATCTGTAAGGCTTTACAAGTGAATATGGCGCAGGGTCAATGTTGTTAGAGAGTTTACCGAAAGTGAATCCTTGATTTTTTAAGCCGTCAATAATATGTGGTAACGCTTCAACAGTGGTGACTTTTGGCCGTGCATCATGCATTAAAATGACGCCGTGGTCACAATTTTTAGAGAAATTAAGTACATTATTTATACATTTTTGAGTCGGGGTAGGAGTACGGCTGACAGCATCTCCCGCTGACAAGTTCCAATCAAAATAATCAAATCCACGTCGTGTCATTTCTGCAATAAGTTCTTTATAGTTGTTTTTGTTAAAGCTGTTTTTTGAGCCGCCCGGAAAACGGAATATTGTTGGCTTAATGCCGGTAGATTCGTAAATAAGGCTATAAATTTTATTAAAATCGTCGAGAAAAGCATTTACACTGGAGTAGATTTGTCTGAACTCGTGCGTATAAGTGTGAATTCCGATGGTATGCCCCTCATCCACAATTTGTTTCATTAGAGCTCGTCCTTTTGGAGAAGCGTTTCCGGTTACAAAAAATGTTGCTTTTACGCCATTTTCTCGCAAAATTTCTAATATTTCAGTTGTTCGTTCAGATGGACCGTCGTCAAAAGTTAAAAAAATCGTCTTTTCTGGGGTAATTTGCGTTTCGGGACGAGTACAATATAAATTAGGATATAGTTTTGTGTAATCGTTGTTTTCTGTATTTTGAGGCCGTTCGTCTTTAATTTCGCTGGATGGCGTGCAATTATTTTCTGTTTTAGCATTATTTTCTGCCGGTTTGTTAAAACTTTCTTCAATATTAGAGGGTTCATTTTGTTTTTCTGCACCATTCGCATCTTTTGCATTTAAATTATCATTGACGTTATTTGCGGTTTCATTTGCTTCGTTAATTTCGTTGCCCAAATTTATGCAACTTGTTATGGCGAAAATTACGCAACTTATAGTAACAACCAGAGCGATAGAAATAATAATTATGATATTTCGACGCTTATTAAGCTTAAAATTGTTGTTAAATTTTAACATTTTTTAATCATCCTCTTTTTTAAATTCTACGATGATTTTACTAAATTATACATCAATAATGTCCGTGTTTCAATATTTAATGTGGTTAAAGTTTTGTAATTTTTTGTTTTATTTAGTTGTTTTAGTGCGATTTCTATCGGCAATTATTAAAATTGAATAAAAATAAAAAATATTTGGGGAAATATATTGACAATTAGTAAATCGTGTGTTAAAATTAAATAGCTAAGACCGGTTTAGCAAATTAAAAAACAGAGAGGAAGTATAACATGGCGAATGAAAAAATTTTGAAAAAATTGGACGCAGGCGATATGAAAAATGTGGATGGTGGCTATAAATATGTTATTGAAAGTAAGCGTGTTTTTAATGCAGACGGTAGTTTAGGCGATGAAGAAGGCCTATATATCGATTTTTATTCCGATGATGCAAACTTGGAAAATGCTGACTTCTATGAGACGAATTTTGAAGAGAAAAGGGCCTTAACTTTGCCTGTTATTGATAAAGCCAGTGGGAGATTTTATAAATTAAGTGAAGTCGACAATAATGCGAATGTAATTGATAAGGTAATTAGAGATGGACTAAAAATTTTAGGTAAATAAAAGGAGAGAAGTAATTATGGATAAATTGTCAAAAAACAATATGGAAAATGTCTCCGGTGGAGTTATAAAACTTGTGACTAGGTATCAGTTAGGCCAAGGTGGACGTGCAGAGGTAAAATATTATTATGAAGTTTATAATGATAAAACTGGAGAACTTGTTAGGAGACAACGCGCATTTTTTGATGATGTATCGACTGAACAGGATGCGGCTTTATCTAAACAGCAATGGGATACTTTGAAAGCTATAGACGATGCGACTAATAGAAGATGATTAAAACAGTTGGGTGCAACGAAAGTTGCGCTCAAAAGTTTTATAATTAGAAAGGGAGAATGAAAAGAATTTGAAAAAAGTAAGCGAAAATAAAAAAACAAAATATAGGTGGAGGAATAGTATATGCTGGAGACAGAGATGGTAAAATAATATATTGTGTTCCTGCTAATGACAATAGTGGAATGTATAAATCATTTGGAGAGAATAAAGATTTTGCAATTAAATATGATAAAGAAAATGGAGGCAACGGTAATATTGTTTGGTGCTATGGTATAAGTGCAGAAGATGCAGCCAAATTAGATAGTTTAGGTTATAAATTTTTGAACCCACCACAATAATAGGTTTTATTAAGTATTGAGCATTCAAACGAGAAGTTTGGGTGCTCAAAAATTTTTTTGAAAAAAATTAAAAAAAGTGTTGACAAGAAGAAGCGGGTTATGATAATATAAAAAAGCTGTTGAGAAAAAGCCCGCGAGAATGCAGTAAATATGCAGGATTTGGTAAAAAAGAGGGCGAAAAAATATTTTAAATTTTTCAAAAAAAGTGTTGACAAAGAAAAATCAGTGTGATAAAATAATAATCACGTTGCTGAGGAAAAAGAAAGTCAGCAAACAGCAGCAAAGGACCTTGAAAATTAAACAACGATGACAAATTATTATGACCCGTAATTTTCTTGAGAGGAAAATTCTTAATTCTGAAAAAGAATATTAAGAACGTACTTTCAAAAAGTTATAAGAGTGACGAACTAAAATCGTCAAAGACGCAAAGCGTCGAGTAATGAGCAGA